>JBBQVS010000084.1:0-16586 GCA_038211295.1 Ktedonobacterales bacterium | reverse complement strand
GCAGCGCGAGGTGTTGTGGGTCAGCAATCTCGTCGGCGGTAACAATTAGTGGCCCGATGGGGCAAGAGCGATCAAGACTTTTACCGAGAAAGAATTGCTTGTGACGGGCCTGAAGGTCACGCGCGGTAATATCATTGATGACGGTATAGCCGAAAATATGTGTCAGAGCGTCCGCTTCACTGATCTGCTTGCCTCCCCTACCAATGATGATACCAAGCTCGACCTCCCAGTCGATCTGTGTGGAAACGGTGGGATCAATGACGAATGGCTCATCAGGACTATTGATGGTTGTTGTGGCTTTGGTAAACATCATGGGAGCGTCGGGCGGTGTCGTGGCCTGTCCACGAATGCTACCGGTCTCCTTCGCGTGTTCCGCGTAGTTTACCGCCATGCAAAAAACGTTTTTGCGCGGTTGTAGAATAGGCGCGTGCAACTTGACCTCTTGCACCTGATGAACCGCTCCAACGTCGCTAAACGTTTTGACCCGACTAAATGGCCGCCCGTCCGCTTTCGTCAGCAGTGCTTGCAAGGCTTGTAGCCCTTGCTCCTGCTGCTCAATCAGGGTGAGCATCTGATCAGGAACCATAAGATTGAGTGCGCGTCCCGCGAGATCGACATCGAGTACCTCATCATTCTGGAGTAGGCCAAGATGTGGTTTGGGCAAGCTAGATGTGGAGAAGGTCACAAGTTTCATGCTAAAAAAGCTCCTTTGCTGCATGTATACAATTTGACCCATTCTACAACACTTTCGCTTACGCAAGCATGATAGCACTAGCTCACAGAAGTTTTGAGCGCATGGCATCCAGTGGCGCGGGCTTTCCTGTCCACAGGGTGAAAGCGAGCGCACCTTGATGTAGCAACATAGAGAGGCCATTTGCGCCACTCATGCCCATTGTTCGCGCCTGACACAGTAGTTGCGTCTGGGTTGGGTTATAAATCATATCGTAGACAAAGGTATCAGGGTCAAAACGCGCAAGCACTTCGGCGGGCAGGGGCGTTTGTTCATCATGCATTCCCACAGAGGTCGCGTTGATAATCAGGGAAGAGGTGCCTGGTAGCAGAAATTCCGGGTCGCTCAGACTAAAGATAGGGCCAGTATATGTTTGTTGTACTTCCGCTGCGAGTAGCTGGGCGCGTTCCAGACTACGATTGATGATGATGAGCTGAGCAACGTGCGCTCCCGCCAGCGCGAAAGCCGCGCCGCGTGCCGCCCCACCTGCTCCCAGCAAAATCGCGGTATGTTCTTTCAGCAGAATATTACCGTTTTCTTGCATTGTGCCAAGCCCATGTTCATACAGCGCGAATAGGAGGCCCGGCGCGTCCGTGTTGTAGCCATGTAGGTAGCCATCCTGATGCACAATCGTGTTGACCGCCCCGATACGCGTTGCTAATGGGTCAACCTTGTCCATAAGTGGCAACACCGTCTCTTTATAAGGAATGGTGACATTCGCCCCTAAATAGTTTTCATTACACAAAGAGCGGATACGTTCAAGCAGCGTATGCATTGGGGTGTGCCAGAGTTCGTAGCGTGCGGCAATCCCAAGCGTGTCGAACGCTGCCTGTTGGATGCGTGGAGAATAAGAATGTGCTACCGGATCGCCGATCAACCCAACGCGTAATGCTGTTGTTGCTGCCATATGTGCCGCCGATTGTACGCTCATAAATACGTTATGCCACCATTTCTCTGTATTGTATCTGATTTTTGCACGCAACACTACGTATACCATACAACAAATCCTATCAGTGCTTCTTAGCGATGAGCATATGGTACTATGAAGAACGGTGGAACGTATCGAATTTATGCATGTATGCTGTCGAATAGCACGATGAGAGCGGAGAGAAAAATGCTAGTTCAACCACGTCTGGCTTCAACCGTGATGCTACTGCGTGATAGTTCAATCGAGCAAGAGGGTAGTGGAATAGAGGTATTCATGGTGCGGCGTGTCGTCCAGAGCGAGTTCATGCCCGATATCTACGTATTTCCCGGCGGCTCCGCTTCGGCGGATGACTCGCTTGCCGAGAGAACCGAGGGCGTCTATGAAGCGGTAACACCGTCGGGTGCGGACTCGGAAGGTCGCACCGCGCTGGGAAGTGGGATAAGGGCGGCGGCTATTCGCGAACTTTTTGAAGAGGCAAACGTCCTGTTGGCGTATCATGAGGGGACGGTGTTGGCGGTCAACGAAGCAATGGTGACGCGCTACGCGAGGTATCGGCAGGCATTCAACGAGCGTAAAGGGTCGTTGGTCGAGATGGCGCGTGCGGAAGGGCTTGTGTTGGCTTTCAATAGTCTGGCTTATTTCGCGCACTGGATTACGCCAGAAGGCTTGCCCAAACGCTTCGATACGCATTTTTTTCTGGCGGTAGCACCAGCAGAGCAGGAGGCACTGTACGACAATCTAGAGACCAGCGATGGAGTATGGATTCGTCCCGAAACAGCACTTGCCCAGTTTGAGCAGGGAATATTCCCCATTGCTTTCCCGACCTTTCATCAGGTGCGCGACCTCTGCGCGTTCGCGACGGTGCAGGAGGCGATAGACGCGACCAGAACGCGGCATGTCCCCACCCATATTCCTCTTCTCAAAAAGCAGGACGGGGCCACATATGTCTTTTTGCCCGAATATCCCGATTTTCGCTGGAGGCAGTAAAGAAATAGTGCCTTACAGACAAAGGAGCGACAGTTATAATGCCAGATGCAAAACCTCACACACATTCTATACCACATACTCCCTATACGATTATTCTGGCTCCCAATGCATCGATTATGACGGGGCCAGGTACAAATACAATCGTATTTGGCGACGGAGTTGAGGGTGCCACGGTTATTGATCCAGCGGACGACAACCAGCAACACGTAGAGGCAATCATTCAGGAGGGGGGGGAACGTGGGGGCATTCGGCGTATTCTTATCACACATGGACATCCCGATCATGTTGGAGGTGCGCTCGCGCTCCGCAAGCTGTTGCGTGTCTCGATCTATGCGTTTAATCGCGAGGGGACGCCCGAAGTTGACGAAGAAGTGCCGGATGGCATGACATTTCCAGCAGGCACGGACACCCTACGCGCGATTCACACGCCGGGGCATCGCTTCGACCATCTGAGCTATTTCATGGAGCGGCAACGTATCCTTTTCGCGGGCGACCTTGTCGCCAGCGTTGGCACGGTGGTTATCGCGCCACCAGAGGGTGACATGTTGGACTATCTCAACTCGCTAGAACGTTTGCAGGGCATAGATATCGCCGAGATGGTGCCAGCGCACGGCCCGACGATTACCAATCCGCAGGCAAAGCTCACCGAGTACATCACGCATCGTCTGCAACGTGAACAGCAGGTACTTGAGGTCCTTCATACTTTCCCAACAGGGGCGACAATTCCAGCGATGGTACAACACATTTACGCTGATGTAGACCCGCGCCTGCACACACTTGCGGGTTACTCTGTCGAAGCGCACCTGCTCAAATTGGAGCGCGAAGGGAAAGTACGACATACAGGCGAGGAATGGATGCTGCTATAAGCACGCCGCCATCCTCGCGCACACTCGAACTACCTTTTCACGAACAGCCCCAGCATGGTTACGCCTGCTAATCCCAGACAAAACCATGCAGGAATCATCAGGTGGGCCGTTGTGAGATAGACGCCGCTAGCGAGCGCGGCGATGAACATGAGCGACCACGCAAGGCCACCTGCCGCCGTGTTGCTCCCAGTGCCGCCTCCTCCCCCACCACTACGACCAAAGCGAAAACGGATGCGATCCTTTGGTCGATCACCTGCCAGCTTGACCTCGACCTGGCCCGTTTCAAGCTTGCTGATAAGCTGTTCGAGGGCGCGTGGGAGTGCGAGCAACGTGCGTCCAGTATCGAGTGCCTGCGTCAGGTACTCCTGCACCGTCTGCCCTATGCCCTCGCTATCAAGCCCCAGAAATTTCCGTGCGTAGGGTGTTGCCACTTCAACAAAGTTGAATTCTGGCGCGAGACCAGTTGAGACGCCGCCGAGTGTGCTAATCGCGCGACCAGTGAAGGCGAACTGAGCGGGTATCTGGAAGGGTTGCCCGTACAGTAACCGCTCGACATCCTGCGCCACTTCTGGTATGTCAAGTTCACGCACCGCGCCGAGGCTCATACCATAGTATTGCTCCATCATCATCGACATCCCGCGCTCAATCGCGATCATGTTCGCCCCCTGTCCCACAAAGCCCAGTTTGACCAGCGCGTTGACGAGGGCGCGTGAGTTGCGCGACAAAAAGCTGATAAACAACTCTTTGAGGGATTGTTTCATGCCTTTGGTGAGTGTGCCAACCATTCCAAAGTCAATAAAGGCAATTATCGGCCCGCCGTCCGCCGTGGTGACGCCCTTCTTGACAAAGATGTTGCCAGGGTGCGGGTCAGCGTGGAAGAAGCCCTCCACGAAAAACTGGTAGAAGTATGCGCTTACCGTGCGTTTAGCGACCTCTAGCCGACTGATACCCAATGCTTCAAGCGCGACATAATCATTGATTTTGATGCCGTCAATCCACTCAATGACTAGCATGTGCGGGGTGACATATTGATCGTACATAGCTGGTATATAGATTGTCGGGTCGTCTTTGAACATCTCTTTGAAATGTTTGGCGTTCATCGCCTCCGCTTTATAATCAATCTCTTCATAGGTGGTGCGTTTGAACTCGCGGTATATGCCCATGAGGTCGATAAAGCCAGTGGTATCAACGAAAAAATTGATGACGCGAATTACAAATTTCAGCGTGCTTAAATCCATCCGCACAAGTTGGTCGGTATTTGGACGCTGAATCTTTACCGCAACTGTCTCGCCTGTCGCGAGCAATACTGCTTTATGTACCTGTCCAAGCGAGGCAGCGGCGGTACATTCGCGTTCCAGAACGCTGAAAATCTGTTCCACTCGCTTACCCGTTTCGGACTCGATGATGCTTACCACGTGCTCAAATGGCGCGGGTGGCACCTCGTCTTGTAGTGAGGCGAGAACTGCGATAGCTTCATCTGGCAGTAGGTCGGCCCGCGAGCTAAGAAACTGGCCCAGCTTAATCATCAAGACGCCAAGCTTGATTGCCGCAACACGAAAGGCGACAAGCACACGAATAAGCACTTCAATATTTGGTTGTACTTCATAATTGCCACGCTCGCGAGCGCGAATGACGCGTCGTCGCTCACGATAGATTACCCAGATTGTCCATAAAAGCAGACGCGAAACGCGAAAAAAGCGTACAGTCTGTGAGAACCTGTTGATACGGGGAATTGTTGTACGCATGATAGCCCTTTCCTGGCTCTGTACTCTGTATATACAATAGCATAGAAGAGTAAGACCAATGAAGAGGGTATACGGCTCGCCCTCTTGTGAAGTTGCATGTCTGCTTGCCATCGTGACAAGATAGGGGTATTCCAACACGGTCTATATTAGAGGAGAGAGAAGATGCATACTTGCAACCGCGCTATAGATATCGGCAATGGCTACGGTTTCTTTTTGATGAATGGTCACGAACAGACGCCTGTTCCGCGCTCCCGCTCGTTCGAGTTACCAGACGATACCTTGCACTACGCGCCAGATCGACCTGCCGACGTGCGGCACGTCAAGCTGGTCGTGACGCTCGATTTTGAGCAAGAGACCGTGAGCGGAACCGCATATACGACCTTTGCCGCGCTCTACGAAGAGGTCAAAACGATTACACTCGACGCGGTAGAACTCTCAGTCGAACAGGTCATGATAGACGGAAAGCCTGTTTCCTATACAAGTACCGATGCGAAGCTGAGTGTAGCACTGGATCGGGTCTATTTCAATGGCGAGCTTTTCACCGTCGCCGTGACCTATTCAGCGAAACCGCGCACGGGCCTGCACTTTGTCAAACCCACGCTCGAAGACCCGACGCGCCCCATACAGGCGTGGTCGTTTGGGCAACCGCGCTATCATAGTAGCTGGTTTCCCTGCCACGACGCGCCAAATGACCGCGCCACAACCGAGATTATCGTCACCGTTCCCGCGCAATTCCTGACCGTCTCAAATGGTTCACTGGTAGATGTCAAAGATAACGGAGCAACTAAAACGCATCACTGGTTTCATGATATTCCACACGCGACATATCTTGTCTCGCTTGTCGTATGCGATTTCGCGGTTATCGAAGACAGCTACAAAAGAATACCCATCACATATTACGTCCGCAAAGACCGTAAAGATGATGCCCCCTTGTTGATGGGAAAAACGCCGCAGATGATGCAATTCTTCTCGGAATTCACTGGCGTCGAGTATCCCTATGGTAAATACGCCCAGACGGTGGTTGAGCTATACACGGGCGCGATGGAGCATACAACCGCGACAACGCACAGTTTTATGCTTCTAATGGATCAAAAAGCTGCACTTGATGCCGATATGGTGCCTATTGTCGCGCACGAACTGGCACATCAGTGGTTCGGCGATCTTGTGACCTGTCGCGATTGGTCGAACGGGTGGCTCAACGAGGGGTTTGCTACATACTTCGAGATTATGTGGAAAGAGCATGATCTTGGACGCGATGAGTTCAAGCAAGCTATGCTTGAGAAGAAAGACTGGTATATGGGCGAAGACAAGCATTATCGCCGCCCGATTGTTTACCACGTTTTTCACGATGATGGTTTTGAGTTATTTGATGCACACATGTATGGGAAGGGTGGATGGGTGTTGCACATGCTGCGTCATCAACTTGGTGACGCAGCGTTCAAACGCGCAGTCAAAACCTATCTCACGCGCTACCGGGAGCAAGAGGTTATCACAGCAGACCTCGAACGCACGTTTGAGGAGTCAACGGGTCGCAGTCTCGCGCAGTATTTCCAGCAATGGGTATATAGTGGGGGCTATCCAGAATTCGCGGTCAGCTATACGTGGGAGAGCGAACAGAAGTTGGCAAAAGTTACTATCAAGCAGACGCAGAAGATTGACGACCTGACGCCTTGCTTCGTGACGCCCGTCGATCTGGATTTTACACTACTACTCTCCGACGAGGCCGTGCCAGACGAACAGACAAGGGAGACGCGCACAGTTCCTTTGCGTGTGCTGGTGGGCCAAGATGGGCAGGTTGAACAAAGCTTTTACCTGCCCCTAGAACGTGAACCGCTTATGGTGCGCTTCGACCCCGAAGGGTGGTTGCTCAAATCACTAACCTTTGAGCGATCCGCGAAGATGTTGCGCTATCAGCTCGCGCATGACCCCGATACACTGGGACGTGGTGATGCGGCAGCAGCACTGGGTCGAAAAGACGACGACGAGAGCCGTACAGCACTCGAAACGGCCCTGCTCAATGACTCCTTCTGGGGCGTGCGGGTCGCGGCGGCATCAGCACTTGGCACAATGAATGACGAGAAGGCGCAGACCGTGCTGGTGCAGGCTCTGGCACAGATTGACCCGATGCGCTTTTCTCGCGCTCGTGCCACTATTGCCGAGGCATTGGGAAAATTCCAGTCACCACAACGGGCAGAGCTTGCCCTGCGTTCCGCGCACGCTTTGCGGTCAATTCTTGAAAATGGCGATGTCAGTTACCGCGTAGAAGCTGCCGCCGCCGCCGCGCTAGGAAAGACGCGAACGGAGGGTAGTATCGAACTGCTCAGTTCCCTGCTCGAACGTCCATCATGGATACACATAGTTCAACGTGGTATCTTCGCCGGCCTTGGCGCGTCGGGCGAAGATCGCGTGGTAGACCAGATTGCGAGCTATCTGAACGATCCGCACAGTGCGCCGACTCTCCGTTTTGCTGCTGTGGGTGGTCTGGGGTCGGTTGGACGCCGCTACATCGAATATGGCGAAGCTGCCCGCCAACGCGCGGTAGATGCGTTGTGTGCTGTTATCGAACACGATACATGGTACTTTGTACGACTCGCTGCGGCGATGGCTCTGACCTCATTCAATGATAAACGCGCTATTGAGTCGTTGGAGCGTGTCGCCGGTCACGAACTTCATCCCTCCGTGAGACGACAATTGCGCGTCTCTGCTTACGCGCTTCGTTCTAGCAATGGAGATGATGAGCAATTCAAAGTGCTCCGTAAAGACCTCAATGAGCTGCGCGAAGAAAATCGCAAGCTGAAGAGCCAGCTTGACGATCTCTCCGCACGCATATAAGCCACACGGGGTAGCATATTCGGAAACGGGCTTGCTACCCACATCACGCATACTTCTCTCTTTACACAAGCAGATAGATACAATAGCCAATTTCGATGTAAGCGCGACAAACCTGCCTCTTCTTACGTCATGTAGTATAGAATAGGATATACTACCTCTTATTATTTTTATATGTACCGCGTTATAGACATTGGCGGGGGGAAAACCTTGCTCGATACACGCATAAAAAACTCTACATCTGCCCGAAAACATGCTATTACTGACTGGGAAGCGGTCAACATTACAGAGCTGAACGCACGCCAGAAGAAACGTTTTAATAAGCATAAAGACGCTGTGAGCGCGTACTTTACCACAGATGTGCCGATTGAAGAGATCGCGAAACAGCACACTATTTCTGATACGAGTCTGCTTGCAATGGCGGAAAAGTGCTTGATGCGCCATGGAGATGGGCGACTATGGGGCTTTCGTGCGCTTCTGCCGACCTCGAATGTAATTGATCACGCGCCCGAACCGCTTATATCCGCCTCTTCACAGGAAGCCGTTGCTCCGCACGAGACGGCAGAATGCCAGACACTTTACGATGAAGAGCTAGATGAGATTACGATGAAGCGACCCTCGCTTGTTCTTGCGGAGGCACTGAAGCCGTCAACTTCTCTAAGTCTGCCCGAAACACCGCGTCCGACCTTCGATGACTATGATGATGTAAAACCTGTAGCTGTAGAAGAAACTTCTATCGAGGCTCTGCATAGTGACTTGGCGGCGGGGCCAAGTACCACGCCTGCTATTGCCATTCCAACGTTACTCAGTTATACACAACCCGCTGTTGTGCAAGTAGAGGCTGTGCCGCGCATTCTTATCCCGACGGCACTTAGCTATGCTTTCCCTGTTTCTTCACAACCAGAGGCTACGCCTCCAATTGCTCTTCCAACGCTACTCAGTTATGCACAATCTGTTTCTCAACAACGAGAGGTTGTACCGTTAGTAGAGCATAATGGTGGCGAAGAAATAATTGCGCTTGAGACGACGAAGAATGAGGTTATCGAAACAGTACCAGTTCAAATAGCAGTAGATACTGCTGTTCTTGCGCCGATGCTTGCGATTGAGCTGGTTGTGCAAGAAGAAAACACATCCCCATATAAACTACATACGGGCAAGACGGGGCCACAACGCCGCATTGTTCGTAAACGCCGTCTGCATGATATGCTGATGCAGACGAAGCAGCGTAGAAGCCTGTATCAAATTCTCAGTGTCGCGTTGGTCGTGATCGTCTTGCTCGGTGTGCTTGTCCCACTTGGAGCTGGTTTGGCTACGTACAGTGTGTATAACAATGTGCGTGGTGTCGCGCTCGATGGTGTGAACCACCTACTCAATGTCAAAACACTCTTGCCAGTCTCGAAGAGTGATCCCACTGCGGCTCTGGACGCGAAGAAGCTTCGGCAGGCGCAAAACGAGTTTCGGCTTGCTGAAGACGACTTCTTACAATTGCAAGACCTTACTAACCGCGCTGATGTGCTTTCGACATTACAGGAGTTTTCGCCGGACTATGCTAACAAGCTGTTGATGGCGCGGCACCTTGTACAGGTCGCGCTCGACGTATCGAAAATGGGGCAAGAGGTGAGTGGTGTTGCGGTTATGAGTGCTGGTCTTATTCATAGTTCACCGCTTGCCAACGCTACCGGCGTAACCAAGCCGCTTGTTAGCGTTGCCGATATTGCCGCTATCGATGGCGTGCTTATTCATGCCCAATATTATATAAATGACATCCGTACACAGATGAGCCAAGTACGTATGAAAGACGTACCGATTAGCGACAAGCAGAAAACGCAACTGATGAGCCTTTTGGGTCAGTTACCGAAGGCACAAGAGTTGTTGGCGCAAGGGCAAGACATGGTTGGGCTTGTCTCGTGGTTGCTTGGTGTTGGCCAGCAACGCCGCTTTCTGGTACAGACGCTTGATCGCGCGGAACTACGTCCAAGTGGCGGCTTCACAGGACAATATGGGGTGTTACAGCTTCAGGACGGGCGTATGGCCCCCTTTGGCCTGCGTGATGTCGCGCTGCTGGACTATGCTGGCAATGGGGTAGAGTTGGGTCGGCAGGCACCACCCGCGTATAACAGTTGGATGAATTTTGGCAACTGGGGCTTGCGCGACTCCAATCTTTCCGGCGACTATCCCACAACTGCCCGTATGAGTATGCAGGTCTTTCAAGATGAGGGCGGTGGCCCCGTCGATGGCGATATCTCATTTACTCCTACCTTCATCGGGCATATTCTGGATGTAACCGGCCCTATTCATGTCGCGGAGTACAACGAGACGATTACCTCGAAAAACCTTGAAGAGCGGTTGCACTATTATCAGCAAGACTATAGTGCCATCGCGGTAGAGCATCAGAAGAGCAATGACAGCAGTCACGCGGCGCGTAAAGCCTTTACCTCACTGGTTGGCAAGATGTTGCTTGACCGCGTGCGTCACCTGCCAACAAGCCAGTTGTTGAACATTATCAAAGGGGCCGTAAAGGATATTCAGTCGCGTGATCTAGAGATATACTTCACCAACACACAGGCGGAGCAGTGGCTACTCGATCATGGTTATGCAGGTGCGACTGATAGCTTCGCGAAACAGGATGGTTTCGCGGTAGTGCAGGCAAACATCAGCATCAGCAAGGCGAGCCAGTATGTGCATACTACTGAGCATGACGATGTTGTGCTTGATGCCCAGGGTGGGGCGACGCACAATCTGACAATCACGCTCGATTATCAGCAAACGGGGCCGGTCTATGGTTTCGACACCTATGCTAATTATATTCGCGTCTATGCGCCACAGAACGCACAACTGCTTTCCGGTAATGGTTTTGACACAGGGCAAGTTTTGTGTAATCCTGATCCTACGCCTACATCTACGGCGCCAGTTACCGGAGCACCACCCAAAGGGGCGGGGGCGGTTCCAACGGGATGCAGTCAGTATAACAACTACTTTCCGAGCGATGCGCGAAATTGTCCCAATGGAGATTATCAATTGGGGGCGCGTGGGTTTCAACAGGCGTGGACTGTTAACGCGCTTGGCGCACCCACTAATCAGACCAGCGACCTCCCCGGACATACCATGTGGGGCGGCTTGACCGAGACACCGAAAAACTGCATCTCCTACATTTCGCTGTCGTGGTATGTGCCGCACGTTGTAACGAACATTGTGGGACAGGCACCCTATACATTGATGGTGCAGAAACAGGGCGGCTACGTTCCTTCGGTGGAATTGACAGTTGATGCAAGCGCGTTAAAGCTTAAAAATCAGAAACCCTTTAGCTTCAAAGGGGGTCTCACTGGTGATAGAGCGTTCGCGCTCTCAGCGCGAAAATAAAACAAAAGACGCTCCTCCACATGCTACACAGCAGTGGAGGAGCGTCTTTTGTTTTACAGGTGTGCTAGGATTGTTTGTCCAGCTTGTTTGCCCAGCACAATGCCTGGAAGGACACCGAGCGCACCCAGGCCATCAACTGAGAGACCGGGGGCGGTGCTTCCCAGCGTGTGCAATTCGGGAATCATATCTGCTGTCACATTCAGGTCTACACCCCAGGCATAGCGCGGCTCCTGACCCGCGAGTTCTGGTAGCCAGCGTTGTGCTGCATCCACCAGATGTTTGTAGTACGTCGCGTCATGATGTATCACGCCCGCGCGTCCGTACCGCCCCCCACTTACGGTAAGGCGTCCATTACCGGGGCGAAAGTCGGCGTAAGTGTACGGAGCGGCATCCCAAAAGAGTGGGAATGTGTCGGGTAGCTCTACCGCGAAGGCGAGCGCATAGATACGGGCATTCGGCTCAGCTGTCGGCCCCGTCGCGCGAATAAGCCCTTTTGCAGTGAACGTTGCTCCGTTGGCAAGTGTAAGCTGCCAGTGATGCCCTGTGCTTTCCGCGACTTCTTTTGTCGCCATGACTGAAGCTTGCCCGACAAGCTGCACACCGCCGATACGAGCCTGTCGCGCGAGGTGGGCCAGTAGCGTAAGAGGGTGAATGCGTCCCTCTTGGGGAAGCCATAACGCCCCCACAACGGAGTGTGAGTCGAGGCGTCCCTGTGTCAGTTCGGCTATGCGCTGACGCGCCTCTTGTTCCGACCATATTTCCGCCTGTAGGCCGGCCTCGCTTCGTATCTGTGCCTCGCGTGCAAGCTTTTTCGCAGCGTGCCGACTTTCCGCGAGATTGATTGAGCCGGTGAGATGCGCTAAAAGTATGCTGTCAGGCTTTGCCGCTTCCTCGACAAGCGAGAGCAGAACGCGCGTAGTTTCGGGCCAGAATGCTGCCCCCGAACTCTCTACGGGCAAGTCCGCGATATGCATATTGACGCCCGCGCTCAAAATACCAGCATTGCGTCCCGTCGCGCCATAGCCAAGCATACTATCGCGCTCAAGCACCAGCACCCGCGCTCCCGACGTTCGCGCACTAACAGCCGCGCTCAGGCCAGCGACTCCGCCCCCGATAACGACTACATCAAACATCTGTGTCTCAATAGTTTCTAGCGCGGGTAGCGTAAGCTCTGTCAGAACTGTGGGGGAGAGTTCGTCCCACCAGGGAATATAGGTCTGTGGCTCATGGGCGCGTGCGGAACTCGCGGATGCAGGTACATGGGATTGCATAAAGGCTCCTTTTATTGTCTTTATTCAAGCTTGACATTCTCTCTGCATAGAATGCAGAGAATACTTTTCGCACATTTTTAGTATACCATGCCCCAGATATTTCCTAGTGAATGTACTATAGTTTTGAGCAAGTTCTACTGTCCTGGCTTATTTCACATGAATACCTACACGTTCAAGGAGGCGTTGGCATAACTCGGCACGATACTTGATTGGCATACGACCAGGAGGGCCGTGCGAGTCTGAGCCAGCACTAATCAGCAAATCATGAAGCTTTGCATACTCCAGATACGTTTCCACTTGTTCTGGAGAGTGTGTCGGGTAGTAGACTTCGATGCCATCAAGCGGAATTTCTGCCCGCACTTGGTCAAGCAATTCCGGCGTGTAATTGGTAAATTCTTGTGGCTCTTGCAGACCACGACCAGGGTGCGCGATTAGGGCAACCCCTTTACTCCGATGTGTCACCTCAACCGTTTGGCGCATCTCTGCTTTTATTTCTCGATAGCCAGCATCGGTCAACAATGCCAATGCGCTTGACCAATCCGGGACGATGCCCTGTTTGAGCAGCAGAGTGCCACAATCGCCCGCCACACGCAGATGATGAGGACGTGGAAAGTGATGGCCTCGGTGCTGGAGTTCCTCATATACCTGCTCTGCATTGTCCTTCTGGCGTTGTCGAACATCATCTGCGATAGCTCGTAACGCCTTATCACGAGGATCAAATCCAAAACAGAGGACATCAACCATCTTACCATGAAACTGTGCGCTGATCTCCACGGCGGCTAGAACTGGCACCTGTTTTTGAGTACCCAGGTGTTGAATGCTCTCCACTGTATCCACACGGTCATGATCTGTGACTGCAACGAGACCAAAACCGGCTTCTGCGAGGTACTCGAAAAGCTGTTCTGCTGACCAACGCCCATCACTGTACGTCGTATGCATTTGCAAGTCGATAGGTGTCTCAGAGGAAATAGATAAATGCAAATGAAACTCCTTTCTGCAAAGAAACCTGCCGGAAAACATTCTATTTTATGGCATAACAATCTTGTTGTATATCTCATGTATGAAAGAGCAAATATCCCAGACGCCCGACTTCAGGATTGTTCCGAAAAGAGGTGTGTTGGAACTGCTTATAGAGTGTTTTGATCCGTTCCAAATTCACACGCGAACGCAAGGTACGGGCTAGCGGCAGTGCTTCTTCGACCAAAAGTGCTGACTGCGTGTACTCTCTCAAACCAAAACATGCCTGAGCTTGTAAGATTAAATGATATACGGAGCGTCTTCCTTTGAGTTGAGGAAAAGAAAGCAACTTAAGTTCCTGCTGTGCCTCCTCTAAGTCCCCAACAACGATCAATGTTGCGGCTCGATCTAGGTGGTAGCGTGCTAAGTCAACACTAAGATAGGGCCACTTTCCCCTCCCTCTTTCCGTATGTTCGACTCTGATAATACGACCCGCTCGATCAAGCTTCTTCAAAATAGCTGTGCATTGTTGTTTTGAAGTCGCCATTCTGGCCTCCGAGAGGGCTGTTTCAAGCAACACAGCCGCCTGAAGAGGTGCAGAGACGTTGGTCAACTTCTGTTCGGCTGAGTGGTAATCCTCTAAAGCGAGGGAAATATCCCCTTTTTCTAGGTAGAGTCCTCCACGTCTATAGAACACATCGGCTTGAAGTTCGTCTTCTTGCAGAAGTGTGTTGAGAACTTTTGTTTTACTTAAATGTTCAAGCGATTTGTTGAATTTCCCCCTGTCCCGGAAGAGATTGGCTGCATGAATATGTAATTCACACAGAGCGGTCACTACCTCCAAACGCTCATGGGATGAGGTAGTAGGATATCGCCCATATAATTGCTTCAATGTCACGTCGAGTGTGAGAAACACCTCTTGAGAAGCTCCAGCATTTTGTGTCCAAAAACCCGTCAGCATAGCTCTGACCTCTTCAAGGTCGATCTGGTCTAGGACGGTCAAGGACTTTGGTGCAGACATACCATGCAAACTTTTACTCTGTGGTTGTACAAGTGTTGCCAGTCCCAAAAGAAGAGGAGGAATATCGAGAAGATGAGCAAGAAATCTTCTGCGTGAAATATCGTTCAAACTGGTATCCCTTAATTCTAGGTATGTAACGGCAAGTTCTTGTTTGTCTAAGACCTGCGCTAAATCGCGCTGTGTCCAGGGTTTGCTATCTGCCTTGAGCTTGAGCTTGCGAAAATGTCGAATGACTTGCCCTGGACGGGGAAATCCGTCTAAGCCAGCGTCAAATGCAGGAAACCCCTGCTGAACCCACCATGGCGAAGGAATCATGTTCGTGTTCCCTATTTCTGGCATGGTCGCAACTCCCAGGAGTATTGGCGGAATAGCAAATAGCTCAGCGAGGGAGCGCCGACAAAGAACACCATTTAAGCCTATATCTCGAAGCTCCATTTCTCTGACAGCTAACTCTCGCTTTCCTAAGACCTGGGCTAAATCGCGCTGTGTCCAGGGTTTTCCATCTATCTTGAGCTTGAGCTTACGAAAATATCGAATGACTTGCCCTGGACGTGGAAACCCGTCTGGATCAGTATCAAATGCAGGAAATCCTTGTTCTTTCCATGAGAGTTGGGCTGCACACATGCTTCTTCATCCCTTCATAGAAGTGGTTCTATGTTGCTGTTTGAACATAGTATATGTGAATACAGCACTCTTGGCAAGAGAGACTAATGGTTGAACCATTGCAATGTTCCAAGCATATTTGTGTTATAGGAAAAGTTGTATATAGTCAGGTTTAGATAGTCCTCACAATACAAGATGGATTGAGACGAAAACGGCATAGTCAACATCTTGATGAGGTTTTTACCCAGATAGAACCATATATGGGTGATCCAGTGCAGTGTGCAGTTGTTTTTACCATAACTGGCAATGTGAATATGTTTGGATACATGTAAGAAAGGAATAACTATACTTATGAATGGCATAGAAAACACAAGCGAAGTGGCTCGCTTTCGCGAGGAACAAGCGTTACGCGAGCAAGCGGCACATGTAGGACTGGGTGGGCCAGCGATGGTCGCCGCTCATGCCAGCATCACTGCGCGAATGCAACGAGGAGCTGAGCGCATTCTCGCGCTCGTTCACGAGGGCAAGCACGAGGAAGCTCAGGCCCTCATGTCTACCGAATATTGGACGCTTCTTTGAGAGGGGGGGACGATAATGTACTACGCACGGAAAATCTTGTTGCGTTCAATGGGAGGCAAGACGCCAACAGGGGTGTTGCCTGAACCCACTCCTGCTCCCGTCCATCCAGACACGACAGAGGGTGTCTCGGCGGGGCTGGTTGTGGTGGTGTATGACTCCCCAACGGTATGCAAGATGCTGGCGATGCACCTCCAACGCCACGCGTTCGAGGTGTACACCTTCACGCATGGCATCGAGATGATGCGCTGGCTCACGCTTTCGCGACGCGTTCCCGATCTGTTCCTCTTCGATGTTCGCCTGCCCAAAATCAACGGCTACGACCTCACGCGCCGCATCCGAAAACACCCGTACTCTGCCGCAAGTCGTGTCGGGTTGTTCACCGAAGAGGCGGAACGCTTTGACACGTTGCGTGGGCAACTCGCGGGCGCACACTGCCGCTTCCCCAAGCCGTTCACGTTGTCGGAAGTGGGGCAAGCCGTCATGAAACACGTAGGGTTGGTGCATTCGCGCACGAAGGAGGGCAGCGATGGCAGGAGCAATGCAGAAAACCACGCGTGAACGCCCGTCTATCCCCGCTTTTTTTGTGGGGAGCAGTTGCGGACTGGCGTCTCTAGAGACGCAACACGAGGTGCTCAAAGCAGGGTCGGGCGTGTTTCCAGAGGCACTTGACCTGCTTCACGTCTTCTCGATGCTCGACATCGGGTTCGGCA
>JBBQVS010000083.1:0-17470 GCA_038211295.1 Ktedonobacterales bacterium | reverse complement strand
CTAACTATTCGCAGAAATGCGAATAGTTAGCTGCACACAACTTTTATTGGAAACTTTAACGTAATTCGATTCCGTTTAATTTACGACACGCCGCCGAAATGTCTGAAGGCCGATAGCGAAGAAGACAACGATAGTCGCGCTCAATCCCAGAAAGACCCAACCGAGCCAGAGCGTTGGTAATTCCTGTCCGCGAAAGTGCGGAACCATTGCGTAACGTAACCCCTCGGAGGCATAGGTAAGCGGATTGAACAGCGTGACTATCTGGAACCATTTGAGGACGCCCAGCGTTCCCCAGGGATACTGCACACACCCCGTAAACAGAAGGGGCGTCAGAATCAGCGCGAACATCAGACCAATCTGTTCCGGTCTTACAAGTGTTCCGATAGTCATACCAAGCGACGCACCCGCGAACGCCGCCAAAATCATTACGAGAACAATCACACCGATACCATCGGCGCGTACCTGAAATTCGTTACCGAGAATGAGATACGCGAGTGGAAAGATGACCGCGCCAGCGACGAGACCGCGCATGGCGGCGAAAATGACCTTTTCGAGCGCAACAAGGCTCACGGGTAGCGGAGCAAGCAGGCGGTCATCGATCTCGCGTGCAAACCCAAGATCGAGTACAAGTGGCAGGGCAACCCCCTGAATCGCGGTAGTAATCACGGTGAGCGCGACGATGCCGGGCAGCAGCAACGCGCCAAAGCCCTGCCTGGCGATACCGATTGCGGGCAGTACCGTGCCGAAGATAAACAGAAAAAACAATGGTTGGAGCAATACTTGCAGCAGGAAGGCGATAAAATCGCGTCCCGTTACGGAGATATCGCGTTGTAAAATTGCCAGAAACGCTGTTGTGGCTATCGCGAAACGTCCCTCGCGCCGCTTCACCTGTGGCGTCGGAGACGTGACCGATGTTGTTTGAACGGGTGTTGTGGTACTCATGATTTACCGTAAATTCCTTCCTGTCAGGTGAATGAAAACGTCTTCCAGACTCGGTTTGACGATACGCATGTCGCGCAACTCCGCGCCCATACGTCCCACCGCCTGTGTCGCGCCCACGATAAGCCCATTTGCGTCTTCCGCGAAGAGCCGATAGAGTGTTACATCATGCTCGGCTCCCTCCTCCTTGATGGGAACCTCTTCAACACTGGTAGCGTCAGTCATTTCGCGCAGAGAGTTCAAGACGTAATGATCGCTCGTTGCTACTCCTTTGTCAGCTACAACCCGCGCTGGCATTCGCACGCGCAATTCGAGCCGTGTGCCGCCGGGAACGATCTTCTTTAGCTCCGTTGGCGTATCCAGCACCAGCACACGCCCGTGATCCATAATCGCGATGCGCTCGCACAACTGATCCGCCTCATCCATATCGTGCGTTGTCAGCAGAATCGTGACGCCCTGCGCGTTGAGCGAGCGGATACGATCCCACAGAAACAGGCGCGACTGTGGGTCAAGGCTGTTGGTTGGTTCATCTAGCACCAGTACATCAGGCGAATGCATCAGAGAGCGGGCAAGCATCAGACGTTGCGCCATACCGCCAGAGTAGCGGCGCACGACATCTTTGCCGCGATCCGCCAGACCTAGCTCCTGTAACAGTTCGTCGGCCCTCGCCTCACGCTCGGCTTTTGGCACACCATGATACATCGCGTGGAAGGTCAAAATCTCACGCGCCCGCAGACTACGGTCAAGATTGCTCTGCTGGGGAACAACCGCCATACGCTGCTTTACGCTCATCGGGTCTGCCGCGACATCGATATTCATGATGCGAACCGTGCCGCTTGACGGAACAACGCTTGTGGTAAGCACGCCGATGGTGGTTGTTTTGCCTGCACCATTGGGGCCTAATAGTCCAAAAATCTCGCCACGCTTGACCGCGAACGTTACATCATCGACGGCGTTCACCTTCGCCGCCGCGTAGCGTTTTACAAGGTGTTCCACCTCGATAGCATTCGTGACGTTTAAGCTTTCCTGTACTGCCATGCTCACCCTCACCTTTGTAAAGTACCCTGTTATTTTTTGTTTATAGTATATTCCATCTTCAAGATGCTTGCTTTCATGCAAGAGGGTAAGCGGGTATAGCGCGTGCGAGCCTCCACCATGCCCCGCGTTCCTATCGTGGTTACGTTGACCTGTACCACGTTATCAACTACAATAGAGGGGGTACTGACGGGTATTTTGGTAGTTAGAGTACCTTCGCTACAACAAAAAAACGGTTGAGCTATAGAGTTCAGGAGAGAAAGATGCATATTCGTAAAGCGGTGCTGCCTATTGCGGGCCTGGGAACGCGCGTTTTGCCAGCAAGCAAGGTTGTGCCAAAAGAGATGTTACCACTGGTGGATAAGCCCGTTGTACAGTATCTGGTTGAAGAGGCAGTTGCCGCAGGGATTGAAGAAATTATTCTGGTCGTGAGTCGCAGCAAGGGCGCGATTGAAGACCATTTTGATAGCTTCCCTGAACTGGAACACATACTTGAGCGCAAGGGCAAGCGTAAAGAGCTGGAAGAGTTGCGCCGCACACAATCGTTGGCGTCCTACGTCTCCGTGCGTCAATCGGAGCCTCTTGGCCTGGGACATGCCATCCTGTGTGCGAAAGACCTTGTTGGCGACGAGCCATTTCTAGTGATGCTCGGCGACGAGTTGGTCGCACCCGAAACGCCTTGCTTCCCCCAAATGATTGAAGTGTACGAAAAACACCATGGTTCCGTCCTGTCGCTGTTCACTGTGCCAAGCGAACAGATTCCTTCTTACGGAATTGTCGCCCTGCGAGAACTGAACGCGGATGTTGTGCAGGTGACGCACCTTGTCGAGAAGCCCTCGATTGAGAAGGCACCGTCCGATCAAGCTGTCGCTGGTCGTTACCTGCTTACCCCCGATATCTTCGAGAAGCTTGAGCGCACCCCACCAAGTAAACGCGGCGAGATAGAGATCACGGACGCGCTCGCAATGCAGGCAGAAGAGGGGCGTTGCTTCGGCATCCGTTTCGCGGGCGAACGCTATGATACAGGTAATCCGCTTGGACTGTTGACCACAAATATTGCTTATGCCCTTAAACGTCCCGACATCGCGCCCGCGCTGCGCGAGTACATGCGGCAGGTACTGGAAACAAAGTGAATTTGTAGAATGCTGCATAGTAGTGGCGCAGCTTGCCCGCGCCACATCCACTCGTCCGTGTCATGCTCGCGACCACGACGATACCTCTGAGTCATTTCCATTTTTTCGTTCTAAAAAAGAATACCTGCACAATCAGGTAAGGGGGCATAAGGTGTTAGACACAGTTGCTACAATTCACGGCTATAATTTCTTTTTGATTTTTACGGCGGGCATCGTCGCGGGTGTCTGGGGACTCATTCTTTACTTCAGAAAGCTTGAGGCCAATCGGCCCTGGCACATCTCGCTCTACATCACCGCGATCCTGGGCGGAATTCAGGGCTTACTAGGCGTGAGCCTTGTGTTGCTGGGCCAGAAGCCCGGCGGGGGACAGGGGCTATACTGGTTGCATTACGTCTATGGTGGCATTGTTGTCTTCGCCCTGCCCGTCGCCCTCACGTACACCACCAATGGTAAAAATAGACGTTTCGATATCTTGATCTACAGTATCGCCGTGCTTGTGCTTGCCGCTGCCAGTGTGCGCGGGTGGGTGACGGGGCCGGCTCCGCGTTAAGAGAACGGACGATCTTCTACTAGTGAGGTATCTGGAGACACGGTATGCGAGCTTCTTTTATTCATATGGCGGACACACATCTTGGCTTTGAGCAGTATGGAGTGCATGAACGCTTTAACGACTTCAGTCGTGTGTTCTGGGATATTGTTGACGACGCGATAGAGCGACGGGTCGATTTTGTGGTGGTCGCGGGCGATCTTTTCAATAAACGTGCGATTGACGCAATGACACTTATTCACGCCATTGAAGGATTGAAAAAGCTTAAAGATAGCAATATTCCGGTTATTGCGATTGAAGGCAATCATGACCGCAGTTATTATCGAGATGGTACATCATGGCTACAGTTTCTGTGCTATCAAGGGTATATTGTTATGCTGGCCCCAATTATGCAGGACGGCGCACCCGTGCTAGCGCAGTGGCAACAGGACACGATGCGCGGCTCACATGTTGACCTTGTTGGTGGACATTTGCGCGTTTATGGGCTACCCTGGCAGGGAGCTGCAACCAATCGAAGCATCGAGGGCATGGTGCAGGCCATGACCGACGCACGAGCTACAGAAGACGCGAATGGCATTGAGTACCGTCTGCTAATGATGCATACAGGAATTGAGGGTATCGTCGCGCGTGTTCAGGGCTTGCCTTCAATGGCGAACTTTCAACCTCTGCGCGAGTGCGTTGATTATCTCGCGCTCGGTCACGTCCACAAACCCTACACATTCGACGGATGGATATACAACCCCGGCTCAACCGAGACGTGTAGCGCGGAAGAGTCTCAATGGGAGCCACGCGGCTACTACTATGTTACCATTGATACCGATAACCCCGAACGCATCATTGACGTCGCCGCCAAAGAACGGGTGCATCATGCCGAACGTCTCAATAGCAATCGCCGCCCTTTTGTGCGATACGATCTGCACGTTGATGGGCTTGATGGGCCGGAAGCGGTCTATACGCGGCTCGAAAGGTACTGTCGCGGCGAGGGCGTGAAGTATCTCAACGCTGAACGACACCCTGTCGTGCAGGTACACCTTATCGGGACGCTCAGCTTCGATGCCGGCTCGCTCGACCTTGCCTTAATGGAAGAGATGGTACGTGTAGCATTCGAGCCGCTCTATGTGCGTATTGCGAATAACACAAACGATCAAGACTACGTGCCAGAGGACAGCGAACTAGACGGACGAGACCGTTCCGCGTGGCACGAGTTGGAACGCCGTATCTTTGAAGACCTGGTCGCGCGCGATAATCGCTATCTGCCTGCCAAAGAGCAATGGAGCCACGTGCTGGGTGAACTCAAACACATGGCACTTGACGAGGAGACGCCGGAAAAAATCGCGAGCTTTTTGCGCGAACGACGCGAAATATTGTTGGAAACGCAAGGCACACAAGAGTTATTCTAACTCGCCTTTAGAGCCGCGCATCATCAACTCAGGTACGGCCTGATGCGGATCAAGACCCTCAAAAAGCACATGACTGAGCTGAGTTGTGATGGGCATATCGACCTGATAGTGCGCGGCCAGTTGAAGGGCCGCCTTTGTGGTGGTTACGCCCTCCGCGACGGTATAAGTCGATTGCAGAATGTTCGCAAGCGTTTCGCCCGCCGCGAGCCGCCGCCCAAGTTGCTGGTTACGGCTCAACGGACTGGCGCACGTCGCGATCAGGTCGCCAATGCCTGCGAGTCCCGCGAAGGTGAGCGGGTGCGCTCCCGCCGCAATACCCAACCGCGAGATTTCCGCCAGGCCGCGCGTGATAAACGCGGCCTTCGCGTTATCGCCATAGCCCATACCATCGTTGAAGCCCGCGCCAATCGCGATGATATTCTTCAGCGCACCGCTCAACTCAACGCCCGTCACATCCTGTGTCGTATACATACGAAAGTGACCACTGCCTAACAGGCTTTGCACCTCACGCGAAGTCTGCACGTCATATGCAGCGACAACGGCGGCGGTTGGCTTCTCTTCCGCAACCTCGCGAGCGATATTTGGCCCGCTCAAAGCCGCAATGCGCGTATGGGCCGTAGGTACTTCCTCACTGATAACCTGCGTCATGCGCTTGAGTGTGCTAATCTCGATACCTTTACTCGCACTCACCAGAATAGTGTCCTGCGTGATATAGGGAACGAGTAGACGCAAATTTTCGCGCATCCGTTGTGAGGGCGTAACCAATAGCACCATATCTTTCTGACTCGTGGCTTCCGCGATATCTGAGGTGACTGTAAGGCTAGGAGGAAAGGTGAACGAGGGAAGGAAAAACGTATTTTCGTTGTGTTGTCGCATCGCCGACACGCGCTCTGAATGATGTTCCCATAGCGTCGTCTCGATGCCTTTGCGTGCTAAAAGCAGAGCTAATGTAGTACCCCATGCACCACTCCCGATCACACCAACTGCTACCATGCATTTGTCTCCTCTACTGCATCTTGCGGTTTTCTGTTTCCTTGCAATTGTAGCACAGTCAGGAGATTTCAGGGGATGAAACATACACGTCGCCACAGAAATTTGTGCGATGTGTATGTTTCGTTACTATTTATTTCGCTGTTTCAACCGATATCTCCAGCGTTTGCCCGCTTCTGATGCCGCCCTCGCCTGCCGCTACCTTGAGTACGTCCTGTGAGACGCGCTGAGGGGCGAGTATCTTCGCGGGGTCAGCAGCTCCAAACAGTGTTTTGTAGAGGTCTGTGTTGATACCGTGCGGGCAGACGGTGTAGACCTGTACGCCGTGTTTCCGCACCTCTTTAGAGAGAGCTTCGGAAAAGGCGATGACGCCAGCTTTTGTCGCGCTATACACTGCGAGGTTTGGATAACCGTTACGAGCGAGCGCGGCTGAGATATTGATGATTACGCCTGATTTGCGCTCGATCATTCCTGGAAGGAAAGTCTGTGTTATCAGAAACATGCCGTGCAGGTTGACACCTGTCATTTGCTGCCACTCTTCACGCGAAATCTCGGTCATTGGTTTGAGTACGGCAACGGCGGCGTTGTTGACGATGATATCAACCCGTCCATAGGTAATACCCACCTCCATCGCGAGGGCCTGCACCGCGTTGGAGTCTGAAATATCGGCGGAGACCGCGAGAGCTTCACCGCCAGCCGCGAGAATTGCGTCCTCTACCTCTTCGAGTGGCCCCAGATTGCGTGCGACCAGTACAACCTTTGCCCCTTGTTGCGCGAAGTCTTGCGCGATGACACGCCCAAGTCCGCGACTCGCTCCTGTAACAAGAACAACTTTTCCTTTGAAATCCATTATGTACCTCACCTTGTGTTTCTTTACTACAAGTGACGCAACACAATGGAACGTTGGGTAGTGACGCCTCTACCACCACCCTGTATTGACCGTGTTATTGGCGGGTGTCGGCGCGACAAGGCTAAAGTTGCTTGGACAATACGGATAGCCGGTTGGCGCGATTGGCTTAGGCTGCCCTGTCGTGGGGGTGCCTGTGCCAATGGGTACGATGAGCGGCTGCGGTGGCGCGACTGGTGCAAACGCTGGCACCGTTCCGGGAACGAACCAGTCAGTTGAGCGCACACCATCGGGATACGTCACCGTCGCCTGTTGCAAACCGCCGGGATTGACGAAATCGCGAATGGGGCGGCCCTGTTCCGCAACGAGCATCGCGTCGTGCCAGATGGGGGCAGCACCATCAACGCCAAGGACATTATTCATAGGAGTATTATTGTCGTTGCCAACCCACACGCCCATTACATAATCGGTGGTGTAGCCCATTGTCCAGTTATCGCGGAAATCGTTGGTTGTTCCCGTCTTCGCTGCGGCTGGTCGCACCGTTCCTCTGTCACCTGCCCAACAATCGTTGCGCGAGTTCGAGAAGAGTTGCAGAACATTACAGTCGTAAAACTCCGGCTTGCGATTTTCATTGTCACTCAAAACATTGGTCATCATGTACGCGAGTTGCGGACTAAGGACGCGCGTCCCTTTGACCACGGTATGCGTATGCGTCTGGTGCGTGGACGCGTAGACAACCTTTTTGACAGCATAGTAGGGGACGCGCGTACCATTATTCGCGAATGTGCCATAGGCCGATGTATGGTCAATCAGCTTCACGCCCAGCCCGCCGAGGACAAGCGAGTAGCCGGGCGTGCCTTCATAGCTGCTGATCCCCATGTTGTGCGCCATTTTCATCGCGTTATCGATGCCAACATGTTGTAACACTTTTACAGCTGGAATGTTCAATGAGTTTTGTAATGCACAACGCAGTGTCATCTGCCCGTGATAGCGCAGATCGTAGTTTTCCGGCGTGAACGTCGGCGGATCCGCCCCCGGCAGTGGAATGGTCAGAGGAGTGTCGGCGATGGCTTGCGCGGGTGACGCTCCCTGCTGAAACGCGGTGACGTAGACATAAGGTTTGAACGATGAACCAGGCTGACGGTAGCCCTGCGTGGCTACGTCGAATTGCCCGTCAATGCTGGTGTTATTATAGTCGATACTACCCAGCAGCGAGATTATCGCGCCCGTGTGGTAATCGATCAGCACCTCGGCGGCATTACTGACGTTGTGGCCTGTCGTGTAGAGTTCCGCGACATGCTGTTGCGCGATCTTCTGAATCTTGTTCTGTAACTCTATGTCCAACGTCGTGGAAACAATCATGTCCGAGCGCGACAAGTCACCATCTTTAAGATGATAGGTCTGCTTTAACTGCTTTAAGACAAAATTGAAAAAATGGGGCGCACGGCTTGTCACGCCGGCGGCGGGCTTGAAGAAGCCGGGGCTTCTGACCTCTTTCATCGCGTCGATTGCCTGTACTTTGGTGATGTAGCCTTGAGTCACCATCATGTCAAGCACAATCTGACAACGGCTCATCGCGGCCTTCGGATGGCGGGCGGGTGCGTAACCATCGGGCGAGTTTGGAAGACCAGCTAACATCGCCGATTGTGCAAGATCGAGCCGTGACGCGGCAGAGGGGCCACCCTGCGTATCATCGATGCCAAAGTAGATATTCGCGGCGGCATCGATACCGTATGCCTGTTGCCCATAAAAGATACTGTTGAGGTACATCTGCAAAATGTCGCGCTTGGTATAGCGGGTGTTTACCTGCGGCGTCAGCGCGATCTCCTGCAATTTACGAAGAAACGTACTCTCGTTGCCGACAATCAAATTCTTAATCAACTGCTGCGTAATCGTACTGCCACCTTCTACAACGCGTCCACTACGCAGATTGTCGATGGCGGCCCGTATGATACGTAAAATATCGACGCCGGAGTTTGACCAGAAGTTCTTGTCTTCGGTGGCTATGGTCGCGTTGATAAGATCAGGCGAAATCTGGTCGAGCGCGACGCTTGTATGAATACCTTGATCGGTTAACGCACCGATAAAGACGCCTTTGCTGTCATACATCTTGAGGTTGTCGCGGGGAAGCAGGTCGTGCAGTGTGGCGACGCGCGGAACATATTTTGTTTGCGTATCATTGTAGAAGCGATACGCGGTATACGCCCCCGCGCCACTGAGCGAGAGCACGACAACCAGCAGTGACATGATCGTACTGCCCAGCGTGAGCCAGAGACGATTGACTTTTCGTCGCTCATCGTCGCGCGTCAAACGGAGATTTTTGCGCGTGATGTGATGGAGTAAGAGCCGCTTACGCCGTTTGAAGAGGTCTCCCTCTAGAGCTAGTGAAGGTATCGGAAGTTTTAGTGATGCGGGAAGCGGCGTGTCTTTCGCTAAAGAACGGGTATGCATCTCTGCGATTGCGTTACGTTCTTGTGTGCTTTCATAATGCTTAGTCGGAACCACAGGTATTGATGGGTGGGTGTCTTGTCCTGATATTGAGTTATCTTGCGGCATGGCTGTACGTACCCCCTATACCCCTTGCGGTGCATGAGCTTTTCTTAAAAATAGACCATATTATACGGATGACGACGCGGCAATAAAAAATTATGCTAGTGCGATTTGTAAGGTACTGCTGGTGAAATACACACCCTAGAAAGATAGACGTAAAAATCAGCAAATAGTTGCATGAAAATCTTTATCGAGGCTAATTGTACCCTCTCTGACTCTACGCCTATTATACCGAAAATACCAGGAAAGTATAGCCCCTGTAGAAGTATACGGCGCAGACGATAAAGAAAGGATAGGAAGACCGTGTAGTATTTGGAGAGGATTTCAGATGAGCTTACAACAGCTAGAGGGGACGCTCTCTCATACAGACCCCAATGCTCTACCCGCCACCAGCGAAGAGCAGGACGCATATCTTTATGAGCAAGTGACGCGCTATCGCGCATGGCTAACGCAGCAGATGGCGCGTTCGCAATCCGCGAGTGACCAGCAGATCGCGGACGCCTATGCAACCAACGCATCGCAGGTTGTGACAGTTGGCAAACAAAATGTACAGGCGTATGCGCCGTTTCGCTATAAATATTCCGCGCTCAAAGTGATTACTAGCAAGCAATCTATTACGCTGCTTGTGCTGCTGCTGGCGTGGATTGTGGGCATGATCTTCTATGGCAGGCAGATATTGATCGTCACAATGACCGTGATTACGATTGCCTACTTGCTCCACCTTATTCTCGATGTGGCACTCGCGCTAAGTATTGTGCGCGACTCGCCGGAGGAGCAGATTGCGAACAATGTGCTGGAAGCTCTGCGGAACGCGGAATGGCCCATGTACACTATTCTGTGTCCACTTTACAAAGAGGCGCGTGTTGTACCACAGTTTGTCAAAGCGATGCAGGGGCTTGACTATCCCACCGACAAACTGCAAATTCTGTTTTTGACGGAAGAGGACGACGATGAGACCCGCAACGCCATCATTGACCTGAATTTACCGTCACACTTCGAGATTGTCACCGTGCCGGAGGGCAACCCACGCACAAAGCCACGCGCCTGCAATTTTGGCCTCATTCAATCAGTGGGGCAATATGTGGTCATCTTCGATGCCGAGGACGTACCTGACCCGCTTCAACTCAAGAAAGCTGTGTTGACCTTCGCCAATCATGGGCCTAATCTCGCGTGTGTGCAGGCCAAGCTTAACTTTTACAATCCCGATCAAAACCTGCTGACACGCTGGTTTACCGCCGAATATTCGCTCTGGTTCGACCTGATATTACCGGGATTGCAGAAGGCCCACTTTTTGATTCCGCTTGGCGGCACCTCGAATCACTTCCCAACTCAAATGATTCGCGCCTTGGGCGGTTGGGACCCCTTCAACGTTACAGAAGATTGCGACCTGGGGCTACGGCTCGCCTGGTTCAAAATGGAGACGGTTGTGCTCGACTCGACTACGTATGAAGAGGCCAATTCGCGCACAAAGAACTGGTTACGGCAACGTTCGCGCTGGATTAAAGGGTACATGCAGACGTATCTTGTACATATGCGCGAACCCTGGCACTACGCACGCGAGTTTCGTGTACGCGAATTTTTGTCGATGCAGTTGATGATTGGCGGCAAAACAGCGGTTCTTTTCATCAACCCGTTGTTGTGGCTCGCGATGATTGTCTCACAGATACTCCGCCCATTTATCGGTAACGCGTATGGGTCGCTTTTCCCCGCGCCAATTGTTACTATCGGTATGGTCTGTCTGGTCGTCGGCAACTTTTTTTACCTGTACATCTACCTGCTTGCCTGTATTCGGCGCAAGCATTATCAACTGGTCAAGTGGACCCTGCTCATCCCCGTCTACTGGCTGTTGATGAGTGTCGCTGCATGTATCGCGCTGTACCAGCTTATCGTGAAGCCCCACTACTGGGAGAAGACGGAGCATGGGCTACATCTACTCGATGCCGAAGCAGTCTCAACCATTCTTGAGAAGGACGGTATCGCATTACAACACCACCACCATAACCAGCACATCGAGCATCATAACCGTGTCGCCGTGCCAGAACCGCAGCGACACCGTTTGAACTCGGCGCAATTTCCATCGGTGCGTCTGGCTCTGAACACGCTTAATCACGAGTACAAACCAGCCTTTACCGCACAGGAGTTGCTGATCCTGCGCCGCTCCCGACTGGCGACACATAAAGACCCCTGGCTTCGCGCTGTCCTGCTTATCGCGCTGAGTGTAAGCATCGCTTCCTGCACGTATGCCTACTTCACGCATACACTTGCGAATGGCTCGCTACAACTCACTCAGGCATGGAGCGCATGGTTGCCGCTTACACACCTGCTTGCGTTGCCGTTCGTGTGGAGTAGCACATCCCTGCATACAGGCATCATGCTACCGGCGACTCTGTGTTACCTGCTATCCACGCTATGTGTCTTTATCGCCGCGCGTTGCCTCACTCAGGACAGTCGCGCCAGCTTTATTGGTACGTTGCTCTTTGTCCTCAATCCAACCCTGCTTATGCTCAACACGTTGACCATGAACGATTGGCTGTGTATTACAACGCTGACTATGACATGCTGCTGTTTCCTCCTATGGTCACGTCACAACCGCCTCTCGTCCCTGATTGGCACGGCACTGTGTAGTCTCCTGGCAACACTGACATGTTATGATGGCTGGGCACTGTTTCTCTCGCTACTCGTGTTTATGTTCGCCATCGGCTGGCTAAAACGCTACTCACGCGCTCAGACCGAGAGCTACCTGATCGCGTTTGGTACGCTGGGCGTGCTTGGCATCGCTGTCTGGATGCTCTGCTGTAGTATACTTTTCGGCGATCCCTTTGTGTTTTTACGGCACACAACATCGAGTGGTGCCACGTATCAGAGCGTGTGGCAGGTTGTACTCTTTGCGTTTCAGGCGTCAATTCAAACATTGACACCTCTGCTCTTTTCGGTTGCGCTGCTGGGCTTCGTGCTGTTTATTGCGCGGCGACGGCTCACCCCCGAAACGCTTGCGGGTCTTGCCTTTCTGGTTCCGTTCGCGTTCTCGTTGCTCTCGCTCAGTAGTGGCTATGTTGTGCCTCTTGTGCCAGCAAGCGGGTTACTCCACGCCCTGCAACAGCACGACGGTATCGCGACAATCGCGCCGGCTGCCCTGTTTCTCGCGACACTATGTGGCCCCGAAATGCGAAAACTGGTGATGGCTGTGAGAGGGAAGAGATAAGACTACAATTCTACATATTATAAGAGGAGCATGACGCGGACAAGCCGCGTCATGCTCCTCTTGCCCTTCTCCTGTCAAGCCAATTACACTCTATCCAGCGAGCTAATGCTGCATGTAGTGCCTGTGCTGATAACGCCAAGATGCGAGTGATAGCGCAACTGCCCATTGTCTATTGTTGTAACTATCGTCGGTGGACTCTGCGTAAAGCCACCAATGGTCATCGTGAATGCTTTGTTCGCGATCTCCGACGAGGCCACGAGTTGCGTAAATGTGGCATAGGTGAGCTTTTGCCCGTCCGCACCAGTGGCTGAGGGCGCGAGATATGTGTATGCTTTCTGGTTGTTCTTATCTTTAATGGCCTGATAAAAGTTGGTCGCGAGAGCTGTGGCGCATCCTTCGAGGCCACTTACTGTCGGGGTTGGCGTTTGTGCTGGGCTAGCTATGGCTGTCGGCGTTTGTTGCGTACTAATCGTTGGCGTAGATGTACCTCCCGTTGGCGGTGAAGAGGCGCAACTACTCAAGATCGCGGTAAAAAAAAGTACATAGAAGAGAAAGAGAAGTTTATCGCGTGTCATATTTTCCCCTTGCAAATTTGTTTCTATTTTCTCATATATACGCAGAGAAGACCACGAAAGTCTCCTCGAACGAACACAGGGCGGGTGTATGACGGAGAAAAGCCCCGTTACACACCCGCCCTGTATTCTCATGGTGCTTTGTTATATGGACATGTTTCTATTTAGTTGTAACCGCGAAGACGTGCATTTGTCCCTTTGTGGCCGCTGGCAACGTTACGCTACGCACAGTCTTGCCAGTTTGCAGGTTTACGCTGACATAGAAGACGTAAGTTTTGACGTTTTCCACCCCGTTGGGTCTGTTACGGTACTGACTGGTGTAGGCAATGGTGTTGCCAAACGCCAGTGCAGTGGTGTTGCCCCCGTTGAGCGTCCAATCACTGAAGCCGAGGGTGAACTGCTGCGTTGTGCCATCGGTATAGGTGATCGTGGATGTACCACTCGACGGGCCATGATCCGCCGACCCCAGGAAGGCGAGAATACTGGCATTGGGAACAGGCGTCACGGGCAATACCTGCCCATTTGTCTGGTAGTTGTCGATTGTACCCGGAGGAACGGCGGGCCAGGTGAAGACAATCGTTCTGGTCGGGTCAAACGCGTTGTCGCCGGCATTGAGGCCAGCAGCTCGTAGTGCCTGCGTTGAATAGCTTGCGCCCCCACCGTCAAAGTTCGCGGAGGACGGGCTACTGTCATCGCTGATACCAGCGTTGTTGTATGGCACGTCGGCTAGAGGAACAGGAGTCGCCAGCACTTTTGTACTAACCGCGAAAACGTGCATCTGCCCCTGCCTCGCAGTGGGCAGAGTTACGCTACGGATAGTCTTGCCTGCCTGTAGGCCAACGCTGGCATAGAAGACGTAGGTTTTGACGTTTTCCGCACCGTTGGGCTTGTTGCGGTATTGAGTGGTGTAGGCAATCGAGTTGCCATAGTCAAGAGTTGCGATATTGCCCCCATTGAGCGTCCAATCGCTGAAGCCGAGAGTGAACTGCTGCGTTGTGCCATCGGTATAGGTGATCGTGGATGTACCACTCGACGGGCCGTTACTCGCTGACCCCAGGAAGCCCAGAGTCGTGGCATTAGCAACGGGTGTTATCGGCAATACCTGTCCATTTGTGAGATAATTGTCGAGTTTACCCGCAGAAACGTTGGGCCAGGTGAAAACTACGGTTCGCGTCGCGTCATACGCCGCGCCACCTGCCACGAGACCCGCCGCGCTCAATGCCTGCGCGGAGTAGCTTGCGTTGCCGTTATCAAAGATGGCCGAGGCGCGATTGCCATCATCGCTGATACCGATATTGTTATACGCAATCGTCGGTGGAGGCGATGGCAATGGCGTAATTGTCGCGGTTGGTACAACGGTCTGTGTCGGTGGCACGGTTGGCGTTGGCACGGGTGCTGGCAGCAAGCCAAAGATCGATAACGCGCTCTTTGTGCCAACAAACACTTCGCCATTGGCGATGGTGGGCGCGGTAAATTTCACATAGCTGTCCAGTCCGTCACGCGCCGTGTTCTGGTTGCTTGCGTACAACTCTGTCGCCAGATTGGTCGCATCATACGCACGCAGTGCAGGCGTCGGGTCAAGCGTCCATAAAATGCCAGTGCCTGCCGCACCATTGTTACTAGAAACAGTGGGATTACCACCCGTGAAGCCGAAATTCTCCGGTGTTCTTGAAGTGGGCGCAGTAGAAAGCTTGCCATTGATGAGCGGGAAGACCTTCGCGCCATCGTTGGAACCAGCGAAATACACAAACTGCTGTCCACTCGCATTTGTCCAGAATGTCGCGTTGCTGTAAAGGCCACCAATGGTCGATGACGGCAACTCCTGTACGATCTTGTCTACATCGGTTCTTCCCTGATTGTTGCAAACATCGGCGATAGTGTTATAGTGGCCCATATTCGTTGTATCGACCACGTAGATGCGTCCCTCTTTCCCCGCACCAATGAAGCGGTTTTGTCCGGGGAGCAAGAGTGGCCCACCTGAGCCGAGGTCAGCATCTTCGTTCTCAAGGCACTGCTGATTGAACGGCGTGAAGTAATCCTGTAGTTGCAGGTTGCCGTTCAGCTTCACAAAACTATCACCAGCATCGACACCACCAGAAGCGAGATCGAACGTGCCGTTGCCACTGACATAATAGATATTGCCCGCAGCATCGGCCGACATCGCCCCACCTGCTGCCCAGAGACCACCGCGCGAGGCGTTCGCGGTAGAGTTATATACATTGAGTTGCTGGAACGCTGAACCATTGTAGGAATAGCTCATAATCCACCCGTGATAGGGGTCATTGTCGCAGAACGATCCCCAGGCGATGTAGAGCTTACCATTCACAAGCATAGGACTGGCGCGTTGGCGTTCGTAACGCGGGTTGAATGCGACCTGCCCGTTCACACTACCCGCACCCGTTCCCGCAACGCTGGCGGTGATAACGGTGGGACTACCCACCTTGTCGTTGCCAGTGGTGACATCCAGCGCGTGCAGTCGATACACCAGGCCCGCGCTCTCCTTCGTCAGGACAACGACATAGAGCGTGCCTGTCGTCTGGTCAATCACAGGAGTGCCGCTCAAACCGTTTTCAGGAACCATGTCATTGCATGACACGTCATTGTTCGAGGGCGAAACTATCGAGGGCGGATTGATAAAACTGGTGTGCCAGAGCGCGGTGCCACTTGTCTGGTCGGCATCGAAAGCATAGACACTATCATGCTCTGTTGCCACAAAAACTACATTGTGACTACTGCCCGCAATAGCAATATTAGGCAAAAAGAGCGGTTGCGCGTAGACCTGTCCATCGAGCGGATAGGAGACACGTTTGCCAAAGAGGGCCTGTTTTACATTGCTCGTGTTGAGGATAGTCTCGGTGGCGTGGTTGCCACTGTGCGCGTTATCCTCCTTGTAGCTTGTGACGGCAGTGTTGGCGGGTGCGGCGGCATAAGCTTTTTTCTGTGGAACGAGTTGGTAGAAGCCCATGATCGCGCTGAGCATCAGGGTGAGTGTAAAGAGCAATAAGAGCTTTGAACGTGACCGTCCGTTTTGTGGCGTCACGGGTGGAGAGCTGATGCCCCCAGGCATCATCGGTTTTACCTGCATGTTTGTTCTTCCCCTACAGTACAAGTTTTTCAAGAATATTCGGGGATAAAAAGGGTACACACATAGAAGGACAGGCTAAAGTAAAAATAGATAAAAATTTGCAGTATGTACCAAATTATCCCTTGTGTAAACTAGGAACGGCTCCTATCCTGAATAGTAACTATAATAAATAGAAGCGTGCAAATTTACTATTTTTTGGGCGCGAGAAGGTGGTAGCAAGCAAAAAGAGAGTACCGTTCGCCAAAAAATTTGACAGCACCGCTAGAAACCGCTATAATTTACGGGATATCTTTTAAGCAGAGGAGAGAGAACGGCACATGAAACGTACATGGCAACCCAAGCGCATTCCGCGCCTACGCGAACATGGCTTCTTGAAGCGCATGTCGTCCCGCAACGGGCAACGTGTCATCAAGGCCCGTCGCGCCAAAGGGCGCTGGAGCCTGACCGTTTAACGGTATTGTGGCACTCAAACGGGCGTTACGCCTACGAAAAAATAGCGACTTCCAGCGAGTGAGGCAGCAGGGACGGAGTACAACGTCTCGGCTGCTTATACTTGCGTGGATGCCGAACAGTGAAGCAGGAGTACGCGTTGGCTTTGTGGTCAGCAAACGTATCTCCAAACGTGCAGTTGTTCGTAATCATATCAAACGATTACTTGGTGAGGCCATTCGGCCTTCTTTAGATGAACTTTCTGGCGGCTGGGACGTAGTAATTAGTGTGAAGCATCAAGTCCTTGATGCCGACCTCCGTGATCTCATACATGAAATTACTACATTGCTACGCCGGGCGCGGTTGCTTGGTTCGCCAGAACTGAGTAGCTAGACAGGCGTGAGTACAGAGGCAGATAGTGAAATATATAGCGATGGCTCTTATCTGGGCCTATCAGCGCACGCTGTCGGTGGTCCTGCCCTCATCGTGTCGATTTACGCCCTCATGTTCGCACTATGGGTATGAGGCTATTGAACGTTTTGGATTTTTCCGTGGTGGCTGGATGACCGCAAAACGCATTGGGCGTTGTCAACCATTTTATCATGGAAATCTCTACGATCCCGTCCCAGAACAACTGGGTAACTAGATCGAGGAAGGCAGGAAAACACTCGTGGGTCAGTTATTAGGTCCTCTAGGGTACTTATTCAATCTCATCTTTACATTTCCAATTCTCAATGGCCT
>JBBQVS010000082.1:0-17742 GCA_038211295.1 Ktedonobacterales bacterium | reverse complement strand
TGGTGTGTCGCGCTCATAACTAATTTTGTGCCTTTTATTTCCCAAGAATAGCTGAGGTACTTGCCCTAAAGTATATCATAGTACGCACAGAGTTAGATATTATAAGTACGTCTGGTAGGCACAATGGGATGCATGGCCTTGTTACGCAGGTGCGTCAGAAAGCTTTCCCGAAACGTATTACACCTAGTAGAAAAGTCCAAGAATGTGCAAAGAAATTGTTGAAGATGCTCTGTTCGCGTGCAGATGTAAGAAAACTGCCCGAAATACGTCCCTTTTCCTCTTGCCACAACACGTTTGTTTTGCTAGAATCGCAAGTGGGAACATATCGCTATTGCTCTCACCTTTTGGTGCGGTTTTTTTTATGCCGTACTGTGGATGATACAATACATAAAGCAACTTTTCAACAAAGATGTAATATTCTTCTACTCTTTTTTTATGAGGTTTGAATTTACAATCTAATGTCACTCGGAGGGTTATTTTCGTATGGATTTTGCAACCCTTGTCTTCTGGATCGTCGCTGTGATCCTGATTGGAGCAGCATTGGCGGTGGTGGGCCTTCGCAACATCGTACACAGCGCGTTGGCGTTGGTGATCGTGTTCGCGATGGCGGCAGGTATCTATCTCTTGCTCAACGCGGAATTTATCGCGATTGTGCAGATTCTTATCTACGTTGGCGCAATCACTATTCTTATCCTGTTTGCCATCATGTTGACGCGTGTCACGAGCGGACAGAGTACAAACCCCGTGAGTAAGCAGTGGTGGCTGGGAGCCATTGTTAGTATTCTTATTGGTGTCGGCATCATCTACGCCGAAATGAACAGTTCGCACGCTGTCGCTACTGTTGGCGGGTCGAGTCCATTGCCGGGGAACGTGAGCAATGTAGTACGTATAGGGCAGCTTCTCTATAGCCCCTCATCCTATAGCTACGTGCTACCTTTTGAGGTTGCGTCGCTCGTGCTGCTCGTTGCTATTGTTGGCGCGATTGTCATTGGTCGGGAGGACTAACAGGTATGGGACTATCACTCAATCATTTTCTAGTTCTCGGTGCCATGCTTTTTTGTATTGGACTGTATGGCGCGATTGCGAAGCGTAATGCGATAGCAGTACTTATGGGTATTGAAATTATGCTGAATGCGGTCAACATCACTATGGTAGCTTTCTCTTTTTATAACCATGTCAATGCCAATGGTGTGAACTATTCGGGCCTCTTGACTGGACAAATCTTCGCTATCTTCATTATTACGGTTGCGGCAGCAGAGGCGGCGGTTGCGCTGGCTATGGTTATCTCGATCTACCGCAAACGCAATACCGTGGATGTTAGCGATATTGATATGATGAAGTGGTGAACATAATGTATCAATATTCTGGTTTGATTTTATTCGCGCCACTGCTCTCCTTCGTGATTATTGTGTTTGGCACGCGCGTCTGGGATATGACGAGCCGTCCAAAAAAAGTACAGATAACCACACACGATGGACATAATACGTATGAAGGCGAAGGTCATGAACAAGAGGCGCACGTCGGGGCGGAACTCGCTTACGCCAGTGTCCCTGCTGTAACCACCGCCGCCGTCGCACATGGCGCACAGGATGCTACCGCACACGCCGAAGATCAGGCGGCGGCGGCACACGGAGCTAACCTTGACGATCATGGCGAAGACGATGACGAAGACCCCAAAGTCGCGCATCTCTCGGCTGGTGCTATTGTTAGTGGTTATGTCGGTATCGGCATTATGTTGCTTGCCGCGATCTACTCATGGTTTCTCCTGCTCTCTTCGCTTTCAGACACAGCATTTCAAAAGACGGGCGCGTTTGTCTGGTCATATGACTGGCTGAAACAGAAGGGCGGAGTTGGCGATTATACCATTGCTTTTCATATAGACACGCTGGGTCTGGCGATGCTGGTGGTGGTGACAACGGTCTCATTACTGGTACATTTCTACTCGCAGGGTTATATGGAAGACTCGGCTGGCTATGCGCGTTTCTATGCATACCTCGCCCTCTTCACCTTCTCGATGCTTGTTATCGTGTTTGCCCAGAACTTTCTGGTCATCTTCATTGGCTGGGAACTGGTTGGTCTGAGTTCGTACCTGCTAATTGGCTTCTGGATTAACAAAAAGGCCAAGCCAGAGGAGCAGCGACCCTCGCCCGCGAATGCGGCGATGCAGGCATTTGTGACAAATCGTATTGGTGACGTTGGTTTCATCATCGGTATCATGATTCTCTTCGTCAATACAGGTACGTTCGACTTTCCTACGCTGTTCGTGAAAGCACCACAGGTTATGAGTCAGGGGTTGCTGGCAACCGCGATGATTCTGGTATTTTGTGGTGCCATTGGTAAGTCCGCGCAGGTGCCGCTCCACGTCTGGTTGCCCTCCGCTATGGAAGGCCCTACCCCTGTCAGCGCACTTATTCACGCGGCGACAATGGTTGCTGCTGGTGTCTATATGGTGGCGCGTGTCTTCCCGCTCTTTGTGGCGGCTGGCCCCGTTGCTCTCCTAACAGTCGCGTGGGTTGGCGGTATCACGGCACTCTTTGCCGCGACCATCGCGCTTGTGCAGTCCGACTTCAAACGTGTGCTGGCCTTCTCGACGATCAGTCAACTTGGCTATATGTTTGTAGGACTTGGTGTCTCTGGTCTTGGTGGCCCCGAAACGGCGGCGATTTATAGTACAGGCCCCGGTATGTTCCACCTGTTCACACATGCGTTTTTCAAAGCACTGCTCTTCCTGGGTGCTGGTAGTGTGCTGCATTCACTGCACCATGCCACACACAAAGAAGTGCAGGATATGCGTCTCATGGGTGGTCTCGGCCCTAAGATGCCGATTACGGCACTTACCTGGTTGATTGCTACGCTGTCAATCTCAGGTTTCCCGTTTCTCGCAGGCTTCTTCAGTAAAGAGACGATTATCGGACTCACGGCTCAACGCGGACAGTGGGCGTTGTTTATTATCACGCTTGGCACGTCTGGCCTTACCGCGTTCTATATGTTGCGTGCCTTCATTCTGGCCTTTGGTGGCACAGATGGCAAGTATGGCGGCATGTGGGGCGGCACCTATCGCGGCGTGGGCAATCCGAAAGAGTCGCCACGCACGATGACCATTCCGTTGCTGCTGCTGGCAATTCCATCCATCATCGCCGGCTACTGGTTCGGCTTTTTTCCATATGTGGGCGCGAGAGAAGCACTTGACGTTGCTGGCCTGTTTACTGACCCATTGACCTACGTTGGTATCGCGGTATCGCTTGTCGGTTTGGTGATCGCGTACTTTATGTATGCACGGCTGAATCCCGCACGCCTGCACACTATCGTAGAGAATAACGCGGCCTTGCGAACTCTGCACCGCATTTTCTACAATCGCTACTATGTTGATGAATTCTACAACCTGCTGATTAAGTACGGCGTACTTGGCCTCTCGCATGTGGAGCAAGCGTTTGACACCTATATTGTCGATGGCCTCGTCAACGGTGTCGCTCGTCTCGTCACAACGCTGGGGCGTGACATTCGCTATACCGAGACTGGAAGAGTGCAGTCATATATGATTGGCTTCTTTGGCGGCGTTGCGGTTCTTACGGTGGTTGCACTTGTGCTGGTCAATTTCGTGGCAAAATAGAGGAATAAGACAGTGAATATATTCACAAACGATATAACCTGGATTCTCTTGCTGCCCGTGATCGGTGCTGTAGGAGTATATGCGACCCCGACCAAGATTGCGCGTTGGGTCGCGCTTGTGTTTTCCGCGCTCGTGTTCGCGCTTTCGATTATCATGTTCTTTCGTATCTTGAGCGATGGCGGCTTCAGCAACTTTGGAGACTTGAGGCATCTGCCCGACTCCTTTGATGCATTATGGATTAACTTTAACGCGGGTTCGTTTCACTTCAATATTCACTACTTTGTGGGTGTTGATGGTCTGAGTCTGCCGTTGGTTGTTCTGAACGCGCTTATCACCATGCTTGCTGTAATCGGTGGCTGGGAGAAGACGCGCGTCAAGGAATACCTGGCTCTGATTCTGTTGCTTGAGTCGGGCGTTATGGGCGTCTTTGTCTCGCTCGACCTGTTCCTGTTCTTCCTATTCTGGGAAGTGGAGCTAGCGCCGATGTTCCTGCTCATCGGTATCTGGGGCAACGATGCTATCAAGCATGGTGTGCCAGGCCGCATCTATTCAGCATGGAAGTTCCTGCTTTACACGTTCTTTGGGAGCGTTTTCATGCTAGCAGGGTTCATTTTCGTCTACTTGCAGTCCGGTCAGACTTCGGCGCGACTGACTGATCTCTCGACTCATTTGCTCGTTGGAAGTGTACAGATACCGCTTATCGGTGTGACATTGAGCTTGCAATTAATTGCGTTTCTGCTCGTCTTCGCGGCGTTCGCGGTGAAGATACCGATGTTTCCCCTGCACACCTGGTTGCCTGACGCGCATACGGACGCACCAACCGAAGTTAGCGTTATACTGGCGGGCGTCCTACTCAAGATGGGCGCATATGGCTTGATTCGTTTTTGTCTGATACTGTTTCCGCAGGGCGCCCACGAATTTTCGGGCGTGCTAGCGGTACTCGCGGTTATCAACATCATCTATGGCGCGGGTATCTGTCTGGTGCAGAGCGACATGAAAAAGCTGATCGCGTACTCAAGTGTAAGCCACATGGGTATTATTCTGCTGGGTGTCGCGGCTGCCACTGGCACGGGCGATATGGCATTCCGCATGGCGGCTCTGACGGGCGCGACGGTGCAGATGTTCAGTCACGGCATTATCACCGCCCTGCTCTTCTTCTGTGTCGGCGTCATCTACGATAAGGCGCACACACGCGAAATCGTGATCTTCGGTGGTGTTGCCAAGCGAATGCCCATGCTTGCCACTCTATTCACCTTCGCGGCCCTCGCCTCGCTGGGTTTGCCGGGGCTGGCTGGTTTTGTCGCGGAATACATGGTCTTTACCGGAAGCTTCAAAATCTGGACCGCCGTCACTATCGTTTCCGTCTTTACCATGATTTTGACTGCGAGCTACCTACTATGGATGATTAAACGCGTTTTCTACGGCCCGTTCAACAAAAAATGGGACTGGTTGCCCGACGCGAGTCCACGCGAACTGATTCCGCTCTTCGCACTTGCAGGTGTGATTGTGTTTGTCGGTATCTATCCAACGGCCCTTATTAACGTAATTACACCAAGCTTGAGCCAGCTTATGCACTCGGCCCTGGCTTTTGTGAAGTAGAGAGATACTACTGTAGGGAGTACCTGTATGCTCAAGTTGTCTGATCTCTACTTGCTCTCACCAGAGTTGAGCCTGACCCTGCTCGCTCTGGTGGTGATGACGGTAGACTTGTTTACAAAACGGCGCATCGTTGTGGCGGCGACGGCACTGATTGGTTTAATCGTGCCTGTCGCGCTGACGATTTCGCAAATCTTTATCCTGGACTTCTCGCACGCCAACCATGCTTTTTCTAATATGCTTTCGGTTGATTCCTACGCTGTGTTCTTTAAGATTATCTTCTTACTGATTGCCGTTGTGATGGTTCTGGCATCATATGAGTACGTCAAAAAGTACGTGAAAGCTGATGGTGAGTTCTATACGCTGATGCTGTTCTCTGTTGTCGGTATGATGCTGATGGCGAGTACAACCGAGCTTATTACCATTTACATCTCGCTCGAACTGACGAGTATTCCACTATACGTGATGGCGGGCCTCATTCGCTCAAACGAGAAATCGGCGGAGGCGGCTGTAAAGTACGTGCTACTCGGTGCGATGTCATCGGCTATCCTACTCTACGGGTTCGCTCTCCTCTACGGTCTCACGGGTACAACCGATCTCATGGGTATCGCGACGTTGATTAAAAATGGAATGCACACAAGCAACGTGATTACCTCTGTACAGGGCAACCTGATGGAGCTTATCGCGGGTGTGTTAATACTTGCGGGTTTCGGCTTCAAGATATCGGCGGTTCCGTTCCATATGTGGTCGCCCGACATCTACGAGGGGTCGCCCACGCCGGCAACGGCGTTTTTCTCGGTTGGCTCAAAGGCGGCAGGCTTCGCGGCCCTTATCCGCGTCTTCATCGATGGTGGACTTGGACAGGTCAATCTCACATCGCTAGTCGTAGTTATCTCGATTGTCGCGGTGCTGACCATGACGCTCGGCAACTTTGTCGCGGCTGTGCAGACCAATGCGAAACGCATGATGGCCTATTCGAGTATCGCGCAGGCGGGGTATATCCTTGTGGGCTTCGTTGCTAGTTTCGCCAGCAACAAGTCCGATGGCAACGCCGCCGTGCTGTTCTTTATCCTGATCTACGTGGTAACAAACCTGGGGGCGTTCTCCGGTATCATCGCGCTTGGCGATCTGACGGGTGGCGACAAAATCGAAGACTTCCGGGGGCTGGCGCGTCGTTCGCCACTACTGGCTGCGTGTACTGCCGCGTGTCTGGCTTCGCTTGCTGGCATTCCACCACTCGCGGGCTTCTGGAGCAAGGTCATCATCTTCAGTACCGCCTGGGGGCTTGGCCTGAACTGGCTTGTTATCGTCGCGCTACTCAATAGCATCGTTTCGCTGGTCTATTATGGACGTATCATCAAGTCGATGTACTTTGATGCGCCGCTCAAACTTGACCGTCTCAAGATGCCAATTGGCCTCAGCACGTCGATCACCTTTGCGGCTGCCGCCCTGGTTGTGCTGACTGTTGCGGCCCAATTCATTATCAACGCTGCAACGCCTGCCGCAAGCAGTTTGCTAGCGTTCCTGCTTGGTCGCTAGTTCTGGCTACTACAAAAAGAGAAGAGGCTGACATGCCTCTTCTCTTTTTGTGTGTTTCTTCGTTCTTTTATGTCTGCGAGTCCCACGTCTACAGGTGCTCTTTGCACCATTGGTTACAGGAACTAAAAGTTCCTGTAACCAATGGTGCAAGGCCCAGATCAAGCTTGTTTAAGATAATGTCTTCGGGAGAGGTTACAAAAATGGTCTTGTTCCTTTAACCAGCATGGTCTGTCGGTTATATTGCTCCTCTTGCTTTGCGAACGGACGATCTTTGGGAATGAATACATCGACTTTTAGCAAGGTTTCATAGTAAAGATCAAGGCCACGTTCGATTGCTGATCCAATGTGAGTATGTTCCCTTCGATTGCAGTGCTATTGTACGTAAATAATACGCGAAAACCCCATGTAGCCGTGCGACAGTCGCGGCTGACAACGGCCTATACTCGTCAAGCTTTTTTCTTTTGGCAGCTATTCGTCGGGCAAGCCTAGCGTCCATACGCATGCCTTGAGGTATAGAGTACGCTCCTCTTTTCTTGATTGCTCAAATACGTGTTTCCGTGATGAAAACAGACATAGAGTAATCACACAATAAAATCTACCAAAAACCTGCTTCGCCTCACTTTCATTTGATGCTCTATCTACTAATTCCTTGATGTTACCCTACCACATGATGGAGGAAACGCGCCCTTGCACTTTCCTGCGCCTATCCTATATACTATGAATAACACAAGAACCATTGAACATTTCACTACCCGAAAACATTCTTTCCGCTAGGGGAGCCGTTGGGCTGAGAGGCGACATGCATACTTTGTCGCTGACCCTCGAACCTGATTCTGGATAATACCAGCGTAGGAAAGCGGTCACGGTCTTCCAGCGTCTCATGCAAATTCTAAGGCCGCAACCTCTTTTCTACTGAGGTTGCGGCTTTTTGTATGTGTTGTATGCAGACGAGGGATGCTATGGACTCACTCAAATTATCTGTACAGGGCGTCACAAAAACGTATCATAGTGGGCGCAAACTAGTCGAGGCACTCGCGCCCATTGATCTGACCGTTGCTAGAGGCGAATTTGTGACGCTGATTGGGCCGAGCGGCTGTGGCAAAAGCACGCTTTTCAATATTGTTGCAGGCGTCGATGAACCAACAGACGGCACCATTGTGATTGACGGTGTTGCGAATGGCAAGCGAGCAGGTTTGTCGGGTTATATGCCGCAACAACCTCTGCTCCTGCCCTGGCGTACCGTCGAGGAGAACGTGTTGTTAGGGCTGGATGTACGTCGTGTGCCACGCGGACAGGCGCAGCATAACGCGCGGGACTTGCTCAAACGCTTTGGCCTCGCCGACTTCGCTCAGCATTATCCCGCGACTCTTTCGGGGGGAATGCGGCAACGTGTGGCTCTGTTGCGTACCGTCCTCTTCAATTCGAGCTTTCTCTTACTGGATGAGCCGTTTGGTGCGCTTGATGCTCTGACGCGGCTCTCGTTACAGCTGTGGCTCCTCGACTTGTGGCAATCAATTCGCGCAAGCGTCCTATTCGTGACGCATGATGTACGTGAAGCCCTGCTCTTATCTGACCGCGTCTACGTATTGAGTGCGCGACCAGCTCGTGTCTTGCGTGTTGTCTCCGTCGATCTCCCACGTCCGCGTCGGCGTGAACAGCTTTCTCTCGAACCCGCAATACGCTTAGAGCAGGAGTTACTTGAGTTACTTATGAAAGAAGAAGCGTTATGATGTATGCGCGACCTCAACCTTTTATTGTGCCTGGACACAGGTATATACGGAATATTGCCAGCTACGGCCCGGCCTTTGTGTTTGTCTTTGCGCTGTTTGCCCTCTGGGAAGTCATTGTACATGCGGGAGGCGTGAGTACCGCCGTTTTACCAGCACCTACGGCGATTGTACAGGCTCTTTTCGAGAACTGGGATGTAATCGCTGGTCACACACTGCAAACATTGTTAGAAACGGTGCTTGGCCTCGCCTCTGCAACGCTTCTTGGCGTATTGCTCGCGATACTAATTGATGTATCACCTTTAGCTCGCCGCGCTGTATACCCGCTTATTGTTACGTCGCAGACCATTCCAATAATTGCTCTAGCACCGCTTCTACTAATCTGGTTTGGTTTCGATCTTGGCCCAAAGGTGCTTGTGGTCACACTCTATTGTTTCTTCCCAATCGCTGTTGCGTGTGCCGATGGCCTGTTGAGTGCTGATCCTGATCTCGTGCGACTCATGCAGAGCATGAAGGCGTCGCGCTGGCAAATGCTCTGGTTTGTGCGTCTGCCTGGGGCGATGCCCTCGTTCTTCTCTGGTTTGCGTATAGCCGCAACGTATAGTGTGACTGGGGCAATTTTCGGTGAATATGTGGGTGCGTATCAAGGGTTGGGTATCTACATGCAGACCTCGTTTAATTCGCACTCGGTTATTCTTGTGTTCGCGGTTATTGTTGTAATCGCGCTGCTGAGCCTGGCACTCTTTGGCTTTGTGTCGTTGCTTGAACGTATCGCGTTACCCTGGTATTACGGCGCAACCGTGAAATAGTCAGATGAAAGGAGCCTTTTATGAACGTTCGTACTCGTCTTGTGCTAAGTATTGGACTGCCAATATTACTCATTCTTGCCATCGTCGGTGCATTTCTTATACAACAAAAAGGGAGTATGACAGCAACCACGCACGGTTCAAAGCCACTTACAAAGATGCAACTTGCACTTGATTGGACACCGAATACCAACCATACTGGTATGTATGTTGCGTTAAAAAAACACTGGTACGAGGATCAAGGTATCGACCTGACCCTGTTGCCCTACTCCAGCACGGTATCATCTGATGTTCTGGTGAGTAGTGGGAAGGCTGACGTGGGCATCAGTTCGACGGAAAGCATTGTTGCCGATGCCGCCGTCAAGCAACCTGTCGTCTCTATCGCGGCGATTGTACAGCACAACACATCGGCTCTGGTGACGCTGAAGAGTTCCGGCATTACAAATCCGCATGACCTGGACGGCAAAATCTATGGTGGGTTTGGTTCGCCTTACGAGGGGGCGGTTGTGAGCGAAATCATCAAGAAGGCGGGCGGGCAGGGTACGTTTAAGAATGTGACGCTGAACGTGGACGCGATGCAGGCATTAGAGTCGAAGCGTATTGATTTCGCGTGGGTATTTGTAGGCTGGGAAGTTTTACAAGCGCAGCGGCAAGGAACGCAACTCAACATCTTTCCAGTCACGGACTACGGTGTTGCGGACTACTACACACCGAACATTATCAGCAGTCCCAGCACAATTCAGCAGAAGCCAGACCTGTTGCGCCGTTTCATGGTTGCCACGACGCGAGGTTACGAGTACGCACGCACTCACGCTCAGGAGTCGGCGCAGGCACTCATTAGTGTCGCGCCAAAGGGAACCTTTCCCGATAGCGGATTGGTGCTTGCCAGTCAGGACTATCTGAGTGTTCGCTATGCCGATGCGGGCCACAAATGGGGGGTGCAAGACACGGCAGTGTGGCACGGCTACCCTGAATTTATTCTTAACTCCGGTGGCGTACAAGACGCGTCGGGTAAAACCGTGAAGAGCTTGAATTTCGATGCGATGTATACCAACAAGTTCCTCTCCTAGCAGGCGAACAGAGCACGAGTCGAACATTTTCATTCGGCTCGTACTCTATTTCTTCCGCTACAACCTGCTTCCCCATCCCTCGTATAACTGATAACAAGCAAAAACAGGCACCTGTTACAGTGATAAGGGAGCAGAGAGAATGAGCGATAATTGGGAGCCACAGGACCCGCTTTTCAAGCAGGGCCAACCAAATAAAGAAGAGATAGACAAGCGATTGGAAGAGGTCAAAAAAGCCTTCTCGCAGAGTGCGAACGAGGCGCAGCAACGCATTAAGCGCGTTGTGGATAAGGCCAGCGATTACTGGCAGCAGGCGCAGACAGCACCCGCACCACGTCAGGCGACGAGCCTTGATGAGCAGCGTATTCGTCAGCTTGCGAATTTGTGGAGCAACGAAAATTGGCGTGTCGCCAAAGATCTCGGCACATATATGGATATCGTTTCATGGCAAAACGATGAGGTATGGGAAGTCACCGTACAGACACGCTGGGAAACCCGCGCGATGGAGTCCGTGACAGAGCCATATACAGGTCGTTCTGCGAGCAACAAGCCACAACCGATCTTGCCCGTCTGGGATTACGATTTACCAGAGGTCACGAGCCTGAAAGCTCCCGCCAGTCATACCAAACTGGAAGGTTTAGAAGAGGTTGCCGCGTGTATTACCTGTAATGGTACTGGCCGTAGCCTGTGTGTTTCTTGTAATGGACGCGGCTGGATTGTTTGTCCAGAGTGCAAGGGGCGCACGAAGAAGAAATGTACCACCTGTCGTGGGCGTGGGTATGTCGCGGACTGGACTGTGGGCGAAAAGAAGCCATTTCTCAAGAAGCAAGCGGAGAATGTCGCAAACTCTGTAGGCGAGCGCGTCTCGGACGTGTTCGAGACTATTCGGCAGCAGGGTGTGCCAATTCCCAACCCAATCGACGCTGATCCAGCGGGAAAAGGGCCAACTGTCCCCTGTCCTGATTGTATGAGTGGCGAGGTTGATTGCACGTGTGGCAATGGCAAGCGCGTGTGCGCGACATGCGAGGGTACAAAGATGTCGCTATGCGCCAATTGTGGTGGCACGGGGAAGGTTGTACGCCATCGGGAGATCGCGCGACGTTTTGATTTGAACGTTCAGACGCGTATCGTCGGTGAGAGCATCATTCCACAGCAGCAACTGCTCAATGCGGGTGGCGAACTCGTTTACAACGCAGAAGTCGATGATGCGTTCTTGCCTGATATTGCCCCGAACGGTGTTCCGATGGATGTATGGAATACCGCCGTGATGCTTGTACATGCCGAGAGGGAGGAAAAGCCACGCAGTACAACGAAGCCGCTGCAACCAAACGATAGTACACAGGCAGCATCACGTGCTACGCTTCAGGTTGTCGAGTTGGTGCGTATTCCATATACACGCGTGAGTTACCGCTATGGTACGCAAGAGTATATCTTTTGCGCCTATGACGCGGAAGGGCGCGAAAAGTTTTACGCGGATCGCTATCCCGCACGCTGGGAGCGTATCGAGCGGCTTGTTAAGGCCATTTCAACTGATCTCTTGATGCCTGTAGTGCCAGGAGAGACCACACCACCAACCACAACATATGGTGGTGGCTATCGCGTTCCCGTTGAGGTTCCACCGTACAATATCAGTGAAGAGAACGAAGAAACACCTTCAGAGAACAAATAACTTATTCGTAAGCGTCGGACGCGATATATTACGTCCGACGCTTGACAAGAGCTACTAGCAATGTCCGTCATTACCGGTATTGTACCAGCGATCTGTGAAAGTATTATTCGCTTTCAGGCCATCAGGATGCGCTAGAACGTTGCCACTGTGATCCTGCATTGAGAGATTTGTGTTGACAAAGGTTCCAATTCCCCAGTAGGCACCACCGGCGAAGTTGGGACGCGCTAAGGTGTTGGACCAGTTGACGTAGTGAAAGTTCGCAAGATCGGTGACATTGCCACCACCGCAGCTGGGACGCTCATCAATCCACTCCGCGCTTTCGAGGTCTGGTTGCAACCCTCCCAAGGTGGTATCAAGCGTGAAGCCTGTTGTCGTATTTTTTATGTAAACGTGATTTTTGTTTGTGCCTGTACTAATGAAATTATAGTCTACTTCAGCAGTGAACGCGTTCCCACAACTGAAGCTTTGATTCGTGATTATTGGCGGATTGGGAAATAGCTCATAGAAGATGTGAAAACGACCATCGGAAAGCAACACGGTTCCAGTTTGGAGCAGATTACCGTTTCCGTAATAGCCACCAAGCCCCACCCACTCGGCGGTAATGTGATTACTATTGATGGTTCCCAATGTACAGGGCGTATTCCAATTGCCTGTAACTTCTTTGAAACCATTCCCTGAACCCGTACCGACAAAGAAACCTGACCAGTTATAGGAACCCTGAAAACTAGTCTTTGGGGACATACCAGCAGGAATACCAATCACATTGGGGGCTATCTTGTGAATGCCCCCGTGTAGACCAAAGTCATGGCCGCCGTCAGAAAAACGGTTCAACGCGTCCAGATTATGAGCAAAGGACGCTGTGACGGAAAAGAGAAAGACACTTATCGCGAGCAGCATCAGAAAAACAGACCCAATCCACTGGGGAGATGGGGGCGCACTACGCACACCGGGGACATTACGCATAGTCTTAGAAACTCCCTTCGCATTATACAAACAGTCTACTCAAATGTACACTATTTCATACTGTGTGACAATCTATAGAGTACAAATGGGTATCGCTCTGGGGGTGTGTACGTGGGGAGTTTCTCTTATGGTTTCTCACCCCATACAGTAAGCATAATCGAGACCGCGCTAAAACCTTCGTCTTGTATCTCTTCTAACACTTGAGAGTGGAGTGTGGCATACTCCTCTGCTGACGCAACTACCTTTGTCGCTAAGAAAAGAGGTTCGATAAGTTCCAGCACATTCGTAATATCTTGCACACCCTCTGCATGAGCTTCCATATCAATAGAGTAGTCAATAACGTGCGCTCGACTCTGCAAGTTCTGGATGCCTGCCTGCTTGAGCAAAGGACGTAACATAGGAATCATCCCTGCATTATGACCTGTCGGCGAAAAACTGTGATGTGCTCGATGCTGTGCTTGATTGATGAGTGCCATAAAGGTTTCATGAGCTGGTTTATTTGTGAAACCATACTCTCCTTCGGTTAAGCGTAGAATGCCACCTGAGCAGAGCACGCGCTTACATTCCGCTAGATATCCGGCCCAGAGATCGGGTAGCACAAAACCAACCACCGTTCGCATATTCACAATGTCAAAATAATTGTCGGGAAATTCCAGTGGCTTTAACGCATTCATTTCCGCGAAATGCGCGTTGTTCAGCTTGAGCACCTGTGCATGAGCCTTTGCATACTTAATAGTGTTCTTGCTAATATCAATACCTGTCACCTCGATATGTGGATATTGCCGCGCCACCTCATGCACCCAGCCACCGGGGCCACACGCTATATCGAGAATCCGCGAAACGCTGCTAAAATTAAGGTCTTCCTGTTCAGGGAGAACGCCCCCCATGCCTCGTGTCATCACTTTATCTTGATCGAGGAGACGCGCCACCTCCAACGCGCTCTCCGAGTCTGTAAGATAGGTTCTCTCATTTTGTGTCATCTTACGCTCCTGCTTCCTCATTAGGAATATGCAATAACTCATCCTCTAAGTCTTGCAGCACGCTTATTTCCGCTTCCGGCCTCAGAACTGGCCTACAACGCTGCATTTCTCGCATTCGCTGTGAGATACGTTGCTGAAATTGATGCAAGCGCGTCTGCTGTATAGCATTTGCTGGCATAATGCCCAACATTATCTGCTCTCTAGTATAAAACTCGTGTGGCGCGAAGCCAAGTGTTAGTAGTTTCGCATACGTTCTGACAATACTTTGAATTGTATCTATGAAGAATTCTGGCTGGGTACTTGAAATGTAGAGACAACCCGCCACGTTACCAGCTTGCAGTATGGGGCATGCGATTGCGCTTTCTTCCCATGCAACCTCATGATCGGGGTAGTACATCATTTTCTCTTTGTGACTGTGCATCACGATTGGATGGCCTTGCGAGACGGCACATCCCTGTGGTGACTCGATGCCCAGGAAGCTTATCTGATATTCGAGTTGACCATGCCAGGGTGCTGTTCCACGTCCCAGGTTCTCGCTCATGCTTCGTATGATACCTGCTCGCGGTGGCACGCAGACGCTAATACTGGCGGCTAAACCGTTCATGTCAGGGTCAAGCTGACTCAAAATTTGCTGGACGATGGCTACACGAATCGACGAGGCACGTGATAGTGGTTGCCGCGCAACATGTGCATCCAGGATGTGTTCAAAAAAAGCTACAGGAATTTCTTGAACTACGTCCTTTGCCTCTGATCGCTTTTCCATCGAAATCTCTGGGAACTCTTGCGGAATGAGTTCAAGAAATTGCTGACGATGCGTGGGCGTTGCCTGTGTCAGTTTGTGTAAACCGTCCGGGCGAGGCTTAGATATACCCTTGGACCAACGCGTCAAGGTGGCGTTATTTACTCCCATCATATGCGCGATGCGGCGTCTCTCCTGCGTATCACTAATAATCTTGCCCAGTAAGATGCGCCATTCAAAAATCTTACCACTATTCATCTTTTTATCGACCAATTTGTCCATCCTGTCAATGGTTGTGCTTACTCTACAAAATGTAGCATACAGGCAGAGAATACCGTAAGCAACCTCAAGAGTCAAGAAAAAGTTGTAAAGATATTGTCAAGAGGTACGAACGGCCTTCTCGTCCGCTACAAAATGAAACTGTACAGTATACCCTTGCGTATAACAAGTAAGGTGCTTCACGCTCTAACGTGGTGCATCTACGCTACTCGGCAGCGCGAAATAGAGCGGGTAGTTGTGTAAAGGAGAATTTACCATGATGGCATCCCTACTGGTAGTTGCAGACGGTATCACCGTAAAAATTGGCAGCAACGTTTTTTCTATCGGGCTTGATCTTATTCTTTATCTTGTTATTGCCGCTATTATCGGCTATCTTGCGGAACGCATTGTCAAATCGAGTGTTCCCTTCGGCATCATTGGTTCAATTATTGTTGCCCTGATTGGCATCTGGCTTATGACGCGCGTTCTTGTTATTGGCGGCATTGGCGACATCTACTTACTTGGTGTTCCACTTATTAGAGCATTTATCGGTGCTATTTTGCTTGTCCTCATCTGGCGTGCTATCACCTATAGAGGCTCCTCACGCACGCGTCGCGCTCTCTAATGCATTTCACACTACTACTCTAATCGTTACGAGAGGCATAGCAGAAAGTATCTATTTCCTGCTATGCCTCTTTTGTGTGACTATTCTTTTAGTAGAATTTTAAGGTCGCCTGTGATTTGGTCGGGTTTGAAGTTTGTGCCACCATAAAACGAGCGTTCGCGTCCCTGCTTATCAATAAGATAAATCGCCAGCGTATGATCAACCGATTGTTGCTGCCCTTGAGCGTAGATGTTATAGGAGGCCCAGACAGGACTCAGCGTATCTTGCGTCCCTGTTAGGTAGTGCCAGTAGTCTTGCATGCCATGTTGCAATGTGAATTTCTGTGCCGCAGCCATCGTATCCCCTTTAGGGTCGGTACTCACGGCGATGACACCCACCTTCGCGGCGTCGCCCCCCAGCGCAACAAGTGCCGTGTGTAAGCGTTCTGCTGTGAGGGGACACTGGTCGGGACAGTGCGTATACAAAAACGTCAATATAACGGGTTTCCCCTTAAATTGCGCGAGCGAAACCTGTGTGCCATTCTGATCTGTCAGGGTAAAATTTGGAGCCATTGTGCGGCCGAGATCACTGCCCTGCAACCCTGCTGTAGAAGCACCAGAAAACAATCCTTTATTCGTCTGGGCAATGGTAACAACCACAATTACCAGCACTGCCATTGTTAGCACCGAGAGCCGCGAGGCGAGACGCCAATTCATAACCATCCTTGATTTCTTACCGTAAGCTAAAAATGTATCACCCTATCAACTACCATAACCGCAAAGATTGCCGCGAGATAGCAGTTGGAGTACCAGAAAATGGTACGCGCCCAATCCTTTGTATGATCGACCATAAGCTTTACCGCCATATAGAGCAGGATACCACCAAGTATTGTCGCCGATACAAGGTAAATATATCCCATTGTGTGTGTTAAGAACAGCACAAACGTTACGGCGAGTAACATCAACGAATACAAGAATATCTGTTTGCGCGTCTCATGCTCACCCATCATGACGGGCAACATGGGAATGTTTGCTTTCGCGTAATCCTTCTGAATAAGCAATGCTAACGCCCAGAAGTGGGGGGGAGTCCAGTAGAAGATGATCGCGAAGAGCCAGAAGGCGGGTAGGCTCAGCGAGTTTGTTACCGCCGCCCATCCAACAAGTACGGGGACGGCACCCGCTGCCCCGCCAATCACGATGTTTTGCGCGGTTGTGCGCTTCAAGCCAAGTGTATAGACGAAGACATAGAAGAGAATGGCGGAAAACGCCAGAATTGCACTTAGCAGATTGACGAGGAAGTAAAGGACGATAAACGAGCTAATCCCCAGGATGACGCCGAAGATAAGCGCGTGCGTCGGTTGTACTTTACCAGCAGGCAGTGAGCGGCGTTGTGTACGCCCCATAATCTGATCAATGTCGCGGTCTATATAGCAATTGATACAGTTCGCACTCCCTGCCGCCATCGCGCCTCCCAGTAGGGTAGCCAGCAACAGGCCGAGCGCAGGAAATGCTCCCTTCGCAATCGTCATCGCCGCCGCCGTTGTCCCCAGCAGCAACACAGTTACATGTGGCTTAATTAAATTGACATAACTCGCAATTATCTGGCGAATGGGGCCAACTTCAGGCTTACTTTTCTTCTCTACTAATACAACTTCACTCACGTTTTCTATACTTTCACTTGTAGGCTGTATCTCATGTATATTGTGTGTCGTCATTGCGGGGTATCCCCTTTGATAAATATTCAGACGCTTCCTATTGTCGTCGTCCCTCCTGATAGTACCCTTGCAGGTACTACACCTCACCTTACAAGTGCCTGAACAGGGGAGGCTTCTTGTAACCCTTTTCTTCTCCTGTTATAGTATTAGCGAGGGTGATACTGGAAAGGCAAAATCATGAACAACGCAAATCTGGGTTTGAACTTCTGGCTAACAGCATGGAACTGGCAACCGTCAATTATTCTCGGCACCATTGTTATTATCGTTCTATATCTGTATGGCGTAGGACCTCTGCGTGTGAAATATCATCTTGCTGCTGAGGTCAAAGGTCGGCAAGTCTTCGCGTTTCTGCTTGGCATCAACATTATCTTTTGGACGCTCTTCACGCCACTTGACAGACTAGCGGACGATTATCTTTTCACCGCTCATATGATACTGCATCTACTCTTGTCGTTCGCGGGCGCACCGCT
>JBBQVS010000081.1:0-18044 GCA_038211295.1 Ktedonobacterales bacterium | reverse complement strand
CCACCCCAAAACCTTTTTTAAAACAACCCCCACTTTTGGGGGTTGGTTGGCGTGGGGGGGGTCAATCCCCTAAAAATGTTTTTTTTTTGGGGGGGGGGCCCCCCCCCCCCACTACTCTACACCATATACCACGATACTCCTCAACACGCTATGCTTCACATTGTCTCTACTCCACCTTCTCATAGCGGTTACAGCTAAGCACTTCGCCCCGATACTTCCAGAAGACTTGACAATTCCCCCTGCCGAGTGCTATTCTATATTTGCAGTCTTCGCTAGAGACTGCTAGCAATCAGAGTTGACAAACGTTGTATTATGCTGCTAAGACAGAAATGTTTTGGGAGAAGAGACAACGGGAGATGGCACGAGGTACATTCTATGACTCCATTAAGCCAACGCAAGCAGCAAATCTTGCGTGCGCTGGTTCAAGAGTACATTCACACTGCCACTCCTATTGCGTCTGATACCCTTGTACGAAAATACGGATTACCGTTTAGTTCCGCGACGGTACGCCACGAGTTAGCGGGACTGGAAGAGGCAAGCCTGATCTTCCAGCCGCACACTTCGGCGGGCCGTGTGCCGACGGACCTGGGATATCGGTACTTTGTCGAGCATCTCATGGGCGAGTCAGCTTTATCGATGGATGAGCAACGACTTATCCGTCACCAATTCTATCAGGTACAGGATCAGTTAGACCAGTGGGTGCGGCTTACCGCGTCGGTGATGGCACGTTTATTACACAGTGCCGCCGTGATGACGCAACCACGTTCCGCCGAGGGACGACTTAAACACTTCGAGGTGCTTTCAGTAACAGAACTTTCGGCTTACGTTGTGCTTGTATTGATAGATGGCACCGTCAAACAGCAACGTCTGCTGCTTGACGCGGCGATTCAACAAGAAGAGCTAAGCACGGCGGCAGCAAGCTTGAACAAGCTGCTACAAAACAAAAACGCACTGGAGATAGCGACACTGCTGCGTCACCATGACCTCACACCCGTTGAGCGATTGATTGGCAACAGCATTTCCCATATTCTGGAACAGCACGGCGACATCTTGGGTGACGTTTTCTATCGTGAAGGGGTCATCAACATTCTGGAACAGCCAGAGTATAGCCGTATGGGGCCAGAAGATGAGCGCAACGAGCGCATGCGTAAGGTCATGGAGGTATTGGAGCAGAACCGCTTTCTTCCCGTGCTGGCGGAACACTTGCGAGCCTCTGACGGTGTACAGGTAATCATTGGTGGTGAGAACCAGTGGGACGACATGAAGGACGTGAGCATGGTCGTCGCACGCTACGGACAAGAGGGTAAGATAGGCGGCTTGTTAGGAGTGATCGGCCCGACTCGAATGCAATATGGACGGGCTATCGCGGTTGTACGCTACATGGCGCAAGTGATGAACGAGTTACTCGCGGAGATGTATGGCTACGAGTCCGACCATTGAAAGACCAGCTACGGGAATACAAGCATATAAATGCTTGTTTCTATAAGTAGAACAAAAAAAACACTTACGGCACAAACACTTGTGCCTTTCTATACAAGAGCAAACCATCGTTTGGGGCGGATATCTCTGCTCCGATAGTACATAGAAATAAGTAGGAGGCAACCGTGCCAAAGGTTATCGGTATTGATCTAGGAACTACAAACTCCTGTGTTGCGGTAATGGAAGGCGGCGAGCCAGTCGTTATCCCAAACGCGGAGGGCGCACGTACAACCCCTTCAATCGTCGCGATCAACAAGAGCGGCGAGCGGCTCGTTGGTGAAGTGGCGAAACGTCAGGCAATCACCAACCCCGAAAATACAGTCTCATCAATCAAGCGTTTCATGGGTCGCAAATTCGAGGACACCGACGTAGACCGTGACAAGCGGCTTATGCCCTACAAGGTTGTGCGTTCAAAGAACGGCGACGCCTGGGTTGAAGTACAGGGCAAGCAGTATAGTCCACCTGAGATTTCCGCGATGATTTTGCAGAAACTCAAGACCGACGCCGAGGCATATCTTGGCGAGCGCGTCACGCAGGCCGTTATCACTGTTCCCGCATACTTCAACGACGCACAGCGTCAGGCGACCAAGGATGCCGGTCAGATAGCGGGCCTGGAAGTACTGCGTATCATCAACGAGCCAACCGCCGCATCGCTTGCGTATGGTCTCGATAAGAAAAAGGACGAGAAGATCGCCGTGTATGACCTGGGTGGTGGTACATTCGATATCTCAAACCTTGAATTGGGCGATGGCGTTTTCGAGGTGAAAAGCACCAATGGTGATACACACCTGGGTGGCGACGACTTCGACCAGCGCGTCATGAACTGGCTTGCCGACGAGTTCCGCAAGGAGCAGGGTATTGATCTGCGTACAGACCGCATGGCACTGCAACGCTTGAAGGAAGCCGCGGAGAAGGCCAAGAAAGAGCTGTCAAGTGCCATGTCAACGGAGGTCAACCTTCCCTTCATCACAGCAGACGCGAGTGGCCCCAAGCACCTCACCATGACGATCACTCGCGCGAAACTTGAGCAGTTGACCGAGGACTTGGTTGAGCGTTCCCGCGGCCCCGTTGTCAAAGCTCTTGCCGACGCCAATCTGCGCCCCGGCGAGATTGACGAGGTTGTGCTGGTTGGCGGTCAGACGCGTATGCCAGCCGTGCAAAACATGGTCAAGCGCATTTTTGATCGTGAGCCAAACCGTGGCGTCAACGCTGACGAAGTGGTTGCAATCGGTGCCGCGATTCAGGCCGGCGTCTTGACAGGTGAAGTCAAGGACGTATTGCTTCTTGACGTGACTCCGCTTTCGCTGGGCATCGAGACAATGGGCGGCGTTTCGACCAAATTGATCGAGCGCAACACAACGATCCCGACCCAAAAAAGTCAGGTTTTCTCAACCGCGAGCGACAACCAGCCCAGCGTAGAGATCAACGTTCTGCAAGGTGAGCGCGAGTTCGCGAAGGACAACCGTTCGCTCGGTACATTCATTCTTGACGGCATTCCACCCGCCCCACGCGGTATTCCACAGGTCGAAGTTACCTTCGACATCGACGCGAACGGCATTCTAAACGTGTCGGCGCGTGATCGTGGTACTGGTCGTGAGCAGAAAATCACCATTGTTGCTTCGAGCGGCCTCGACAAGAGCCAAATCGAAAAGATGGTGCATGATGCCGAGTCACACGCGGTAGAAGACAAGAAACGCAAGGAAGAAGTCGAAGAGCGCAACCTTGCCGACAGTGCATCCTATCGCGCGGAGAAGAGTATCTCCGAGTTGGGCGACAAGATTACCGCCGAGCAGAAGAGTGAGCTTGAGTCCAAGATCGCAGATGTACGCTCGTCTCTTGGAACCGATGATGTGAGCCGCATCAAGTCCTCACGCGAGGCACTTGAGCAGGCATTCTATAAGATCAGTGAGTCGATCTACAGCCAGGGTAATACACAGGGTGCGCCGGGAGCAGACTTCGGGGCTGGCGCAGGCCCAACCGAGCCTGGTCAGGGGTCAGCCAAAGATGACACCATCGAGGGCGAATACAAGGAAATGTAACTCTATCAGACACGCTACGGTTCAGTTTCACCCGGAAACTGTGCCGTAGCGTGTTATGTCTACCCTGGTTGGGCTATTACGCTTGCGTATACACTGCTAACTGATGTACTCTACAACAAAAGCACTCTATGGAAACAGAAGTAAGCAACATATTTTATCGTTAGAGCGTAGTATGGGAAATACTACTTTGTGTGTATGACGGAAAAGAAGGACTTGGCGCATGGCGACGAATAAACGCGACTATTATGAAGTATTGGGTGTGGCCCGCACCGCAACCGAGGATGAGGTGAAGAAAGCCTTTCGTCGTCTTGCTAAACAGTATCACCCCGACGCGAACAAAGAGACAGAGGCGGAAGGCCGCTTCATCGAAATCAATGAAGCCTATGAGGTACTAAGTGATGCCCAGAAGCGTGCGGCATATGACCGCTTTGGACACGCCGGCCTCGGCAATGGCGCGGGTGCGGGCGCGGGCTTCAACGACTTTGGCAGCTTCACAAATATCAATGATCTCTTTGAAACATTCTTCGCAGGGTCGGCAGGCAGCACGCAGCGACGCTCCAGCACACAGCGCGGTGCTGATCTGCGTTACGACCTGACCATTACATTTGAAGAAGCCGTCTTTGGATGTCAGAAAGAAATTGAGCTGCCACGCTGGGAGACGTGCGGAACCTGTCGCGGGAACGGTGCTCAGCCGGGTACTTCCACCTCTCGCTGCCCCTCATGTCAGGGTACAGGCGAGATACGCCGTGTCCAGCAGTCTATCTTCGGGCAATTCGTCAACGTGACGATGTGTGAGCGGTGCCGCGGCGAGGGCAAGATCATCACAACGCCCTGCGAGAAGTGTCGCGGACAGGGCCGTGTTCGCAACAATCGGCGCGTCGTAGTCAACATTCCCGCCGGCGTCGATGACGGTATCAACGTGCGCGTGACGGGCGAGGGCGAAGTCAGTGCGCGTGGTGGCACACCAGGCAACCTGTACGTCATTCTGACGGTCAAGCCGCATCCATTCTTCAAGCGACAGGGGAACGATATAGCATATGAACTCCCCGTGAGCTTCGCGCAGGCCGCGCTAGGTGATGAGGTGGAAGTTCCAACGATTGACAATAAGACAACACCACTCAAAATTCCCGCGGGTACACAGAGCGGACGCTCGTTCCGCCTCAAAGGTATGGGCGTTCCTGTGGTACATAGCAGTGCGCGTGGCGACCAACATGTACTTGTCAAGGTCGTAACGCCAACAAATATGACGCCGGAGCAGAAAAACCTGCTTGAAGAGTTCGCACGTCTCGAACGTGAGCAGAGCGAGCAGAACGACAAAAACATCTTCCGCAACCTCTTCGACAAGACGAAAGATGTGTTTCAATAAGAGATAGGGCGTTTAGTAGACACGTCTGGAGTGAGTTGAGGGCAAGCACCATCATGCCCCAACTCACTCCGTTCTGCTCCTTCTCATTGACTTGATTTTATGAGACCGTTTCGTGTACTTCGCTTACCTCGCGCTTTTGCTCTTGTACCCCAGGCCCGAAGTTCGCGGCAACCGCGAGATGGTCGCTTGCCTGACTCCCCATAACATCGCCGCTGCTAACAACGGGAGCGCACGTTTCCAGACGTTCCGCGAGGGCAGGACTGGCGAAGATAAAGTCGATACGTCCGGCGGGGGCCGCCGAGGGACAGGTGAAACCGAACGCACGCTGCTCAGCATGACGGTAGCAATCAGTATAGCCCGCCGACTGCATCAGTACAATAGGGCCACGCGGCGCGTAGATCGAGGCCATGCCGTCGAATAGTGTACTCAACAATCCGCTTCTGGGGATTGTGTACAAGATCGGCGTAAGAAAACGTAGAGGACGGGGAACAACAACGTTCAGATGTGGATGTCCGTCTATCACGCCTATAGTGTGCTGCTTAGAGTCGATGTGCGCTAAGTAGCGAAGCAGAAAGCTGGCTTTGAACGCATCGCCGGGGGCCATCGAGTTAAAATCTCCCATGATGACATGCGGTCTGTCCTGCACTTGCGCGGTGATACGGAGTATTTCGCGCACTTCGCGCATTCGGATACTATTGCCGGCCCACCCCTTGTTGAACGCGGCGGACAAATGCACCACGAATACCACAAGTTGCTGCCCGTTCGCTTCTTCTACACATACCTCTAAAACTGGTCGTGTCAAAATTTCTGGCGTGAAATGCACCTTTTCGTATATGATAGGGAGCCGTGTCATGAGCGCGGTCTGATAGTCGCGACAGCGTTTGGGGTCGCTTCCCAGTACCAGTTGCATATCTAGCTTCTGCGCGATCTTCTCAATCACAAGAGGATGCCGTGTTACAAGTGGATTGATCGCCTCAGCCATTCCCACAATGTCGGATTGGGTCGAGCGAATAATCGTGGTCAGTTGCTCGGTACGCTCTTCAATAGAGCGTGTACGTAGGTCATAGCCACCTGCTAGAATATTGTACGATGTTATACGTGTCATGCAAAATACGTCCCCTTCTCTACTACAAGTATCTCTCTATCACTATACCAGACGAACCGAAACCAACAAAAGGTACAGGGAAGAAGAGATACCATAAGGACGTTTGCAGGCGTGAGAAATCAGACCTGACTTCCCACGCCCACTTGTGATAGTTAGTGCCAGCTTACGCGTTCGAGCAGGTACAGAGGTAACTCGCTGATGGCGATGCGCTCCTGTGTCATGCGATCACGCTCGCGCACGGTGACAGTCTGATCGTCCAGCGTCTGGAAGTCAATGGTGACACAATAGGGTGTGCCAATCTCGTCCTGACGACGATAACGCCGTCCGATGTTCTGAATGTCATCATACTGCGACACCATGAGGCGTTGCAGTTTCTTGTGAATATCCTTCGCGGTGGTGACAAGCTCTTCTTTGTTCTTTTGCAGTGGCAAGACAGCGACCTTGACGGGAGCCAGCATGGGGTTAAGACGCAGAACGGTGCGTGGTTCCTTGCCAGACGGGTCTGGCTCTTCCTCGTAAGCGTCGAGCAGCAGGTTGAGAAAGGTACGGTCAACGCCGCCGGAAGTCTCGACAATCCAGGGCATGAAACGCTCCTTTGTGTTTGGATCGGTGTAGCTCAGATCCTGCCCGCTGTACTGACTGTGGCGCGAAAGGTCCCAGTCCTGCCGCCAGTGAATACCTTCCCATTCCTGCCAACCAAGCACCGTTTGATACTCTATATCATACGCTTGTTTAGCGTAGTGTGCCAACTCGTCAGGGCCATGCTCACGGAAGCGGATGCGGTCTTTGTGGTTAAGAATACTGGTATACCAGTTGTAACGGAACTCTTTCCAGTAATCAAACCACTTCTGCATCTCGTCGGGATGCACAAAGAATTGCAGGTCCCACTGCTCAAACTCACGCTGGCGGAACAAGAAGTTGCCCGGTGTGACCTCGTTACGGAAGGCTTTGCCGATCTGGCAAATACCAAATGGAATCTGCACACGCGACGATTTCAGGACGTTATCATAGTCCAGGTAGATATCCTGACATGCCTCACCGCGCAAGTAGGTTTTCATGCGCTCACCCTCGACCACGCCGAGATACGTTTCCATCAGCAGATTGAAGACGCGTGGCTCGGAAGTCAATTCGCCGCCGCACACGGGACATTTGTGTTGCTCAAGGTTTTCTGGTTCGAGATGATCGATGCGGAAACGACGCTTGCACTTTTTGCAATCGACAAGCTTATCCACAAAGTTTTCGATGTGTCCGCTTGCCTCCCAGACGCGCGGATGTGTGATGATGGCTCCCTCGATACCCAGCACGTTATCATGGTTTTGCACCATCGACCACCACCAGTAGCGACGGATATTGTTGCGAAGTTCGACGCCCATCGGCCCAAAGTCATAGACACCTGAGACGCCGCCGTAGATTTCGGAGTTGGGATACACAAAGCCACGCCGCTTGCACAGCGACACAATTTTATCGATTGGAACCAGGGGAGTATCGTTGACCTCTGGCTTCTCCGAGGTTTGAGTCATGAGTGGTCTCCTTTTCGGTTGAAACATAAAGAATGCAATAAAAAAGCCCCAGGCACGTCTGATGCCCAGGGACGACTCACACTTGCGTTGGCCCAGGGCCACAACGTCTTACAGCGTGAAGCGCGGTTCCACCCTGCTTCTCCACCTCTGTGAAGCCACTCATTCGATCCAACTCCAAAGTGCCTTTCGCTCGTCATGAATCACCGACTCGCACCATACGTCGGCTCTCTGCCATTCTAAACGAGCTACTCTTCTTTCTCATCGCTGGAATATTTTTGTTGTTTGTACCCGCTTAGTATAGCGGAGTCGTGCGAAAAACGCAAGCGTAGTAGCTACTCGTTGCCGAAAAGCTGTAGTTGTTCTGCTTGTTCGCGCACAGGGGCAAAGCTTTTGCGGTGATGCGGCGTGATGCCGTGTGCGTGAAGCGCGGCTAAGTGCATTACAGTGCCGTAGCCCTTGTGTTGCGCGAAACCGTAGACGGGGTATTGCGCGTGTAGTTGAAGCATAAAACGGTCACGCGTCACCTTCGCGATGATTGAGGCGGCTGCTATCGAGAGGCTACGCGCGTCCCCTTTGATAAGCGAACGCTGCGGAAGCGCGATATCTTTCAAGAGCAATGCGTCAAGGAGAAGTGCTTGCGGTGCAAGAGTAAGTTGCGCGAGGGCGTTTCGCATCGCTTGTTTTGTGGCTTGCAAAATATTGCGTTCGTCGATTAACTCGACGGAGCCAAAGCCGACACCCACCGAGAGCGCATGTGTGTAGATCACGTCATAGAGTCGCTCGCGGGCGAGCAGTGTTAGCTGCTTCGAGTCATTGACGCCAGCAAAACGCATCGGGGTGTCCTCGTGTAGAGGCAAAATAACGGCGGCGGCCACGACAGGCCCAGCCAGACAGCCACGCCCAGCTTCATCGAGTCCCGCGATACAAGAATAGCCCTGTGTAAACAGGGCCATTTCCTCTTCGAGCGTGGGAGAATACTTTTTACTCGGCTGCATTCGGCGTTGTTTTGGGTGCAGGTGTTGACGCAATGGGTGTTGGCGCGGCGGCGGTGCGAGCAGCTTTTGCCGCCTCTTTCGCGGCGATCTGCTTGACCGTCAAAGGACGAAGTTCTTTCAAGCGGGCTGCCTTACCCGTCAGGCCGCGCAGGTAGTACAACTGCTGCCGACGCACACGCGCGTGGCGGAGAACTTCAATTTTGTCAATGCGGGGTGAGTTCAAGAGAAATGTACGCTCAACGCCTACGCCATTCGTGATACGGCGCACGGTGAAGTTCTCGCTCATGCCACCCCCACGAAGACGCATAACTACGCCCTCGAACGGCTGGAGACGCTCGCGTGTTCCCTCAACAACCTTGATTTGCAGGCGTACTGTATCGCCAGAACGAAGCTGCGGCACATCTTTGCGTAACTGAGCACTCTCGACAGCGGCGATCAACGAGTGACCTGCCGGCTTTGTGATAACCTTTTTTTCAGCTTTATCAGCCATCCCTAAAAACCTCCTGATGCGCTCAGTGCTCGGCGAACGAACGATAGGCCGGAGAGCAATGGACGCAAGTATTTACTTTGCGTTAAGCTGCTTCATCAAACGCGATTTGCGGCGAGCAGCATTGTTTTTGTGAATAACACCTTTTTTAGCGGCACGATCAAGCTCGCTAATGGCGGCACGGACAATTACTTCTGTGTCCTCTGTGGTGACGGCCTTTGCCGCGATAGCGGTGCGTGCCTTTGTGACCTGTGTCTTGACGATGGTTTTGACGCTGCGGTTGTGTGCGCGACGTGTATGTTCCTGACGCATACGCTTTTCAGCTGCTGCATTATTGGGCATGTACTCTTGAACCTCCCCGAAACAAAACTCCAAATGGGCCATTGTAATATAAAAATGCCGACCAACTGCCGGACGTGAATGCCAAACGATTATAGCAGAAATGTACGCTCGCTGTCAAATTATCGGGGCATGACACACTATTCGTCATGCCCCGCGCGTACTCTCGCCAAACTAATAGATGATGACCGCCATACCGTAGCTGCTATGCGCGTAGAGCCACGCTATCTGATCCTCCTGCATATTGATACACCCGTGACTGCCAGTGCCGGCGAACGACTCGTCACCACCAGTATCATAATGTGGATAATTTGTGCCGACACCATAGTTCACCCGCCACCAACTATCGTGCATAAAGTAGCCACCCGCGTGATACTCCATCGCAAAATTGATCTTCGTGTCTGGGTAGTAGAATGCCGACCCCTTTGGCTCACTTGACTTGAACTTTGTGGGTGACTCGCGATCAAAGACATGCCAGAAGCCAGGAGGAGATGGCTTATCGAATTGGCCCGTCGTGACTTGATACGCCTTTACCATCTGCCCATCTTGATACACACGCATCGTCTGCTCAATCAATGAGACAACAACCGTTTGCCCCGTCATCACGTCGTAGTGCTGCATAAGCTGTGTGTCGGTGGCATGAGGTTGTGACCAAGGCGTCTTATCAAGGTTGTCGGCCTCCATCGCTTTCAGGTGAAGCATATCATTATTGATAAGGTCAATCGCGGCCTGATAGTCATCGGGTGTTTGCGCCGATTGAACCGCGACATCTGCATCGGAACCAAAGCCTTCTTGCTGGTCATATTCATAGTCCTGTGTGTAGTCCTGATTGTTGAAGGCGTTGTGATACATATGAGCATTGCCCCATACAGCAACCTCGGTGTGGAATTGCTTCAGTAAGAAGTTGGCCTGCCCCTGAATAAGTGGAGTCTGAATAGAAGCGACATCGGTATCGATCTGCGACGACGCTTTAAGGTAATCGCCGAGCGATTTCGCGTTGGTTAACGCGGCCTGGTCTGCTGCCAGAAGCTTCTGGTAGCTTGCTACGTCTTGCCCATATTGTTTCAATTGGGCAATGTTGTTGCTAAATTGTTTCAGCTTCGCGGCACCGACATACGGAATGGCTTGCGTCGAATATGTTGTCGTCGCCTGCAACTGTCCATTGAGCTGGTCGATAACCTGCACATACTCTTCTGGTGTGGTCGCGCTACGAAACTGCTGAATGTCAAATGTATTCTGCTGTGTGAGTGCGGTCACATCGAGATTGGAGGATTGTAACTGTTTGATGGTACTCTGCAATTGTGTCAGTTTATCAAAGGCAGGCCCCATCAAGTGAAGTGCTTCCGTAGAGCGTTTAGCGTCTCTACTGATGGCAAGATACTCCTTTGGATACTGCGCTTTCGCCAACAATTTTTGATCTTGCGTTAGTTGATCGGCAAAGGTTTTCGCTTCGATAAACCCCTGCCCCTGCCGTTGTGCCAACGCGCTTTCAAACGCTCGTAAGTCAAGTGTGGACTGATAATCGTATTGTTGCGTCGCCTGTGTCATTAGACCGTTTACCTGAACTGTAAGCATACGGTAGTGTTGAGCAAGATTTGTGTAGTATTCTGTTGCAGGCTGGTCGCTAAACATGGTAATTGGCGCATTGGTCGCGCTCACTTGCGCTTCTTTTCCCGTGATCGGTTGCAACATCGCATCCGGCACGCCAATGGTTTTCGCTTGCGTAAGAGCGGTATCAAGTGCGGCTTTACTTCTGTTTGCCTGCTGCTGCGTTTGCGTATCACCACCGCAGGCACTCAAAAGAAATGAGAGCGTCAAAGCAAGCAGCGCGACAAACGAGAATGCACGAACACGCTTCGTGTAGGAAATGGTTGTATAGATCACTGGCGAAAGAGCCTCCTATAGAGGAAACAATGGTCAATAAGAATGATAAACATAATATTTATATACTTTATAGAACGCGGTAATAGTGTGTATAGTTGTGCTAGTCCTGCAAGATACAGCGATCCGTCAACATGAAAGTAACAAAAATAGGATGAATGGTGGGGCATACGATGATACGTCCCACCGTTCCTGCGTATTTGTGTCAGGCCAGGGCTTGTTCGAGATCGCTTATAATATCCTCTATATCTTCGATGCCTACCGAGAGGCGAAGCAGCGTATCATTCAAGCCGCGTGCCTCGCGCAATTCTTTTGGAATAGAGCCGTGTGTCATGCTGGCGGGATGGCAGACCAGCGACTCGACGCCGCCAAGACTTTCCGCGAATGTAAACACTTTGAAGCGGCGCACCACCTGCTCGACATCGGCAAGTGTCCCCTTGAATTGAAATGATACCATGCCTCCGAAGCCACTCATTTGCAGTTTCGCTAACTCGTGATCGGGATGCGAGGGCAGGCCCGGATAGTATACCTTCTCAACGTGCGGATGCTCCATCAAAAAACGGGCCACCAAATGGGCGTTCTCTTCGTGCTGGCGCATACGTACCGCAAGCGTCTTGATGCCACGCATCGTCAACCACACATCGAAGGGGCCAGGGACCGCGCCGGCGGCATTTTGATGAAACTTGAGAGCATCATACACCTCTTCGTTGCTGGTGACTACCGCCCCCCCAATCACATCGCTGTGTCCATTGATATATTTTGTCGTGCTGTGCAGTACAATGTCCGCGCCAAGCGTGAGTGGTTGCTGAAAGTAGGGGCTTGAGAAGGTGTTATCTACGACGAGCAGAAGGTTGTGACGATGCGCGATTTCGGCAATGGCCCGAATATCGGCAAGGCGTAACAGTGGGTTGGTAGGAGTTTCTAGCCAGATGAGCTTCGTATTGGGGCGGATAGCCTTCTCGTATGCCGCGACATCGCCCGCCGTGGCGTAGCTGGTCTCGATATTGTAACGACGCATCACGCGCTCGAAGATGCGATATGAGCCGCCGTAAAGGTCATCGCACGCCACCATGTGGTCGCCCGCACTGAGCAGGCTCAGAACCGCGCTTTCCGCCGCCATACCACTCGCGAAGGCAAGACCATGTGCGCCGTTTTCAAGTGCCGCGATACACGCTTCGAGTGCGCTACGTGTCGGATTGCCAGTACGAGCATATTCAAAGCCTTTATGTTCGCCCATACCCGTTTGAGCATAGGTCGATGTCTGATAAATGGGCGTCATGATAGCACCCGTTGTTGAGTCTGGCTCTTGCCCTGCGTGAATAGCTTTCGTAGAAAATTTCATAAAAACTCCTGAATTAGACTTAAAAACAAGAATATACCATTGTACCTGAATATGTACAACAAATAGAGACTCTTGTTCATGTATAATAAAACAGAACGTATACATGCTGTTATTCCTGTCACCATCTTTTGGGTGCTGGCTCTTTCGATTTCCAACGATATGATATGATGCAACTCAAGAGAATAAGGTAAACAGACGTGAGGCAAAGGCAAAACAATGAGCGATACAGTGCTACCTTTACAAATAGAGCAGAGACAGGATGTGCCGTCCAGAATTGGTGTTATGCTCGTGCATGGACTAAATGGGAGTAAGCGCGATATGCAGGAGCTTAACGACCTTTTTTATGCTCAGGGGATGGTGACTGAGAATATTCTGTTGCCGGGACATGGCAGCAATGTACGCGATATGCTGCCACTAGGCTGGCCTGAATGGGCCGAGGCGGTACGTGCCGAATTACACACGTTGAAGCAACGCTGTGATAAAGTGTTTTTGATTGGTCACTCGCTTGGTGGTGCGCTGTGCCTGCACGCCGCCGCGCACGAAGAGGTCGCGGGTATCGTGACAATGTGTGCTCCCATTACAATGCATCCCTTGATGATGCCGATAATTCGGCTGGCGAAGCACGTTACGCCGCTCCTGCCGACCATTCGCGAGGATGTGCGCGACCCACAGGCACGTCGCAACTACACACGCGACGTGTATCGCTGGACGCCGATGGCTCCCGTTGAGAGTATGCTTCGCTTCTTGCCACACCTGCGAACCGAACTCGCACAGATCACCGCGCCCGCGCTCGTTATGACCTCCACGCATGACCACGTTGTACCCGCACGCGATGGACGCGAGATTTATCGCCTGCTTGGCTCGCAAGAGAAACATTTAGTGACGCTCCATCGTTCTTATCATGTCATCATGAAAGACCATGACCGTGATGAGGTCTTCGCGAAGACGGTTGCATTTGTACAACGCCATGCCACTACCGCGCTACGTGTATCATCAGATATCTAAATCGCGTGAGCAGAGAGAGTGAATTGATTGTGACACATCATATAAGCAGTCCGCCATCTGTACCCGAACCAACGCTACCAGAAGCTCATGGGCAGCAACATACACCGTCCAAAAAGGGAATATTTACGCTTTTTTTGCTTGTAGGGCTACTTTTTCTGCTCTTTACAGGTCAGCTTATCAGCAGTATCTCACAAACGATTACACGCAATGTAAGCTCTATTCCGCGCCCGACCCGAACGGTAGACTCCAATAAAGATGTTGGGCCGTTGCTTCCGCCGGGAAAATCCTCCGCGCCGCAACTGACGCTTTCCACAGGCGAGTATGTTCTTTATCAGCAACAAAAAAATATCTTTCTTGTGCCAACTCTTGGTGGCACGCCTACCTTGATTCCAACGCCGGGCTACATCTATACGCTGGCGGTTCCGCCGCTTCTCACTCGGTCAGGCCAGTTGTTGTATAGCGGCGATGGCCTGTGGCTAGCCGATGTTTTTCTAGGTGTCTCTCGCAATATTGCGCCACTGCCTGCGGGTCAGGTGATTACCTCGATGATGTTGAGTAGCGATGATACAACGCTTGCATGGAGTACCGAGCCAGCAAACGGTGTGGGGGATACAACAGTGTACGCGGGGCCATTGGAAAATTCTGTTCCAATCTATAAGCATGACGCGACGGATTGCCCGTGCTATCGTGTCTTCGCGTTTCCCGACGGTACAGGCGCAAACTCGACGCTGCTTCTGACAGATGATCGCGGCGATCATCACGCCGTACACTATGGCCTGTGGAGCCTCAATATCGCGAACACTCCGCTCGCAGAGCCACACCAGTTGCTTGAAGAAGATACACAGCAGGGGCCATTGACATTTTCTTCCACCAACACTATGCTGCTCTATTCCACCAATCAAGGCACGGTGCCGTATCCTGAAAATAAAAGCGTGCCTGCGGACGTTGCCGCGTTGAACTATGCCAATAATCTTTCAGTGGCACAGCTAAACATTCCCAGAGGCACGGGCGACGCGACGCTAAGTAGCTCACGTATACTACTCCCTGAGCAGCACGATCTGAAAAACAGTGCGGCCTATCGTTGGGTGACAACGCCGTTGTTTTCCGCCGACGGTCACACGCTCGTCTATGTAGAATTTTCCAGCGATGCACAAACGCCTTTCGATCGGCATAGTGCCGTTTATGTAGTACACAGTAGCGGCTCTGGTACGCATGTCACCGTGGGGAAGCCGCAACTGCTGGCGAACTCAACCGATCTTTTTGTTGAGCTGGGAACGTGGGTAAACAGTTCTACGCTGACCTTTTACTCGGACGGTACGCTCTACATACTCGACGTGACAAATGGTGCAGTCGCGAGCATTCTTCCGATGAAGACATACACGCGTGTAATCGCGGTGATACAGGGTGACAATCTATGAAATCTGAACGCTCATTTGCGTTGTGGGGACAACGTCTCTTCTTTGTGCTTTTTGGCCTCTTTTGTTTTTCCTACCCGTTCGCGGTAATTGGTGTGGCCTTTGACGTACACCCGCCGTTTTCACTGGCTTGGGCGGGTAGTGCTCTGCTCTTTCTCGAAGGGATGCTGCTAATTATCACGGCTATGGTACAGTATACATGGCTACGCGGCCTGTGCGCCGCTGTAATTGTGGTGACGCTCTCATATCTTGTGGAGGCGTTGGGAGTGGGAACAGGCTTCCCCTTTGGCCTCTACCGCTACACAAATGTACTGTTTCCGCGCTTGCCAGGGGGCGTGCCGATGGCGGTGATGTTCGCGTGGGTGCTGACCATCTTTGGCGTCTACGGATGGGTACGTTCCGAAAAGCGACGACTGGGTATACCGGGGGCGTTGCTCGGTGCCACACTCGCGATGCTACTGGACCTAGCGATTGAGCCTGTCGCCGCGCATCTTGAGCGATACTGGGAATGGCTGGCACCCGGAAAACCCAACTACTACGCGGTTCCATTGACGAACTTTGCCGCGTGGTTCGTTGTCGCGTTCCTACTTCTACTACTGGTTGACGCCGTGCTATTCAAAACGTACTCGCCCCCCTTACCCCCGTCAAAACTGCTTAAAGCGGCTCCGCGTCTTCTATTCGGCACAAGCCTCTTTATGTTTGGTCTTGTCGATCTCACACATGGCTATTATGGCGCGGTGCTGTTCGCGCTACTTGCCACAGGGACTATAGGAATTTTGATGGTTGTGCGTAAATGGGTACTCTTCAGTTATACATCCCATAGTTGAGTGCCTAGCAACATATGTGCAGAGTTGTAGAACTCAAAGGTTATAGGAAAAGAAAATTCACCAAGAAATAAGACTGTACCATCCTCAACCTTGTCTTCTTCTACATATCCTGTCTGAGGTATCATACGCACACTGGCAACATCTTGACTGTTCTCAGCGAGACAACCAACCAGAAAACGATACATAGGTACGTCTTCTGCCGGCTCATGAATTATTGTCGCACTAGCAATTTTTAGCGTATGTTTGACCTCATTACTTTCTGTTATCTCCTGTACTGTTGTTCCTTTTGGTTCCCCTGGTGCTACTGCCTGTCTTACTGATCTCCCGCCCCCCATTGAGACTGAAAGATATGGTTGATTCTGATATAAGCCTTGATTTGCCCTATCAACGTGGAAGCGATCTTCTGCTCTACAACTAACGCCACTCTGTCTGCTAAATGAGCTATCTACATTTCTTACAACATAACTTGTATCACACCAATTTTGATTAGTGGTACTAGTATAAAGCACTATAGAAACATGTACAGACTGATTATTTTTCTCTTTTAAGAAAATGATACTTTCAAGCTTAGCCAACGTCCCCATTTCTTCTCTTCTCATCTGTGGATTAGAATTAGTTAGTATATTAATCACTGCTTGTTTCGGATCTTTTGCACGCATCGACTCACATCCTTCCCAGGAAATGCCCAAAGACAATTCAACAACTTAGCATATTTCTCCTTTGATTACTTCTTGCTCCATCCGCCATTTAAGTTTGTCTCAGGAGAGATACTGATATCTAGGTCATCTTTGGCATTATCCTGTGTACCCTATATGCTTCTTCAGAGAGGAGCCTACCACATTACTGGATACTCGTGAAAATGGTGTGCGAATGTCTAGTTATGGTTTCTCCTTTTACCTCTATCAGTTAGTAGGTGGACAGTAAGGCGCGTACTGACCAGTATTTGTAATGAGTAGTGATCCACTGGAAACACCATTATCACTTGCAAAAAAGGTTCGTCCTCCTTCCTTGTATGACCCACTAGCGGAAACTGTCAAAAAAACAACGAAATCTGGATACGTCTTGCCTACCAAATTGTGACTTACGTATATACAGTTAACGCAGCCAACTTGGTCAGTATATTCTGCAAAACCATGACTACCAAAGGGAACAGAAAAGTTGTCAGGAAGAGTAGATGGGCCAGTTCCTAATGTGCCTTCACAACCATTAGTAATGTGCATTTGTTGATTAACAATTGTGACAACACCATTCGTCCCGCAGTAACTTGTGGAATAGCCTCCAAGTAACACTTCATTATTACCATCATGTTGTATAAATGAAGCTTCACGAAGACAAAAATTAGTAGGAGGAGCGGAAGGGGTAGCTGCAAAAGCAGATGAAGTTCCCGCAAAACTTAGGGGAAGTACAACAATACATGCTAAAAGTGAAGTGAGCCAAATTCTTCTCAAGATTGTGTGGGTAGCTTTGATCATTACAATACCCTTTCTCTCTAATATGGGTAGCTCTGATCATTACAATACCCTTTCTCTCTGTAGAAGGTTTCTGTGTACTACATTAGCTAAGCAGTACAATTACACCTTATGTTCTACTACAGTTAAACTATAGAATACATTTCGCTAAAAGTCAAGCCTTTGTTCTGCATATCTGTGTGTGAAAACACAACAAAATAAAAATAGGCTATAATAGAATCAAGCTAAAAAATAAATAACATAGCATAGAGAAAATGCTCCACCAATATGTATTTCTGGTATAGCAGCTTCTATTCGGCATAAGCCTCTTTATGTTTGAACTGTTCGTGCTGCTTACTATAGGAATTTTGGTGAATTTAAAAAGAAAGAAAATATATGCGTAATCTTTTATCACCACGGTGCTGGAAAACTATTGCACGTATCGCAATGGGTGTTGTATTTATTTTCGGTGGTATTCTGCATTTTACCGCGAGTGAGACGGAGTTGAAGCTTATTCCGCCATTCCTGCCGTTGCGTCGTGAGGCGTTGTACATCACAGGGTTCTTCGAGTCGCTCGGCGGCCTCGGCCTGTTCGCGCCGAACGCGAGGATACGCCGCTTATCCGCGTGGGGACTGGTCGCGCTGCTCGTTATCATCTTTCCCGCCAATGTGTATCAGGCAGTCACGAATATGCAGCTTGGGGGCTTTATGAATACGCGCGTCTATCAATGGGGGCGTCTTCCGTTTCAAGCCGTGTTCATTCTGTGGGCATTATGGTGTACAAGCGATGAAAAGA
>JBBQVS010000080.1:0-18135 GCA_038211295.1 Ktedonobacterales bacterium | reverse complement strand
ATGAGTATGCAAGTTCATGATGGTCATATGTGCGTCTGCGTGCCAGCCAGGACTGCGTTCACCGGAGATAAAGGGCAAGATTGTCAGGCCGTGCGCGTCCGGCTTCAGTGCCGCGACCAGTGGCTCAGCGTCGGGGAGCGCGGGCAACTTGAGCGTATTCGCGAACCAGTTGAGCATGTTTCCACCTTCGCTAAGCGCACCTCCCAGAATAGCGCGTTTCGCGTCAATCAAATACATCCATAACCCTGACGAGGGCGTGGCGCGTTCAGGTGGTAGTACCACCCGCACGGCACTCGATGTTCCTATCGTCAACGACCAGCGTGCAGTCGTAGCGCAACCGGAGCCGACAGCCGCCGCCGCGCCGTCGCCAATCGCGGGAAACCAGGGTACATTTCGTAGCGCGGGCCATGCTGAGACATATTCGGAGGTCAGGCCGCGCAAACTATCATGCGTGTCACCTAACTGTGGCAACTGTTCGGGACGAATGGCAAGAAGCTTCATCAGGTCGGTATCCCACGCACGCGCACGCGTATTGAGCAGGCCAGTCGCGGACGCCATCGCCAGAGCGCACACGGATTTGCCAAGAAACTTGCGGTGCAGATACTCGCCAAAAGAAATCCATTGCGTCACTTGCTTGAAAGTGTCGGATTGATTTGTTGCTAACCAGCGCAACTTCGCGGGCCAGAAACTCGCGTGAAGCGGCGCACCTGTACGTTGATGTACCGCCTCCGCGTCAAGCTGCGAGCGTAGCTCTATCGCCGCGCTATAGGGACGCGTATCCTCCCAGGTGATGACAGGTGTAAGCGGCTTGTTTGCTGCATCAACTCCAAGCAGACTATGCCAGAATGTATCTATCGCAACGGCCTGTATCTGTTCTGCTAGCAAACCCGCCTGTTTCAGCGCATCGTCAATCGTCTGCGCGACAACATCGACAAGGGCGTCCGCGTCAACCGAAACCTCGCCATCATCCGTCACTGTGAGCTTATAAGGACGCTGCGCGTGAACGGCAGGAATGGTCGCACCTGTCCTGTCAAACAGGAGTGTGCGCGTCGATGATGTGCCAACGTCAAGCGCAAGCACAAATGACGGCTGAGGGTTCGTCGTCTGAGTAGCTTGCGCAGCTTTTTGCATGAGCGATTGACCGTTTTGTGCTGTGTCTGCCATAAAAAAGTACCTCTTCATAGTTATTTTTGAGCAGGTGCGGCATCTTTTTCTGAAATATGTTCATGCTTATCATCAGTATGCTGATGAGCGTAGGTAAGCGTACACGCGTTATCTCCACTATGATGTTCCGCCACGCTTTTGGATGGTTTGACTGGTGCCGAAACAAAGAAAAACGCACAGAGCGCACTGCCAAGCGCAAGCCCTGCGGAAACAAGCATTGCCAGGCGAAAGCCAGCGATAAATGACTCATCGATTGCCGTGCGGATAGCTGTCCGTGTCGCGCCTTGTACGGTGTTGGGAATATCGATACCGGTCAGTCGATCATGTTGCGCGAGTATTGTTTGTTGCAGACCGGAGGGCAGGTGTAGGTTGGTAATTGTGCTATTCAAGCTACTTCTGAATACCGTCGCGACGCAGATTCCAAGTATCGCAATCGCCAGCAGGCCAGCAATACGGGCAACCGCGTTATTGACACCTGACGCGGTGCCAGAGTAGCGATCTTCTACCGCACCCATCACCGTTGTTGTCAGAGGCGCGATTGTGATAGTCATGCCCAGGCCCAGCACAACAACCGCCGGAAAGTAGGTGAGCCAGTAACTGCCTCCGAGTCCGGGGAGCGCGAACAGGACAAAACCAACGGTGGCGATACTCGGCCCGATAATAAGGGGTAGGCGTGAACCGTAGCGGGCGACCAGTCCGCCCGACCAGCGAGAGAGGGAGAACGAGAGCAACGTAAAGGGGAGCAGCGAGGCTCCTGCGGCGGTTGCGGTATAGCCCTGTGCGCTAATCAAGTTGAAGGGCAGAAAGAAGAGCGCACCCCCCAGCGCGGCGTAGAGCAACAACGTGAGCAGGTTTGTGCCGCTAAACATGCGTGAACGAAACAGGGTGAGTGGCATCATTGGCGCGGGGCTTCGCTGCTCGACAACGAGGAACAGGCCAAGAGCGATTAAGCCGCCAATGATACACGACAGCACAATAGGGTCAGCGAAACCGACATTTTGTGCTTGGATAAGACCATACACAACACCACCCAGACCAAGCGCGGTCAGAATAGCACCGGGGAAATCAAGGTGTCGTGGGCCTTCCTCGCTCCGACTTTCCGGCAGATGCAGCACAGAGACAACCAGCACAATAATCGCGAGTGGGATGTTGATAAAGAAAATCCAACGCCACGACGTGTTTTGCACGAGCCAACCACCCAGCAGTGGCCCCAGTGCTGATGTGATAGAGGAAAAGCCAGACCAGGTGCCGATAGCTTTGCCACGTTCCGCGCTATCAAAGGAAGAGCGGATAATTGCGAGGCTTCCCGGTGTCAGTAGCGCACCGCCGACGCCCTGTACAGAACGCGCAAGAATAAGCTGCTCAATCGTTTGTGAGAAACCGCACCAGATCGAGGCCAGCGCGAAGACAATGACGCCCAGCATAAAAATACGTTTGCGCCCAAACTGGTCGCCTAGAGAACCACCAATCAGAATCAGCGCACCCAGCAACAGTGCGTATGCCTCGACCACCCATTGCACACTCGATGCGCTCGCATGTAACTCCGATTGCAGTCGCGGCAAGGCAACATTGACGACACTACTATCAATAAACGCCATACTCGACCCCAGAATTGTCGCAAGCAATATCCAGAGGCTCTTCTGTTTTGACATGATTCCCGTTTCCTCTCGCGAACAGACATAAAGCTAAACAGAAATGCGCCCCATTGACGCGGAAAAGCAGGCACAATCCCCATGCTGTATTTATACAACATTTTGCGGAAAGGGATGAGTTTTTCCTTAAAGGTTTAGCATTCAACAATTTAGTGTCCAAAGGTATACTTTTTTTGCGTGGTATCTGTTATACTGTTTTGTGGCACCCAATTTATGTAAGTGGAACAATTCAAAGGAGAAGCCTCTTATGTCTTTGCCCGCCTCTACGCGCCCGCGTTGGCGCATAAGCATTCCGTTGGGAATGTTGGTTCTCGCATTACTCCTCTCGCTTTGCTTTTCGCTCGCGTCCCACACCACAACGTTCGCTACAGCACCGCAAATTGCCGCGGCGGATGGGCCGGGGACGCTTTCACACTTCGACCTCGCACGCAAAGATTGCGTGGGGACTGCCCGTAACACAACCTCAAAGGTCTGGTATACGCTGGCAGGGGGTGTATTAAGCGATGTGTATTACCCGACCATCGACAATACAAATGTGCATTCGCTGCAATATATCGTCACCGATGGCAGCACATTTACGGATGTACAGACCCGCGACACCACCTATACCGTTGCGTTACTTGACAAGAACGCGCTGGATTGTCGCGTGACAACAACCGCGAATAACGGTAAGTATCGCATTATCACTGACTATTTGACCGATCCAAAACGCAATACTGTTGTTATGCACGCTCGCTTTCAGGCTCTTGTGGGCAAGCGCAACAACTATCAACTCTATGTTCGCTACGAACCTATTATCAATGGCAACGGTGGCGGCGGCACCAGCAATGGCGGTGCTGACAATACAACTATAGACACCTCCACAGGCCACGCTATTCCAATCGCCTATGACACAAATACTAAGAGCAATGCGGTCAATCGCACCTACGCGGTTCCCGTGTACAGTGCGCTTGACTCTGCATTACCATTTTTGCAGACGAGCAACGGCTTCGCGGGTGCCGCAAGCGACGGACAAACGCAGTTGGACGCGTCGCACAAGCTGACCGCACTCTATGGGCAGGCCCTTAACGGACATGTGGCTCAGACAATGCAACTCGACTTGACGCAGGGCGACAAGGTCGATCTCGCACTAGGCTTTGGCAGCAACCAGGCCGACGCGGTAAAGGCTGCTGAGGGGACACTTGCAACTTCCTTCGAGAAGACACAACAGAACTTTGAACGTGGCTGGGAGAGCTACGACAATGGCTTAAATGAGCCGCCATCGAGCTTGAAAGGCACCTCTAAGGCCACGTGGTCGGCACTGGTAGATCAGTATTATCTGAGCGCGAACGTCATCAAAGCGTCCGAAGACAAAACGTTCGCGGGTGCCGAAGTGGCAAGCCTCGCTTCCCCATGGGGGCAGGCGGTCTCGGCTGGCGACCCCAATAACCTGTACTTCGGCTCGTATCGCGAGGTCTTCGCACGCGACCTGTACGAGGCATGGACGGGCTTCTACCTCGATGGCGACCTCACGACAGCACGCGATCTCGTGACGTACCTGTTCAACAAGCAGCAGCAAGCCGATGGTTCAATTCCCCGCAACAGCTTGTTGAATGGCCTAACCGCGCCTGACTCGAATGGTACACAGCTAGACGAGGCAAGCTATCCAATCATCATGGCCTATCAACTTGGCATGAAGGATAGCAGTCTCTACACAAACCACATCAGACCTGCCGCGAACTTCGTCAGCAGTCATGGCCCTTCCTATGGCGTTGAACGTTGGGAAGAGCAAACCGGCTACTCACCTTCGACCATCGCCGCAGAGATCGCGGGTCTGGTCGCGGCGGCTGATATCGCGCGTGTCAATGGCGACACAGTGAGCGCGAATGTCTGGCTTGGTGTCGCGGACGATTGGCAGCGTTCGATTGAGAAATATACGGTTACAACGACGGGGCCTTTAGCCAATCATCCATATTATATTCGCCTCTCAAAGACAGGCGACCCGAATGCGGCGATCTCGTATGGTCTGGGCAATGGTGGCCCAACCGTCGATCAACGCTCGGTTATCGATGCAGGCTTCTTAGAGTTGGTGAGGCTTGGCCTCAAGTCCGCGAATGACCCCGCGATTACCGAATCACTGCCAGTTGTTGACGCGACCATCGCGAAGACCACCGATAGTGGGCAGGGCTGGCTCCGTTACAATGGCGATGGCTATGGTGATGATAGCACAACCGGCCGCCCGTGGGCCGCGACCAATTCCGGCACGGGCCACGTCTGGCCTCTACTTACGGAGGAGCGCGGTGAGTATAATGTCGCGGCTGGCAATACAAGCGCGGCAGTGCCTTTGCTCAACACCATGCGCCTCTTTGGCTCTGGCGTCGGCATGATTCCTGAGCAGGACTGGGATACCACAAACCTCGCGGCCTCGCCCTATGGAACTGACCCAACACAGGCTTCGATTGGTTTTGTCAATGGCAAGCCTGCTGGCTCTGCCGCCCCGCTCACATGGTCAGAGGCGGTCTTCCCACGTCTGCTCCTCGATATTGCCGCGAACAAGCCATTGGAGCGACCAACCAATACGTACAATCGCTATGTGGTGCATCAGCAGGGGGAGACACAACTTACCGTTACGTCGCCCACCGACCAGTCAGCGGTAACGAGTCCCTCGGTCACAGTCACGGGTACATCGGTGGCGGGCAACACCATCTACATTGCCGCGACAAACACCGACGCGAACAACCAAACGACGACCACAATGGTGAAAACTAATCCCGATGGCACATTTAGCGTCTCGCTCGCGGTAACTGGCGGTACGACAATTCTCAACATTGTCGCGGTTAGCCCGTCGGGTGCGACGGCACATGTCGAGCGCGGTATTGTCTACGATTTCACCCCCGGCAAGGTAGTGCTTGACCAGACAGACCCCAAGGGCGACGACAACGGGCCGGGCAACTACGCGTACCCGACGGCAAGCGATTTCCATAAGGGCGCGTTCGATATCACACAGTTTCGCGTGATCGTGAGTCCCGATGGCGCGACAACAACCTTCAAGGTGCAGGTAAGCGACCTCTCACCCACGTTTGGCAGTCCACTGGGAGCGCAGTTGGTAGATGTGTATGTGCATAATCCTACCGCGACGACGACCTCGACGCAGGCAGCGTATGCATCACGCAACTACACAATCGCAAGTAGCGCGGCGTGGAGTCGTTTGCTAGAGGTGCAGGGCTTCGGACAGAAGTACGTTGATGCGAGCGGAGCAGGTGCAGGAACGATTACGATTGGTGCCAACGCCATTTCGCGCTTCATCACCTTTAGCGTTCCCACCGCGTCGCTCGGCGGCACCCCCGGCTCCGGTTGGGGCTTTACAGTCACATTGACGGGACAGGATGGCTTTGGAACCGATGGGGCGCGTGGCTTTACCGCGACACCGAGTGGCTATACCTTTGGCGTCTGCGCGACTGCAAGTGCCGACCCACATTGCACGGTAGACCCCAACACGGTTCCTAAAGTTCTGGACACACTGACACCCGCAGGTGTGGATCAAGCGAAAGAACTGGACTACACGTTAGGCCCTGTCGTGTTACAGGATATTGTTGTTCCGTAAACGTTGTGCGTATGAAAAGCGGGGCAGGCATCATCGATGTCTGCCCCTGCTTGTGTGCTACTAGAACTGAGGAGAGAACACTACACGTTCGGCAATCGCCAGTCAATTTCGGGCTTGCCTGCCTCACGCAAAACAGTGTTGATTGTCGAGAAAGGCTTACTACCAAAGAAGCCATTACGTGCGGAGAGCGGAGAGGGATGGGCGGATTGTACAATGGTGTGACGAGTAGTGTCAATCAGACTACTCTTCTTCTGAGCATACGCGCCCCACAGGACGAATACGACGCGACTCTCTTTCGCGTTGACACGCCGAATGATGGCGTCGGTAAACATCTCCCACCCGCGATTTTTGTGCGAGTTTGGCATGTGGGCGCGAACCGTCAAGACCGCGTTTAACATCAGCATCCCCTGCTGCGCCCAGGGAACTAGATAGCCGTTACTGGGGATATGAAAACCAACATCGCTCTGTAACTCTTTATACATGTTGACCAACGAGGGCGGTGGTCTGACACCCGGACGTACCGAGAAGCATAGCCCATGCGCTTGACCATCATCGTGATACGGGTCTTGACCAAGAAGCAAAACATTTACATCTTCATAGAGTGTCAGCTTCAACGCCGAAAAGACTTCTTGCTCCGATGGGAAAACAGCGTACTGTTGCCGTTCAGTATCTACAAAACGCTGTAATAGTTGAAAATATGGTTGCTCGATCTCAGCAGCAAGCAGATGCTGCCAGGACGCGGGAAGGTCTATTTGCATAACAAGCATGGCCTTTCTGGAATTTTTCTCTCTATACACCCGTGCCAAAAGACACAGTGAAGCGGAGTGACTTTTTGCACTTCTGTTTTTACCTCGGCGATTTTATACTTCTATCAGAGACAGCAAACGCTCTTTCACTGTCTCACAGGAATTATAGAACATTAGAGGAAGGTAGGAGCCACCAGTATGGCAACAGAAACTGTATCAACACACGAGAAAAGCGCAAACAAAGCAAAAGTGCGTGCAACAATTTTAGGCATTGTCTATAGCGTTATCGTCAACGCAGTTTTGCCAATAGTAATTTTTCAGCTTCTCAAGAGTTATACAAACCTTTCAGATTTCTGGGCGCTTGTTATTTCCGGCATTCCACCCATGCTCGATGCCCTGTTTGGTATACTACGCAAAGGCCGTATAGACCTCATCGCGGGCCTCTCGCTGCTTTCCATCGCGATCAGTATTATCCTGATTGTGCTTGGCGGTAGCCCGCGCCTGCTGCTTATTCGTGAGTCATATTACACGGCGGCGTTCGGCCTGACGTATATAGTATCACTTCTTTTCCCCAGGCCGCTCGGTTTCTACTTCGCACGCCACTTTGCGACGGGCAATATACCACAGAAGGTCGCAGAATTCAACAACTTCTGGCAGTACCCCGGCTTTCGCACCTCCATGCGTGTATCTACCGCCGTGTGGGGCTTTGGTTTTCTGCTCGAAGCGGTGGTACGCACCTACCTTGTGTTCACACTGACCATCACGCAATTCTTGATTGTCTCACCGTTCGTCTTTTATGGCATTCTTGGCGCGATTATGCTATGGACGATGCTCTATTCACGACATGGACAAAGACAAGGTGACAAAGCACGTGCCGCTCGACTCGTACAAGCCACCGAGGCAAACAACATAGTGTCTTGACACTTCCTGATACGAGAGGAGGCCCTATTCACCGCACATGTGGTGAATAGGGCCTCCTCTCGTTGAGAATTGCCCCTCTCCCCTACGCATCGCCTACAGCCTGCTCGCTTTCCGTCGCACCCTCGCCCGTTTCCAGATGGCTTCTTCTACGACTGTATACAAAGTAGATAAGCAAGCCAATCGCCAGCCATGCGACGAAGCGGCCCAGCGTGACGAGCGGAAGGCTAAAGATGAGGACGGTTGAGGCGATGACTGACAGGATTGGAATGAACGGCACGAGTGGCACGCGATAGCCACGTTTCAGGTCTGGTTGTGTACGGCGCAACACCAGCACGGCAACAGAGACCAGAATAAACGCCGCCAGCGTACCGATGTTTGTTAGCTCCGCCACAATATCAATCGGGATGAAGCCACCGATTAGCGCGACAAACACGCCAACGAGAATACTGGAGATATACGGTGTACGAAAACGTGGATGCACCCGTGAGAACAGCTTTGGCAGGAGACCATCACGCGCCATCGCGAAGAAGACACGGCTCTGCCCATAGAGCAAGACAATCAGTACGGTTGTCAGGCCACAGACCGCGCCCACCGAGATGATCGCGCCGGCGGTGTTCAGGCCCAGCAAAATCAGCGAGTGCGATACGGGCGATGCAACGTTGAGTTGCTTATATGAGACAACGCCCGTGAGAACTGCTGTTACAGCAATGTAGAGTACAGTACAGACCAGAAGGCTCACAAAAATGCCGATTGGCAGATCGCGGGCGGGGTTTTTCGTCTCCTCCGCCGAGGTGGAAATCTGGTCAAAACCAATGTATGCGAAGAAGATAACGCTCGCGCCGCGAAAGACGCCGCCTACCCCATAGGGAAGAAATGGTTGCCAGTTCGCGGGATTGATATGCCCAAAGCCAACAACGAGAAAGAAGATAATTACCGCTAGCTTGACCATCACCATAATGTTATTGACCATGGTACTCTCGGAAGTCCCCAGCACAAGTAGAGCCGTGACAACGAGAATAATCAGCAGAGCAGGCAGGTTGACGATACCCCCCGAAAAGGGTGACTCTGTGAGTGCTTTAGGAATGACAATACCAAACGCGCTTTTGAGTAGGTCGACAATATAGCCCGACCAACCAATACTCACCGCGCCCGCGCCTACCGCGTACTCCAGAATTAAGTCCCAGCCAATAATCCACGCGATGAGTTCACCAAGCGTCGCGTAAGAGTACGTATAGGCACTGCCCGATATCGGCACTGTGCTTGCGAATTCCGCGTAACAGATTGCGGCTAGCCCACTCACAATACCCGCCAGGACAAACGAGAAGATCAAACCCGGCCCGGCATACTTCGCGGAAGCAACGCCCGTCAGGACAAAAATGCCCGTACCGACAATGGCACCAATACCGAGGAGTGTGATACTGAATGCATTCAAAGTGCGCTTGAGACCATGCTCTTTATCGCCACTTTGCTTCATGATAAGGTCGATTGGCTTGATACGCCAGAGGTCGCTTAACGGCCTTTGTGCCATTGTGTATCTCCTGTTCTCACTTTTGTTGACGGCTACAGGACAACCTACCAAGATGTATACTTAACATTCTACTCATGCGTTTTCCGTAGAAGCGCATGAGAAAATCGATGTTGTCTCTGGTATACGTGTCAACTCAACAAAAGGGTTACACGCTTTCTTACACTGCATCTTGCACCTGTGCGACACGCCAGTAGACACCATTCTCGCGTTGCATAAGTCCAACGTTCGCGCTGATGAGTTCGCGCCTCAACGATGCCGAGTCTTCGTGATGCCGTTGCAGAATCTCGTTGACCTGTGCCTCTTTATAGAGAACATTGTACTCGAACTGGTTGGCTAACCACTTGAGAATCACACCGCGCTTCTTGGGACTCGCCGGAATTTCCTTCAACCGCGTTCCCTCGAAGAAGTCTTTTAGCACCTTACGCTCCCACGCGTCACCTCGCACATCATCGACTAGTGAGGCCATTTTTTGTGGCGTCAACAACAGTTTGTTGGTGGTGTGTAGAGCTTCGGCATCAAGCCAGTAATAATGAGTATTCCCATCGGCACGCATCCCGACCAGATTCAACTCTTTGAGTCGCGCGAGATGATGCGAGATAGTTGGTGCTTTGAGTTTGAGCAGGGTCGCCAACTCCTCTACACTGCGCTCACCACTGGCGAGAATACCCAGCAACTTGAGCCTGTTCTCGTCCGCAAGCACCTTAAAAAAGTGAAGCAGAGACTGAAATTCTTCCTGTGACATCGTTTTCTCTTTCTAAACATAGATACATATCTAATTAGAAGTATATCTACAACGAGAGAAGTTGTCAAGCCCTATGCATTCATCTTTAGTTTAGCGGCCACAGCGGCCTGCGCTGTAGCCTCTGTAAAGCGATCAAGTGTTTCCTCCCGTCACGCTGTTCAGCGTGACCTCGCGCCCTTGCGATGCCGAGCTATAGCACGCGTCAATCACGCGGACACGGCGCAAGCCCTCAGTTCCGTTGTGCGATGACCAGTCCCCGGCGCGAATAGTGTTCACGAAGTTTCGCACAACCGTTATATGGCCTTCGCCTTTCGGCACCTGTGGATGAATGGTCGCGGTTACGCCCGCGATATCAGTGTAGATGTCCAGCGTGTCCTGCCACTCATATTTTTTGACGCGTATCTCTGCCCCACCTTCGGTTCCATACAGGACAATCCCGAAGTCGTCGCTGGCACTACTGTGCGTCGCCCAGCTCGCTTCAAGCAGGAGGGTCGCGCCGTTCGCGAGACGCAAGAACGCGGTTGCGAGGTCTTCTACCTCAAACGCGTTGCCCGTCCCTGACTTTCCCGCGTGTACATCTATACCCCCGCCGCTTTTGCCAAGTGCATCATAGGTTGATGCGCTTACAGTCAAAACTTCCGGTTCGCCAAGCAGATTAAGAGCCATATCGAGCATATGGACACCAAGATCAATCAGTGGCCCACCGCCAGCCTTTTCTTTGCTCACAAACCACGTACCCGCCCCCGGAATACCACGTCGCCGCATCCAGTACGCCTTCGCGTAATAAATGGTGCCAAGCTTGCCCTCGTCAACGTACCGTTTGAGTAGTTGTATATCCCCGCGCATCCGATGATTGAACACGACTTCTAACACACAGTTCGCCTGCATCGCCGCCTCAACCATCGCTTCAGCTTCTTTGCCCGTGCGTGCAAGCGGCTTTTCACAGAGAACGTGTATTCCGCGTGTGAGTGCTTCAATCACAATCGGCGCGTGCAAATAGTTGGGGACACATACGCTTACCGCGTCGAGATCATCCCGGCAGAGCAATTCGTGATGATAGCGATACAAGTTTTGCACGTTGTACGTCGTGCCAAGTGCGTGTAACCTATCTTCTTCGAGACCAGCAAGTGCGACAATTTCTACATTTGGGAGCAGGCTATAGCCTTTCAGAGCCATTTCGCCACCATATCCCAGGCCAATTACACCGACACGAAGGGAGGCGGAAGAGTGCATTGATTGCATAAAAAAAGAAAACTCCTTAGTCTATTTGGATTTCACGGGTCACGCCGAGCCATCAACCCCTGTTGCCACGCGTACACCGCCGCCTGTGTGCGGTCAAGCATATGCAATTTGCTGAGAATGTTGCTCACATGCCCCTTCACTGTTTTTTCGCTAATGACAAGCTTCTCCGCGATGGCGGCGTTCGCGAGACCGTCAGCTATAAGACGCAAGACTTCTAGCTCGCGGTCACTTAAATCGGTAAAGAGGTTGGGAGTATCACTTCTCGCACCACGAATCTCCTGCACGACACGCGCCGCGACACGCGGGTGTAGGACAGATTCGCCTCGCGCCGCTTTACGTACAATGTCGGCGAGTTCTTCGGGGCCAACATCTTTTAGCACGTAGGACAGCGCACCCGCACGAAGCGCGGGAAAGATGTACTCGTCCTCATGATAGGAGGTCAACACGATTATTTGCGAGTGCGGGCTAACCTGCTTGACCTGGCGCGTGGCCTCGACGCCACCCATGCCAGCCATAACTAAATCCATTAACACGACATCGGGAACCAAGTCCGCTGCCATCCGCACAGCAGCCTCACCCGAACCAGCCTCGCCCAGGACAAGCAGATCGGGTTGCAGTTCCAGAAACATACGCACGCCATTTCTTACCAGAGCATGGTCGTCCGTAATCAAGATGGTAATTAGCTCAGTCATTGCCCATCCTCTCTCTACACGTTTGCCGTATTCACAGAAGGAATTGTACGCACACCAAGTTTCTCGCAGTGCGCCAGAACGTGTGTCCCTTTACCAGGGCTACTCTCTACATGCACATCCCCGCCCAGTGCCTTCATGCGCTCTCGCATCGAGAGCAGTCCAACACCACCGCCTTTATGCAGTGTGCTATCGAACCCCTGTCCATTATCATCAATACGAAGCGCAACCTGCTCATCGATAACCGTCAGCTTTACGTATACTAGCGTTGCCTGACTATGCCGCGCCACATTCGAGAGAGCTTCTTGCACAACACGAAACAGGGCTTCCTCAACGATAAGTGGCAGAACCTGCTGACCCTCCACCTGCATTTTGCCGATAATCCCCGTCTGCTGCATCCACTGGTTGATGTATACTTGTACCGCTTCAACCAACCCTTTGCCCTCAAGCGCGACTGGGCGCAACTCTTTAATTAGCGTTGTGAGTTCCTGTTGTGCCTGCCGTACTACTATTTCGGTTTCATCCAGACGGTGCCGCGCAGCGACGATATCACGTTCAAGCAAGACTTTTACCGTGGCAATCTGCATAGATATAGCGAAAATTTGTTGCTTCACACTATCATGCAGGTCACGGGCGAGGCGGTTGCGCTCCTCTAAGGTCGCCAGCTTTTGCCGCGTCTCCAAAAGATGTTGTAGCTGTTCCGCCATCGCATTGAAGCGGCGCGTCAATTGTCCCAGTTCGTCGCCCGATGTATCGGTGGCGAGCGCGGAAAAATCGCCCTGACTCCATGTATCTGCCGCCAATGCCAGCTTCTTGATCCGTCTTGTTAGATTGCGTGCCGTGATAAAGCCAAAAATCGCACCCGGAATGGCGGAGAACAGCGTAAGCGGAATAATACTTCGCAGGCTAAATGGGAAGACAAGCCAGAATAATTGCCAGATATCGGGCAACATACGTCGTTCTATCAGCGCACCATGTACCTGCTTGTTGTAGTCTAGCACCGGCGAAATCGTGGTAACTGTGCCGTTCGTTTCGCGATGAGACAGGTCGGAAGTGCCTGTTTTTCGTGTAAGTGCGGTTTGCAGATTGCTGACATCCCGTGCCGAAAGCTGCGTCTGGAGCAATACATCTGTAGATGTAGAGTGTACGCCAACCGATGCAACAACATGGCCCTGTGCATCGACAAGCGTCAGAAAGTCTGAGAAAGGCCCAAAAACCGGGTTATCGTTCGCCGTTTCAAGTCCGTGAAGAAATGCGGTGACAGCTGCTGTATCTGGTTTGCCGGTGGTCAGGTACGGCGAAGCCTGTTGTGCTTGTGCGTGCGTACTCATGGCAAAAAACTGCGTTTCATTGGAGCTAAAGTACCAGAGAAGAAGGGAGAGCAGAATAATCTCAATCACGAAAAAGGTCGCCACCGTAATCAGGGTGTAAGAAAAGGTAAGCTTCCATTGTAAACGACGGAACGGTTTGGAGATGCGTTGTATAGCCATTTTCTTTTCCCAATCACAAGCGTACACATGTAGCAAGTATAACATATAGAAACAGGCCCGCCCCGCGTGTTCGGCATATGGAACACGCGGGGCGGATACGGAACATTTTATTCGTAGCGTAGCACTTCCAATGGGCGGACGCGCACCGAACCCCAGGCGACCAGAGCGGCGGTAAGCATCGCGAGTAGTGCAGAGCCACCAATCAGGCTTAGCACAATTAAGGCCGAGACGCCAAAGGCAAGGTTGAAAAGCAGGTTGCCCAGCAGGATAACCGCTCCCGTTGTGAGCAACATCGCCATCAATGCACCAACCGCGCCGACGATACCATTCTCAATCATAACCTCACTTAACACCACGCCGCTTGTATAGCCAACAGATTTCAGGATGCCAAGCTCACGTCTGCGCTCTAACATTGCCAGAGCAACGGCGTTAGCGATGATGATTACACCAGCAATGACGGAGAGCGAGGCAATAGCTACAAGCATAGACAGGATGCTGTTGAGCAGTTGCGCGATATAGGCTCCGATATCCGCCAGATTCTGTACCGACGCGTTCGGGACAAGCTTCTCAAGCGTGTTCAGGTCGTTGTTAACCTGTGCTTGCTCGATCTTCATATAGGTGACGGTTGTGACATCCGTCTTTGCCACAGTCAACGCGCTTGCCGTGTCTGCCGCCGACAGAATGTTCCCCACATGGTCGCTGGAAGCACGTGCATACGTTCCAACAATCGTGACAGTTTTGCGTGTTTTCCCATCAGCACTCGTGAGTGTCACAGTATCGCCCGGCTTCAAGTGCATCTGGAAGGGGCCACCACTTGTCAAGAGATCGCTCACCAGCACATTGTTTGTGTTCGCGTCGCTCGCATTCAAACTACGCCCCTTTGTGATCGCCGATGAAGGTGCTGCCTGTGCCAGATTGTAGCCTTCTACGGAGCTGAGAAATTGGATGGTACTCTGGCGATCATCGCTTGCCGTTGGCAATACCTGTGCCAGAGGCGTGCCATTGATCGCAAGTGGCATAACCTGTGTATAGGTGTCTTGACGGCTCTTTGAAAGACCTGACAGCGTGCCAAGTTTCGTGTGTAACGTTGTTGTATCGTTGCCGGTTGTGGTCGCGATCACGTTATAGCTCAAACTTTGCGCGAACGAGCCACTTATCTGTGTCTGCAAGTCTTGTCCCAGAGCCAGCACCACACCGACAGTAAAGACGCCAATGAAGAGAGCGAGCAGGGTTGTCGTTGTACGTGTGCGCTGCCGACCAATGTTGCGTAGGGCCATCTTTGTGCTCACCTTCCAGGTACGTGGCATAAAGACGATAGCTATACCCATCAATGACACACCGAAGAGTAACATTCCGAATATCGGCAAGGCCAGGTATAGCAGGCCAGAAGCTACGAGTCCGACCAGGATTATGGCAAGGTACTTGAGATTGAAGCGTTCTGGTACAGGTAGTTTACTAATGGTAAAGACAACCAGACCAAAGAATACACTCAGCAGGAGCAAGAAGGCGAATGTTCCGTACACCGCTTCGATGCCGAGCAGTACATCGTTATTCAAGATGACGATAGCAAGGGCGCAGAACAGGACTGACAGGATAGCCAGCAGAGCAATTGTCAACGCAATACTACTCGCGCTTCTGCTTTCGGATTGCTCACGAATGACGTTCAACGGGCGAATATTCGCGGCCTGCACAATTGGCATCAGGCCAAAGATCAGAGCGGTTACTACACCAATCGCGACACCACCCGCGATAGTCCAGGGATTTAGAATAAACGGGACGGTCAAGCCGATATTTTGCATCAAGCTACGTACTATATAACTGACGCCCGTCGCTGCTGCGGCTCCTACAACACCGCCAATCAGGCCAAGCAGGCCAGCTTCTAAACCAAACAGAAGGTACAGGTCTAAACGTCGATAGCCGGAGGTTTTGAGCATCGCGATCTCTGTTTTGCGGCGCGAGAGCAAGACTTGCATGGTATTGACGATACCCACGCCACCGATCAAGAGTGCGAGCAGACCAGCGATCTCTAAGAACTTACTAATATTGTCGATTGATGCTTTTTGTGCTTTGAGCGCGTCGGCGACGGTCTGCGTCCCAACAAGCGGGAACTGTTTCGTGATCGCTTTAACGGCGGCATCGGTATGTACCTGACTTGTTGTTGTGATGTCAACCGTGCTGTATGACGCGGTTGAGTTGACCGCTTGATAGTCGTGAGCTGAGAGCAACACGAGATTACCAGACTGGGCGAACACACCTGTATTCGCGACGACGCCGACAATCTTTACATGCAGTATCCGACTTGAGCCGCCGTTTGTTTGCGTGTGCAAATCAACACTATCACCCGCCTTCTTCTGATACTTGTCAAGAAAGCCCTGTGTGACAATAACCTGATTGTTTGTGAGCAGGCTCACGACGCTCCCGTTGGTTGGCGTTGTAAATGTCGGTTGCGAGACGATAGGATAGTTACTTGGATTGACGACTGTTACGGTGAATGCTTGAAACGACGACACTTTGGCGGTGAGTGAGCCGTTGACACTGGTAACGGCGGTGTAGTTACTGATTGTGCCGTCATTCTTGAGTTGCGCGAAGTACGAAAGATCGCTTTCTTTGAACGGAACACTTTGCGCGGTTACGACTACATCGCCGCCGTTCGCGTCGCGCGTGTTTGAGGTAAGCGAGCTTTGCAGCATATAGCCAACGAGCTGTAACGCGACAATCGCCATCACGCCAACGGCGACGCAGAACACTGCCAGCACTGTGCGCTGCCCGCCTCGGAGCAGCGAACGCGATGTGTAGTTGAAGTATAATGAAGCTTTCATGGTAGCGTCTTCCTTTCTAAAGAAGTATTACTGCGTAATTCTGCCGTTGGAGGTGTCGAGTTCCGTGATCTGACCATCCACGATACGTAAGGCGTGGTCGGCATGTGAGGCTACTACAGGGTCGTGCGTGGCGATGATAAACGTTTTGCCAGTCTGGGCGCGGAGGTCCGCGATAAGTTTCAGCACGTTTTCCCCATTTTTCGCGTCGAGGTTGCCGGTTGGCTCGTCCGCAATCACAAAGGCGGGATTGGTCGCAAGGGAACGCGCAATCGCGACCCGCTGCTGTTCGCCGCCGGAAAGCTGATTTGGGCGATGGTCGAGTCGATGCGAAAGACCAACCAATGCTAAAAGTTCTTGTGCACGCGCTGAGGGCGAACCCTTATGCTTGCCGACGTACAGTGGCACCTCGACATTCTCTTGCGCGGTCAGCGTCGGGATGAGGTTGAACGCCTGAAAGACCATGCCAATCTTGTTATTACGCACCGTCGCCAGTTTTCCCTCGGTCATGCGTGTGATGTCAACACCGTCAATCAGCACCTGACCCGTCGTGGGATTATCCAGGCCCGCGATAATGCCCAACAATGTGCTTTTACCAGAACCGGACGGCCCAACAATAGAAACAAATTCGCCGCTCATAATCTGGAAACTGATGCCTTTGAGGATGTTGATGCGCTCTTTACCAAGTGGTAGTGATTTTGTGATGTTGCGTACATCCATGACGACGGTTTTTGAAGTAGTGATGTTCTCTTGTGAAGGGGTCAATGTCATTTGTGTGTTCATAGGGAATTCCTGCTTTCTTTGTTTTCGTTTATAAAATGTTTTGTAATGATCTTCTGTGCTAAGGATAGACGGAAACGCGCTTTTCAGGATGCGTCTGGAGACCTGTTACCGGGGGGACTCTAGGCGCGTTGTTTGGGGCAAGAAGGTTAGAAGTATGAGGGGGAGACGAGGTGATGCGAAATAATGAAGGCAATTTGGTTGCGAGTTCTTTGCGTGTTTTATTGTTGTGCTTGCGTTCCCCGTTGTCCCTGTGTTATGCTCTGGATGTCGTTGCTACAACCTGTACGTTATTCGTGAACCTCTCATACCCAATGGAGTTCTCTGAATGTCGAAACGTCTCCAAGTCCGTCGCACGTTTTCCCATTCCCCACGCACTCTGATGCTTTTGCATCGTATATCCCGCTATGCCGCGCTCGCACTTCCCCAATTTGCATGTCTCATGCTCGTTTCACTCCTTCTTGCCGCTTTTGCACTAGAAGGTGCAGTAGTGTGATCGTGCCTGTCGCGTTCGCTGCTACCCGTATTTTTCAGCATCCTGCTGTCTCGGCGGATACCGCTGTGCTGCATCCCGTGACGTCGCACGACGCCCCGCTCGCTCGCGGCGCGTCCAACACGCGGGCATTGGTCGCCGTCCGACCTCACAACGCGTCACCGCAAAGTCCCTATGACATCGGCATGGGCCTGCAACCCTTCTACACCTACGTCACCCATCCCTTGAATGTCTGCGCCTGTGGCAAAAAAGAGATCAAGGTCAATGTCGCCAACGGCAATCTGCTCCT
>JBBQVS010000079.1:0-18144 GCA_038211295.1 Ktedonobacterales bacterium | reverse complement strand
AGCGAGGCGGAAATAGCGCGACGGCTCCAGGACTGGCACGCGCCCGACCTGAAATACAAGAAGGGCGTACTCGCGAAGTACGTCAAGCTCGTCGCATCCGCGTCCGAAGGGGCGATAACAGGCTAGAGCACAGGACAGGATGAGGTTACAGGATAACCTCATCCTGTCCTGTTCGCTCTTATTCACTTTGGAAGTAGTATATGCCCATATATAGTGTGGTATCTTTACAGGAACACCATACTGTAGGCACACCTGATTTAGTCGTCGAAGTCGCTTCACGGATTGTAGCAGGTTTCGTAGTGCCCGTCGAAAAGTTCTTTTACCTCTATATGGTAAGCAGGAACTCAAGCGCAACCGAGGCTATACGAAAACATATAGCCTCGGTTGTTCGTCAGGTTGTTATTCTGTAGTAATAGGACGCAACACAGCCCGCGCGGGTGCGCCCTCGCTTCCCCTGAGCTTGAGTGGCAGACACAGCAGATCGTAATGCCCCGCCCGCACCTGTGAGAGGTTCAAGCCTTCGATAATCCAGATGCCCGCGCCAAGCAGAGCATGATGCGTCTCCGCACCGTCTTTGAAGAAACCACCAACAGAGAGATAATCAATCCCAACGGTCTGCACCTGTATCTTTGCAAGATATGCCGCCGCTTCTTTTGAAATATATACAAAGTCCTCAACGAATGTATCGGTATGCCAGCAGCGTTCCGAGTTGCGCGTCTTGAAGAGAACGCGTTCCCCCAGTTGAAGGTCGTGTGCCTCCAACTCTAAGAGCTTGATAGATTCAGGATCACTAATCTCCACCACACGCGCCCGCCCCATTGTCGCGGTAAGCGGCATCTGGTCGATGCTGATCCCGTCCTTTAGAAAGTGTAACGGGGCGTCCATATGTGTTCCCGTGTGCGCTCCAAACAAGAGCTTTGATACATTCGCGACATCGCCGCGATCAATATTCATCACACGCTCAACCGTTACAGGGGGATTATCGGGCCAGTGCGCCATTCCTGTATACACTGGAACCGAGACATCGATCCAGTTCGCCGTTGTCTGTGGTATATCTTCCGTCATTTCGCAACACTCCTTCTCAAATTTCGCCTCTCTCTGTTGTACGGAAGATTGCGCCCAAAGGTAGCAGATACAAAGAGATGCCACGACATTTTGTACACGTCGTGGCGTCTCTTCTCGCTACAAAATCGCGCTGATCGCGCGTACAAATCCCTCTGTTCCCGCCTCTCCATTCTGGTCTAGCGGTAATATTTTCCCTTCCTGATATACACGAACAAGTGCGTTCCGCAGGTGTTGGGCCTGCTCTTCGTGGCCGAGATACGTTAGCAGCATTGCGCCTGTCAAAAGCATCGCAGTTGGATTGATGATACCTTTGCCAACAAGGTCGGGCGCGGAGCCGTGTACAGGCTCGAAGTATGCGTAGTGTTCACCGTAGCACGCGCTGGGTGAGAGGCCAAGCCCTCCAATGCTGCCGCTCGCAACATCCGCGAGAATATCGCCATGCTCGTTGGAAAGCACCACAACATCGAGCGTTTCTGGCACCGCAATCATACGTCGTCCGAGGTCGTCAATAAGAAATTCTTGATAGTGCAAGGTTGAATATTCGCGTACCATCGCACGCACCACGTCGCGGAAACGTCCATCGGTGCGCGGCAAAATCGAGTATTTCGCGCCAAGCGTGACGCGCCCCGGATAGCCCAGTGCCTGCCGCTCTAACGCCAGTTCACACGCAGCGAGCGCGACACGCTGCAACTGCTCGTCCGTAGAGATACGCACAGCATACGCTCCCACCTTGTCCATTGGGGGAGCTTGCCACCAGTTCGCGCTACTTGCCAGCGTGTGCAGTTCCGCGAGGTCGCCCTCGCGTGGCGGATACGTACCTTCCAAGTTGTCGCGCACAATCACATAGTCGATGCGTTCAGGGTGCAGCATCGGGCTAGCATAGCCAGGGTGCCAGCGCACGGGTCGCACGTTGACATATGTCAGCTTGCCCCAGCGCAGATACCAGAGTATCGGGCGACTTGGGCCACCGCTCGCGCCAAACAGCGTACAGTCAGCATTATCTATCGCGCCGCGTGTCTCTTGCGGAAAACTATTCCCGTGTCGCGCCTGTGCCTCTCTGCCACAGAGGGCTTCGACAAACTGCACATCAGGCGCAAGCACGCGCAATAACTCGACGGTGGGACGCATCACGTCGGGGGCGGCATCATCACCCGCAATCACGCATACCGTTGGTGGCGACGTGGCAGTGCGGCGTCTGAAATGCTCAAAGCTCATCGCAGAGTGCCTTCCTGTTGAATGTAATTGATAATCCCTCCAGCGGCAACGATACGTGCGATAAAGGGTGTCAGGGGTTCGGCCTGAAACGTCTGCTCCAGATCGACGTTGGTAATGATGCCGCTTGTCAAGTCAACCTCTATGCGTTGCCCATCATGGCTTGCCAGCACCGCCTCTTCACAAACCAGCACGGGCAGGCCAATGTTGACAGCATTGCGATAAAAGATACGCGCGAAACTTCGCGCGATTACAACACGCACACCGCAGGCGAGAATAGAGGCAGGCGCATGTTCACGCGAGGAGCCACACCCAAAGTTGTGACCGCCTATAATTACGTCGCCTGCTTGCACCTGTTGCGCGAAATCGGGAAGAATTTCGCACAGGCAATACTTCGCCAGTTGTGCGCGATCAGTCGTGACATTGTAGCGTCCGGGGATAATTACGTCGGTGTTGATGTTATCGCCAAGTGTCCATATTCGGCCCATGATTGTATGTTCCTTTCGAGTATGCTCTATTTTCGACAGGTGCTTAGAGAAATTCGCGTGGGTCCGCGATATGGCCAGAGAGCGCGGTTGCGGCGGCAGTTGCAGGACTGCCAAGATAAATTTCGGCGGTTGGGTCGCCCATACGTCCGGTGAAATTGCGGTTCATCGTGGTAAGCGCACGTTCGCCGGGGGCGAGCACGCCCTGATGGCGTCCAATACAGGGGCCACATCCCGGATTTTCGACGGTAGCACCAGCTTGAATGAAGGTTTCGAGATAGCCTAGACGCATCGCCTCCAGATAAATTTCACGAGAAGCAGGCACAACAACCATGCGGGTATGCGGGTGTAACTGCTTGCCGCGCATGATGCCAGCAGCGATGGCGAGGTCGTCCAGGCGTCCATTTGTGCAGGTGCCTAGAAATACCTCATCGATCTGGACATTCGTCACGTCGCCTATGGGAACGACGTTGTTGACATCGGGTGGGCAGGCAATCATTGGTTGCAGTTGCGAGGCGTCAATCGAGAAGACGCGCTCATACTGCGGATCGCGCGGCGCGAGCATGGGATACTCCACCTGGGTGCGGCCTCGTAGCCAAGCCTGCGTGATCGCGTCTGGTGCGACAAGGCCAGCTTTGCCGCCCATCTCGATAGCCATATTGCAGAAGGTGAAGCGTTCGCTCACTGAAAGGTGCTCGACAAGACTACCCGTATATTCAATCGCGCGGTAATTCGCGCCATCAACGCCGACCTGCCGCACCATCTCGAACGTAATATCTTTGGCATATACGCCAAAGGGCAAAGTTCCCGTTATCTGAATATTGATGGTCGTGGGGACGCGAAACCAGGTGCGACCCGTTGCGTAGGCGACTCCGATATCGGTTGACCCCATGCCCGTGGCGAACGCGCCGAGCGCACCGTAGGTACAGGTGTGGCTATCAGCACCAACGATGATGCTGCCGGGGACAACATAGCCGCGTTCCGGCATCACCTGATGGCAGATACCCTCTTGCAAAACGGTGATGTCTTGCTCACGAGCAAACGTGCGAATGTCGCGTTGCAGGGTCGCGGCGGCAATCGTCGCGGCAGGAATAATGTGGTCAAAGACGATGTGCGCCCGCCGCGAATTGAAGACGCGCCCACCACTCTGCTGTCCCAGCTTGCGAAACGCTTGAATGGCTAACGGGCTAGTTGTATCGTGGCTCATGACACGATCAACTTCGACAATCACGGTCTCACCCTGCTCGACGGAGCGGCCCAACTTGTGGCTAAAAATTTCCTCAGTTAATGTTCCCATTGTTCAATTCCTGCTTTCTTGATGCTCCTTTAGAGCGTGCTATATCTGGTTCGACTCCACTCGTGGATAAACAGATCAACCTCGGCCTGATTGAGCGTGCCAGTTTCAGCACGCACTTTCAAGTCATGTGTAAGACTAGCAATTTCGCTGGTACTGAGTTGTAGACCAAGCGCAGCGACGCGATGCCCAACGGCGTAGCGACCCGTGACGCGTGAGCCGATATCGACATGACGCGTGAGGCCAAAGTCCGACGGGTCGAGTGCCTCATACGCTCGCGGGTTGCGTAACACCGCTTTTGTATGCACACCGGCTTTGTGTGTAAAGGCACTCGGCGCGGTAATGGGTGTGTTAAAAGGAATGGCAAGGCCAAGACAGGACGCAACAAACTGGTCGAGTGGCGCGACCTGTGTCAGGTCATACGCTGTCAAAAGGTCGGGATAGTGAATATAAAGTTGCGCGATTAAGCCACTCAGAGACGCAATACCATTGCGCTCACCAATACCGAGCGCGGTCACGTCCAGACAATCCGCGCCTGCTTCCAACGCCGCCAGCGTGTTTGCCGTAGCGCATCCTGTGTCGTTATGTCCATGAAACTCGATGCCGACCTGTGGGTAACGCTCATGGCAAAGTTGTACAAGTTGCGCGACCTGACGGGGCGTCGCGATGCCAACGGTATCGGGTAAGCCAATACGCTGTACACCTGCATCGACGACGGCGTCGAAGACGTGAAGCAGATCGACAAGATCGCTCCGAAAGGCATCTTCCGCCGAAAAGCGCACATAGCGGCCCGCGTCACGAACACTTCGTACAAGCGGCACGGCGTCGGCGATCATCTGCTCGATACGGCGTCCGTGACTGAAGGTACGCAGTTGTGTCGATGTGCCGTAAAAAAGATTGAGGCCATAGACGGGCGTGACGAGCGCGGCCTGCACGTCGGCTTCGACACAGCGCACATGCGTGATGATACGCGCCCGCAAACCGAGAGCACAGAGCGCAAGCACGGCCTGTTGCGTCTCTAATGAGGCAACGGGTGATGGTGCCTCGATAAATGTTACACCAATCGCGTCGAGCAGTCGCGCGATGGTCAGGCGTTGTTCAAGCGTGAAACACGCGCCCGTGAATTGCTCACCCTCACGGAGCGTCGAGTCGAGTATCGTAAGAGTTCTCATACTATTGCCTCTGGTTGCTGTACAAGGTCGCGCAACACACGCTCAAGTACGTCGATCGCGTGAAGATATTCGGCGATATCGATATGCTCGTTGGGCGTGTGGTCGAGGCTCGCGTCACCGGGGCCATATGCCACGATGTTTTGTCCCCAGACAGGCCCGACAACATTCATGTCCGACGTTCCCGTTTTTTGCTTGAACGTGGGTTGTTTGCCCGTCGCGCGAATTGCCGAGAGAAAGCTACGAGCAAGCAATGTTGTGCGCGTTGTCTGAAACGCGGCCTCTTCGCCTGAAAACGCTAGCTGTATCTTATCCTCATACGCCCACTGCTCTAACTGAGCTTGCAGACCTGCGCTATCATAGCCCGGCGGGAGACGATAGCCAAGGTGCATCTGTACCTGTTCTTCTATACCATCCTGTGTACTGCTGATACCACGCAGCGAGGGCAGCAGCGCGGCAAACGGAGAGTTGTCGGCATGATGCGCGTTCCACTCGGCGGCATGAGCACGCACACGCTCCCAGAATGCTACCGCGATTTCGTTACTATTCCTGTGCGGCCCCGCGCTGTGATGAGAGAAGCGCGTCACGCAGCATTCAAGCAACAAACGCCCTTTGTAGCCAATCGTGATTGCGTGGCTTCCGCTTGGTTCGCCGATGATACACGCGGACGGACGATAGCGCGTCACAACCGCGTGTGCGCCACGCGATGTTGCGGACTCCTCTTCCACCGCTCCAATCACGATAACTGGTCGTTGCATCGCTTCGCTTCGGGCAAGACGAGCGGTAGCACAGAGAAACGCGGCTAATGGCCCCTTCGCGTCAACCGCGCCGCGCCCGTAGAGCAACCCGTCCTCGATACGCACGGGGATATTGCCGCGCACAGTATCCATGTGTCCAAGCAGGATAATTGGCTCAACATCGCTTCCAGCAGGGTGCGTACTTGCGATGAAATTTCCAACTTCATCAAGGTGAGCGTGTAAGCCCATATGGTGCGCCTGCTCGACGAGGTAACGTGCGACCTGCTGTTCTTGACGCGAGTAACTCGGAATGGTCAGCATCGATTGCAAGAGCGCGATGGCACTTGCCTCCGTCGCGCCCGCTCTACTCTCTAAGCTCCCCACACCCTTCACGCTCTCACTAGCCACACGTCTGTTTACGCCGCTTCCCTCGTCTGTCAAAACTTCTTCTACCATGTTCAGCGCATGTCCTAATTGTTCCTCTGTAATCACGAGCGGCGGGAGCAGGCGTATCACGTTTGGGCCGGCTTGCAAGGCAAGGATGCCACGAGTGAATAGTGCTTCAAGATAGGGTTGAGCGCGACGTGTAAGCTCGATACCGAGTAAGAGACCGCGCCCGCGCACCTCACGAATGAGCGGTGAATGGATGGCGCGGAGCCGCTCAACCGCGTATGTTCCGAGTGTGGCAGCACGTTCGGGCAGGTGTTCATGTGCAAGAATGTCGAGCGTTGTCAGGGCGGCGGCGCAGGCCAGTGGGTTGCCACCAAAGGTACTGCCATGTGTTCCTTTTACGATGCGTCCGCTCGCCATTACACGTGGCCCAAGACAGATAGCACCCATCGGAATGCCGCCCGCAAGCGACTTCGCGAGGCAGAGAATATCAGGTTGCAAGTTGTACTGCTCACATGCAAACAATGTTCCCGTGCGACCAAAGCCCGTCTGTACCTCGTCTATTATCAGCAATACCCCGCGTTCGCGGCACAGGTTCGCAAGTCCCTGTATGTATGCTTCTTCGGCTATATGAACACCACCCTCGCCTTGCACCAGTTCGATGAGGACGGCGGCGGTCTCCTCTGTAAGCGCGGCTTCGGCGGCGGCCAGACTGTTGTACTTGATGTGCGTCACGCCAGGCAAGAGTGGCGCGAAGGGTTCGCGATAATGTGGTTCCCATGTCGCGGAAAGTGCGCCCATTGTGCGTCCGTGAAAGCTCCGCAAAGTGGCGATAATTCCTGTACGGCCCGTCGCCAGACGCGCGAATTTCAGCGCACCCTCCACCGCTTCGGTGCCGCTATTACAGAGAAAGATAGCATCAAGGCCCGTTGGTGTGAGTTGTGCCAGACGTTCGAGCAGCCGTGAGCGCACGTCATTATAAAAGATTTCGGGACATGTAATTAAGCGTTGCGCTTGTTCCGCCAACGTCGCCGCGATCTCCACGCGTCCGTGTCCGATATTCGCCACACCATATCCTGCCGTGCAATCAAGATATTCGCGTCCCTCGGCATCCCACAGGCTCGCGCCACTGCCGCGTACAATCGCGACGCCGCGCTTTCCATACACGCCACTTGTATACAGTGTTTCTCTTTCGATAATCGTGTTCATACCTGACTCCTTTCCAAAACATTTGTAATTGTCGTTCCCGTTCCCCGCAAGACCGCTTGCAAGGAGGTGCTACCGATGCACACACGCGCAACACCTCCCCATAGAGCTTCTTGCGCCCCCAGAATTTTCTTCCGCATTCGTCCCTGCGCGTACTGCATATAGTTGTCGAGTTGGTCAGGCGCGATATGGTGTACAAGCGTTGTGGCGTCTTCTTTGTCGGTTAGCAGACCCGCAATGTTGGTCATGAGTACCAGTGTCTCCGCCTGTAATGCTGTCGCGACTGCCGCCGCCGCCCTATCGCCATCGACGTTGAGGCGTTCACCATCATGACTCAACGCTAAGGGCGCGATGACGGGCGTATAGCCAGCGTCGAGCAGTTGTATAAGTAGGCCCGTGTTGACCTGCTCAATCTGCCCCGTGTAGTCGTCGCGCAGAATCTGGATGCGTCCCTCTGGTGTAAGCGAGCGCACAATCGCTTTGCGTCGCGCGACCAGCAAACGTCCATCGACACCCGCGAGGCCCAGTGCGTTGACACCATGCTGCTGTAACAGGGCTACAAGTTCTGTGTTGATCTGACCCGCAACCGCCATCGCGTAGAGGCGCAACGTCGCGCTATCAGTGTAGCGGCTTGTCATTCCGCTCGTCGGCGATGTGACTATGCGTAGCTCCTGCCCCATCTGCCGTGAAAGCGTGTTGGTCAGGTCAGAGCCGCCGTGCAGCAGAACTATCCGCTCGCCATTCGCAACAAGCCGTGCGATATCTTGCACAATGGTTGTTGTCGCGACACCCGCGCTTCCACCAATTTTTACGACCAGTGACATATTACCCTTCCTCTCTTTTCTCATGCCGGATGCAGACCGGGGAACGTCAGGCCAGTTGTCTCATCCCACCCATACATACAATTGAGTGCCTGCACCGCGTTGCCCGCCGCTCCCTTCATCAGGTTGTCGAGTGCCGCAATAACGACAACGCGCCGTTGCGTCGGGTCATACTCAAAACCAATGTCGCAATAATTGCTACCGACGAGTATTTTCGGTTCGGGATAGCGATACACGCCGCCTCGCTCCTTGACAATGCGTATGAATGGCTCATGTTGATATGCTTCACGATAGAGCCGCCACAGGACACGCTCATCCACGCGCTCGCGCAAAAAGACGTGAGCGGTAATCAATACCCCACGCACCAGTTCAATCGCAGTTGCAGAGAATGCGATGTGTTGCTCCATTTTGTCGCTCTGTAAACGTCCTAGCTCCTGTAGTAGCTCGGCGGTGTGACGGTGACGCGTTGGTTGAAACGAGCGCACGGCACCGCTACGGTCAGGGTGGTGGCTTCCCGCGCCGGGCGTCGCGCCGGCAGCAGACGAGCCAACCTTCGCATCGACCACCAATGGAATGTTCGTGTCAACTATACCCGCGCGATACAGTGGAGCCAACCCCAGAATCGCCGCGGTCGCCATACATCCCGTTCCGCTCACCAGCGCTGCTTCGCGTAGTTCCGCTCTATGAAGTTCAGGCAGGCCGTAGACCGCTTGCGCTTGTAGATGCGTTGACGGATGTACTTCGCCGTACCATTGCTGATACAGGTCGGGCGAGCGCAGGCGAAAATCTGCCGCAAGGTCGATCACACGTGGCGCGAGATCGCGGTAATGCGCGATTGCTTGCGCGGATGCACCATGTGGCAAACAGAGAAACAATAAATCACAGGATGTCAGGTCATTGGGATGACAGAACCGCAGAGTACACAGCTTGCGTAGGTTCGGGTGCGTGCTGTGGACGTACTGGCCCGCGTGACTTGCTGACGCGACCTGTGCAAGCTCGACCTGCGGATGAAACAAGAGAAGACGGAGCAACTCACCTCCGGTGTAGCCAGAGCCACCGACAATCGCGACACGCACTGTACTCATCGCAACGCTCCTTCGCGTGCGTGACGCAGCACGTACTCAAGCATCAGGTTGGGAATATTGACGCCTGTCGGGACGATGCTATTGCGAAACTCCATTGTGGCGTTGATCTCGTTGACTAGTAGCCCCCGCTCCGCGTCTTCCAGCACATCAATCGCTAGAATACCGCCACCAACAGCGTGTGCCGCGCGTCCACAGAGGTTCACAAGTTCCTCGGTGAGCGGGCAATTGCTCGTACTGGCTCCGCGTGCGGTGTTCGTCACCCAATGTTCGCTTGTGCGATAGATGGCGCACACCGTCTCATCGCCAATCACAAAGGCGCGGATGTCTCGCTGTGGTTTGTTGATGTATTGCTGAATGTAGTGCGTGTGATGCTGATAACTTCCAAGAGTCTCTTGATGCTCCAACACAGCTTCGGCGGCATCTCGGTCATTGATGCGTGCAAGCAAGCGGCCCCATGAGCCGGTAATGGGTTTGAGGACGACGGGATAGCCAAGCATTTCGATACCACGCACGGCCGTAGGCGCGTCAAATGCCAGCAATGTGCGGGGCGTGGGAACGTTCGCGTGCAAGAGCGCGAGCGTGGTAAGTAGCTTGTCATTACACGTAGCGGTCACGCGTGCCGAGTTGAACACAGGAATACCCCAGTGCTCTAACACGGCAAGCACAGCAAGGCCGCGTGACTGGCTCATGCTGCGACATAATACGGCATTGTAGGCGTGCCAACGTGCGTCCGGTTGTGCGAGATCGAGTAAGAGTGTACCATCGTCGATGATATCGAAGGTAATGTTACAGCGTGTCAACGCCTCGATCAGCAGTTTCTCTTCAACTCGTATGCGCGATGTGAGGATAGCGATATGCGTCATGTTATTCTCCCCAATCCTCTTCGACCTGTGGCGCAAGCGCGACTGCTGGTTGCTCAAGGCTCAACACCTCAAGTTCGGCGTTGCAATCCGGGCAATACATAATCTCGTTGACCAGTAACCCCTGTAGTTGAAGTTCGGCGTCACACTCTGGACAGTTGGTGATTAGCGGCGTTGTAAAAGTCGCGCTGGTCGCGTTGGTTGCATTGGTCGTATCCATCTGGTATCTCCCATGCTAAAATTTGTGAAGTATGTTTTATGAAAAACAAAAACGCTCTTTGCCCTCCCCTATTTGGAGAAGGACAAAGAGCGTCAAATACGCTGTTTGTGGTGCCACCTTCGCTTGCTGCTACCTCGCGGCAACAACCTCGTTGTGTCAGACGTGGAATATATTCACGCTGATACAGTGCCTGTTAACGGAGGAATCCGAATGAGTTCTACTTTCATCTAACCTCTACAGTATCAACAGTAGCAGATGATTTCTTCTCATAGCACAGGGTCTTTTTCGCGGTTGGTCAACATATGGACTTCTCAGCAGTCGCCCACTCTCTGTATGTGCCGATGTCCGTTACTCGTCCCTGTATAGCTTTATGGTATTTATGTGTGCAATGTTGCGTTCTGGAGAGAAAAGGGGGAAACAGGGCAAATAAAAACGCCCACCATCCTTCTCTCTGGGAAGGACGAAGAGCGACTTCGTGATACCACCTTCATGCGCTGACATCTCGCGATGCCAACCTCGTTATGTAGCAGTGTACGTCAGCAAACGACGTGCCTGTACATAGCACCCGATAACGGAGGTGTCCGACAAAGGTCTACTCTCACTCAACGCTGTGTAGTGCTGAATGATTTCTTCTTGTAGCTTCAGAGTTTTATTCACAGGATATGTACGTATGGGCTTTTCAGCAACCGCCCACTCTCTAACCGTCAACGTTTCCTGCTACTCGTCTCGTCCAAGCGTTTTGTATGGTGTTGTTTTGGTCTTGTTAGAGGTATACCATGAGCATACAGGATTGTCAATACTTTTCTAGCAGGTTCCACGTTGCATGACAGTTTGTGGATATTTTGTCTATCGTCTATAGATAGCTTTGTCTGCTTGCTCAATAAAATAGCACCTCTTACTTTTTGTATCTCAGCAGATACAACGCTGCCAGAAACGCGAGTACTCCTACGATTACCGTGACGCCCCCAAATAGTGCGAGTGCGACGCTGAGCGCACCTGCGGTAGCTTTATAGTGTATCTTTGCGCTGATAGCGGCCTGTGTACCGATTATGCAGAGGAACACACCGAAAACAACAAAGATAACGCTTAGCGCAATCAAGAGCAGAGAAAGAATAACAACAGTAGATCGGCGGCGTGGCGAAGAATGTTCCTGCATACGTCCTCCTGATGCGCTCATGATGAAGCAACGCTGTCCCTGTACTCATCGTATACTGAGTGTACAACAGAAAATAAAATTTTCACACCATCACGAGGTACTCATGCAAAAGCATAGTGGCGCACTTGCTGCCGAATACAGCGAACAAGCCAATAGCATAAACACTCTGCACAGCGTTCCACAGGTCGCGCCAATTATCAGTGTAGAGCATCTGATAAAGCGGTACAAGCGCGCGACGACGAACGCGGTCAACGATATTTCATTCAATGTCGCGGCGGGTTCGCTTTTCGCGCTGCTTGGCCCCAACGGTGCGGGCAAAACAACAACTATCTCTATTCTCACATCAACATTGCTCCCTACCTCTGGCAAAGTAACGATTGCGGGCTATGATGTTGCAAAAAAGCCGGCTCTGGTGCGCGACAATGTTGGCATCATCTTTCAAAAGCCAAGTCTGGACCTGAACCTGACGGCGGAAGAGAATGTTCGTTTTCACGCGGCACTGTATGGACTCTATGGATTTCGACCCGCGTTCTCTCTGATGCCAAAAGAGTATCAGCGTCAGGTACGCGATTTCGCGACGTTGCTTGACATTCACGAAGACCTGTTCAAACCCGTCAAGAAGTATTCGGGCGGCATGAAGCGCAAGCTGGAAATTCTACGGAGTTTGCTGCATCGTCCAAAGGTACTATTTCTGGACGAGCCAACTTCCGGCCTTGACCCCAATAGTCGCCATAGCCTGTGGGAATATCTCCACAAGGTGCGTATCGAGAATGGCACGACTATCTTTCTCACGACGCATTATCTGGAAGAGGCCGAGCAAGCCGATCAGATTTGCGTTATCAACAAGGGCAATATCGTTTCCTTTGGCACACCAACGCAGATTAAATCGGAATTAGTCGAAGAGTATCTGCTCATCGATGCCGAGGATCGCGCCGCGTTACGTGCTGAACTCACACAGCTCAATATAGCGTTCACAGAGACGCCGAGCTTTAAAGTTACCGTAGAGAGTAAAGAGATACATAAAATGTTGAAAGCGATTGAGACGCCATTGACGAGCATAGAGACACACCTGCCCACGCTTGAAGATGCCTACCTTGAGATTGTCGGAGAGAGAGAAAACAAATGATGGTTGGTGCAGCAAGGGAAGCAAACGCGATTGCCACGATTGCCTTTCGCGATATTCTCAGGTTTTTGCGTGACCCCGCGCGGCTCGTGGGGACGCTGATATTCCCTATTATCTTCATCGGCATTCTGGGTGGCAGCTTTCAAGCCAACGCGGGCAAACAGCTCGGCTATGACTATCTGCTGTTCACCTTTACGGGCATTTTCGCCCAGACGCTTTTTCAGTCAACAGCGTCGGGCCTCATCTCGCTGATTGAGGACCGAGAAAACGATTTCAGTCAGGAGATATTTATTTCGCCAATTTCGCGCTACTCGATTATCTTCGGGAAGATACTGGGCGAGTCGCTGGTGGCAATGACGCAGGCCGTTGGCGTGATCGGTTTTGGGATTATCGTGCATGTGCCGTTTACGCTCGAACGAGTGCTGGGACTCGCCTTTGTGGGAATTATCGTCTGTTTGCTTGGGGGCGCGTTCGGCTTGATTCTGATTTCCAGTTTCGGCACGCAACGCGCGGCGAACCAGATATTGCCCTTCCTGATTTTTCCCCAGTTCTTTCTCGGTGGCGTCTTTAGCCCGATTCAAAAGTTGCCAATCTACCTCGATGTTCTCTCGCGCATCTCACCTTTGCGCTATGCGGTAGACCTGACACGTGACATCTTCTACATCGGGCATCCCGACTATGAGAAAGTGGTGCTACATGGGCCTGGGACGGGGCCAGTGCTGAACCTGCTCATCATTGGTGTAATCTTCGCGGTCTTTTTAATAATCGGGACAACGCTTTTTGTGCGGAGCGAACGCAACCGCTAGCATTACGCACCCGCATAGCCAAGCACAGCGGAGCCGCCCTGTGAAGTACCTGTGTTCCAGTACATCGGACGTTCCGCGACAAAGGGGGCGTCCGGGGCGGCTTGCACCGTCATGGCAATGGCGCAAGAGTAGCGCGGGTCACGTCCTGTCGTGAGCAGGTACTGGCGCACAAGTGCCGCGATATCCACCGTTGAGCGTGAGTGCGCTTTTACCACAATCCCGCTCATAGTATAGCCACGCCCATATCCGTTGTTGAGCGTGACCGTGATGGTCTCGTCGCTGCTCATAGGATTTTGCAGCGTGAGCCATTCGTTGTAGCCAATGTTGGCGTAGCCTTCCGCGAAGGTGTAGGACGTGCTGCTTGCCGGCCCCACCTGTCCGATAATGTCGGTGCCACCACGCGCGGATACGCTAAAGCCATTGGGACTAATAGTATGCGTGTACTGAAAAAACAGTTCGCGCTGTACGACAATCGCCGCGCCAGTTGAAGTAACTTCGGCAGAAACGGTGGTTGCGGGAATGTGCGCGTTGACATCCCATAGCGTTTGGCTCATCGAGGCGACGGGTAAGGAGAAGCTTTTTGTGGAACCATCGCCCAACTGCAACGTGATAGTAACGTTCGCGGTTGTGTTGGTAGTGACATCGAGATTGGCAATCGCTAAATACTCCTGAAACTTGCCACCCGTATAGCCTTCCGCGAAAAGCCAATCATGTGAAAGAGTTTGTGTGCCAACAACCGATGTGCCACCGGAGACTACGCCAGCGTTGCCGCTGCGTACATTGCTGAAATAATCGGTACGCTCAACCATAATCGGTTGCGTCGAGGTAATCATTGCCGCGACATGGGCAGGAAGACCGTTGCTACTAGGGAAAAGCGTTCCCCGTTGACCAGCGTTCAGGCCGATACTCTGCGGTTTGCCCACAACCTGCCCGTTGGCGTAGTACGTCGCGGTAATCGTCGCGCCCACATTCGTGGGTGGATTCAGCACGGTTAGATACGACGTATAGCCGTTGCTTGTCGGCACATCCGCGAAATAGAACGTCTTGCCCAGATGTGTCGCACCAACAACATCGCTTCCACTATTGATGCCACGCACCGAAAAATATTGTGGACGCTCCACCACCACGCCGCTACACGACGAAGCAGGGTTTACCGACACAATAGCGGAGACCGCAACAGACGTTGCTTGCGTCGCGGGAACGCCTATGTCGGCGTTGACCGATTCAGTCAGACGTGAGGCGTGAGTCACCACAACGGATTTCGTCACAATAGTCCCCAATTCGCGCACGTATTGCAGCGTGATTGGACAATCGTTATTCGGGTCGGGATTGTCGATGCTGAGGAATTCTGTAAACGACGCACCCACGCGTCCCTCCGCGAAATACCAGACACCGCTTACAGGCGTGACCGTGAGTGCGTAGCGGTGGAGATGCTGGTAAATCGCCAGACCGTAGCCAGCAGAAGGAGTACCATTATAATCAGCAATTAGCAATGGGTAGGTGCAGGTATTACCCTGCATCGCCCATGAAAAAGCGGCCCACCCCATACGGTGTGCGTCAAAATACGCGAGCAATTGCCCCATATAGGTGCTATCACAATCGTATTCACCGCTCTCCGCCGAGATCACGGGATAGGTGCGGCTCGGAATACCAAAGGCAGCATCCCAGGTGTTCGCCTGCTTATCGGTGTAGGGGTACGGGTGCGTGTCATAGACAATGCTCGCGCCCGTCAGCTTGTAGGTCGCAAGCTGGCTCAGGTCATAGCCCCAGTTCATCCCGCCAATCACGACAAGATTGTTCGCCCCCGTCCCGCGTATCGTGTCCACAAGTGCCTGCATTCCCACGCTTGCGTAGGTAAAAGATTTCGTGCAGTGGCAATCATCCGAATAGCCCGTATCGCCCGTCATTGTACAAGCGCTGGCCCAGCATGACCACGCCGAGGGGTGCGGCTCGTTGTACGCCTCAAAAAGCACGTTCGAGTAGTCTTTATAGAGGGGGGCGACCTGTTGCCAGAAGGTGACGCTATTCGCATCAGGCATAGCCCAGGGGCCACCACCCTGTCCCGCTTGACCTCCGGCATCCGTCCATTGCAGATCGAGGAGTACATTGAGTTTGAGCATTGTCAGTGTGTCTACCACACGCTTCACTGTGTTCTGGTATTGGGCCGCGCTACATGGATAGCCCGGCGCACCATATAGCCAGAAACCTTCTGAAAGGGGCAAGCGTACCGTGTTCGCGCCCCAATAGGTTCCGCTCGTTGTATTGACGCCCGTTCCCAGATACGCAAGGTGTTGTGCATCAAGTGGCCCCTCGCCAGAACAATTGTATTCCAACCCATCACGTGCGATACCATGAAGAAGATATTGTTGACCGTTCGCGCCGACAATCGTATTCCCCTTGACGCTATACGGCCCATTCGCAGTAGCATCATAGGGCAATGGTGCGGAGGGTGCTGCGTTCATCGCGTGCGCGGGGTGCGTGTGCAACCACGCGTTCGGGTTCAACCAGAAGAGCGTAGCAATCACTACCAGACTTATGGCGATGCTCGACAAACCAATTTTTAGAGAAGAAGACATACTAACTATTCCCTCACAAATTTTTATCTTGCTCAAAAAAACGCCAGTCAAGAGCATATTCAGGACACAGTAGTACAAATAGAAACAGGTTGCCCCAGTAGCACACTCCACACATAGAACGCTATACCTTCAGTATAGCAACGACGTATAATACAGGATATATTACGCTTTCAACATAAATATAGGAATGTACGAGCAAAGAATTTGTAGGTAACAAGTATAAAAGAAGTGCTACAACCTTGAGCAAATTAGCAGATTGTACGTCATTGTAGTGTGAGAGAGACGTATTTAAGGAAGTGCAGGAGTTCATATGAACTGGTCAGCTAAAAGTACAAAGTTTGTTTGTACGGTGGGAATTTTATTGTTCTTAGTGGGCTGTGGGCAAGCTACTTCTACAACAAACAACACAGGAAGTGCTATAACACTGCAAATCACACGCCGTGGCGATTTACAAGCCAACCGCTTTCCAGCTTTCACCAAAACAGTTAACGATGCAGCGAAAACGTCACAACTGTACGATGCAATTCAACGGTTGCCTGTTCAAAACGCATTTTCTTGTGCAATAGGTAATGGCTTACGCTATGATTTGGTTTTTACACGTCCAAAGCTGGCAAATGTGTCTATAGAGTTAGAAGCATTGGGGTGTCAAAGCGCAGTGCTAGCTCCAGCTGACAGGCGAGCTACAAACCCGGCCTTCTGGTCACTTGTGGCACAAATATTGGGCGTAACGCAAAACGAACTATTTATACGACCAGTTTGAGATTGGTTTCAGCTTGATAAATGATTAAGCTTTTGCTTCCTAACTATTAGAAATATATAAGTTTTCCGTCTCACACAAAAGCGTGACTCTTTTTTGTAGCTATGAACGTGTTACCGATAGCATAAACAAACAACAATGCTCTGGCAAATGTGTCTGATTAGACGCGAAGTTAAAAAGAGGAGAATTACAGTGGCAACTCAGGCTTCTATTATAGCTGGTGTTTTTGAAAAAGAGAGCGATGCACGTCGTGCGCTCGACGCTTTAAAGCAGGCGGGTTTTGGCTACGATCAGATTGGCGTTGCGACACAGGGACAAGGCAATGTCAATTTACTTCATGACTTGAGCGATCTGGGCGTTGCACATGATGATGCTGCCTACTACGATCAGGAATACAAGAGCGGGCGCACAGTTGTTTCGGTACGACCCGATGGTCGCGAACAGGAAGCACACGACATTCTGCATCATTATAGCGGTTACGACTTCGAGCATAAGACTGGCTATACTCAGACCAACGTCGCAGCAGCTCATGCTTCGGTAACAGACCGCGCAGCCACAGACTACGCAGCCGACGAGTTCCATCAGTCTCGTTCACTTCGCTTGCGCGAGGAGCGCCTGAACGTCTCGAAAGAGAAAGTACAAGCGGGTGAAGTCGAACTGCACAAGGAAGTCGTTTCTGAGCAGAAGACGGTCAACGTCCCAGTTACACACGAGGAAGTCGTTATTGAGCGCACCGCCATCACCGACGGACGTGTTGACAACACCCCCATTGGCGAAGGCGAAGTCATTCGCGTACCCGTAAGCGAGGAGCAGGTCAACGTCACAAAGAACACCGTTGTCACCGGCGAAGTCGCAATCGGCAAGCGTGCCGTTGAAGAGACACAGCAGGTAACGGACACCGTTCGCCGCGAAGAGGCCCGCATCGACCAATCCGGCAACCCAATCATTCACGGCTCACAGAGCGACACACTGCACACCGGCACCAAAAACGCTGATGGCACTGTTAACGAGGGCAACCTCTAGTTATTCAAGACGCTTCTGTACAGCGATAGAGAGACCGCGAGAGTATACCCGACTCATTTTACATAAAACGGGTAGGGGATACACGCGCGGTGTCGCTGATTTTCTCCGCTTCTTTGTAAATACCCCACTTGGCAGGTGTGGGTGGGTCTGTTTCCATTA
>JBBQVS010000078.1:0-18408 GCA_038211295.1 Ktedonobacterales bacterium | reverse complement strand
GACGTGTTTAGTAGCGGTAATGCACATGCTCGACAAAACAGATCGCTGTCCCGATTGTCATATCCGCAGTCTACAAGATCGGCGCAGCGTCGCATTCCCTCCTCCGAGTCATAGGGGCTAATCCCTTCTAAATACATAGTGATACAGAAAGTAGTACAAACATTTTTTATGCCTCAATGGGTGGTTGGGTCTGTTGCTCTAGTGAACGCGCCCACTCCTGACACGTTTGTGCCTCTTGCTTCCTCCCCAGTTTTTCCAGCACAACGGCCTTGTTATACCAGGCATCCGGCTCGTCTGGTGCGAACGAGGTCGCTTGATCGAGTGCCGCCAACGCTTCATCCATCTGTCCCAGCGCGAATAATGCCAGTCCTTTATTATTCCATGCTGCTATATAGTGTACATCAATGCCCAGAGCGCGGTCAAAAGCGAAGAGCGCGTCATCGTGGCGTTTGAGTTCGTGGAGTAAGCTCCCCTTGTTATACCAGGCAGAAATTAAGCCATCGTCATATTCTAAAGCATGGTCATATGATTCGAGCGCGTCTTCATACATATGGAGTGCCGCCAGAACGTTTCCTCGATTATACCACGCTCCCGCTAGTGAAGGGTCAAGGCTTAGAGCTTGATCGTAGATTGCAAGAGCTTCGGGGAAACGACGCAGGTCGCGCAGGTCGTTGGCGCGGTCAAACCATGCCGTTGCGCTTTTCGGGTCAAGCAGGGTCGCACGTTCGTGCATGGGGAGAGCCTGCAACGGTTGTTTCATGCGGCGTAGAATGTTTCCCTTTGTTTCCCACAGGGACGCGCTACTAGTACTCAACTCCAGGGCGCGGTCAATCGCGATGAGTGCTTCATCATAGCGGTGCAGGCTGTACAGCGTGTCGCTCATGGCCTGCCAGACAACGCTCTGCTGCGGGTCTAGCAGGAGCGCACGATCAAAAGCGACCAGTGCCTCCTCCGATTTGCCCTGTTCCGCGAGAGCCATGCCGCGCTCACTCCATGCGTAGACGTAGTTCGGGTCAAAGCTGAGTGCCTGCTCGTAGCACTGCATTTCTTCGTCGTAACGGGCCAACTCATGTAGCACACTTGCGCGTGCAGTCCAAAGTTCGGGGCTTGTTGGTTGTAGAGAAAGCGTGTGGTCATAAGCTGCCAGTGCTTCCTCTATGTGACCGAGATGAAACAGGACAATCGCCTTGCCGCTCCACGCGTCAATCGCGGCCGCATCGGTGGCGGACGCCTTCTCATACGCCGTCAGAGCCTCTTTATAGCGTCCAAGCGCATAGAAACGATTGCCCTCTGCTAACCAGTCCGGCGGTTGTGCCGATGTTGGGCGTTGTGGCAGAGAGACAGGTTGAATGTTCTGCACAGGTCGTGGCTCTTTTTTTGTGAGTGGTACAACCATGCGTACCTGTGTCAGGGCGTCCTCATCCTCACCAAGCAGGTCGGCATGAACGGCGGGTAGGGGAGTGATCCTCGCAGCGTTGCGTTGCTGAAAAACGTCACCGCCTACACGGGCAACGATGTTGGGGCGTGCCGATGTTCCGCTCTCCCCGTCTGGCGGACGCTCAGATTTCACCAGAAAAGCAACCGGCCCATCTTGCCCATAGTCAATGACGCGGATACTATTTGTGTCCTGCACATTCGCGGAGAAGGCCACCGCCAGCTCCGCGTCTTGTAGAAAATTCTCGCGTTGCTCTGAGTTTGTCTCACGTGGAATAAGAGCGCGTACTGTCACTGGCTGGTTGTTGTGCCGATCAACCGCCTGTAGTGTAACGACGCCGCGCTCTTTACTTGTAAGCGCGAGCACCTCGTAGCGTCCCTGTAGAAACGACTTTTCCAGCGGAACGCCGCAACGAGCGCAGAAACGCGCCTTCTCACGGTTGTGGAAGCCACACTCTTCTTTATTTAAACATTGCCCCATGATGCCTTGCCTTCCTCTTCCCTGTCCTGCACATGCTCAACATGCATTCGTCAAGTGTTTGGTCGCATCTACTGTAACGAAAATAGCATTACTTTGTCAATACACATGGTACATATTTTCGTTGTTGAGGGAAGATACAAAAAAATCGATTTGCAATAAAATTGTGAATAGAGCGAGTAAAGACGCACAATACACTATGATGCCCGATGATGCCCGCATTCGTTTCTTCGCACGTCGCTCCGTTCTGTTATATAATGAAGAGAAGACAAAACATCAGAAGCAGCGTAAGGGAAACGAAAGAAGCGTTTTCCCACACTCGACAACTTCATAGCAAAGGACTGACATATCATGGCGTACAACGACGTATTTGGCGCACGCTCGACTCTTGAGGGTGCTTATGGCAACGTCACCTACTACAGACTCGCGGCACTCGTGGCGCAAGGTGTGCAGCCTCTGGAACGCTTGCCCTACACGGTTCGGATTGTGCTGGAAAACCTGTTGCGTAACGTGGGCAACGAGCTAGTGACCGCCGAGGACGTGCTTGCCCTCGCGCAGTGGACGCCGGGACATGCGGCAACCGCCGAGGCCGAATACCCGTTTATGGCGGGTCGTGTGTTGCTACAAGACTTCACCGGCGTGCCAGCAGTCGCGGACCTCGCGGCGATGCGCTCGGCAGTCGCGCGAACGGGTGGCGATCCACAGAAGATCAATCCGCTTGTCCCTGCCGATCTAGTGATTGACCACTCGGTACAGGTTGACTCTTTTGGCTCCACGCTCGCATTTGAGCGCAATGTTGAGCGTGAGTACGAGCGTAACAGCGAACGCTACGCACTGCTGCGCTGGGCGCAGCAAGCCTTCAATAATTTTCGCGTGGTGCCGCCGGGAACGGGCATTGTGCATCAAGTCAATCTTGAATATCTCGCGCATGTTGTTCTTGCTAAAGATGAAAATGGCGAAACAATTGTGTACCCTGATACGCTAGTTGGTACAGATTCGCACACAACTATGATTAACGGGCTGGGCGTGTTGGGCTGGGGTGTGGGTGGTATCGAGGCCGAGGCGGTTCTGCTTGGGCAACCTCTCTATCTGCTCACGCCAGAGGTGATCGGCGTGCATCTGACAGGCGCGTTGGCGGAGGGTACAACCGCGACAGACCTTGTGTTGACCGTGACGCAATTGCTGCGTAAGCGCGGCGTTGTTGGCAAGTTTGTCGAGTTTACTGGCCCTGGCCTGAGTCGTCTGCCGCTCGCGGATCGCGCCACCATTGCCAATATGTCGCCTGAATTTGGCGCAACTGCGACGCTCTTTCCTGTCGATGCCGAGACATTGCGCTACCTGCGCGACACTGGGCGTGACGCAAAACTGGTTGAGTTGATTGAAGATTACACGAAGGCGCAGGGGCTGTTCCGCACCGATGACTCGGTGGAGCCACAATTCGACGACCTGCTCGAACTTGACCTTGCTACAATTGAGCCGAGCCTTGCGGGGCCACGTCGTCCTCAAGATCGCGTGCCGATGCAGAACATGAGCCAGGTGTTTCGCGCCGCCTATGCTGACCGCTTCAAAGATGCGGAAGAGAACGTCACCACCGAGGATGCGGTCAACCGCTATCTGGGCGAGGGCGATAGAAATGGAGGCGTTGATCCCGTTGTGCAGCACGAGGCCGCGAAAAAGCAGTTGAACACCGTCGCCAGTGGCAAGGGCCAGAATGGCCTGGGCAAGAGCGTACTGGTGGAGATGGGCGACACACAATCGCATATGACGAACGGCTCCGTCGCGATTGCTGCGATTACAAGCTGTACCAACACGTCCAATCCGTCGGTGATGGTTGCGGCTGGTCTGGTCGCCAAGCACGCGGTAGAGCGTGGATTGTCGGTCAAGCCGACGGTCAAGACGAGTCTGGCACCGGGTTCGCGTGCGGTTGTGGACTATCTCAAGAACGCAGAACTGCTGTCGTATCTTGAGGCGTTGCGCTTTCATCTTGTTGGCTATGGGTGTACAACGTGTATCGGCAATAGCGGCCCTCTGGCGGAGCCAGTCGCGGAAGCTGTGCAGGCGAACGACTTGATTGTCGCCGCTGTTTTGAGTGGCAATCGCAACTTTGAGGGGCGCATTCATCCGCAGGTACGGGCAAGTTTTCTCGCGTCGCCGCCGCTTGTGGTCGCGTATGCGCTCGCGGGAACCGTCGATATCGACCTTACAAAAGACCCGGTTGGCACCGATATCAACGGTGATAGCGTCTATCTGAAAGACCTGTGGCCTACGCAGGAAGAGGTACGCGACGTGGTTGCCAGTTCGCTCTCGCCGGAGATGTTCGAGCAAAACTACGCGCATGTCTTTGACGGTGATGAACACTGGCAAGCGTTATCGAACTCGACGGGGGCGTTGTTCGAGTGGGATACCAACTCAACGTATGTGCAGGAGCCGCCATTTTTCCATGACATCTCGGACAGAATCGAGCCAATGCAGGACATTCACCAGGCGCGAGTGCTGGTTATGATTGATGACTCGATCACGACTGACCACATCTCGCCTGCCGGCAACTTCTCGCCGACAAGCCCCGCGGGTAAATATCTACTGGAACATGGCGTGGAGAAGCGCGACTTCAACACGTATGGAGCGCGGCGTGGCAATCATGAGGTCATGGTGCGCGGCACGTTTGGCAACATTCGCCTGCGGAACAAGCTGACCGAAAAAGAGGGGTATTACACTGTTCACCTGCCCACAGGCGAGCCAATGACCATTTATGATGCGTCCGTGCGCTACCAGCAGGATGGTGTCCCTTTGATTGTGCTGGCGGGCAAAGAATATGGCTCTGGCAGTTCCCGCGACTGGGCGGCGAAGGGGCCGTTGTTGCTGGGGGTACGTGCCGCGATTGCCGAAAGTTTTGAGCGTATTCACCGCAGCAATCTTGTTGGCATGGGTATTCTGCCGCTACAGTTCAAGGCTGGTGAGAGCAAAGAGACGCTTAACCTGACGGGCCATGAAACGTATGATATTGAGGGGATCGAGCAAGGCTTGAAGCCGCGTCAGGAAGTGACCGTCAAGGCTACGTGCGACGACGGTTCAACCTTCACTTTTCAGACGATTGCGCGATTGGATAGCCCGATTGACGTAACCTATTACGAGAACGGTGGCATTCTGCCAACTGTGTTGCGCCGACTGATGAAGTCCTAGCTGCTTACGCTATAAAGCGGTTCATGCTCATTCTCAAGAGCGAGTGTGAACCGCTCGGTTGTGTACATTTGTTAAGGGTATTTGATGTAGAGGATATGAGAAAAGTACGTATACTAGTAGACATGAGAGAGGAATGAGCCGATAATGGAAGGCGAAGACAGTTATATAGGCAAACAGATAGGTAACTACCGTATCACAGACCTTTTCGATAGCGGCTCATTCGGGCGTATTTACCGTGCATCGCATCTCTACCTGCCTAACAGAGTTGTTGCGATCAAAGTCATGCATCTCACCTTTCTGGGATCGCAGAAGGAGCGTGACGATTTCTTGCAAGAGGCCCGCTTTCTGGATATATCCAAGCATCCCAATATCTTGTCAATTCATGACCTGGGCATCGACGGTATGACGCCATACATTGTAGCGGAGTTCGCACCCAATGGGTCATTGCGAAAACGTATTCAGCACTTCGCGCCCAAGCCGTTGCCGTCACAGGAGGCGTTGAATATTCTTGTACAGGTCGGGCAAGCTCTGCATTTTGTGCATGAGCAGTTAATTGTGCATCGTGATCTCAAACCAGAAAACATTCTGTTCAATGCGAAAAACGAAGCGTTGATCGCCGACTTCGGTATCGCTGTTTTTCTGGAAACGCAGAAGACGCAGTATGTAAACGTGATTGGCTCGCCGCATTACATGCCGCCGGAGCAGTTCGAGGGCTTTGCGAGTCGGCGTAGCGATCAGTACGCCCTTGCCTGTATCGCATATGAGTTGTTCACGGGGCAACCCCCTTTTACGGCTGGACATCCTATCGCGCTCTGGAATAAGCACCAGAACGAGCAACCGCGCCCATTGAGCGAGTTCAACCCGAATGTTCCGCCACATATCGAGAAGGCTATTCTCGTCGCCCTGTCGAAGAAGCGGGAAGACCGTTATCATGATGTTGCCTCGTTTGTAAGCGAGCTACTTACGCCAGTTAGCACAACCGCCCTGTTGCAAGAGCAGAGAACAAAGCAGCAGTGGGTGGATGATGGCAATGCCATGTTTAACACGGGGCGGTATATCGAGGCATTGAACGCGTTTGACCGCGCCATTCGTCTGGATGCTAGCTATGCTGACGCCTACGAAGGGCGCGGTAGTGTGCTGTACCAACTCGAACGGTACGCCGAGGCACTCGCGTCGTATGAGCAAGCTATCAATCTGGATGCTCAGTTTGCTCAGGCATATCTGGGGAAGGGGAATGTACTCTATTATCTGAAGCGTTACACAGAGGCACTGGCATGTCAGGAACAGGCAACCGCGCTTGATCCAACGTTGACGGATGCCTATTTGAGCAAGGCTGACATTCTTTACTACCTGAAGCGGTACGCGGCTTCGCTTGTGGCCTATGAAGCGGTGCTACACCTTGACGCGAATTGCGCTCAAGCTCATGATGGGAAAGGCTGGGCTTTGCGGCAGTTACTACGTCATGAAGAGGCGATAGCGGTGTACAAACGGGCGATTTGAGCTTGATGCGGACAATCCTTCGCCATATAACGGCATGGGGCGCACGCTCTACAGGTTGGGCCATTTTCAGGAGGCATTGCCGTTTTTCGAGAAAGCATTGCGACTTGACGGGCAGGTTGCGCTGATATACGAGTTTCTGGGTGACACGCTGTACCATCTCAAACGCTACGCTGACGCGCTACCAGCATACAACCGCGCGATTGAACTAGACGCGCATACCGCTTCGGCCTATGATGGCAAGGCATTGACGTTGTGGCATCTGCACCGTCCGGAGGAAGCGTTGCCGTGTTTTGAACGGGCTATTCAGCTAAATGCTAAGCTTGAGACCGCGTATGAGGGCAAAGGGGCGGTGTTGTCGGAGCTGAAACGCTACACGGAGTCGCTCGCGGCCTTCGACTTCGCGTTGACGCTCAATCCCGCCACTGCCTCGGCGCACAATGGACGTGGCAACGCGCTCGCTGACCTCAAACACTACAAAGAGGCACTGGCTGCCTATAATGAAGCTATTCGGCTGCAACCAAACAACCCCGCCTTTCACAAGAACAAGGCCGATGTTTTGCGCGATGTGAACATGCACGAGGGATAGAAAGAGCGTGATGTAGTTGATGGGGTGGGCTGGGGGCGCGTGTTGGAGGGGCATGAGGGACACGACAGGGGCATGACAGGGGCATGAGGGACACGACAGGGGCATGACGGGCATGACAGGGGCAAGCCCTGTCACTACTATACTACGTGTGTCGCCGCTTGTGCGGCTTTTGTGTGATGTGGTTGCCCGCGCGATGCTCTCAAGCCACCAACTGGGTTGTGTTGTTATACTTTTTCGGCTTCGGCTAATTGTTGCAGTTCCTGGGCGCGTCCATCCAGTGCGAGTACCTGACAGGCATCGGGCGGGAAGGTAAGTATGACACGCTGCCCCGTCTCGAAGCTGCGGGCTTGCTGACTGGGAACGTCGGCGGTTAGTGTGGTGTTCTCGTTGACCTGTACATGAAAGCGTGTGAAGGGGCCAAGAAAGGTACGTAGCTCAATGCTGCCCGCGATATGGTTTGCTGTACCGTTTGCGCTCTCGGTGTGAGTTGCAGGTAGAAGCGAGACCTCTTCAGGTCGCACCACGATGAGTACACGATTGCCTGGATGCAGATGTGTGATACGCGAAGTGGTGAGGATAAAGTCGCCAACCTTGCAACGTCCGTCACTGGCGGACTCTACAACGCCGTTGAACTGGTTGCTGGTGCCAACGAAGGTTGCGGTGAAGACTGTGTTCGGGTTGCTATAGATTTCTTCAGGCTGGTCGAGTTGCTCAATCTTGCCCTTCGCCATGACCGCGATACGGTCAGAGACCGCGAGGGCCTCTTCCTGATCGTGTGTGACGTAGATGGCGGTCATCTTGAGTTGCTGCTGAATGCGGCGAATCTCGTTGCGGAGCGAGACTCGTACTTTGGCGTCCAGTGCGGAAAGCGGCTCGTCGAGGAGCAGGACTTTGGGTTCAACGGCGAGCGCACGGGCGAGGGCAATACGCTGTTGCTGTCCGCCGGAAAGCTGATGCGGGTAGCGTGGCCCCATTTCACCGAGGCCAACGAGTTCGAGGAGTTCAGCGCACCGACGTTTGATGTGGTCTGTGGGCTGTTTTTTGATCTGCATTCCAAATGCGATATTTTGTGCCGCTGTCATATGTGGAAAGAGGGCGTAGGATTGGAAGACCATGCCCATTGGACGCTTGCTAGCCTGACGATGAGTGATGTCTTCGTCGTCAAGGGTAATCGTGCCATGTGTGGGTGCCTCGAAGCCCGCCACCATGCGGAGAATAGTCGTTTTGCCACATCCGCTTGGGCCAAGCAGTGTCAGGAACTCGCCCTGTTGAATGGAGAGATTGATATGATCGACGGCTGCCACGGCCCCGAAGTATTTAGCGATGCCCTCTAGTTCAAGAAAAGCCATGATGTTTCCTTTTTTCGTTATTTCGCTGCCGCGATTTCGACGTTGGTCTGTTTGCCGCTAACTCTGCGGCCCACGAAGAGCAGAATGGCAAGTACACAGACGAGCGTAAAGAAAAAGCTAAGAATCGCGAGTGATGCTGCTTTATGTGCGTCGTTCTGGCCTACCTGATCGAGATAGATTGGGAAGGTATAGATGCCGAACAGTGATGACAGGGTGAACTCGCCCATAGCGGTCGAGAAGGTCAGCAGGGCCGCGCTTACCACGCCGGGGAGAATATTGGGCAGAATAATGGTCAGGAAGGTACGCCACCATCCGCCGCCGAGACTGTACGATGCTTCTGCGAGGACGCGCGTATTGATTGCCCGCAGGCTGTTATCAATGGGGCGATAAACAAACGGAAGCGACACGATGACATACGCGCACACGAGTAGTTGCGGAGTGTCGACGATATTGAGGCCGTTACCACTCAGAAGTGGGACAAGGCCAAGCGAAAGGATGTTGACGAAGACATTGGAACTGCTATATACCTCGCCGAGTCCGAGCGCGAGCAGAATCGCTGGCACTGCGAAGGGAACAAGTGAAAGAAAATCCATCAATGGACGAGCCTGTGGGAGGCGAAGCTGTACCCAGTAGACCGTTGGCGTAATCAAGACGATGGCCAGCACAGTTGATGCAAGCGCAAGTTCAAGCGAAATCAGCAGAGTTTTTGTAAAATCTTTGTCACTGAAGATTTGTTGATACGAGTGGAAATCTATACCATTGTTGCCCGAAAGCCCGAAAATCAGGGTCGCGCCCAATGGAATTATCAGGTAGAGTACAAACGCGACGAGAAAGAAGGTATCCCAGCGAAAGGTGAAGCGTCTTGCGCGTGCGTCGGGTGTGCGTTGTGTTTGCTGGATATCTGCCGCGCCAGTCATTCTTGTGATACTCACGAATTATCTCCCTTGCCAGACGCTGACACGACGAAGCATAGCGGTATAGAGCGTTACCGCGAGCAGCAGAACGACAATCATACCAACCGCGAGGGCGTTGCCCAGTCCTGTATCGAAATCGACATTGCCATTGACGGCGAAGGCGATCTGAATGGTTACAAGATTGATGTTGCCTTGAGCTAAGGCGTAAGCAGTCGCGAACGCGCCAAATGCGTTGGCGAAGAGCAACATCATTGCCGCGATAAGCGAGGGCATCAGCACGGGGAGGGCGATGCGCCGCCAGTAGGTCGCGTTCGATGCGCCGAGATTGGTTGCGGCCTCGCGCCATTCTGGTTTTAACGCGCTGAGGGCGGGAACGGTCAATAGCACCATGAGTGGCAATTGAAAGTATACATAGGCCAGTACCAGACCCCAGAAGGTATAGAGGCTGAAGCCAGCATCATAGAGGTTGATATGAAATATGTTATGAAGGAGTACCGTGACAAAGCCGGTTACGCCGAGTGTTGAGACAAACGCGAACGCGAGCGGCACACCCGCGAAGTTGGCGGCGATACTTGAAAAGCCAACGAGCAGGTTGCGGAGCCAGTTTGCACGCGAATTATAGACGCCATAGGCCGCGAAGAAGCCAAATACCGCGCCAATCAGGGCGGTCACAAGTGAGAGCGAGATACTATTTTGGAACGCATGAATATAGCTTATACCCGCGAGTAGGCGTTGAAAGTTATTCACTGTAAAGGAGCCGGAATTGGAGTCCGCGAAACTGCCTTGGATGATAACAAAGGCCGGCAACAGCTCGAACAAGAGACAAAAAAGCAAGAATGGAAGTAGCCCTAACCAACTGGTGAGCGTATAGCCGAGACGGAAGCCGCGCCCAGAGCGTAAAATCGCTTTTGGCAGTGTACTTTCCGCCGAAGTTTCAGTCGATGCGGGTATCTGCATATCCACCACCTTCTCTAAAAATAGGTGCCATATGGTGCAAAAAACCGGATGTTTCTTGCACCATACAGCAGTGTGTAGTGCTACACTATTGACCGATTACAGAAGGCCAGTTCTGTGTGAGTGTAGCGGAAGCCTTCGAGAGCTTGGCAAGGTCGGTAACGAACTTGACGTTGGTATACTGTTCTGCGGCAGGCAACTTCGCCGCGAGGTCTGCCGGCACTTTGCCCGCGTCTACCAGTTTCTGGTAGCGTGCGGGGTGTGCATAGCCCTTCAGGAAGAACAGTTGCCCTTCGTCAGAGAAGAGATATTCAACCCAGAGGCGGGCCGCGAAGGGATGGGGAGCGGTCTTGTTGACGATTGAGACATAGGGGCCAGCAATCGAGCCGTCAGAGGGAATAACAACCTTGAGGTTTGGCTTGCCTTTGAGCGAGTCGCGGAAGCCGAGTCCGAGGTAGTCCCACATGATGCCAATCGCAACTTCGCCCTTTGTCATATTGGCGATATTCGCGCGGGCCGAGGTGAAATTGCCCTTCTGCTTCAATTGCTTGAAGAAGTCGATGCCGGGCTGAATATCGTCGATGGTGCCGCTTTGCGCGAGCGCGGCGGAGTAGACGGCGATGAAGGCGTCATTGGCTTGGCGGGGGTCGCCGTCAATGCCAACTTGATTTTTGTAGTTGCCAGAGAGCAGGTCTTTGAACGAGGTTGGAGGCGTCTTCACAATATCGGTATTGATGACAAACGCCTGTGTGCCATAATATTCTGTACACCAGTTGCCATTCGGGTCTTTGAGGTTATCAGGAACGTCCGCCCAGTGCGCGTGTTTGTAGGGAGTGACGAGTCCCTGCTGCATGGCCTGGGGGCCAAACTTGAAGCCAACATCGCCGATATCGCCGTGTGCATGGGATTTCGACTTTGTGAAAACTTCGAGTTCTTGCGCTGACGAAAACTCCGCTTCGGCCTGATAATCAATGGGGACATATTTCGCGGCGTAGCCATCGAGAATGTCTTTGTAGTCGGCCCATTCGGGTGGAATACCGACGGCCTCAAGCTTGCCCTCTTTTTTCGCGTTGGTGATAAGGGTCTGCATGTCGATAGGCCCCGCCATGTTGACACTACCGCCTGTAGTAGTGGTAGTGGTGGCAGAGCTGCCGCACGCCTCTAAGAAAGATGCGAGGGCGACGGACGAGATGCCGAGCGCGCCAGCTTGCTCAAGGAAACGGCGGCGGCTGCGTGAAGCAAAGAAGTCATTAAATAGTTCCTGGTTACTCATGAATGAGGATACCTCCGGCTACATGAATGAGTCACGAATGTTCCTGCGTATCGTTCTGAAATGCTGTAAAAAAGTAGCATAATAGAGTACGCTGTATCATTGTGGACGCATGTCTTGCGTCATTGACGCAACAATAATGGGACGAGCAGGCCGGACAGAGAGTGCAGAGAACAGGTTGCGCTCTGTAGAACGCTACCTATAGAGATTGTACAGAATGGCTCGTCCATTTCACAATAGATATTGTGTACATGCAGAGAACATTTACGTATTCATTTTCTCTATAAAATAAAAACTATTCCCCTTTTAACGATCTTCAACTCATCCTTTAACGTTAGCTTAACAAAGTAAAGCTACAGTAATAAGTGCAGAGTGAAAAGAAAAGAGCGGGCTGGTTAGAGAACCAAACAGGTGACACCTTTCAAGAAGGGTCGCCTGTTTGTCGTATCTACTGTACGTTGTATGATAAGTCGGGTAAAAGAGTATGTGTATGAATCATTATGCCATTCTTGCGAACTGCTCGGAGGAGCAGGCGTGTAAGGTTGCGTCGCTCGTTGTGCAACACGGCGGGCAGAGTCGGATAACGTTGTTAAGTGGCCCGCGGCAGGGATTGGTGATGTTGCGGGTGCGTGAGACGGTAGCTAACAGCTTGTTTCACGCGGGCGAGGTGCTTGTGACAGAGGTCAGGCTTGAGTTGGACGGGCAGTTTGGGTTTGGGATGGTGCTGGGGGATAGTCCACGCCGCGCAATGGCTGTCGCGCTCGTTGACGCAGCATTACGCAAGGGTAGCACACACTATCACGCGCAACTGCTTCAGCGATTGGCGGAGCTAGAGCAGCAGACGATGCAGGAGAAGCTGCGAATGCAAGCACTGGTGGCGACAACAAAGGTCGAGTTCGACAAGATGGAGGCGTAGGCTGATGCAGAGTGTTACACGCATAGAGCAAGAAGAGCGCATTCGTCATAGTGCTGTCACCTTTCGTCATTTGCTGAACGCTCTTGCACGTCCCGGTACAATCGTCTCACTTGAATATCCCACGTTCCTTGATGAGGCACTCACGTATTTCTCAGCAGTGGAGGACGAAGCCGTGTCTGTGAATGGCTACGCGTTGGGCGCGATGATGACGCTGCTGGATAAGGAGGTGACGTTCGCGCTGGCTGCTAACGGCGTATGGCTTGCTGCACAAGACGCGCTTGTACGATGGGTGGGAGTACGCACGGGTGCCAGCGTTGTCGCTCCTGAGAGCGCGAGCTTCGCCTTTTTTTGTGATGGCAGAAGTGCGGGCTTACTCACACGCTTGCATAGAGGGACGCTAGCGGAGCCGGAAATGAGCGCGACGGCCTTCTATTGCGTCGAGTCGCTGCGTGCTGCGTTCGGTACTCCAACGAATGAGGAGCGGAGCGATGGTTGGTTGCGGTTGGAATTGGTCGGGCCGGGCATTCAAACGACGCACGTGCTTACCGTTGCGGGACTTGACCGTGAGGAACTCCAGGATATTCGCACAACGCGTCAGGGATATCCACTGGGTGTCGATGTGTACCTTATTGATGCGAGTGGGCAGTGTGTCGGGCTGCCACGCACAACAACGATAAAGGGCTAAGCGCGATGGGGTATGTTGCGGTCAAAGGTGGCACGGAGGCCGTGCTGAATGCTGAGCAGCTGGTAGAATATTTTCGGGTTAAGGGTGGAAGCGAGCCAATCAGCGTCGAGCAAATACAGGATCAGATGCGCCTCGCGGTTGATCGAGCGATGGGCGAGGGGGCATTATATGCGCCAGAACTTGCCGCACTCGCCCTCAAGCAGAGCGAAGGAGACGCGCTGGAAGCAAGTTTTTTGCTCCGCGCCTATCGCTCGACGGTGTCACGTATAGCGTATAGCCTGCCAGTGGAGGGTGCGCGAATGCGACCTCTGCGGCGTATTTCGGCGACCTTCAAGGATATTCCTGGCGGGCAATTGCTGGGGCCGACCCGCGATTATCAGCTTCGTTTGCTTAACACACTGTTGGCACACGAATCGAGCGCGTCAACACGACAATTTCTCGTGGACATCGCCGCGAAAATTTCACACGAGGCAGAGACGAAAGCTCTTGTAGCCTTTCCAAAGGTGATCGAGAGTATGCGTGAGCAGGGTATTCTCGCGGAACTGTCTCCGCAAGAAAAGGCGGAAGCTGACGCCGAACCCTACGATATCACTCGTAAAGCACTGACGTTTCCCGCGCCACGCAGCGCACGACTGCAAGCCCTGGCACAGGGTGACGTGGGTGGTCTGTTGACCTTTGCGTACAGCAGTGTGCGCGGGTACGGTGATGCTCACCCGACGTTGGGCGAGCTACGTTTCGGACATGTGCCTGTTGAGGTAACGCACCCGCTTACCGGCGAGGCGGTAGCGATAGGTGAAATTCTGGCAACCGAGTGTGAAATGGTGTCGCGTGTGGAAACCTCTGATGAGAACCAACGTCACGCTCAAGAGTCCGCCCGCGAGGTAGAGGCTCCAACGTTCGGGCTTGGCTATGGTTTTTGCTTTGGGCAGAGCGAAGTGAAGGTTATGAGCATGGCGATGATTGATCGCGTATTGAGTGCCGCGAAAGAGAGTGGTGTACACGGTGAAAGTGGCCCTACCGCGAACGAAGAATTTGTCTTGTTGCACATCGATGGTATCGAGGCAAGCGGCTTTACCGCGCACTTTAAGCTGCCCCACTATGTCACGTTTCAGGCCGATATCAGCGTTCTGGAGCGCACCCGCGATTTTCGCGCTGCGAAGTTCGCAGAAGTAATCGAGAAGCGACAGAGGAACCTGGACGGTCAGGCCGTAACGGAGCCGAACGAGAAACCAGAGAAGGGAGCGGAGCGCACATGAGTCAGGACGCACTGGGCCAACTTTTACACGACCTGACAACGGCTACGGGGTCGGGTGAGCCAAGCGTAATAATGGAGCAAGAGACGCGGGGCGGGCGCGAACTGTTGTACAACTTCGCGTTTATCGATGAGGACTCTAAACGGGAAGTGCGGCGTAAGTTGCTAAAAGGCGTCGCGCTACCGGGGCATCTTGTCCCCTTCGCCAGTCGCGATCTTCCTATCGCCAGAGGGTGGGGGACGGGTGGGTTGCAAGTGACGCTGGCACTGGTTGAGCCGCGCGATGTAATTAAAGTGATTGATCAGGGCGACGATGATAGCGTCAACGCGGTCAATCTACGCCGCTTGATTCAGAAGACAACGGGTATCCCTTTCACGACTGACACCACAGAGGCGACCATCATTCAGTCGCGGCACCGTATTCCAGAGGAGACGTTGCGCGACGATCAGATACTGATATTGCAGGTGCCGATGGCTGACCCCTTGCGCTGGGTTGAACCCAATATCGAACGTGCCACAGAGATGCACGCCGAGGCCGACTACGGGCATATGTGGGTGTATATGTATGAGAGCGTTGTGCGTTCGGGTGATATGAACATCGCAAGCGAGTACCCCGTTATTGTCGAGAACCGCTATATGATGGATACCACGCCCATACCGCGCTACGATGTGGCGCGGCTGCACATGGCGGAAACGTTGTATCTTTTCGGGGCGGGCCGCGAGAAGCGCGTCTATGCTGTGCCGCCGTACACGCATATCGCGCCGCTTGAATTTGAAGATTATCCCTTTACGACGGAGCATGACCCTACCAAACGTTGTGACAAGTGTGGCGCGAACGACACGTACCTCACGAGCCACTTTGTCGAGTCGTCCACTCTTGAAAGCGCAGGACGGTGGGCGTACCTCTGCTCGGACACAAGCTATTGTCAGAAACGTACACACGCGCGGGTGGAGGTATCGCCGATATGATGAATAGACAAGCAATGCATGGTGTAGACAATAGAGAGAAGAGAGAGTGGGTGATTGAGGGGCGCGACCTTCGCAAACGCTACGGGCATGGTTGCTCTTACTGCGACACATTGACTAGAGTTGAGCAGGGCAATCGTTGCGCCGCATGTGGCAGCATTACGGCGTGCGCGGGTATCACCTTCGCGCTGGCACGAGGCGAGATACTTGGCATTGTGGGAGAGAGTGGAAGCGGAAAAAGCACACTCATGCAGCTGGTCAATCTGGCCTTGCCTGCGGATAGTGGCGAACTCTGGTATCGTGAGCCGAACGAGACGGGGGCGGAACGTGCGCCCGTCAACCTGCTCACGCTCGATAAGTACGCACGACGCACATTTCGCAATCAGCGGCTCGGCATTGTTTATCAGCGTCCAGAGTTGGGCTTGAACATGAATTTCAGTGTTGGCGGCAATGTCGCGGAAAAACTTCTGCTCGCGGATTGGCGACACGTCGGGCGTATCCGTGAACGTACCAGCGAGCTTATGCGCCTGACGGAGTTGCCCACGGAGCGTATCGACGATGCGCCGCGCATGTTTAGCGGAGGCATGTTGCAACGTGTGCAGATCGCAAAGGCTCTATCAAGCAATCCCGCCGTGCTGTTGCTTGACGAGGTGACGAGCGGCCTTGACCTTTCGGTACAGGCAAGAGTGCTTGACCTTATTCGCCATATTCAGTGGGAATTAAAAATGACGATGCTGTTGGTCTCGCACGACCTCGGCGTTATCAAGCAACTGGCGGGTCGTACCATCGTGATGAAAGCGGGCTATATTGTGGAGCAGGGGCTGACCGACCAGATATTGGAAGACCCGCAACATCCCTACACGCAACTTCTGGTTTCCTCCGCGCTCTAACAAAGGATATGCATGTATGACGCAAACGCCGATACTCGATGTACAGCAGCTTAAAAAAGATTTTCATATGCACCTTGTGGACGGACGCGTGATTAACCCGCTTGCGAGCCTTTCGTTTCAGGTGCAACGCGGACAAACATTCATCATCAGTGGCAAGAGTGGGGCGGGCAAGACCTCTATTCTCAAATGCATTTATCGCACGTATCTTACGACAAGCGGTGCTATCTGGTACGACTCACAGCAGTTTGGGCGCATTGATATCGCAAGCGCGAACGAGGAGATGGTGGTACGTCTGCGCGAACGTGAGCTAGGGTTTTGCTCGCAGTTTCTCAAGGTGCTACCGCGCGTCTCTGCCCTTGATGTAACGGCGGAGCCACTGGTGCGGCTGGGAATTGCACGCGAGGCGGCCCAGCTTGAGGCGACAACATGGTTGAGGCGGCTGGGCATCGAAGAGCGGCGTTGGCAGGCAAGCCCTGTTACGTTTAGTGGCGGCGAGCAACAACGCCTCAACCTCGCGCGTGCGTTTATCGCGGCCCCACGCCTATTGCTGCTCGATGAGCCAACCGCGAGCCTTGACGGTGTTTCAAAAGGGATTGTGCTAGAGATGATGGTGGAGGCGAAACGCGCGGGCGTCACAATTCTTACCGTTTCACATGATACCGCGTCGCTGCAAGCACTGGCGGACGCTACGTATTCGCTGTAACGAGAGGAGCTATATGCAAACGCTTATTCATAACGCGACGCTTGTGCTGCCTGACCGCGTGCTTGAAGGGGGCTGGCTGCTGCTAGAAGACGAGCGCATTCTTGCTCTTGGTGAGGCCGCTACCTGTCCGGTGGCGGACACTGGAGCGATAGATGCCATGTCTCAACTGCTGATGGCGGGAATTATAGACCTGCATTGCGACGCGATTGAGCGGCTGGTGATGCCGCGACCTAACATCTTTTTTCCACTGGACATGGCTCTGGCTGAGGCTGATTGGCGGCTTGCGGGCTGCGGTATCACCACAGAATTCCACGCGGTCTCGTTCGACGATGGCGAGTTTGGGGTGCGCTCGGACGCGTTTGTGCGCGAACTGAGCAAGGGTATTCGGGACGAACGCGCCAGTACGCTGATACGTCACGCCATTCATGCGCGGCTGGAATTGACGAGTCAGAGGGGAAGCGAGGCTATTGTCGCAATGATCGCACGGGGCGAGGTCGGGCTGGTGTCGCTAATGGATCACAGTCCGGGGCAGGGCCAGTATCGTACTGAGGAGGCGTTTCGTGAGTATGTGACGAAATCGGCGCATATGAAGCCAACGGAGATTGATGCGATTATCGCGCTCAAACAAGAGCAGGCGGCGCACATTCCGCAGCGTATCGAGCAGGTCACGCGTATCGCGCGAGAAGCGGGGCTGGGTATCGCCACGCATGACGATGATACCGCAGCGAAAGTGGAGCTATGGCCCAGCTTTGGCGTTACGATGAGCGAGTTTCCAACGACACTAGAAGCGGCCCGACGAGCGCACGAGCTTGGCTTGTCGGTCTGCATGGGTGCGCCCAATGTGTTACGCGGCAAGTCGGGCGGGGGCAACCTGAGCGCAACCGAAGCGGTACAGGCTGGTGTTGTCAATGTGCTGTGTTCGGACTACTACCCCGCGGCGATGCTGAGGGCGGCGTACAAGCTGTTCAAAACACAGGTGCTGCCATTGCCGGAAGCGATAAACCTGATAACGCGCAATCCCGCCCATGTGGTCAAACGCGGTCACGACGTTGGTTCACTTGAAGCGGGTAAGCTCGCAGACCTGCTGCTCGTGCGCGTAGATGGGAGTTCCACACTCTTCGTACAACGCGTGTTTGTAGGTGGGCGAGAGAAGGTTGTAAGACGGTGATGCACAGGAAAAGGGGTATGATGAGTCACGAAGTGGCGATACCCCGTTGTATGGTAGTGGCGCGGCTTGCCCGCGCCATGCTTCCCTGCACCATCCTGTCATGCCCACACTACCCGCGCCATGCTTCCCTGCACCATCCCGTCATGCCCACACTACCCGCGCC
>JBBQVS010000077.1:0-18757 GCA_038211295.1 Ktedonobacterales bacterium | reverse complement strand
ATATTGCTTGTACACACGCGCGGCTACATTGATTGAGACCTCATGCGTTTGTAAGAAGAGGTGCAACTCTTTAATCTCGCTCTGCTCCGCCCACGCTTTGATAATCTCATCGCGGTCTTTCGCCCCAATGCCTTTTACCTCACTCAACCGTTCGGGTTGCTGCTCAATAATCGCCAGCGTCTGCTCGCAAAAATGGTCAACAATCAGTTTAGCCTTCTTTGGGCCAATCCCTTTAATTAGACCAGAGCTAAGATAGCGCGTCATACCCTCAATCGAGGCAGGTAGACGCTGCACATAACTTGAAATGTGCAACTGCCGCCCATATTTGGGATCATTCTCCCACTCGCCTTCAACCGATAATAACTCGCCAACATGAATACCGGGCAGAATTCCAACAACGGTTGTCAGGTCGTCGCGAAAAAGGCGTCCGGCATCATTCAAGCGAAAGCGAGCGACAGTATATTGGTTATCTTCGTTACGAAAAACGATGTTTTCTACAGACCCATCAAGTTTCGGCATAGAATCCTGTTCTCAGATAAAAATAGAAAAGTGGAAACCTCTTTCTTTATAGTAGCATATTCCTGCAATTCGTAAAGACGTTCGCTTCACTTATTTGACAGTATACCTTGAAATGTTACAAGATAGGACACATGATTACCTCTTGCTCAAAGGCAACAAGAAACAGTAATAAGATACAAGACGTAACAGCGAGATATAAGCAAAACGGGCTATACCATTGTTATACAGTCTCTTCTGAGTTATACTAATTTTATGTAAGCTTGTCATAGAAATGTGAGAATGTATTTTTGACCTTCACCTCTAGCTTTTGAGTTCAGGGTATAAAGCAGATAGACAACAAAAAATGAACAGCAAAATCACCTACCGCCAACAGTTCACGCGTTGTGGGAAGCAACGGTGCCGTAGATGTAGGGATAGCGAGGGTCATGGCCCATACTGGTATGCCTATTGGAGTGAAAAAGGCCGTACCGTCAGTAAGTATATAGGGATACAACTTCCACCAGAGGTCATAGAAAGTAGAGAAGCTCTGGGTGAGACAACAGAGGAAATTTCGCCAATCGCTGTGTCGCCAATTTCAGGCCCTGTACTACGTGTGTATCTTCTGGGACAGTTTCGCGTTGAACGAAGAATAAAAAACGAGTGGAAACTGGTAGACAACCGTATCTGGCAGCGTCGCCGCGCCCGCGCTCTTCTGGGATGTTTGTTAAGCACTTCTGGTCGGCGGCTTGGACGTGAACAGATCATGGCGCAACTTTGGCCTGACCTCGATATCGATGTTGCCGCCAATCGGCTCAATGGTGCCGTTCACGAGTTACGCCAAATTTTAGAGCCAGACCTTGAGCGTCCTGCAACTTCGCGAATGCTCCGTCTGGAGCGCGATGTGCTTGAACTCGCGGATAGTAGTGCCATCTGGGTTGATGTTGAGGCGTTTGAAAATCTCTTAAAAGAAGCTGAAACTGTCAATAAAACAAGCACGCCACGGCAGGCGGAACACGCGCTTGAAGAAGCCGAGGCATTGTATAGCGGCGGCTACCTGCTCGAAGAACTCTATTCGGAGTGGGCCGCGCACCGTCGTGATGCCTTGCAACGTCGCTGGATTGGTCTCTTGCTGGAACTGGCCACGCTTCGTACACAACGTGGAGCCTTTGTCAGCGCGATTGAAACGCTAGATCGTTTACATGTCGCGGATCCCACAAACGAGACCGCACTACAGCGTTTGATGAATCTCCTGACTCAGTTAGATCGGCGCGGCGAGGCTCTACAAATGTATCGTCAACATGTCCTTATGATGCAGCACGAGTACGAGAGCGAGCCACTTCCCGAAACACGAGCCTTGTATGAAACACTTCGTAAAGGCTCCGTGCCGACGACGCCCGCAGTTTCTGAACTCCAATCATCAGAAAATGCGATTCAGTCGTCTCTACCTGCTACCACACCCCCAGCACCTGTACTGCCAGTAGAGCAACCTCTTATCTTTACCCGTCCACACTTTCAACAGGGTCGCCACAACCAGAGTCCACTCGTTGGCAGAAATCGCGAGCGGCACATCATGCATCAATTACTACTCTCGTTAGAAACGTTATCTAGCGCACCACAAAGGAAAAGTGTTGCTTCCTCAGAGAATACTTCCTATGCCCCTTTGACCGCTCAAGCACCATCCACAGCGAAACATCCACATTTTCTTTTGTTGACCGGCGAGTCGGGCATAGGCAAGACACGGCTTGCCGAAGAGCTGAGTAGCGAGGCCAACGCGAACGGTTGGGCAGTGGTCTGGAGCCGCGCTTATGAGCAAGAAGGCAATATCGCGTACCACTCATGGATAGAGTTATTGCGTGTCCTGCTAAAAGGCATTCCTCTCACCTATGCATCGTCACCAGTAACGCTCGACGAAATGGAGAACGGCGACACAGAAGCGACTCCTGCATCGCAACTTCCGTTGCGCGTTCAGCTTGAGCGGTTACGGATGCTCCTGCCAGAGTTCTCTCAACTATCCTCTGCTGCCACAAAGCTAACGCTTTCCTATGAGCAAGAACGGCTCCACCTGTGGGAAGCTGTACTGGGACTGATTAGTACACTCAGCGCGATGCATCCATTACTACTTGTGCTGGATGACCTCCACTGGACTGACGATAGTAGCCTGGAACTGCTTACCTATCTGACACACCACTTGCAAGAACAGCGTGTTTTGGTTGTCGGGACATGTCGTGACAGCGAGTTGACGCCGACACACAAACTGCGTGCGCTCGTGGGTGATCTTCGGCGCGAGCAGGCGATTGTGACACTCGCGATACAACCCTTGACGCAATCACAGATCGGGACGCTTGTATCATACCTACCCAAAGATATGATAGAGAGCATTCAAACACAGGCGGCAGGTAATCCTTTCTTCGCGGAAGAGCTGGCGCGTTACATCGAGACAACCGCACGTTCGTATGAAAATGCGAAAGAAGTGCAGAACGCGCTCCCATATGGTTCGCTTTTTACCACGAATATCACGCAGGCAAGCAGTGATCTTTTTCCACGCCGTTCGTTACCCGATGCAGTCGCGGCACTCTTGGAGCGACGCTTACGCAGGCTAAGTGCCGAGTGTCAGACGCTGTTAAGCAAGGCAGCGGTACTGGGTGGCTCCTTCGAGCTATGCCAGTTGTTGCCAATGGCGCACGAGTATCCAGAAGACGCTGTACTTGATCTGTTGGACGAGGTGTTGCAAGAGGGTTTGCTGACGGAGCAGGGGACGGGCGCGAATATCACCTACCATTTCTGGCATCCACTGATTGTAAGTCACCTCTACGAACGCCTTTCTGCGGCGCGACGGGCGCAGATGCACAGACGCGCCGCAGAAGCTATCAAAGCGACGCAAGCACTTTCCGCACAGGAAAAGGTAGCTGCGGCAATCTTCAACCATCTACGCAAGGGCGGCGGTAATGCTCAGGATGTCGCCCACTATGCGGAACTCGCGGGTAATCAAGCATACTCGCTTACGGCGTACTTTGAAGCACACTACTACTACTTACAGGCACTGCTCGCCCTTGTCGGTGCCAGTATTTCCGAAAACGCGCCTGATGCCGTTACAGTACAACATATCACATCTCGCCTGCTCACATCACCCGCTATAATCACACCCGACATGCCGCATTTATGTCGCTTAGTCGAACTCACAGCTCAATGTAACATTGTACTGGGCAGCTTTGAGGAGGCGCGTACCCTGTACGAGTGTATTCTTTCGCTTCGCACAGGCACACTATTTCAGCAACATCTATATGCGACTGAGACTGATAAAGAGAAGATTTACAAGCTAGAAGCACAGAGGCAAGCCTTGTTCTGGCATGAAATTGTGCTTACCTGGTTGGCAACTGGCACCTATGACAAAGCATACGAAGGGTGTGAGCAAGGAAAAGCGGTGCTAGCAGAGGCGAACATATATGTTTGCCCTGCGTGGGCATGTTTGCATCTTCTCACAGGAACACTTTTGCGCTACGAAGGGAATTACCAGGAGGCACGACGGTATTCGCAAGAGGCCATCGCGATGCTTGAGCAATTTGTGGAACACTCACCTACACAAGAACCAAGAGACGCGGAGCGACGGAGGCAAACGACGCTACAGACACGCACGGAACGCGCACTCTGTGGCGATCCTGTGGATTTAGCATATGGCTACGAACTACTAGGTGTGCTTGAAGCAAGTGTTGGACGCACCAACGACGGGCAACGCTACATGCTTATCGCACTCGCAGAATATGAGCGGCAGGAACGTATCTCGGAGGTTGTGCGCGTAAGTGGCAATCTGGGCGCGGTCTATATTATGAAAAGCGAACACGCCGCTGCTCGTAAGGTATTGCATCACGCGCTCGACCTGGCGGAACGCTCCGGCGACCTCCCAAACACCGCCTTTATCACAGGCAACCTGGGCGATGTCGCGTATCGCTCCGGCGACCTGCTCGAAGCGGAGGCATGGTTCAAGCGCAGTCTCGCGCTGGCGGAGCGCATAAATGACCGCGAACATATCAGTTGGTGCTGTGTCGTGTTGGCGGATGTGCAGCAGGACCTGGGCTATCTGCACGAGGCTGCGACAAACCTTCATCGCGCATTGCGTGTTGCCCGCGCCATCAAAAATTCGCGTTGCATCCGTTTCGCGCTCGCGAGCCTGGGCGACCTACGTATCATGGAGGCGATTATTGCCTGCAAGCTGCAACCACTGGGAGCAGAAAAGAGCGAACGGTCATCTACCACCTGCAAGCGTCTACTGCTTCGCGCGAAGTCTACGCTGCAACGCGCAATTTCACAGGAAGATGTTGAGATCGAGACGATTATAGATTGTAAACTGCTACTGGCAACTGTTCACTTTTTGCGCGACGATCTCGCGCTGGCGGAGCGTATAGCGGTACAGACATTACAAGAGGCGCAAACGCAAGAGACGGTACGCGTGGTTGGTCGCGCACAGCATCTACTTGGGCGCGTTCTCGCGGAGCAGGGCAGATATGTCGAGGCTGACACCTATTTTGAGCAAGCCTTACGAATTTTTCGGGAACAGGGGTTACGCCTGGATTACGCACGTGCGTTACATGGCTATGGGGTTACATTGGTACAACGTGATACCGACGCAACGCCAGGAAGCGCATATCAGCGCGGCCTCGATTACCTACGCGAGGCCCACGCCATCTTCAATACCTCTCATGCCACTATTGACTTCTCGTGGGTAGACCTTGTACTCTCAAACTATACGGTGCGTACAGTCAAAGAAGGAGTTTTTTGATGGTGAATGAAACGTTCGCGCGATTGCAGCAACATGCCCGGACGCGCGAGAGCATAGAGCAAAACATCACACAGCTTTTCGCCCCGGAAGATGAAGGGCTACGCTACGCGCTCGCGACAGCAGAGGCGGCGGGAATGCCGGCAGTTCAGATTTCGCCCATTCAGGGCAAGTTTCTGCAAATGCTGGCGACGCTCTGTAACGCACACAACATACTGGAAATTGGCTCGCTCGCGGGCTATAGCGGTATCTGGCTCGCTCGCGCACTGCCAGCAGGCGGGCGATTGCTCACATTGGAGCTAGACCCGACCCATGCCACTCTTGTCTACAACACATTTGTTCACGCGGGTGTCGCGGATCGGGCAGAGGTACGCGTTGGGAAAGCTCTTGATCTGCTCCCCACTCTGACAGGTGAGGCACCCTTCGATCTCGTTTTTATCGACGCCGACAAACAACCGTACCCACAGTATCTCGAATGGGCTTTGCGTCTGACGCGTCCCGGTAGCATCATCGTCGCCGACAACTGTATACGTGGCAACAGGCTTCTCGACCCGACGCAAGTCACCGATCCGCTAGAAAAAGCTGTCGCGCAATACAACAAAAACGTGGCCCAAAACCCATGCCTGCAATCACTCGCACTGGCAATGGAAGACAGCTTCACCAACGGCACTGACGGCTTCACCATCTCCATTGTTCTGCCCGAAAAGAACTGACATACAAAAGTGCGACTGCATCATTTTGTAAGGGGTACACTATGTTACTTTTACATCTGACCGCAATACAACCAGGTGTATGCTTGAAAATATTTCAAACTAGATATAACTTATTTCGATCAGTGCAGTAACACTTGTTTTTATTAATGCTTAGCCCGTGAGTATTTGATTTAAAGCACGTAATATTTTGCAGAAGTAAAAGAAGATTTAGAACAGACCAATCTTTTATGCATAAAAGCAGTACATAATATAATACAGAGCATATAGTAGTACAAGTGAGTGCGGGCGCAACAGGCTTTAGCTCACTGCTAGTTTGTCCCAACCTATCGCGAGGGGATTGTGCGCGTTTGGTTCCAACTTCAATTTTTGGCTTTTGCCACTTTGGAGGTCACTATACCAGAGTTGTGCCGTCGTGACATCGCTTCCATTGTACATTCCTTTTGCCACAAGTACCTGTCCGTAGGGGGCAACCGCGACGGAATCAGGTGTAACTGTTTGTGCTCCGGGGGCGACATCCTTTAATAAAACTTTGTCCTGTATCGGGTCTGCCAGATCACGTTGTACTATCTGAGACTTCCCATCCACAGGCGTCACCGTCAAAGGCGAACCATTTTCTACATACCCGACCATTGTATTTGTGGTAGAACGAAAGACACGCGCACCAACACCATCACTTCTCACTGCATAGAGGGAAGTATCTTGATAAGGACACGCATAGTACACCGTCAGGCCACCGGGGCTTATCCAAAAATTGGTTCCACGCTCGCAGGGAGTGATCGCTTGCGTGTGTTCAGTCGCGAGATCAGCGCGGTAGAGAACGCCTTCCGATACATACGCTTGCCCCTGATAACCTTTGATGAAATAGAGATAGCCGTCACGATAGTTGAGCAACGCGGTTGACGCAAGCATCGGCAGAATTGTACGAGTCTGACGCGTCTGTACATCTACCTGCGCGACACCCCGTGTGGTACTGATGAACACGTAGCGATCATCCGTGCTCCAGACTGCGGAACCATCTTTCTCCGCGGTGCTGTAGACCGCGTGCGTTGTCGCTTGCGGATAGATATAATAAGATGTTTTCAGGCCATCATAGGTTGAATACAGTATCATGTGTCCAAGGTGCGATACACCATTGACGGTTGTATCAGCATAAGGTGAGGTCGCCAGTGTCACACCTTTCTGGGAAAGTGGATTATAGTTGGCGATTATTGTAGTGTTGTTAATTTGATAGGTAATAACCACTGATGACCACGTTGTGAGTACAGCAGGAGGATTGGCAGTATTTTGTGTCACGATAGGTGTGGGAATGATAGAACTTCGCATGGGTACAGCACTACTCGCAGTCGTCACGGAGCGGAGCGGTAAAATATAGCTAAAAAAGCCAAACGAGGCGACGAGCAAAGCCGCGACTGCCGCGAGCGCGAAGACGTACAAGCCGCGTCCCGTCCGCTTTGGCAGGGGCGTCTCAATCTCACGTCCCTGGGGAAAGGGGACAATAGACGACACGTTTCGGCGCGGCGTGTTTATGCTGACAAGTACCTTCTGTTGCTCTTGCCGCAAAGCCATCATAATATGTGCGGTTGTCGAAGGAACTTTTTGCTCGCCCTCATCCAATATTGCACGTAGTGCACGACGCTGTTGCGCAACCATCGCGCGTGCGTGGATAAGTGTTGAAGTGCAGGTCGGACAAGTTGGAACATGGAGGCGCAACAGTTCCAGGTTTTTCGCGTCTCGCTCGTCCTCTGGCATGGCTCCATTCTGCGCTGTACCTGCACTTAGTTCGTCTACAAAGTCAAGGCACTGGCTATTTTTTGAGCACGGGGGGAGACTCTGCGTATATGTGGGCTTATACGAGTCCTGATCGTCGTCCTTCATTATTTTCCTTCTTGGTCGAGTCCTGTGTAGATGCGCTGAAACGACTGACGCGCACGCGCCAATCTGCTTCGTACTGCGGAAAGCGTATCTTGCATGGCTTCCGCGATTTCGTTATACGAGTATCCTTCCGCGTCCAACAAAAGGCACATTGCCGAAGCATGGGGCAGTTGAGCAAGAACGCGTTGCACCAGGTCACGCTGGACAACACTCTCTTCAAATTGCTCGTTGCTCATGATGATATCCTGATTGGCTTCGTCAAAACCTTCGTCGTTGCTTCCCGATGGCGTCGAAAACGGAATCACAGTGACATGCTTGCGACGACGCCATTCGCTGCGTACCTGATTGAGCGCAATACGATAGAGCCAGGGCGCGAAACGCAACTCAGCACCATCCATACGCGGCAACGCCTTATATGCTGAGAGAAACGTTTCTTGGCAAAGGTCTTGCGTGAGTTGTACGTCTTGTGTGAGTCCATAAATCATACGCCTGACACGCGGTTCATATTGTGTTACAAGCTTCTCGAATGCCTCTATTGAGCCATGCACAGCTTCAAGAGTCAGGTGAGAGTCGTCTTCCACTGCGTTCATTTGATCCCATCAGTATTCAGCAGTCTGGCTGAATTCAGATTCTCTAGTAGTATCAATGCATAAAGGGTTCGCTTCGTCGCGTAAAAGAAAGAAGAAATGTGAGACAGTTCATAGACAAAAAGATATTCCCTCCAATAGTATGCAGGGAATATCGCGAAAATACTGTGAGATATATCACATTTTCAGGGAAGTTTACTCTTTGCCACTCTAATTGGGTATCGGCTGAACATTTACTGGGAGACCACCCTTATACGTTTTGCTTCGTGTCCCTGCAACGTAATGTGGAATTCTTATTGCGGCAACTCCGCAACTGAAGATTTGACCTCGATGTAACGGGCGAGAATAAAGATGAGGTCAGAGAGGCGGTTAAGATAGCGTACAACTTCCCCGTTCTCAATGACGCCATCATGCAACAATTTTACCGTCATACGCTCAGCTCTGCGGATAATCGCACGCGCGAGGTCAAGCGCGGCTCCATCGAGAGTATCGCCTGGAATAATAAACTTGTTAGGAATCTCCACCTCTTGTTTGAGTTGTTCTTCTACCTGCTCAAGGTGTTGCACATGCTCGATTGTCATACGCAGGCCCATTTTCTCGTAGTTTTCGGGCGTCGTCGCGAGTTCGCCCATTAAAAGATAGAGTTCCTGCTGCACGCGGTAAATGATATCTTTGACCTTCTGGTCTTGCGCCATTGCACGCGCCAATCCTAACGCCGAGGTCGCTTCGTCAACCGTCCCAAATGTATCGGGGCGTGGGTCATATTTCGCGACCCGCTCCGCGCCTAACAAACCTGTATAGCCTGTGTCGCCCGCGCCAGTTGTCACCTTCGCCATAATTTTCTCTGCTTTCTTCAGTACACAACTCAGTACAAAACATATTATCTCACATCAAGATACTACGAAGTGAGCAATTTTCCCCAAAAAAACACAGACATCTTAGGAAGACATCTGTGTTTTTTTATCTATTGAAACGCTTGTTGAAAACGCTTAGTGTCCAAATACGATATGAAGACCAAACGCGAAACCAGCCGAGAGAACCAGTGCAGCGAATTGAAGCATACGATAGCGAGCGACTGTGGTACGCTGATCGATGGTGATGGCTTTTGCGCCACTAGAACGACGCTGAGAGGGGTATTGGTTTTGCATAATTGTGTCCCTTTATAAAAACGTCCGGGAAAGTAGCTTGCTGATCGCTACCCTTATTAGTATATACGATAAATAACACTTTTTGGTTGCGAATCCATCCCAATTTCTCATGCTACGGGAAATTGGTCTTGAACTACCACAACAGCTTTGTTATACTCGCCAATACTAGCATTGCTACAGTCACCTGTCCATAGATATAGGACGATTTGTTTAGTGGGAACAAGAGGAAGAGAGAATTTCGTGGTTCAAGCCAATTCCAAGGAGTCACTTGATCAGACACGCTCTAAACTCATGCAGATATTTCGGTATATTCAAGCGTTCAACCATCTCCAAAACCCGGTACAACAGGATATCGACGCGCAGGCATGGACATTGTGGTTTCATGACCTTCCCGCCCACTCCTGTATTCGTATTGGTACAAAACAAGAAGACGAGTTGCTCGCGGTCTCATCGGATAAGGGAACAAAAGATACGGCAGCGAGTGAGGAGAACTTTGTTCTAAAAGTGCGCCGTCCTAAACTCACAGAACCGCCAGAGCTGCCAAAAGAACTGGTGCCATTCCTGCAAAAGGGGTGGCAGAGCACAGATACCACCATAACCATTGAGCCTTCCAAAAAGGCAAGCTTTGACAGCGATCTTAGACTACAACGTCTGCTAAGTGGGTGGTCACTACGTCGAGCAGCATGGATAGAAACAGAACAACCAAACTTGCGGGTACTAGAGGTATATAATCGTCTTTATACGGTAAGTGCTCAACTCACACGCGAGGCCGAGCATATAGAGTTAGTGCTGGGCGATGGCGTCCTTACATGGTATCCCACACCAGCTAACGGCGTCCATCACCCAGTGTTACTGCTCCGTCTGCAACTACAATTCAACCCACAAATTCCTGAATTCACCATAACCGAAACCGAACACCCAGCGGAGTTGTACACGTCGTTATTTCAGACATTGCCAGAGATAAACGCAACCGATATAGGAAAAAGTCGTCAAGATTTCGAGCAAGGCAACTATCATCCTCTGGGCGGCAACGACACAGCTCAGTTTTTACAAAGGCTCGTCAATCGACTTTCTTCGAGAGGGCAGTTCGCGGAGAAAATGACTTCGTACAAAGACAAACATATACCTTTGATGGCACGTGACCCGGTACTCTTCTTGCGAAACCGCACACTCGGCTTTAGCACAGCGATAGAGTCCATCCTTGAAGCACTGCCCACAAGTTCGTACCTGCCACAATCGATCACCAGCCTTGTGACAAGCGATAACAGCGTGTATCAGTCAAGCGATAATGAGGCTAGTTCGTTGTCTTCACCAAACGGCGAAGACGAACGCATACTATTGAGCAAACCCGCCAACGCGGAGCAGCTGGAGATTGCACGGCGTCTGGAAAGACACGGAGCGGTTGTAGTGCAGGGGCCGCCGGGGACAGGTAAGACACATACCATTGCGAACCTGCTTGGGCATTTTCTGGCGGAAGGCAAAAGCGTTCTTGTCACCAGCCATACCTCGAAGGCGTTAAAAGTGTTGCGCGAAAAGGTTGTGAGACCACTACAACCGTTGTGCGTAAGCATTCTGGAAGATGATAGCCGCAGGCAGTTAGAGAGTGCCATCGACGCTATCACCGAGCGGCTTTCCAGTGCGAACATAATGCAACTTGAGCGCGAGGCAACGACACAAACAAAGCAGCGTCTTGCGATAATTAGCGAACTGCAACAAACGCGTGAACAACTCAAAAGCGCACGCAATAGTGAGTATGAGGCGATTGTTATAGCGGGACAACAGTACCCACCATCAGAAGCGGCCCGTTATATAACTATGCATAAGCAGGAAGTAGGATGGATACCGACCCCCATAATGACGGGCGTACCTTTACCACTCTCATTGGAAGAACTTGTACATTTGTATAAAACAAATACGACGGTTTCGCTTAAAGACGAGAAGGAGATGGCACTTGGCCTCCCCGATGCTTATGCTCTTCTGACACCCATCGCCTTTACCCAGCTTGTAGAAGAACATAACAGACTGGCAAAAGAGAGTTTAGGGTATCGGCGCGACCTGTGGACACAACACGCAGGCAAGACCTCACCAGAAAAATTCGTGGAATTACAGGACAATCTTTCAAAAGCTGCCGAGCCATTGCGCGATACAACACGCTGGCGTCTAGCGGCTCTTACAGCAGGTCGTGAAGGCGGTTTGCGTCGTCAGATGTGGGACGACCTCATCACAAAAATCGAGTCTGTTCATGCTTTAGCTCTGCACAACTATGCATCACTACTCGAATATGACCCGATGATCGCCAACGACTACAGGCAAAATCAGCATGACAAGCCTCTCAAAATTGTAGATGAGCTTATCGGCCAGCTTGGACAAGGTGGAAAGGTCAAAGGCATCGCGCTGTTTCTGCATAAAGACTGGAAATTATTTCTTGAAAATACGCGGGTAAAGGGGCGTCCACCAGAGACGCTTGAACACTTCAAAGCACTGCGGACACTGCTACAACTGAGTGTAGCACGGGAAGATTTGGTGGGACGATGGCGACGACAGATGACAACACTCGGCGGCCCAGACGCGCAGGCACTCGGCGCGGAACCTGAGCGCCTCTGTACACAGTTTATCTATCCGATCCGTCAATGTTTAGACTGGTATAGCATGATGTGGAGACCTCTGGAACAGGAACTGATGCAGCATGGACTGCTCTGGACAAAGTTTCTCGCCGAAATGCCTGTCAATATGACGGAACATGGCGAACTGCTATGCCTCCTCGATGCCGTACAAGTACAACTAGCACCCGTACTCAAAGCGGAAACGCTCCGTCGTATGTATGAAGTCAACGAAGCAAAGATTGCAGAGCTTCACACGGTACTGCATTTGGTGGCGGGTGATGCGGCAAGAACAAGCGTGGTACAGAGGTTACGTAATGCGGTCACTTCGCGCGATGTACACGCCTATCAGGAAGCATATGAGCGACTGGTAGATTTGCAGGAACGTTATGAGGAACTACAAAATCGTTCCACGTATCTCATTCGGTTAGAGAAAGGTGCACCAGTCTGGGCAAGCGCGATCAAACGCCGCGAGGGAATACACGGACAGGCAGAGTTACCAGAGCAACCGGAGGCCGCATGGCTCTGGCGGCAACTCTTCGATGAGTTAGACAAACGCGCGAACGTCTCACTAGAAAAGCTGCAAAGGCGCATCACGGAACTAAATACCGCTCTTCACAAAGTCACCGCGGAACTGGTCGAAACACGAGCATGGGTGGGCCAGATAAAGCGCACAACAGGCGAACAACGCCGCGCATTGCAAGGGTGGAAAGAGATTACGCGCAAAATTGGGAAAGGCGCGGGCAAGAGGGCGGGCCAACTTCGTGCCGAAGCGCAAAGGCTCATGCCCCTCTGCCAGACCGCCGTACCCGTCTGGATTATGCCGCTCAACCGTGTTGTGCAAAACTTCGATCCGCGCCACAACCACTTTGATGTCGTGATTATCGATGAGGCAAGTCAGGCAGATATCAAAGCCCTGACCGCCCTCTATATGGGTAAACAGGTCATTGTCGTGGGCGACCATGAGCAGGTCACACCGCTAGCAGTTGGGCAACAGATTGACGATATCGAACGCCTCATCGATGAACACCTGCAAGGTATTCCACTCGCAAAAATGTTTGACGGAAAACTCTCGGTCTACACGCTCGCGCAAACCGCTTATGGTGTCCCAGTGAGCCTCCAAGAACATTTTCGCTGTGTTTCGCCGATTATTCAGTTCAGCAACAATCTCTCCTATCAGGGCAAAATCAAGCCACTGCGAGACGATAGCGAGGTCGTATGTCTGCCCGCAACTGTCGCGTACCGTGTAGAGGCATCTAGTGTCAGGAGCCATCGTAACGAAGAGGAGGCCCAAACGATTGCGTCGCTGATCGTGGCGATGACAAAGCAACCGGAATACCAACGCGCAAGCTTTGGCGTTATCTCGATGGTACAAAAAGAACAGGCACTGTACATCGACATGTTGCTGCGACAACATCTTACGGAAACCGAATACACACGACGCGAGATATTGTGCGGCGATGCCGCGCAATTTCAAGGAGATGAACGTGACATTGTACTGCTCTCACTGGTTGACACGCCGACGGAGGGCAACGCCCCTCTCTCGCTGAGAAGCGAGGAAGGCAACGACTACATGTATAGGAAACGTTTCAACGTCGCAGCGAGTCGTGCGCGTGACCAGATGTGGGTCGTACACTCGTTAGACCCACATATTCATCTGAAAGATGGCGATATTCGTAAGCGGCTCATCCTCCACGCAGAAAACCCGAAAGCATTTGTGCTGGAGCTTAACGAACACGAGAAAAAAGTTGAGTCTGAATTTGAAAGGCAGGTACTGCGGAGGTTGGTACAAGCGGGCTACCGTGTCGTTCCACAATGGCGCGTCGGGGCATATCGCATTGATCTTGTTGTTGAAGGCGGTGGTAAACGGCTCGCAATCGAATGCGACGGGGATCGCTGGCATCCAATCGAAAAGCTCGCGGAAGACATGGCGCGTCAGGCCATCTTAGAGCGGCTTGGTTGGAGGTTCGAGCGTATCAGAGGAAGCCAGTTTTTTCGCAATCCAGATAAGGCCCTAGAACCCGTCTTCGCACGTCTTAGCACTCTTGAAATACTCCCAGAAGGGAATACAATACGAGCAAGTCAGGATGTTTCACGCTTGAAAGAGACTGTTGTACGACACGCACTAGAGATTCGGCGGCGGTGGAACGGTGGCGACTAATCACCGTCTCCAAACGTATCTATAACACGGGTTTACCACCCACAAATGTTCGCACCATAATATACTGAGGAGCTAATCAATGCAGCAACAGGCACAGACTCCACCGGGACTCTCGAATGGCTATCTACCCATTGAAGATTATGGCATTATTGGCGATCTGCACACCGTCGCGCTGATCGGAAAAAACGGTTCCATTGACTGGTGCTGCATTCCCCGATTCGACGCGCCCAGCGTTTTCGGTGCGCTTCTCGACACAAACAAAGGCGGTTTTTTCCGCATCGCTCCACCTTATACTTCAGGAATGAGTCGCAGGCAGATGTATGTACCCGAAACGAATATATTGATTACGCGCTTCCTTTCGGTTGATGGCGTGTGTGAGATTATCGACTTCATGCCAATTAAAGAAGTTGATAGCAAGACACACCAACATCACATTATTCGTTCGGTGCATATGGCGCGTGGCTCAATGGAAATTGAAATGGTCTGTCGGCCCGCGTTTAACTATGCACGCGACACACATGCGGTACACCTTTCAAAAGATGGCGCAATCTTCACAAGCCAACATCTCTGTCTGGGACTAGCATCCACCGTACCGATAGAGCTATATGAGGAGGGTGGAGTACGTGCCACCTTTACATTGCAAGAAGATCAGTACGCCTATTTCGTGCTGGAAAGCGCGAGAGATAATGACCTGGCCCCGCACCCGCTCACGGCTCGTCATTATCAGGCATTGCTGCAAGGAACAAAAGACTACTGGCATCGTTGGCTCGCGCAATGCCAGTATCAAGGGCGTTGGCGCGAAATGGTACATCGTTCGGCACTCGCCCTGAAACTGCTCACCTATGCCCCGACGGGCGCGATTGTCGCAGCACCAACCACAAGCCTCCCCGAAACGGTTGGCGGCTCGCGCAACTGGGACTACCGCTACACATGGCTCCGCGACGCCGCATTCACGCTCTATAGCCTGCTTATTCTTGGCTTCACACAGGAGGCCGAGGCGTTTATGGGGTGGCTCGACGCACGATGTCATGAGATGAAACCAAATGGCACGCTGCAACCAATGTACACCATCGACGGTGGGCATGACCTGACCGAAGTAACACTTGACCATCTCGAAGGCTATCGCAAGAGCGGCCCCGTTCGCATTGGCAACGGCGCGTACAAGCAACAACAACTAGATATCTATGGTGAGCTGATGGACTCCATCTACATCTTTGACCGCTATAAAGATATCTCGTATGATCTGTGGGCTAACCTGTGCCGTCTGCTGGACTGGTTGACGGAGAACTGGCGCACAAATGATGAAGGCATCTGGGAGGTACGCGGTGGCCCAAAACCATTTATACATTCGCGCGTCATGAGCTGGGTTGCGTTTGACCGCGCCCTACGCATTGCGCGACATCGCGGACTACCCGCACCAATTGGCCGCTGGACGCAGACCAGTGCCGAGATTTATCAAGAAGTGATGCGCCTCGGATGGAATGAAAAGGTTAATAGTTTTGTTCAATACTATGGAAGTGATGCCATTGATGCAAGTGCGCTGCTCTTGGTGTTAACGAAGTTTACTGGCCCAACTGATCCTCGTATGATCGCGACAATCAACCGCATTCAAAAAGAACTTACCAGCGACTCACATGTGTATCGCTACAATCCGAAGGCCGCAGCAGACGATGGTCTTGGTAGCCTTGAAGGCACATTTAGCCCATGCAGTTTCTGGCTCTCGGAGGCCCTGGCACGCGCAGGTCGGCTCGACGAAGCCCGTCTGGTGCTGGAAAAAATGCTTACCTACTCCAATCACGTTGGCCTCTATGCAGAAGAGATAGGCCCGATGGGAGAGGGATTGGGAAACTTTCCACAAGCATTCACTCACCTTTCGCTTATCAGCACCTGTTACAATATGGATCGTGCGCTTAACGGCACACTCCACGGTTAGTTCCGCCTGCGACGGCTTTATCCTCTTCTCGTAAAACTATAAATGATTGAAAAAGAGGGTAAAGCTGTTTCTACAACTTAATGGATAACGTAGAAGTCCTAGTCATGCTTGACGTAGTTTCAGCAAACAGATACAATGTAAGCAATGGAGTGTCGGGTAAATAGCCTACTTATCCACCGAGCGACGAAGACCGCTCGGTTTTATCATGTCTTTGAAGAGAGTATCCGAGGAAAGCACCCAAAAAGAGTATGCAGCTAATGAATAATAATATGCCACAAACAACAGAACACTTTGTTAAACGTACCGACATTCGCAACGTTGCAATTATCGCGCACGTCGATCATGGCAAGACTACCCTTGTCGATGGTATGCTCAAGCAGAGCCACATCTTCCGCGAAAATCAGGATATGGGCGAGTTGATTATGGACTCTAACGATCAGGAGCGCGAGCGTGGCATTACCATCCTGTCGAAGAACACCGCCATCAACTATCGCGGTGTCAAGATCAACATTATCGATACCCCCGGACACGCTGATTTCGGTGGCGAGGTTGAACGTGTTCTCAACATGGCAGACGGTTGTATCCTGCTCATTGATGCAGTAGAGGGGCCCATGCCACAGACACGCTTCGTTTTGCAAAAGGCATTCGAGCTAAACCTACAACCCATTGTTATCATCAACAAGATTGACCGCCGCGACGCACGACTCGAGCAGGTGTTGGAGTGGACACAAGACCTGTTTCTGGAACTCGCGACCACCGACGCCCACCTCAATTTTCCAGTGCTCTACGCAATCGGACGCGATGGTGTTGCCATGTACACCCCCACGGACGAACGCGTCAACCTTGAGCCATTGTTCGAGACCATCATCAACACCATTCCCGCGCCCCTGGTTGATATCGATGCACCTCTACAAATGCTGGTCGCAGCCCTCGACTATGACGATTATAAAGGCAAGTACGCGATTGGGCGCATCGTGCGCGGCAAAATCGCGCCAAACACCTTTGTCGCTCGTATCAACCGCGACGGTGTTGTCTCGCGTCAGAAAATCAATCTTGTTCTGAGCTATAAAGGACTCCAACGTACAGAAGTTGAAGAGGCACAGGCAGGCGAGATCGTCGCGATGACCGGTATTGCGGACGCGAACATTGGCGAGACCATCGCGGATGTTAATACACCAGAAGCATTGCCAACCATCGAAATCACTCAACCAACTCTGAAAATGACCTTTGGTGTCAACAGTAGCCCATTCGCGGGACGTGAAAGTAAGTACCCGACATCACGCCAACTGCGTGCGCGTCTCTATCGCGAACTGGAAACAAACGTCAGTCTGCGCGTCGAAGATGGTGGTTCCCCTGACGAATTTGTCGTCTCTGGACGCGGTGAACTTCACCTATCCGTGCTTATTGAGACCATGCGTCGTGAGGGATACGAATTTCAGGTATCACGCCCAGAAGTTATCACACGCGAAGACGAAGAGGGCAGGACTACTGAGCCAATCGAGCATCTCATTATCGATACCAAAGACATATATATCGGTGTGTTGACCGAGAACCTTTCGTCACGTAAAGCACAATTGATTAACATGACGAGCGATGGTTCTGGTAACGTGCGTATCGAGTACCGCATTCCTACACGCGGCTTGATCGGCTTCCGTAACGCCTTCTTGACCCTGACAAAAGGCAATGGAGCAATGAGTAGTATTCTCATTGGCTTTGAACCCTGGATGGGCAAAATGGGCAACAATCGCATGGGCGCGATGGTCGCATCTGAGCAGGGCAGCGCAATGACCTATGGCTTGAACAATGCCCAGCAGCGCGGCGATACCTTCATCGAGCCGGGAACTCCTGTCTACGAAGGCATGATTGTTGGCCTCAACTCGCGTCCTGACGACATGACCGTCAACATCTGCAAAGAGAAGCAGAAGACCAACATCCGCTCCTCCACATCAGACATTTCGGTTCGCTTGACTCCTCCAATTCTGATGAGCCTTGAGCAGTCGCTCGATTTCATCAACAACGATGAACTGGTTGAAGTTACACCGCTCAACATTCGCTTACGCAAGAAGTTCTTGACACAACACGAGCGTATGCGTAACCGCGAATAGTGAGTTTTTGTCTGTTTTGTTAAAGAACAAGCTGACATAGTAACTAGAGCGTAGCGGGGCAAAAAGTATAGTAGGGGCGAGAGAGCATAGGGGAAAGAGGCATGGCGGTGAGCAGCTGCCACGCCCCTTTCCCCCATATACCGCCCTCACTACCGAAGGGGGCGTAAAGCCCCTGTCTTTCTAAGCAGGGGATACAAGCCCGTTCTTGTCGGGGCGTGATAGGCGAGGGGTGTTTGCACAGATTGAGTGTTGACATGGTACGTGTGCTATGCTACAAGAACACATATGAACACAGACAAAAAGACAAAAATTACTACCAGCTATCCCTCTGATGTGTATACCGCATTAAAGCCGTTTACACAGGAAGAT
>JBBQVS010000076.1:0-19592 GCA_038211295.1 Ktedonobacterales bacterium | reverse complement strand
CACTTCACCTATGCTATATTCTACAACACGCTCTTGATATATTGCGCCGAACGATGAGAGAGGCCCATTATAGACAGCATCGGGTTCACGCCACTCGCGGCGGGGAACACGCTCCCGTCGCACACGAAAAGCCCCTTCACGCCGTATACTTCGCCGTTACCATCGGTTACGGCGTTCTTAGCGGCGGCTCCCATGCGGCAGGTTCCCATCTGGTGCGCGGAAAACATCATCATGCGGTTCGGCCCCATGCCGTAACGCTCGATGCGGGCATCGAAATCGCGCAGGTCGCGCTGACTCACCGTTCCATCCGCGAAGCGGTCTACGCGGTTCTGCTTTGTGTGGAGCGATAGCACCGACCTCGCGCCAGCCGCTAGATGCACACGAGCGGACGTTCGCAGACCGTGCAGAAGATGCTGGCGGTCATAGGCCGAGGTTGTGTAGTCCACGACTGGCTCACCATCGCGATCAGTCGTCACCGTTCCCTCGCCTTTGTCGCGTGTAAGCACAATAATTGTCGCCAGGTGGGGCGCATTCAGCATCGACTCACGGTACGCTCGCGCCCCATACCAGGGGGTTGTCAGGCCAATCAGACCCGGATGCGCTGGAGCGACCTCTAGTTTGTACCCGTAGTTGTCGTGCAGGTGCGCGAACTCGTCGTTATACGCGGATTGTAGGACGCCCTTCCAGGGATAGACCTTCTCTGGATACACGCCAGAAACAGTGGAGACGGGATGCAGTTTCAGGTGTCGCCCGATATGCTTGTTCTCAACGCCTGACCGCAGCAGTACCGCAGGGGAGTTGATGGTGCCAGCCGCGAGTACCACAACCTTCGCGCGTACCGTTACCATAAACGTCGCCCCACTCGCGATATCCAGTGCTTTCGCGACGACGCCAACCGCTTTGCCATTCTCGATCAGCACCTTCTCGACGCTGCACCGCACAACGATTCGCGCCCCTTTGTCATATGCATCCTGTAAATACGTCTTCGTAGTCGATTGCTTACACTCATAGCGGCAGCCAAAACAACAGGCACCGCATCGCTGCTCACAGCCAACCGCATTACGTCGAATCACCCCCGCGTGATAGCCAAGCGCGACGCTACCATCGAACAACAACTGGTTCTGAACGTTGTGCGTACTGTTCTCTGTGTTAACCTGCATCCGTTGCTCAACCGCCGTGAAGCTCTCTTGCAGTGCCGCCCCCGTGAAGTCGGGCAGACCGGACGTTCGCGCCCACTCTTCCAGCACGTCGTCGGGCGTGCGAAACGAGGTGTTCCAGTTGACGACGGTTCCCCCACCGAGCGTGCTACCCGCGAGTATCGTCATGCTCAAGTCTCTAGTCGCGAGGGAGCCGCGTTTGAGGTACAATTCTGGCATTGCCTGTACCTCTTGATAAGTGAAATCGGCCTCGCTGTTATAGCCGCCCTTTTCCAGCACTACGACGCTTTTACCCGCCTGAGCGAGTTCTCCCGCGACGACTCCGCCTCCGGCACCGGAGCCGATAACTACCGCGTCACACTCCAACGTCATATTTTCGGTGATTACCAGTGGTTTGATAGTGCGTGGCGTAGTCGGTGGTGGTGGAGGTGCTTCGTAGTCCAGCACTTCCCAGTTGGGATTGACTCCCTGTGGATTGGGAACGGAATAAAAAATAAAGGTAGTGAGCCGCTTCAACGCCTGATAGCCCTGCCGCAACTGAGCGACGGGACTATTCGCCATCGCCTGTAAATATTTTTCGCGCTGCTCCTGCCCAAAAGCGATAAACGGTTTCGGGGCCGCGATCAGCAGCACTCCCCCGATGGGGCTTGCCATCGTTGCTAGCAGCTGGCGAAACTCTGTTTGCGTTTCAGCGTTCTCATGCGCTAACGTTTCCGCGAACAACATAGCGACATGCAGGTCGCTTGCCTTGCGTCTGTAATACGCAGCGATGGCGGGACTGCTTCCAGTTGGGGGTTCAAGCGCAGGCAAAAGTGTCTCACACACGGCCTCGATAAGCGTGAACTCGTCGGGTGTGAGCCAGCCAGCAACGCGGCTCTGGGAGGTTGTAGGAGTGGAGGTTGATGTTGTAACAGCCATGTTCGGGTGTTCCCTTTCGATAACGCTGAAAAGGTACGTTCAATGATGCCTATGTAGTATAACATACGTCGATACAGTATACGAGGTATAAACAATCTGGTTGTACCCTGTATACTGTACTATTTTTACGCCTCGGCACCTTCGATATGGCGTATCGTCGCGAGATGCCCGGTCTCGTTGAGCCGTTCTATGATGATGTGTTCGGGACTAAAAGAGATTTCTGCGATTGACGCGTTACTGTGCCGAAACTGCCAGCGTCGTCGAATATCGATGCCCAGCAGGTGACAGATTAGGATACCAATTACGCCGCCGTGTGTGGCCCAGACAACGGTTGCATCGGGGTACTGCTCGTACCAGTGTGTCAGCGCACGGGCCAGGCGCACCTGCACCTGCGTGACCGTCTCGCCCCCGCCCGGAATGGCATAGGTCGTGGGGTCGCTCTGCCAGCGAGTCTGTGAGTCCGCGAAACGTTCCGTTATCTCTGTGTAGGTCAAGCCTTCCCACTCGCCCATCGCGATCTCGCGCAGGTCGGCATCCTCTTGCAAGAACAGGTCATGCCCCCGTGCGATGGCACGTGCGGTAGCACGAGTGCGCTGCAAATCGGAGGAAACGACAACATCAATCGTTTCCTGTGCCAGATACGCGCCCACCAGTTCCGCCTGCTTCTGCCCCAGTTCGTTGAGCAGAACATCGGTCTGACCCGTGATGCGGCGGGCGGTATTATAGGGTGTCTCTCCATGACGTACTATGATAAGCCGCAAGGAACCTCCTCATCGGTGAAATACATTTCGCCATTGCGCGAAGCGGCAGCAACACTGCTCAACACAGGCTCAGTATGCAATTCTCGTGTTCTAAACAAACGATAGTAGTCCGTGAAGGCTCCATACTGCTCAAGGCGCAGCTCGCCAAGTGCCGGATAGACTTCGGGCAAGCGCATTTCCAGATCAAGCTCATCGTACACTTCGCGCAGATGTTTCTTGACATTGCGTGGCAAAAACTTTTTGAATAACTGAAACGCTCCCAGACTGTCCGCGATCATCTTTTTGATGTGTGTGTCCTCTTTCTTATCATGAAAGTGGGGACTCTTCGACTGATATTGTTGCACAGTCACGCATTTGGGCGCAACATCCCAGCGCGACGCATGATACAGCAGGTCGAGAAATTGGAATGTTTCGACGGAATAGCCCGACGAGAAACGAATAGTTGTCGCGGTTCTCATCGTCATCCCCTGCTCACCCGCGTTCGATGAAATGACGGGATAATCGCGAATACCAAACCACCCGTCAAGCAGGCTTGTGAAGAGGGGAGAAACCACGCGGGTACAGCGTCCAAGTAGCTTCACATCAGAATTAGCATTGCCAAGCGCGGGTTTGGAAGACCAGCAGATGCGGATATTGTGCAGATCGGGTACAATAGCATCGTGCGTGTGTCGTTCGTTAAGAATCACCGCGTTTTCCGTTCGGGCGTGTCCGACGCGTGCCGCCATAAACAACTTGCTCATCGCCAGCGTGTACTCCAGCAACGCGCTCGGCACAAAGTTGTCCGCGTCATAATAGACCACCCATTCCGCGTAACCCAGTTGCGCCGCGCACATCGTCCCAATATACATCCCCTCACCTTTACCATTGACCACTCTTCCATCTTCGCCCAATATCTGTGAAACGCCAGAGTCTTTGAATATACTCGCAATCAGTGCATCCTTCTGATGTACGAGGTATGTGTGCTGGTGTTCTTTTAAGCGTTCTTTGAGATCGCTTTCGAGTGTTTGCCTTTCCTCTTCGGGACAATTTGTAACGATAATGATGGGGCTATTGACAGGAAGAAACCAGAGTACGCTGAGCAACGTCTCCACGCTCTCGCTTTTATGGGAAATGACAAAAGCGGTGTGGGACAGAAAGTAGTTCAGGTCGTTGAGTTCGTTTACCTCTAAGAGGTGTGAGAAGCGCACTGTATCAATGTTCACGCGTGATCCCCCTACAGTAATTGAGTGGAGTGAGTAAAAACTTGGAAAGGGTATGGTTGTGTACGAAGCCGAGCGGTGTTGCGGCGAGTGTAAAAACGGCTTAGTTGGAAAAGAGCACTCTTCGTCGAGCTTACCGCATGTTCTTGCGGGGAACACGAGGCAAACCTGGTGAAAGAGCATAGAGTTTCGCTTAGGGGTCGGGTTAGAGACTTACAGCGGCGTAAGTACACTTTGAATGCAACGAGTATGTACGTATTGACAGGAGTTTCATTCATGTGCTTTTTGCACATATAGTGTGTTTTTTGCTGTCTTACGGAAGGCTACGTCGTTTGTGGCATCTCATGACAAGTGTCACTATAAGTATAACGAAATTGTTTCGTTCCTGTCAAAGATTTGCCAACAAAATAGGACTTCCAGTAATACTAACGCCAGAATCGGGGCATTCCTCGCAAAAATATTGTCATTGTGACGTTCTAAATGAGGGTAAGTGGGCATAGTATGGGGCAAAGTGAGAGCATGGTGTGGCTTGCCCATGCTGTGCTTTCACCTTGCCCCAGAGTCTCGCTCTTTTTTATCGTCCCTGAAGATATTGCTGATACTCAGCAGCGTCCATCAGGTTCGCGAGTTCTGCGGGATTGCTCATCTCGACAACGAGCATCCAACCGGCTTCGTAGGGTTGGTCGTTGATAAGTTCGGGTGTATCCTTCAAATTTTCGTTGACCTTCACGATCTTTCCACTTAGCGGTGAAAGCAGTTCGGAAGTGGCCTTGACCGACTCGATATCGCCGAACTTCGCCTCGTCGCTGATGTTTTCGTCCGCACCCCATGGAAGTTCGATGTAGACGATATCGCCAAGCTGATCTTGCGCGTAATCGCTGATTCCGAGAGTTGCGAGATTGCCCTCAACCCGTATCCACTCGTCGGTTTTGCTATATTTAAGGTTCTCTGGATGCTGCAACTTTGCCATATCTGTATTTCTCCCTGTATTCTGCTGCTTTGAATGCTACTTCTGCCGCTTGTAGAATGGTAACGGCACAATCTGGGCCGCGAGCCGTTTACCGCGAATGTCAACCTGTATCGCCTTACCTACAACCGCGTGTGACGCGTCCACATAAGCCATCGCGATATTTTTGTGTACCGTTGGGCCAGGCGCACCACTGGTCACAACACCAATAGCTTGCTCATTATCATACACGTTGTAGTCGCCACGCGCGATACCACGATCAAGCATCTCGATACCTACAAGCTTCTTACGCGGCCCCTGTTCTTTCACACGTTGCAAAACATCCTTACCCACAAACGATTCGGCCTTCTTGAGCTTTACCGTCCAGCCGAGACCGGCCTCCAACGGATTCGTCTGCTCGTCGAGTTCGTGACCATACAGGCATAACGCTGCCTCCAAGCGGAGCGTGTCGCGTGCGCCCAGACCAGTCGGTAACAATCCCTGTGGAGTACCAATTGCGAGCAACTTGTTCCATAGCGAACCAACATCGACGGGGGCGCAATACAACTCGAAGCCATCCTCACCCGTGTACCCTGTCCGCGAAATAAGACAGTTAACGCCATCCACCAGCCCCGCCGCGCAGCAGTAGTACCTGATACTCGCAAGGTCAACCTCTGTAAGCGGCTGCAAAATCGCTTGTGCCTTCGGGCCTTGCAGAGCCAGTAGCGCGGTAAAATCTGACTGGTTGGTGATTGTCACATGCTCATTATGATGAGCGTGTGCTTTGACCCACGCGAGGTCTTTCTCGATATTGCCTGCGTTGACTACCAGCATATACTGCTCTTCCGCGAGCCGATAGATTAGCAGATCGTCAAGCACATTGCCGTCTGCGTTACAGAACTGAGCGTATAGAGCCTGATGCATAGCGAGATGTGCAACATCGTTAGGTACTAGCGATTGCAGAAAAGCAAGTGCGCCTGCCCCTTCGACCTTGAACTCCCCCATGTGACTCACGTCAAAGAGGCCGGCATGAGTGCGAACGGCTTCGTGCTCGGCTAAGATACTTGTGTATTGTACCGGCATCTCCCACCCGCCGAACTCGACCAACCGTGCGCCCAACGCGCGATGCTGCTCATAGAGCGGCGTTCGTTTCAGGGCAATGCCAGAGTCGTGTGTTGTCATCGCGCCACACTCCATCGTACTCCAAAGAGAGTTGTTTGTTTCATGCACTCACTATATCAGATTTTTCTGCACCTAACAATAACAACTCTGTATTGAAGAGTTGAGCGAGTATGAGATATGACCACTTGCCATTCCTATGGCTTCCGTCCACGCGCGGTCAGCAGATACATAAGGCAAGTATAGTCTTCCGCCATTATTTCGAGCAGAGCTTGCTGATACAGGCGGGCGACCTCTTCCTCGGTTGTCTGTTTTGTTCTGATGAGAAAAGGTTGCAACAGTTCATGTGAGACCATAAAGTTTTGATAGGCGAATTCATGGTCTTCCGTATCAAAAGAGTAATCAATGCAGTGAGGTTTCAGCATGATATTGTTATAGCCGGCCTGTCGTAGTAACAGGCTCAACATTGGCGTAATGCCGATGTGCCGCCCATCGGGTGAGAAACTAGTGCCGGCGATCTTGAGCGCATTCGTAAACATCGCGGAAAATTTTTCGACAGTGGGCGCATTTGTAATAGGCCACTCGCCCTCGGTGAGGCGAATATAGCCGCCCGGCTTCGTGATACGGTAGCACTCCTGCAACAGTTTGGGCCATAGTTGTTTCGGGACCCAACCAAAGACGGAGCGTGCGTTCACCAGGTCGAACGTATTATCGGCGAACCGCAAGCCTTCGAGCGCGTTCATTTCCAGAAACAACACATTCTCAAATCCCTGTGAACGCGCGGATGCGTTCGCCCATTCCATCATCATTCTACTGATGTCGATGCCTGTGGCCTCGACGTACTGGTACTCGCGGGCCACATCTATTAGCCATCCCCCGGTACCGCACCCAATGTCGAGAACGCGCTGGCCCGCAGAAAGTACCGCGCCTTCAGAGAAGGTTCCGCCCATGCGATTCGTCATATGACGATCCTGGAACATGATACGCGCCATCTCTGTAGCATTTTCCGCCTCCATAAAATATGTACGTTTTGTCTGCTCTGGCTCTGTTGACATCGGGGATGACTCCTTTGCGCTCTACCTCAAAGTAAGAGGAACAGGTACTACGAGGCAGTATATGTTATGTGTGAGTGCATGGCAAGCGACAGGCACAAAAGTATGACGCAAGCAAACTCAGGAAAACCGAAAACGTGCAAGAGGCTAAAACGGGAGCATAGTAGTAGCTGCTCGCCCCGCCGTTCTCTGGCCATACTCACTCTTACGCCGCAGAGCTTTTTACATTTTTATTAAAATATGGGCAAATAGCGTTCGAGTTCCCATGCGTGAACCTGCTTCCCATATTCTGTCCATTCGATACTTTTGGCATCCAGAAAGCCCTCGTAGATGGAGTCGCCCAACGTCTCGCGAATAAACGTATCTTCACGTAGGGCTTCCAGTGCCTCACCGAGGGTTGCGGGTAGCAAGCGTGCGTGTGAGCGCAAACGTTCGCCTTCGTCGCGTAAAAAGAGGCTTTCATCCATTGGCGCGGCTAGCGTCAGCTTGCGCTGAATACCGTCCAGACCGGCCCGCAACATCACGGCGAGCGCGAGATAGGGGTTACAACTGGGGTCGCTACAGCGCAGCTCGACGCGCATCGAAGCTTGCGGGTTCACGCTCGGACGCGGCACACGAATCAGTGCTTGCCGATTGACACGGCCCCAGTTAACGTGTGAGGGTGCTTCAAAACCTGGAACAAGACGTTTGTAGGAATTGACAAGCGGCGCGAGAATAGCGCACAGGGCGCGTGCGTGCAGGAGTTGGCCCGCGATGAAGTAGCGTGCGACCTCGGACAAGCCATATTCGCCATGCATATCGACAAACGCGTTTCTGCCTGTTTCTAAGCTCACAAGTTGCTGGTGCATGTGCAGGCCCGAACCATTCACACCGTAAAGCGGTTTCGGCAAGAAGGTCGCGTACAGGCCATGATGTGCGGCAATGGCCTTGACCACATACTTCGCGGTCATCAGGCCATCGGCGATATGCAACGCGTCTGTCGCCTCGAAATCTAGCTCGTGCTGACCCGCCGCGACCTCGTGATGGCTCGCCTCTATCGTAATATTCATCTCCCGTAGTGCGTATACCATCTGGCGGCGCACAGTCGCGGCAAGGTCGGTGGAAAGGTCGAAGTAGCCGCCGCGATCATGGGGCAACGGCGTAGGTTGGCCGGAGGATGTATCGTCAAGTTGTAGGAGAAAAAATTCCAGTTCGGGTGCGACATGAAAACTGTACCCAAGCGTGTGCGCCATTTCGATTGCTTGCAAAAGCGTGCCACGTGGATCGCCATCGAAGCGTTCACCATCTGGCGTGCGAACATCACAGATCACGCGTGCCACAACATCATCTCCATCCTCATACAACCCATTCTTGTTATTGGCTGGCGAAGACGGACGCACGGTATTTGGCAGAACTGCAAAGGTCGAAATAGCGGGGAAGAGGTACATATCGCTCTCAGCGATACGCGCGAAGCCTTCAAGCGATGAGCCGTCGAACCATTTGCCGTGCGTCAAGCAATCCGTGAGTTGCTCCGTTGGAATGGTCACACACTTTGCCATGCCGATGACATCGGTAAATTCCAGATTGACAAAGCGCACCTGCCGTCGCTCAATCTCTGCCCTCACGCGCTCAAGCTCGTCTTTGCCTTGTACCATACTCTCCCTCGCTGGCTTCTCTCTGATAACACTCTCGTGTGTTGGGCTACTCTAGTACGCCCAACACACGAGAGTGCTCGCCGCTTATATTTGACCGAGCCAGTGCTGGTTGGCTCGCTCTTCCCATGTGGCACGGATAGCATTGAACTCATCTTCCGATAACTTGCCCGCCGCGACCATAGCAGCGTTCTCGCGCAGATGTTCGACACTCGTCGTACCGACAATAGCGACATCGACGCCAGCGACGCTCAAGGTAAAGCGTAAGGCCTTCGCGATGGACGCCGATGCGTCGCCGCGCAAAAAGTCGTAGTTGAGTGTTTGCAGGCGTTCCCAGTATGGATAGGCGTAAGCGTTTTTCTCGACGCTCTGGCGTAACCAGACGCCTTCAGCGATGGGTCGCTTCGCGATAATGCCCATGCCGCGCTCGCGTGCTGCCGGCAGTGTGAAGTCTATCTCTTGCTGATCGGCGATGTTGACGGAGGTCTGAAGCGTGTCGAACGCGCCCGTGTGAATGGCGTAGCGTGCGTCTTCGTTGTCGCCACTATAGCCGATATAACGCGTCTTGCCTTCGCGTTTGGCCTTCTCCAATACCTTGATAACGTCGCCTTTACGTAATACGTCCAGTGAGCAGCTATGCAGTTGAAGCAGGTCAAGGTGATCGGTACGCAGGCGACGTAGACTACGCTCAATGCTTGCCTCTAACAAACGAGGATCCCATTCTGGCACGTTGGGTAGTTCGTCGCCAGCAGCATGACCACACTTAGTAAACAGGAAATAATCACCGCGTCGGCTCGCTACCGAACGCCCAATCAGGTCTTCGCTATCTCCGTAACATTCACCCGTATCGATGACGTTGATGCCTGCATCAAGCGCACTTCCCAGCAATAGCCCAACGTCCGTGACCGACGCTCCTCGTATTTCCGACCCCCCGAATCCCAGTACACTGACCTGCATGTCGGTCTTCCCAAATTGACGCGTTTCCATTGTTTGCTCTCTTTCTATTTCTAAGCTATCTCTCTAAGCACGTTGTGAGCGGAGGAAACGTGTCAGAACGCAGGGGTGAGGCACTCGCTACACATTTGGAACCCAGTCTTCGGCATGAGGTAATTCGGGCGTATCCGTAAACGGGGTTTCGTTGCTGGGCCGTAACTGGATAAGCGCATCCAACTCTGCCTTTCTGTAGAGCCGTTGCCGCTTGATACCTTGCTTATAACTCCTCAGCACACCTCGGCTAACATATGTGTACAAGGTCGAAATTTTGACGCCAAGCAGATGACAGGCTTCCCGTCCGTCAAGATAGTTCTCGCCGTTCAACTCTATCATGTTGAGTCCTCCTTCCCTCCGCGGATTGTTGAGCACATTCTCTTCTGTAATCATAGTTGCGCAACGCCGTTTTGTCAATCACGGGTTGAGTACCCTTTACGCTTGCTATATATAACCACGTCTAGTCACAATCAACATAAATCGAGTAATATACAGCAGTATCAATACGCATTGACATTTTCTTGAATCGATGGTACAACTTTACAAGAGGTTAATTACTATCATGCGTTTTCTTGACTACATGAAAAGCAAAGGAGCGAGAATTTATGTCAACGACGATGCCAGAAACCAATCCTCAGAAAGACCCTGCCGTGCAGACCGCCGCGTCTGTAAAGCCAAACAAAGGGGGCCTTGAGGGCATTGTTGCCGCGACAACCGCTATCAGCAAAGTAGAGGGAACGGCGGGACGCCTGATCTATCGCGGCTATAATATTCACGATCTTGCCAGCACCACAACCTTCGAGGAGGTCGCGCACCTGCTCTGGTTCGGACACCTGCCCAACCAGAAAGAGTTGACTGATCTGAAAGTAAAGCTCGCGGCGGAGCGCACACTTCCCACCGAGGTTGTAACGATATTGCGTCAGCTTCCTAAAACGGTAGAGCCAATGGATGCGTTGCGTACCGCGACCTCTGCGTGGGGCGCGATGGCGGTTAAAGGCAAGCCAACGCTAGAACAGGCCATCGCCGTTACCGCACGCTTCCCATTGTTTCTCGCGGCCTTCCAGCGTTTACGCAATGGTTTAGAGCCGTTGGAGTCGCACCCCGACCTTGACTACGCGGGCAACTGTCTGTATCTACAAACGGGTCAGCTTCCAAAGGCCGAGCATGTCAAGGGCTTGAACGCCTATCTTGTCCTACTCGCCGATCATGGGATGAATGCATCGACCTTTACAGCGCGTGTGGTCGCAAGCACGGAGTCCGATATTGTCTCCTCCGTTGTCGCCGCGCTGGGCGCACTCAAGGGGCCATTACATGGTGGCGCACCCTCGAAGGTGCTCGACATGTTACACGAGATAGGAACAGTTGACAACGCGGAACCCTGGATACGCGACGCGATCACCAATGGTGGACGCTTGATGGGCTTTGGGCATCGTGTCTATAAGACAGAAGACCCACGTGCCGAAGAGCTACGGGGCATGGCAAGAGTCGCCGACCCACACGGGTTTGTGATGGCACATCGGGTCGAAGAGTTAGCCGTTTCGCTGCTGGATGAGCTAAAACCGGGGCGTCGGCTCTACACTAATGTAGAATTCTATTCCGCCGCTCTGCTCTCTTCGGTTGGACTATCCGGCGACCTCTTCACGACAACCTTTGCCGCGAGCCGCGTCGCTGGTTGGACCGCGCACATACTGGAGCAGGTACAGAACAACCGTCTGATTCGGCCCGAAGCTGACTATACTGGCCCGATGGACGCGCACTTTGTGCCGCTCAACGAACGTTAAAACAGCTTCTACAACGTGTCTTGAGCGACTCAAACGCTTTCAGTCGCTCAAGACACTTTCCTCTTGCTACCGCACGATTTCACGTAGATCGAACACGGGGCCATCGCGACATACCAACTTCTGACCCGAACGCGTTTCGACACTACATGCGAAGCAGATGCCTGTTCCACAGACAAGCGGTTGCGCGATTGTTCCCTGCGAGAAATTTTTATTTCGCAAGCGCTCAAATGTCGTGTAAAGTGCAAGTGATGTTTCATATGAAACGCTACAATACATGGCATCGGCCCACTGAAGTGTCTTCTTGAGTGTGGCGAACAGACTTTGTTGCTGTTCCGTCACAATGTGGTACTCCACTTCTGGCGAGAGCAACGCGGGCGGGTAGCTTGTTTTGGGCGTGGATGTCTGGTTAATAAGCGTGACCGCGATATCTTGTTCCAGCGCAACTTGTGCGAGCAGGGTAAGAGCACTGATCTGGCCTGCCTCGCCAATGAGTAATGCATTGCGCGTTGCTGGATGCAGCGTCCACCCATGTCCAAGTGGCCCCAGTACGTCGAGCGTTGCCCCTGCTGGTTGTTGTGCAAGCCACGCGGTGCCGCGCCCCCGTACCTGTATATAGAGTGTACAGCTACCACGACTTCTGTTGACGCCATGCACATAGAAAGGACGGCGTAGCAAGGGGTCGCTTGCGTCGGTGGGACAACAACGTACCATGCAGAATTGTCCTGCCTGTACCGTTTGGGCAAGGTTGGGGGCGTGCAATTCGAGAAGTTGCACGCCAGACTGCACTATTGTGGTCGCGATAAGCGTAGCGGTGTGTACGCGCATTATTCGGCAATCATACCGAGGAAATTGCGGGTGCGCTCGTGCTGCGTATGTCCAAATACTTGCTCTGGTGTGCCTTGCTCCACAATCACGGACTTATCCATGAAGATTACATGGTCTGCAACATCACGGGCGAACCCCATTTCGTGCGTCACCACAACCATCGTCATGCCCTCTTCGGCAAGCTGGCGCATCACTTTTAGCACTTCGCCCACAAGCTCTGGGTCAAGCGCGGATGTTGCCTCGTCGAAAAGCATCAACTTGGGGTTCATCGCCAGCGCACGCGCAATCGCGACGCGCTGCTGTTGACCGCCGGAGAGCTTGTGCGGAAATGCCTTCGCTTTTTCTGACAAACCAACCTTCGCGAGCAACGCATGGGCGCGTTCCGTGACCTCTTCTTTTTTATGCCCAAGTACCTGCACGGGCGCCTCGACAATGTTTTCTAACGCGTTCATGTGGGGAAAAAGGTTGAAGCGTTGAAAAACAAAACCGATGCCTGAACGGACGCGTGCGATATTTGCCTCACGATCCTCCATGAGCTTACCTTTTACCTCACGATAACCAACCAGTTCACCATCGACATAGATGCGCCCACTGTCAATCTTCTCAAGGTGATTGATACAGCGCAGAAGTGTTGTTTTGCCCGACCCGCTCGGCCCGATGATAACAACGACCTGCCCGCGTTTGACGGAAAGATCGACACCGTTGAGAACGGTGAGGTTTCCAAAACGTTTGACAATCTGTTCAGCATGAACCATCTCATCCGATTGTATGACGACGCTCATATTCTCTCGCTCCTATTTGCTACGTGTCGCACCAAAGCCGACCATACGTGTAGTGAGACTTTTCGTCTCCACTTCAACCTTTTGATTGCGGTTGGGGTCAAGCCGTTTCTCGATCCAGTTTTGAGTATACCCCCATAATGTGGTTAGCAAGAGGTAGTACGCGGTGGCGACAATCAGCAACTCGAAGGTCGTGAAACTAATTGAGCCTATCGTTTGCGCGGTGCCAGTCAGCTCTAGCAGACCGATCACAGAGGCTAGAGAGGTGGTTTTCAACATGTTGTTGAACTCATTGCCTAGAGGCGGCACAATCACCCGCGCGGCCTGCGGAAGCACGATACGGCGCATTCCAAGACTGGAACGCATCCCCAAAGCTTTCGCCGCTTCCATCTGTCCCGCGTCAACCGACTCGATGCCCGCACGCATGATCTCCGCCATGTATGCCCCTTCGTTCAAGGAGAAGGCAATCAGAATGACTACGTAGGCAGATAAAAACGTTGTTACGGCCTGATTATGAAATAGCTCTGGTATACCTGTGTAAAGAATGAGGATTTGCACCAGCAGAGGACTACCGCGAAAGAGCCAGATATAAAAACGAGCCGGAAGACTGAGAAATGGAGAGCGCGACATACGCATCAATGCGAGCAGCAATCCCAGCAGGACGCCAATCACCTGCGCGACAACCGAGAGCCACAGGGTCGTCCACGCGGCGGTTACAAATGGAGTGGAGAAGAGATTTTGCCAGACAACATCCCAACGAAACATAGAGGTCTTCCTCCTGTTTGTATGTAGCATTTTGTAAGAAAAATACTTGAGCTTTATGATACTCGATGAATGGCCTATATACAAGGGGTATGCACAACGTCTTTAAGAAGAGATGACACAGTGCATGATGGGAGGTGTTGCATGGCGAGGACAGGCCCCGCCGTGCAACACCCAATCGTACACCATCCTCCTCACTACGCCCCTATCCTGTCACTCAGCTTATTATGGCGAACTTATGCATAGACCGTGCGGCGGTTCGACAGCGCGATTGCGCCGGTTGCAAGGCCCCACTTGTCAATGTACTTCTTGTACGTTCCATCTGACTGTGCGGCCTTGAACGCGGCTTGTATCGCGTTAAGCATTGACGTATCGCTCTTACGTACAGCGATACCTTGCTGGGCCGCGCCGATAACGGAGCCACCCACCTCGAATTGTCCGGGGTTCAGCTTGTTGTAATAGTCGGTTACGGGAGAATCTTGATAAGTCGCGACAACGCGATTGGTTGACAACAACTGCACAACCGCCGTCTGGTCCTGCAACACAGTCAACTTGATAGCAGGCTTGCCCGCTTTTTTACACGCGTCATTTGCGAGTCCAAGATCGGTCTGCTCTACTGTCCCATTCTGCACACCGACATCTAATCCGCACAGGTCAGCAGGAGACTTGAGTTTTTTAGGATTGCCTTTCTGTACCAGCAGTGACTCACCTGCACTGAAATAGGGTACGAAATCTACAACCTTTTTACGATCATCATTGATGGTAACAGCTGAAATAACTACGTCGAAACGCTTATTGGCCAAGCTTGTAATGATAGTTGTGAAGTCTGCTTTGACGATTTGCGTTTTCAAGCCCATTTTCTGCGCTAGCGCGGTAATGAGGTCGATGTCAAAGCCGGTGTATGAACCGGGATTTTTCGCGTCGGGAAACTCCTGCGGCGGGTAGGTTGTGTCGCTACCAACGGTTAGCGTCCCCGCAGTAATCAGGTCGGTTGGCGCGGCAATCGCGGGCTTACTGGTGCTACCACCTGTTGTTGTCGTATCGCTGCTACTTCCACAGGCCGCGAGCAGAAGCGAGAAAAGCACAAGCAGACTCATAATGTAGAGGGAATGGTGTCTACCTTTGAAAAACGAGGCAAGCATGAGGAAAAACCTCCTGTGTGACTGATGCGTCATTGTGACGCCTGAAACCTGACGCGGCGTCCACGCCAAAGAGCAGTATACTCTTACATACTACATACGCCCACTTTGCGGAATGTATCACAGCATGTCTTCCTGTTCTTGTGGTGATGTTCTAAGGAATAGCATTCGACGACCTCACAAGCAGAGATTGGCGCGAACAGCAGGACAACGAACGCATACAGAAAGACATATTTTAACACAAGTACAAGCAATTGCGTTACTCTGTAAATACTTTGTACAATTGTACTGACGAATACGGTATAAGATACTGTTTTTAGCCTGCACATATGTTACACTATCAACAGAGAAAAATACGCAGGAGTATTTTTCTGGTAGTACAACCTTATGTAAAGTTCGGAGAAAATATTGGTTTCAGGCGGTATAGAGGACTACTCGCTCTCCTGTACGTAGTTGTAAGATCGCGTATACATTCTCTATACACCGAGGGGCTTGGAGGGTCTATGATGCCCATTACACTTGACCGCAGCATCTGTTGTGATTTGAACGAGACCATTTCGCGCGAATGGCTCATCACGAACGGCCTGGGAGCGTATGCCGCAGGAACCGTCGCGGGTACACTTACTCGTATGGAGCATGGCTTGCTCGTTGCATGTCCGCCTGATAGCGATGTGCCACAACTCTTACTCGCGAAGATCGACGAAGAGGTCGTTTTCGATCAGCGCACCTATTACCTCGGCACAAACGAATACCGCGATGGCGTACTTAGTCCATCCGGCTTTGTGCATCTGGAAACATTTCGGCTTGAAGAAGGCTTTCCTGTTTTCACATATCGCCTCGGCGGCCTTGATGGCATTATGCTTGAAAAGCGCATCTGGATGCAGCAGGGCCACGATACAACATATATTCAGTACCGCGTTATTCGTACCACAACTTCCGACAAAAACGGGCATCGGCGCAGTGGCATCACAGGCGCGTTAAGCAACACGCCCTCTCGTATTGACGAGGAAAACGAGCAGGAGCAACAGTCAGTAACGCTTACTATGCTCCCATTTACCGCGTACCGCCCATACAACCAACCGCAGCACGGAAACAACGACTGGCACTTTCAAGTGCGGCCTCACCAGAAAAATACCGAACACGCGCTGGATGCTCAGGATTCGGGACACACTGCTCTGCTTCCCGCGGGTGTCGCAGGTTGCACGATTCGTGCGTGGGAGGACGCTCGTCCATACCATTTACTCGCTGTTGGGCAGCCACGAAGCGAGGCAACTTTTATTCCCACTGACGTATGGTACTGGAATTTCTTGCGGCGGCAGGACGCGGCGGCGGGTCGGCCCGCGCTCGATGACCTGTACCTCCCCGGCGTTATCCGCGCAACCCTCTGGCCCGACGAGGACGCGACGCTCACAATCATTGTAAGTACCGAGGAACTCGCGACACAGACATTGCGCCCACATCAACTTGGCTATTCCTATCGACGGAGTGTCGAGGGGCAGAAGCAATTACTGTCCGAGACACCACACCGCTACTTCGGTGAGGGTGGCGAGGCTGCACGAGCACACCGATTGTCAGTTCTGTCAATGAACACGCCCACTACGGCTCCAGAGGCCGAAGATGAAGCTTTTCTACGCTCGTTATTACGAGCAAGTGAGCGTTTTTTGCTGCAACGGCACCCGACGCAAACAGGGACGCGCAGCGATCACGAACAACTGTTTGGACGTATCGAAAGTATACCCGATCTGCTCTCGAACTACTATAAGCTCGAACGCAATACGCGCGACACACTGATCGCGCTCGCTGGTATCGTCGTCTCAACAGGGCATTATAGCGAGACCGCGCAGATGCTCCGTAGTCTGGCGCGTACCTTCAAACAGGGCATGTTACCGCAAACGCTTCCTCTTCCACACGTACAGGGTGAGCCGCTCTATCGGGACGCGGACAACACGCTCTGGTACTGCTACGCGCTCGACCAGTACCTTCAAACCAGTCAAGACTACGAATTGCTGAACGAACTCTACCCGTACCTTGTCGAAAGCATCACCTGGTACGTACAGGGGAACGAGTACGGTGTAAAGGTAGACTCTGGTGATGGACTGCTGATGCTCTCTGGCACGGCGCGTACCTGGATGAACGCGGAACAGGATGGTGTAGCAGTCACGCCGCGCACTGGAAAGCCTGTCGAGGTAAACGCGCTGTGGTATAACGCGCTTTCGCTGCTTCACGAGTGGTCGCAACGACTCGCACGTACAAATGCACGCCTGAGTCGCGCACCCTATCAGGAGTTGCTCACGCGCTGTCGGGCGAGCTTTCAACAAAAATTCTGGTATGCCGAAGGTGGCTATCTTTTCGATGTCATCGAGGGGCAGCACGGAGACGATGCGGCATTGCGCCCAAACCAACTCTTCGCCTTCTCGCTGCGCTATCCCGTTCTAAACGAGGAGCAACGCGCACCCGTGCTCGCGGTTGTCACAAAAAACTTGCTCACGCCCTACGGTCTACGCACACTTGCGCCAGACGCGGAGGGCTATTATGGAACGCTCGACGCACGGCAAGAGGAGCGTACTCTCCATCAGGGTAGCATCTGGACGTGGTTGCTTGGTGCGTACATCGACGCGCTTTGCCATGTTGGGCAGCTAAAGACAGATACGAAAAATACGATGGAGAGCGAAGTGCAGACGCTCAAACGCGGGCTACGTCAACTCGCGCCCTTTCAGCAGCACCTTGCACAGGGTATGCTCGACATGATTGGCGGCGTTTTTGACGGCGACATGCCGCATCAGGGCGGCTATCTTCCTGCCTCTTTGTCTGGCACAACCGAACTATTACGTGCTTACCACACGCTCACACAGGTACGTGTGCGTCAACCGCACCTTGTACGTTCACGCTAAGAGATGTATAGGGTGCGAGCGTATCACACTCTACACGGTGGTTGATTGCTGTGAGTCATCGGACGATTGTAACAGCAATTTGAATTGCGGGTTATAGCTTTTATCGCAGCTACTGCACGAAACCGAATGAGTATAGCGACGCACGCGCGGATATTGTTTGTTGCAATGGGGGCATTCGTAGAGATAGCGAATGGGGCGACGAGCGCGGCGCAACTGGTCGAGCCTTTGACTTTCCTGGTGCAACAACGCGCGTAGCTCTTGCAGCGCATACCCTGTAACGGCGGCCTCATCAGTGGCAATCGAGTCATAACCATGATGCCGATGGCGACGCGGTGTGCCATGCACGCGATCCGCGAGATGGATAAGCTCGTGCGCGATGGTAACTTCTGTTGCTTGCGGTTGCATCGCCGGCTCAATAAAAATCAAGTGGCGATGCACATATCGCTCCTCATGTACCCGTCGTACAGTATGTGGAAGGGCGGGTATATAGCAGTAGCAGCCGAGGGCCATAGGATTGAGTCGCTTTCCCGTCCACTGTCTATATTCGTTACGATTCTGTGTAATCGCAAGCAGGGGAAGCTCGTAGGAGGTAAGGTGCAGTTTCTGCCAGTAGTGTGTCAACCATTTATAGAGTACCGCTTCATCGCCATGAAGAATAGGATTTGCCTGTAACAGTGGTGGCACTGCTCTTGTCTGTACTGTAGCCATGAAGAGAGTTCTTGCTCCTGACGGAAGTTCGGCACAATACGTGTGCAGATTCCGCTATTTCTGGGACACTTATGAGACGTTTTGTTTTGCCATTCGAGTCGCGTTACTAGTATATCAGGCATAGACGATGTATGCAAGCATGTTTCAAATGCCTGTCAAGCAAGGTGAAACAACACATAGTGCTAATACGTTGTATAAGCAAACAAGAAGAAGCATCTTGTTCGCATAAAACAGAACGGGAGAACACTAACATGTCGAACATACAGCAAAACCATTCATCACGAGAGATGCATTCCGCACAAAAAGTTGTTCTTATTGTGGAGGACGATCTCGCAATTGCTGAAATGCTTATTCAAACCATTGATGAGGAGACGGGGCATAGTGTGCTTCATACTACTGACACAGTGGACGCGCTCAATATTCTCAGGAATATGCAACCAGACATGCTCATTCTTAACTACCACCTACCCCACATGACGGGTATTGAACTCCACGATAAGGCTATCAGCATGTGGGGAAATATTCCAACGCTCATGCTAAGCGCGAACTTACCCAGGAATGAGCTTGCCAAACGCGGCATCATTGGCATCGACAAACCATTTGAACTGGACGAACTGCTCAATACAATCGAGCAACTGCTGCTAAGTAAATCGGCGTAGGGTGGGTAGAAGTGTTCTCAACAGACAGAGAGGAGAAAATAAATGTATCGTTTTCTCCTTATAATTGAGCGAGGGGAAGCCAGTCATGGGGCATATTCTCCTGATATACCTGATTGTGTTATCGTTGGAAAAACGTGGGAGATGAGTAACAGTGATCGAAAGCGCAGTAAAACATGCTTAACTGTGTTCACTTTGATCACTTTCTTGTAACTGGCTCATACCTTCTTGTTTTGCTAATGCACGAATAGCAAGTTCTAAGAGAGCAGACTGGCTGATAC
>JBBQVS010000075.1:0-20132 GCA_038211295.1 Ktedonobacterales bacterium | reverse complement strand
TGTCGGACATGGACGCGGAAATCGTTGCACTGGAGCAGAGGCGCGACAAGACGCGCGCGTTAAAGCAAGGGATGATGCAGGAATTGCTCACCGGAAAGACGAGGCTAGTATAATGAGTACCGTTGGTCAGCTTGAACGCATAACGCAGAACCGCGTGGTCACGCTATTTCGCGAACAGCTCGGCTATCACTATCTCGGCAACTGGGGAGACCGCCCCAACAACAGCAATGTCGAAGAGGAACACCTGCGCTCCTTCCTGCAACGGCAGGGCTATTCTGCTGTCCTGATTAGCAGGGCGATCTACGAGTTCAAGAAGACGGCGGGCGGGCTGACACGGAGCCTTTACGATCCCAATAAAGCAGTCTATAGTCAGTTGCGCTATGGCGTGCAGGTCAAGGCCGACGTAGGCGAAAACAACCAGACCGTCTGGCTCATCGACTGGCAGCATCCACTCGAAAACGATTTCGCCATCGCCGAAGAAGTGACCATAAAGGGCGAAAACACCAAACGGCCTGATATCGTGCTGTATGTGAATGGCATCGCCCTGGGCGTGCTGGAACTCAAACGCTCAACCGTGCCGATAAGCGAGGGCATTCGCCAGAATCTGGACAATCAAAACTCCGTGTTTATTCGCCCCTTCTTTACCACGCTGCAACTGGTGATGGCGGGCAACGATACTCAAGGGCTGCGCTATGGCACCATCGAGACGCGTGAAAAGTATTATCTGACCTGGAAAGAGGATAGCCAGATTGAGAACATGCTGGATCGCGCCCTGACTCAATTGTGCGACAAGCAGCGGCTACTGGAGATTGTGCATGATTTTGTGGTGTTCGACGCTGGCATCAAGAAGTTGTGCCGCCCCAATCAATACTTCGGGGTACACGCCGTGCAAGAGGCGGTACGCAGGCGCGAGGGGGGTATTCTCTGGCACACGCAGGGCAGCGGCAAGAGTCTGACGATGGTCTGGCTCGCGAAATGGATTCGCGAGAACATACGGGACGCGCGGGTGGTGATTATCACGGACCGCACCGAACTAGATGAGCAGATCGAGCAGGTGTTTAAGGGTGTTAATGAAACGATTACGCGCACCAGAAGCGGGCAAGACCTGATAGCGCAACTCAACACGACAACGCCCTGGCTGCTCTGCTCGCTCATTCACAAATTCACCGGCAAAGAAGAGGGCGATGTCAGCGGCTTTCTCGCGGAACTTCAGCGTGTCGGCGATTTCAAGCCAAAGGGTGACATCTACGTCTTTGTCGATGAGTGTCACCGCACGCAATCGGGGGCGTTACACGAGGCGATGAAGAAACTCCTGCCCAACGCGCTGTTTCTCGGCTTCACCGGCACGCCGCTCTTGAAGGCCGAGAAGCAGAAGAGTATCGAGGTCTTCGGCCCGTACATCCACACCTATAAGTTCAACGAGGCCGTCGAGGATAAGGTCATTCTCGACCTGCGCTACGAGGCTCGCGATATCGAGCAGAGCATCACCTCGCCACAACGCATCGACCAGTGGTTCGAGGCCAAGACCCGAGGCTTGAACGATGTTGCCCTGGCCCAGCTCAAAAAGAAGTGGGGAACGATGCAGAAGGTGCTGAGTTCGCAATCGCGGCTCTCAAAAATTGTCGCGGACATTCTGCTAGACATGGAGACGCAAGACCGTCTGGACAGTGGACGTGGCAACGCTATGCTGGTTTCTGGAGACATCTATCGAGCGTGCCGCTTCTATGAACTGTTTCTCTCGCAAGGCTTCGACAAGTGTGCCATCATCACCTCTTACAGGCCCAACTCATCGGATATCAAGGGCGAGGAGAGCGGCGAGGGCCTGACTGAGAAGCTTCAGCAATACGAGATTTACAAGAGAATGCTGGGCGGTAAAGACCCCGAAACCTTCGAGCAGGAAGTCAAAAAGCAGTTTGTAGAGGCTCCCGGACAGATGCGGCTCCTCATCGTCGTGGATAAGCTGCTGACGGGCTTCGACGCGCCGCCCGCGACCTATCTCTACATCGATAAGAAGATGCAAAATCATGGCCTGTTTCAAGCCATCTGTCGCGTCAATCGACTCGATGGCGAAGATAAAGAATATGGCTATATTGTTGACTACCAAGACCTCTTTCAATCGCTTGAGCGTTCCATCGCGGACTACACATCGGGGCCACTGGCGGAGTACGACGCCGCCGACGTGGCGGGACTGTTGAGCAACCGCGTTGGCAAAGCACGCGAGCGGCTAGAGCAGGCACGCGAGAGTATCTGCGCTCTGTGTGAGCCAGTCGCGCCGCCGCGCGGGACGCAGAACTATATTCGCTACTTCTGTGGTGACACCACGGACAAGAACGCGCTCGTGGAGAGCGAACCGAAACGCATCGCGCTCTACAGGCTCACGGTCTCGCTTCTCCGCGCCTACGCTAACATAGCCAACGACATGCCAGAGGCGGGCTATTCCGCGCAAGAGATTGAAGCAGTCAAACGCGAGGTGGACTATTACGAAAAGGTGCGAACAGAGGTAAAGGCCGCCAGTGGTGACTATATCGATCTCAAGATGTACGAGCCAGCGATGCGCCACCTGATCGATACCTATATCCGTGCCGAGGATAGTACAAAGATTTCGGCATTTGAGGAGACGACGCTGGTGAAGTTGCTGGTGGAACGGGGAAGCAACGCGCTACAAGCGTTGCCACAAGGACTAACAAGCGACAAGGAAGCAACGGCGGAAACCATCGAGAACAACCTGCGGCGCGTCATCATCAACGAGCGTTCCACCAATCCCGTGTATTATGAGAAGATGTCGGAACTACTCGACACATTGATACAGGAGCGGCAGAGTTCCGCGCAGGACTACGAGCAGTACCTGGCACAGGTCATCGAGCTGGCTCACAAAATACAGAACACAACCGGAAGTACCACGTACCCGCACTCGCTGAACACCTCAGGCAAGCGTGTGCTGTATGATAACCTCAGCAGCAACGAGCAGCAGGCTCTTGATGTGAATACGGCAGTGCAAGGCATAAAGAAGGACGGATGGCGGAACAACAAGGTCAAGGAGCGAGAAGTGCTCTATGCGATTCACGAAGTGCTGCTTGACGAGAGCCTGACAAATACTATCTTAGAGATTGTGAAGCAGCAAGATGAATATTGAGAAACATGAGAGCGTTGAAAAGCACCAGATAACCGTCAGTAATTTTGTCGTCGATGTCGTGCGGAAGGACATCAAGAACCTGCATCTGGGCGTGTACCCACCAGCGGGACGCATCCGTGTCGCGGTGCCGTTGCGCGTCAATGATGAGGCCGTGCGCCTCTTCACAATCTCGAAGCTGGGCTGGATCAAGCGACAGCAGGCAAAGTTTGAGCAACAGGAGCGGCAAACGGAACGCGAGTTTGTAAGTGGGGAGAGCCACTACTATCAAGGCACCCGCTACCTGCTCAACGTCGAGTATCGCAAGGGAACACCCGCCGTAACGTTTCGCAACAATAAGATGTTGAACCTATTTGTGCGGGAAGAGAGCAATGTAGCGGAACGGGAACGCGTCCTCACGGCGTGGTATCGGCGACAACTCAAGGCAGAGATCGCCCCACTCATCATCAAATGGGAGGCCATCATTGGCGTGCGGGTCGCGGAGTGGGGAGTAAAACAGATGAAGACACGCTGGGGAAGTTGTAAGATCGAGGCGCGGCGCATCTGGCTCAACCTTGAACTCGTCAAGAAGCCTCTCTACTGCCTGGAGTACGTTATAGTTCACGAACTCGTCCATCTACTCGAACGCCACCACAACGCGCGGTTCGAGGCCCACATGAATACCTTCTTGCCCATGTGGAAACACTGCCGACAGGAATTGAACATGGCTCCACTGGGCCATGAGACGTGGGAGTGTTAGGGAGTTGTATTCAGCGAACTCCCTGGAGTCGCTCGTTGGGAGGGCAAGAGGGCATGGCACGGGCCATGCTCTATCAATACGCGAACAGCTACCTGCGAAACTACGATATTGCTTATTCGCAAGACTATAAATGATGCTGACCAATCCTATCGTAGTGATCGAAGTCCTCTCGCCAAACACTGAGAAACGAGACCGAGGAGCGAAATATACAGCGTACAAAGCACTCACATCTGTACAGGAATATGTGCTTATCGGCAGTGAATACCAAGCGATTGAGGTGTATCAACGAGAAGGTGCCTTCTGGCATCAACACGGCTATCAATCTGGCGGGCAGATCGAACTCAAAAATATCGGTGTCAGTTTCTCCTTTGATGCGCTCTACCATCGCATCCGTTATCCAATCTAGGGACATTTGTCCACTCGTCGGTTCCTCCTTCCTCCACCGTAGTTTCACCTATCGTTTCCGACAAGCCAGAGCTACAATGTCCAGAGGCTTTATGTTCCCGTGTAACTCACGGTACAGACTGATAGTTATGCCGTTTGCGCTAATACCCTAGCCGCGTTATAATCCCTATCGGCTACATATCCGCACTCAACGCAGACGTACACCCGCTCGTCTAATCCTAACTCATCTTTGACATTGCCACATGATGAGCATGTTTTACTTGAAGGAAACCAGCGTGACACCTGCTTGATTTCGATACCCGCATAGGCCGCTTTGTACGTCAGTTGACGCTTAAACTCAAAAAGCCCTACGTCACTGATTGCCCTGCTCAACTTCCGATTTTTGAGCATCCCTTGAATAGGTAAATCCTCTAAGACAATCACAGACGGCCTTTCAGCAGGTGACTTGGTTTTCATCACGATTGCTGATGTTGCTTTGTGGAGCGCATCTTTACGGATATTGGCTATCCGCATATGCAACTTTGCAAGTTTCCTTTGTGCTTTCTTGCGGGTATTGCTGCCCTTTTTCTTTTTTGAGTGCCGACGTGATGCCCGTTTCAAGGCTTTGAGTCGAGAGCGTAACGCCTTTGGATTGTCGAAGGTTTCGCCAGTCGAGAACGTGGCAAGCGTTTTAATGCCAACGTCTACCCCGATTGCGGGTCCAGTTGCTTGTATCGGGTCTGTATGTTCCTCTTCTACTTGCACAGAAACATACCAGCGACCCGCCTTTTCAGACACCGTAGCCGACAACACCTTGACGCCCCACGTTGGGATATAGCCGTGTTCCTTTACGCGGATAGTTCCTAGTTTGGGAAGTTGCACGGTATCGTCAAAGACGTGTACAGGACAATCAAGGCGAAACGTGCCACGTCCCTTGTGCCTGCTCTTAAATTTGGGATAGCCACACTTGCCCTTCCATTGTCCTTGTTTTTTGAACTTGCACTTCCTGAAAAAGTTTTCAAATGCTTTGTCTAAATCACGTAACTGATGCCCATTTTTTTAGCGTATACACTTAATCTCATAGAGACATAATAGCACAAAAGGGAATGAATGTCAACATTTATTGTTGCTGTTTGTTGCCCAATGTAGTTTCTTCTTGCGAGAACAACGAGGGTGCATGACAGGGACATGGAAGTGACAGGGGCGAGCCGCTGTCACTACGATACGCGCAATAGCATGGCGGAGCCACCCCGTGTAAGAGCCGCGCAAGCGGCGATATGCGTTGTATAGTAGTGACGCGACTGGCCTCTGTCATGCCAACGCTTACTCCTGCGTTTCCATGCTCTCACCGCCGTGACCATGCTTGACCAACAAATCTAACACTTTTGAGGCCGCGGCTCGTCTCGCGCCTTGCTTCGTTTTTCCTTGTGCCGTGTCTTTTAATTCGCATCCATGTCGCGTGGTAACAATACAGAGGCAAGTAAAGCTTCTATCGTATACAGAGCCTGCCTCTTCACAAGAAAATTCAGAACTCTTTAGCTCACCCAGCTGTTTCATTTCGTTTAGAATACTTATCGGATTTTCAGGTAAACTTGCCTCAATCGTGCTTTTTGTAGCCGATATGGGAACCTTCTGCAATAAGAGTAATGCGGAATTTTGCTCGGCCTCCTTCTTTGAATTTCCTATCCCACGCGCTGCATAGGATATGCCATCAGCAACGATGGTTGCCTCAACCGTAAATTCCTGAGCATGAGGTTGGCCTATCTTTCCAACGTGGTCATATAACACCTTTCCCCAATGTTGCTTGTCTGCCTGTTCTTGTAACTTGCCTTTGTGGTTAGGATTTTTGGGAGCACCTCTCATGGGTTCTGTTTCTTCCGAACCTGCGTAATCGTACATCAGATGTTCTCCTTTAGTTAGGATTTGCGACACTATACAAAAGGTAGTATACATAGTGTACGCGCAACATTCACGTTTTTCTACGTTCGCTTTGTGCGTGAGACATTACAATATTCTGTGATGTCTCATACGATATTGCTCTATGTATTCTCTTTAAAGAAAGACAATGTTAGAATAAAAGCATCTGCATATGTTCGGGACGTAGTAAAGTAGCACGTACTCTTTCTCTGGGAGACTCCTTTATGGAACTGCATAGCATCTCTCTTACACTACTGGATGAGCAGCGCGAGCAGGCACAGGTTCTCTCACCCTTTGCCTTTCGCTCACGTATAGCAGCACATGGCTTCACCGTTGTACGAACCAGTAGCGTTTATACCGATAGAGAGGTTTTGCGCCAACAATGGTTGGTTACTCCAGATGGTACACAGTACAATGGACACTCGTTCTACCGTCTGTTCGGTACTACATCTTTTCGCAAATTTCTGCGCTACGTCCTTTCACATACGCCCTTTTTGTGTGGCAGACTTGAAAGCTATGACGCGCTTAGTTCGACACGCACGGCCCACTTGACGTTTTTACGAGATCAGGGTTGGCTTACTCGCACAAGTTTCGGGTTTGAACGTGGGCAATATCAGGCGCATATCTCGAATATCGGGAGGACGCTGGAATGGTATGTCGCGGAATGGTTTCGTTTGACTTATAGTATCGAGCACCTCGTACCAGTCCGTCACGGGGTCTACCTCGCGGAACTGCCAATCCCCGGCGATCTGGATGTTGTTGCGTGCCTGGACGAAGAGCGCATAGTAATGGTCGAGTGTAAGTCAGGCACGGATGCGGATGCAGGTCACTTTCTCCGCTTCTTGCTGCGCGTACAGGCGTTTCGCCCAACGCTGGCTATTCTGCTTATGGATATACAGGGGCCGTTTTCGCCGGAACGTATCGCGACATTCAATACGGCATTACAAACACTCGCATATCCGCCCCTGCGCGGAGAAAGGGGCTTTTATAGAGGCCCCATGAATGTCTATTTTGTCAATGTAGAGTATAGTATCGCGACCTCTCTAAATGATGTGCTAACATTCCATCGGTGAAAAATACAGAGCTACACACAGAAAAGAACGGAGAAGATACTCCACTCTCTAGCCTGAAGCATAGGATGAATGGAATGCGCTGACTGGAAAACATGCAACCTGGTGAGTTTAATGGTAGTATACATTTGGAGACGCTGTTATAGCGGGGGAAGTTTTTCAATGACGTGTGTCTGTACCCTCTACAGATAACACACGCGCACAGCACAAACAAAAAAGTATGGAAGGGGACATGATGAAGGCAAACCTCCAACTTACAATTAAACCATCATTGCTGAACGATCTGATCGCGCTCCCACAGCGAGAGGCGAAACAGATCAATACACGCATTGCTCAGCTCACGCAAGACCCGACACCAGATGGCAAGACAAAAAAACATTTGAAATATCTACATGGCAAATTTTACCGTCTCCGTTCGGGCGATTATCGCATTATCTACACCTACAATGAACATAGTCTTGGCGTGGTTGCCATTCGACGACGCAAAGAGGATACCTACGATGACGATACTCTCGACGACGACCTCTTAGGAGAACTAGATACTGACCTTGATCCTTTTCAGGAGGAGGAAGCACTCAAAAGCAGTACACCTGTCTGGGAATATACCATTGCGAAAAAGGAGGTAAAGCGGCTACCGGAACCAATCACATTGGAACTGCTTGAACAACTACGGGTTCCATCATGCTATCACAAGCGACTTCTGCCTCTCACAACAGAAGATGAGTTACTGGCATGTCCTGGCGTCGATGAGGAAATGCTGTTACGCATCGAACAATACATGTTTGAGTTACCACTTGAAACTATATTGGCCCAACCCGACTTAATTGTACAGGATGTTGATGATCTGCTTCGGTATAAAGAGGGCGAACTGCTCCCTTTTCTGCTCAAGCTTTCACCCGAACAGGAAAAGTATGTGCGCTGGTCGCTAAACACAAGCGGTCCAACGCTGGTTAAGGGCGGCCCTGGCACGGGGAAAAGTACCGTTGCCCTCTACCGTGTGCGTTCACTGCTCGAACAGTTGCGCTCACAGGGGGGCGTGCGTATTCTCTACACTACCTACACAAACGCGCTTGTCAAATCTTCTGAGCAACTCCTGGAGCTATTGCTTGGCGATGACGCCCGCTCGGTCAAGGTGCGAACCGCCGATAAGCTGGTCTACGAGGTTCTCAACGCATGTGGGCAGGTGAAAGATATTCTCGATAACGACGATCTCTACAGGTTGACACGGCAAGCTATCAGCGAAGTCAAACCAGAGGGCAACGAGTTTCAGCAAGCGGTACAAAAACAAACATTGGAACGCCTGGGGTGGGAATACCTCCTACAAGAGATCACAACGATTATCGTGGCACGGCAGATCACCGAGAAACAAGCCTACTTCGCGACATCACGGGCGGGTCGCAAGGTTCGCTTCAACCAGATGCAACGTACTCTTGTATGGAACATCTACACACGCTGGTGCGAATTGCTACAAGCGACGGGCAAAGAAACGTGGCAACAACGCCGCGCCCGTGCGGAGACGCTGGTTCACGAGTGCCAGCTTTATCAGCTGTATGACGCGGTAGTAATCGACGAGGCGCAAGACCTCGACCCCAGTATTTTGCGGATGCTGCTCGCACTCTGTAAAGCACCCAATTGCTTGTTTGTCACGGCGGATGCAAACCAATCCATTTACGGTAGTGGCTTTAGCTGGAACGACGTTCATCACGATCTCAAATTTCAGGGACGAACCAGCATTCTCCGCGCCAACTATCGTTCCACCCGCGAGATTGGCGAGGCGGCCCGTTCCTACCTCGATGATAGCAGCTTAGAACCCGAAGAAGTTGCGGCAACCTACGTCAATGACGGCCTGCTACCAGATGTGCGAACGGTTACGAGCAGCGCGAACGAGGTACAACTATTGGGAAGCTACATCAGAAAAGCCAGCAGTAACCTGCGGCTCACTATTGGCTCATGTGCGATATTGTGTCCGAGCGAACGTGCGGGTCAGCGAATAGCGCATCTGTTACATGAGCAGGGTATCGAGGCAACATTTATGAGTGGGCAAAATCTTGACCTCAAACATTCGGGCGTCAAAATACTTACACTCAACTCATCGAAAGGATTAGAGTTTCCAATTGTCGCGCTCGCTGGTTTTATTGGCGGCACATATCCAGTTCTGCCTAATGGCATAAACGAAGACGAACGCGCGGAGATTTTCGCGAAAGAACGCCGCACCATGTACGTTGGTATGACGCGAGCGATGCGTACCCTGCTCGTCGCCATCCCCGACAACACGCACAATGCTTTGTTTCAAGGCTTTGACGTGGAACGCTGGAATACAAGCCTCAAGTCCTAGCGGGTCAGGAAGTTCTGTTGCGTGACTGATGTCAGGTAAAATTTGGGGCGACGCGTGCCACAAAATGTTCGAGCGTTTCCTGATCGAGGAAGCGAAAGATGAAATGTGACACGCCGATATCCCGAAAGCGCATGAGTTCTTGTGTCACCTCGTCTGCGTTGCCCGCGATAAAATGCTTTTCTGGATTGCGTTTCACTCGCGCGGGGTTCTCCGCGACGCTGGCGGTGCCGAGATAGGTCAGAGTAATCTCGTTCATGTCGCGCCCGATTGCCTCACAATGCTGTTTGAGGATGACAAGTTTACGGCTGTATGCTTCGACGGTACAGGAATTGAAGTTCCAGCAGTCCGCGTACCGCGCGACAAGGGCAAGCGTCTTTTTTTCGCCACCGCCGCCAATCAAAAGCGGAATCGCGGGTGAGGGCTGTGGGATGCAATACGCATCTTTAATCGCGTAGTGCCTGCCCGTGAAGCTTGCGGGCTGTTGAGCAGTCCACATCGTGCGAATAAGCTGGACGGCCTCCTCTAGCTGCTCCATACGTATTTTTGGTGAGGGGAAGGGGTAGTTATAAGAAGAATATTCGTCTTCTTTCCAACCCGCACCCAGACCGAGAATGACGCGTCCGTGTGATAATGCCTGAAGCGTCGCCATCATTTTCGCGACAAGGGCAGGGTTGCGATACGATTGTGACAGGACAAGTGTCCCGACCTTGAACTGTGGGTAGCTCGCCGCGAGGTAGATGAGCGTGGTCAAGCACTCAAATGTATCGGTTGTATCCCATTGCAGGTGATCTTCAACCCAGAGCGTCGTGAAACCCGACGTGAGAGCTTCAATAGCGGCCTGATTATTGGCAATCAGGTCGTTCCACGAACGCAACGGATCGTTTTTCTGTTTGAGCATGAACCCGAATTCGACACTTGCCATGAATATCTCTCCTCATCAAAGACGGCGTTACATCTGGGGCCAGTCGTGACCTGCCGCCTGATAAATCGCTTCAATGGTCGCCATGTTTTCCAGCGTCTCGCTAAGCCGAAACATCGGCTCCTGCCGCGTCTGAATACAATTGGCGAAATGTTCTACTTGCAAGCGGTACTGATCGACTCGATCAAACTTTTGCTCGCTCAACTCACCATTTTTGATAATGAGTACCACCGCTTCCATATCGGGGGGCGTGAAAGGAACGGGAACGGTGAGCGTACCAGCTTCACCAATAACCTCTACCATCTGACGTGTCGGCAGTTCAAAACTACAGTCAATCATCCCAAAACGTCCCTCACCAAAATCGAGAACCGCGTTCGCCGCCATGTCAACGCCGCTTGGGCTTGTCGTGTGAACACGCGCCGCGACAACAAGCGGGGCATGTCCGTAGACAGCGCGGCACACGTTGACGGTATAGCTACCAACATCCATTAACGCACCGCCCGCAAGCTCCGGTTTGAGCCGTATATCATCCGGGCGCGAGCGAATATCGAACGAGAACGAGGCGCGAACGAGACGCACGGGGCCAATCAAGCCCGCGTTCGCCTGCTCGATTACCCATTTTGTCTGGGGATGAAAGCGATACATGAACGCTTCCATCAAAAAAACATTGTTAGTCTGGGCCGAGTCCATCATGATCTTGCCTTCGCGTGCCGTTGTCGCAAACGGTTTTTCACACAAGACATGCTTGCCTGCCTCTAGTGCCTTAATCGTCCATTCTGCGTGTAGTCCGTTAGGGAGGGGAATATAGACGGCATCGATATTGGGGTCATTCAGGATAGTGTCGTAGTCATTATAAATATGGATATCGGGTGCAAAGGAATATACCTCTGTCGCGTGCTGAGTATCACGACTGGCTACCGCTACCAGACGACCATTAGAGGATGCTCTAATCGCTGGGGCAACCGCTTTTACACCAATATTGGCGGCACTTAAAATGCCCCATCTGATAGGGTTCGCGGGCTGATTTGACTGCATACTATTTTCTCCTCCACGATACTACTACAAGAACATTGTCTCTCTTCTTATGCTACCACACAATACACCGATTAGTTCGCCTTTCGTCGCTACTCTTTTTGTGTAACTCACACTTTTTATTGCCATACAGAAGAGAATTTATTTTCGCGCTACAAAAACTTGCATGGACGCAAAGACGATGCCATAATCAAAGGGCAGCAAGCAAAGGCTGTCAGGGAACATGTCTGACCTAGTACACACAAAGAGAGGCACATCGATGACCCAACAGGCAACAACTCACTCACTACGCGTAGGTGTACAGCTTCACCCACAGCACACTACGTATCAAGATTACGCCGACGCGGTACAACGGTTTGAGGATATCGGTGTCGATAGCATCTGGAATTGGGATCACTTCTTCCCGCTCTATGGCGACCCACAGGGCAACCATTTTGAGGGCTTGACGCTTTTAGCCGCGATGGCAACGCTCACACAACGCGCCCAGATTGGGACGCTTGTCACCTGCAACAGCTATCGTAACGCGGCCTTGCTCGCGGATATGCTCAAAACAATCGACCACATCAGCAATGGTCGCGTCGTTCTGGGTATAGGCGCGGGCTGGTTCGAGCGCGACTATACGGAGTATGGCTACGATTTCGGCACGGCTGGCAGTCGGTTGGCGGCACTCGAAACGTCACTGCCGATTATCAAGCATCGCTGGGAAGTGGACGTACCTAAGCCCGTTCGTTCGACTATTCCTATTTTGATTGGCGGCGGCGGCGAGAAAAAGACGCTTCGTCTCACCGCGAAGTATGCCGACATGTGGCATGGCTTTGGTGATGCCGAAACACTTACGCACAAAATGGAAGTGCTGGACAACTGGTGCAAAGAGGTTGGGCGCAATCCGCAGGAGATTGAGCGAACCGCCGCGACTGGCAAAGACGATACGGCAGAAGTGCGCGATGGCCTTATCAAGGCAGGCGTGACACATCTTATCCTCGGCACACAGACGCCATGGGATTTCGATGAGGTCAAGAAACTTGTGCAATGGCGCGATAGCAGACAGGGCAAGTAAAGAGAAGTCTACAGGCGAGCCAGAGAAGGTCATGCTGGTTTTCTCTGGCTCGCCTGTAGACCTCTCTTCTTTCAGGAAAACATACAGTGGTACAGATTGTTATTTTTGACGATGCGGCACAAGTCGCGCCTATGCTAGAACAAATTGTCGCGCTTTACCGTGCGACATTCGGGCAGGCACCATATTTCAAGCAGGATATAGAGATACAGGCGTTCGCCGCGATTCTGCCGCAACACACGAAGCGCATCGGCTTTCGTTGCGTGATTGTGCAAGAAGAAAAGACACAGAGAATGCTTGGCTTCGCGTATGGGTACACAGGCACGAAAGGGCAATGGTGGCACGAGCTTGTGCTGCGCCGCCTGACCGATGAAGACGCGGCATACTGGATGCATGATGTCTTCGAGGTTGTGGAGCTAGCCGTTCATCCCTCTGTACACGGACGCGGCTATGGCAGTCTGGTACACGACACGCTACTACAGGGGCGTCCACATCGAACCGCCGCGCTCTCAACCTTTCAAATGGAAACTGCGGCCCTCAAACTGTACGAGAAACGCGGCTGGGTAACACTGCTGCGCGACTTCATTTTCCCCGGCTATGCCGAGCCGTACCGCATCATGGGCAAGCAGTTGCGGAACGAATAAATAAAAAAGCCACACTGGAAATCTCCAGCATAGCTTTCTAAAACAGGGGTGGCTGATGGGGCTCGAACCCACAACAACTGGAACCACAATCCAGGACTCTGCCATTGAGCTACAACCACCATGTGTCTCTGATATGTCTGTAGTATAACAGAGACACATGGGAGTTGTCAATAGCAAAACTCCGATATTCTTAGCGCGTGTTGGCTCTCGCTTCCTTCCCTTTTAACTTCACTAGTGAGCAAAACGCAAGAGATGGAACTGATATAAGACAACGAAAACGATGAGCAACACGACTAGAGCGATAATAACACCTACCACTATTCGCGCTATTTGCCTCCCTAATGGATGTTTTTGTTCATCTACTATTTCCTTTTTGGGGACACTCGCAGCATCTGTTGATGACACACCCACGGCTTCTTCAACTGGTGGCTTCTCAACAAAAAGGTGGCACCGTGTAGCCTTGATAAGCGGTGATGTAATTTTGAGAATAATTCTTTAGAGTCTCGTACTCTGGCTTCTTTGTATTGTTAAACGCACTCTCCAGAGCGCGGAAAAACAAATCTTCTCCTTCAAGAGCCTCTCCCCCGTCTTTACAATCTTCTTTTTTATCGTGGTGAGCTTGAGTATAAACAGTACTAAGTTCACTCGAAAGAAAAAAGCCTTCTTTCTCAAAATCTACTTCACTTTTGTAGCCGTCGCGGTATCCTTCTCTATATATCCTTCTCACTTTTCCAAATGCAATTCGTTTTTGCATGGCTTCTGGTTCATCTAAATAACCATCAGCACAATCACGGACAATAGTGTCAAATTGCTCTTGAGTTCTTTTAGCACTATCTGTTTGATCTTGCTTGGCAGCACTGCAACCGGCTTTATAGCCAGAATTGTATACATCCAATTCTGCGTCTTTATAAGGTACGACATCATCTACAGTGGTTTTACTACTGTGGTTACTTTCTTCTGCTAGTGGTGTCTTTATTGCGGGATCGGTTTGTTTGTCTTCAACCTGTGGCGGTGTGAGATTGCCCGCATCTTTGGGACTGGAGTCAGGAGTAGTATTGGTCATAACAAGAGTTACCCTTTCTGTACTTGACTGAAAACAAAAGGAGGCGTGCGGGTCGCGCACAAAACGACGCTGATGAGAGCGCAACCACGCATCAGGGCCATGTCTACCGTACAGGTTCTTCATGCTCTTCTTCCAGAGAAAACACTACTACTACAACGTGAAACAGGGTGACATAGATAAGTATAAGAATAGCAAGCAAGAACGTCAACAAATTCCTGCTGTACGCCTGATTCTGACATACAGCACGCAAGATGTGGTGGAGGGAAAGAAATTTTGCATAAAGACATACGAAAAACCATATATGTTTTTCTGTGCTTTCCTGCACAAGAAGCAAGCGGCGATACTGAATTACAAAGGGAGATACTAGTACGAGAGAAGCACGTCTACTAGTAGCGACCAGAAGCGTTCCACGTTCAGACCGTAGCCAACGCGGACGTTTGCGGGTTGCGCCAACTTGCCATACACATCGCAGATAGTACGCCCCGCACTTTGTGGGCTGACGGTCTCTATCTCGACGTACATATTGGCGGCATGAATGATAGTCGCATCGATTACAGCAGCGACGGCGCAGGGATCGTGTACCGGAGGAGCGGAAAAGCCGAAGACGTTCCTGTAGGTATCGGCAAAGAAAACTAGCAGGTCGGCGGCGAAAGTCGCGACGGGACGGTTGGCACCGCGCAAGTGTTGCACTATCTCGGTAGTCGCGAGTGCTTGATGCGTCACCTCTAACGGCACCATTGTGATTGGTCGTCCACACGCAAACACGATGGCGGCAGCTTCCGGGTCAAACCAGAGGTTGAATTCGGCGGAGGGCGTCACGTTGCCCAGACCAATCGCGCCGCCCATAAGCGAGATTGCCTGTATCTTGGGCAGGATAGCAGGTTCGCGACGTATAGCTGTCGCGATATTGGTAAGCGGCCCCGTCGGTATAAGCACAATATCCCCGTCTGAACGCAGCAATAGCTCGATGAGCAGGTCAACGGCATGTTGCGGCGCAAGCTCTATTGTGGGTTCGGGAACATTCGGGCCATCCATGCCGGACGCGCCATGAATATCTGCGGCATGGCTCGCGGGTCGCGCCAGTGGGTGCTCCATTCCCCGCGCGACGGGAACATCCCGAATATTCGCCAGAGAACAGACTTTGAGTGCGTTCTGTGTCGTCCTCTCGATTGTCTGATTGCCCGCGACGGTTGTAATCGCGAGCAGTTCCAGTGCCGGATGACGTGCCGCCAGTAGCAGTGCAATCGCGTCGTCGTGTCCGGGGTCACAATCGAGAATTATCTTCTGGGGCATAGATATCTACTTTCGTACAAATTTTGACTCTACTATAGCGTTCTTCACAGAGCCATGTCAATCTTTTGACCCTTTTGTATACTACAATCCTGCACGGCAAGCCTGATAGATAGACAAGCATGACTCGACGCGCACAACGTGAATTGCTATAATGGCTACTAGAGACGATAATGAGAAGGCAACACAACGAATAACCTTGGGGGTAACGATAGAGTGGCTACACACGGTAATTTGCACGGCAACTTGATTATCGGACAGTCGGGCGGAGCTACCGCCGTTATTAACGCGAGCCTTGTGGGGGCGGTTGAGATGGCCCTTAAAGCGCGGCACATCGACGGCATCTACGGAATGCTTAACGGCATCGAAGGCTTACTCAAAGAAGATATTGTTGATTTACGCCGCCAACCCGCGACGATCTGGCAGCAACTGCTCCACACGCCATCGGCGGCACTTGGCTCATGTCGGTACAAGCTGCAAGCCGAAGACCCGACAAAAGCGATAGCGATACTACGTCGCTACAATGTGCGCTACGTCCTCTACATCGGGGGCAACGATTCGGCGGATACCGCGCATTTGCTGGCACAGGCGGCCCAACAAAGCGGGTACGAACTCCAGACGATCAGCGTTCCCAAGACCATCGACAACGACCTGCCCTTCACCGATCACTGCCCCGGCTATGGGAGCGCGGCCCGCTTCATCGCACAGGCGACGATAGACTCAACCATGAATACGGCTTCCATTCCCTGGCATTATCCCGTCAAGATTATCGAGACAATGGGCCGTGACGCGGGTTGGCTTACGGCCTCGTCCGCGCTGGGCAAACGCGACGAGCACGACCCACCACACATTATTCTTACGCCAGAATACGTCTTTGTCGCCGATACATTTCTGGCACAGGTTGAGGAGGTCTATCGACGCGTAGGCTATGTTGTGGTCGCGGCAGCAGAGACGATCCGTGACGCTCAGGGGCAAGCTCTCGGCTCCGTTGGACAGGTGGGAACCGACGCGTTCCAGCATCCCCTGCTCAGTGGGGCGGGCCAGTCGCTCGTCGAGCTGGTCAAGGGACGCTTGAAGCTTCGCGCACGCTTCGACAAGCCGGGAGACCTGCAACGCATGTCGTCCGCGCACGTCTCAGCAGTTGACCGCGACGAGGCCCAGCTTGTGGGCGAAATGGGCGTGCAGGCACTCGTGCGCGGCGAAACGGACAAGATGGTGACGCTGGTTCGTCACATGGAACCGCGCTACCACTGCATCACGGGGCTGGTAGACCTGGCACAGGTGGCGAATAAACAACTTCTCCTACCGCAAGACTATATGAATGACGCGAAAACGATGGTGACGCAGGCATTTTATGACTATGCCCTGCCCCTGATTGGTGAACCACTCACAACCTATCCCACGTTGGAGAAAACGCAGGTGGCATTGCCATGATACGACGCGCGATACTGATTGTGCTTGATGGCGTGGGTGCGGGCGAAAATCCCGATGCCGCGCACTATGGAGACACGGGGGCGAGTTCGCTTGAACATTGCGCTCAGGCCATCGGTGGTTTAGCACTCCCCCACCTCGGCAGCATTGGACTGGGCAACATTACGCCCATTCTCGGTACGCCACCGCGCGATAATGTGCGCGGCTGCTATGGGCGCATGGCCTCAGCTTCGGCGGGCAAAGATAGTACAACAGGTCACTGGGAAATGACCGGCGTTATTCTGCAAAAGCCCCTGCCAACTTATCCACATGGTTTTCCCGCCGACCTTGTGGCACACTTTGAAGACGCGATTGGGCGCAAGGTGCTGGGCAACGTTGTCGCGTCGGGAACCGAGGTCATCAAAACACTGGGAGCCGAACATGTGCGTACAGGCTCGCCCATTCTCTATACCTCGGCGGATAGCGTCTTTCAGCTCGCGGCCCATCAGGACGTGATTCCGCTCGCGACGCTGTACACAATGTGCGAGACCGCACGCGGAATGCTCACAGGCGACCATGCGGTTGGACGTGTTATCGCGCGTCCATTTATCGGCACCGCAGGCGCGTTTATACGTACTGAGCATCGACGCGATTTCTCACTTGCACCAACTGGCACAACCCTGCTTGACCTGCTCAAAGAAGCCAATAAAGAGGTGATTGGGCTTGGTAAGATCGAAGACCTTTTCGCGGGTCGTGGCCTGACACAGGCAGAGCATACCGAGACCAATCAAGAGAGCATGGCCGCTACCCTGCGCTGGCTGGAACGTGACTTCACAGGATTGCTTTTCGTGAACCTGGTAGAGTTCGATATGTTGTGGGGACATCGCCGCGATAGTCAGGGCTACGCACAGGCTTTACGTGACGTGGACGACTGGTTTGTACAAGTACAGCAGGCCATGCGACCAGAAGATGTAATTTTCTTCACAGCAGATCACGGAGTTGACCCAACCTATCGCGGCACCGACCACACGCGCGAATGTGTGCCATTGCTGGCATATGGGCAGGCACTCACCACAGGAGTCAATCTTGGGACACGCGCGACATTCGCGGACCTGGGTCAGACGCTAGCAAACGTTTTCGGCGTCGGCTCGCTAGCGGCTGGCACCAGTTTCGCACACACTATAGGGTTAGAAGCATGACAGAGACACAACAGATACCAGTAGATCAGCAGGGTTTACCCCTGCGTGGCGAACGCGTCACGGTACGCCTGCCACAAGGAAACGACGCCGCAAACGTTTATCGTTGGGAGCGAGATGACGAGGTATGGCGTTACGATCCCCACCGTCCACACTCGCAGTCAATGGCGGAATTTGTGCCGTTGTTCGAGCGCAACTATGTACAAAGCAACGGACGCCAATACTGGTTCATCATCGAGGATGAACAGCATAACCCCATTGGCACAATCACGTATTTCAACGTTGATCGGCGGCTGGGACAGGTCGAAGTAGGGCTTGGCCTGGGCGAAAAGTCGAGTTGGGGCAAGGGCTACGGCGCGGAGGCGATTGCGCTACTCGTATACTACCTCTTCACCTTCCAGAACATTGCACGCGTCTACGCGGAAACGGCGATGGCGAATAGAGCCGCTCGCAACGCCTTTAGCAAGTGTCACTTTAGCGAGGTTGGGCAAATCTACGACCCCCGTAGCTCAGGCGATCCCTGGGTATTATTAGAAAATTGGAGGAAAAACAACTCATGAGTTCAGCAGAGATACAGGTGGAGCCAAAGATATTTAGTGCCTACGATGTACGTGGCATCTATGGACAAACATTGACCGACGACGTGGCGTATCGAATTGGACGCGCCGCCGCCCAGTTCTTCAATGTCTCCGAAATCGCGGTTGGACGCGACATGCGGCTCTCGTCGCCCGCTCTCGCCGAAGCCGTCCTACGTGGCATCACTGAGCAAGGCGTCAATGCCGTTGACCTCGGTCTGACCACAACAGATGGCCTCTATTTCGCGGTGGGCAAGTTCAATTATCCCGCCGGCATCATGATTACCGCGTCGCATAATCCAGGGAAGTATAACGGACTCAAGTTTTGCCGCGCACAGGCTGTTCCCGTCAGTAAAGAGACCGGCCTCGCCGATATTCGCGACCTCGCGGTAAGCGGGAACTTCACCAATGCAACACACAAAGGCACTGTGACACAGCGTGATATCAGCGACGATTTCGTAGCGCACGTTCTGACATTTATTGATGTGAGCAAGATTAAGCCATTGAAGGTTGTAATTGACGCGGGCAACGGCATGGCGGGCATGATGATGCCACGCGTCTTCAAGCACCTGCCCTGCGAACTGATTCCCCTGTACTTCGAGCTGGATGGCACCTTTCCACATCATCCCGCAAGCCCTATAGAACCAGAAAACATGGTCGATTTGCAGCAAAAGGTGCGCGAGACCGGAGCAGACCTGGGGGCCGCATTCGATGGCGACGCGGACCGCATGTTTCCCGTCGATGAGCATGGCGACGTTGTAGATGGTTCACAGGTGACGGAGGCAATGGCGAATAGCCTCCTGCGCAAACACCCCGGCTCGACCATCCTGTACAATCTGATTGTCTCCAAAAGCGTGCCAGAACTGGTTACACAGCTTGGCGGCAAAGCGGTACGCACGCGGGTGGGCCACTCGTTTATCAAAGCTGAGATGCGTAAGCTCAACGCGATCTTTGGCGGCGAACATTCCGGTCACTTCTACTTCCGCGACAACTGGTTCGCGGACTCCGGCCTGATCGCGTTTCTCATCATGCTTGAACTCGTCTCCGTCGAAGGCAAACCCCTGTCAGAACTGCTCAGGCCATTGGACAAGGGTATTCGCAGTGGCGAAATCAATAGCACAGTGACCGACGCTCAGAGCAAGTTACAGGGGCTGGAACAGCACTTCGGGCAAGGGGCAAAACTGGTCGATCATCTGGACGGGCTTACCATAGACTACGGCAACTGGTGGTTCAATGTGCGCTCCTCCAATACAGAGCCTTTGTTACGCCTCAACCTCGAAGCCAATGAGAGAGCGTTGATGGAGCAGAAACGCGACGAGCTACTCGCGTTTATCCGCAGCTAACAATCTGTAATAAAAGTAGGAGACGTGCAGT
>JBBQVS010000074.1:0-20735 GCA_038211295.1 Ktedonobacterales bacterium | reverse complement strand
TGATGGTACTGTCGGGCAGACAGGAACCTCCAGGACATGCAGCCTGTGAAACGCTTCTGGACAGTCCCGCCTCTGCGACTGTACCTGTCGGTACAGCCCGTAAGCGGTCTGGCGGAAAGAAGAATTCCCCTGCTTTCTAAGCGGGGAAGTGTCAAAAAACCCTTGAACCGTTTGTAGCTCAGTTCTTCGGGTATAAGTAAAGCGGCGTTTCTCCTCCCTCTACCCAACTTCGTGAGAAATGATTATACTGGAAGAAAAGAGTAGAGGAAAACCGACCATGTGCGTGTTAGTGGAGCCTTCGGCCCAATATAAAGCCAGTTATCTTGCGTCTGTGCGCGAATTGCAGGGCGAGGGGAAACGTCTGGATGAGAATATTCGTCTTCTTTCCGAGAACTTCGACGCCTTTGTTGAGCGTTCCATTCAGCAAAAAGACGGTACAAAGCTGACAATGGGCCGTGTCCCCAACACGGACTTTTGGCTTATTGACAATGACGAGTTTGTGGGGCGGGTCAACCTGCGCTATGAGTTGGATGACGACCTGTTTAAGTTCGGCGGACATATTGGCTATGAGGTACGTCCCTCCCGTCGCAAACAGGGCTATGGCACACTTATGTTACGGCTTGGTCTGGAGAAGGCGAAGGCAGCAGGTATTCGGCGCGTGCTTGTGACCTGCGACGAAAATAATATTGGTTCAAAGAAGATTATCGAGCACAACGGTGGGCAATTCGAGAACGCCGTACAGGTCGTTGGCTCTCGCGTCAAAAAGCTACGCTACTGGATCGACGTTGTATGAAGCATTCAGGAATGTGCTGCATGGCGCGGGTGTTGATGTGACAGGGGCGTTGCTCTGGCGCGGGCAAGCCGCGCCAACTACTATGCTTTTCGCCGCTTGCGCTGCTCTTGCACGGTGTGGCTTTGCCTGTGTTAGGTTTTTTGCTCCTGGCGCATTCTTTGGAGCGCGGTAAGCTCCTGTTGACCACGCGCCTCTAAGTCTGATTGCCACTCATCTTTATATTTATGCATCGTGTCAACCAGCGTCTGGGCTATCGCGAGGTTGCGATACCACTTATGGTTCGCGGGTACGACATACCACGGTGCCTCTTTCGTGCTACACTTGCTAAGTACGTCTTCATACGCGGCTTGATAGTCGTTCCAGTATTTGCGCTCCTCCCAGTCGCTCGCGGAAAGCTTCCATGCTTTATCACGGTCTTGTTCACGTGCCAGTAGCCGCTGTCGCTGTTCTTCATTGCTGATGTGCAGAAAGAATTTGAGTACGATTGTGCCGCTACCCGCAAGCAAACTCTCGAAGTGGTTGATCTGCTGATAGCGATGGCTCCATATGTCTTTGGGAACAAGGTTATGTACTCGCACTACCAGCACATCCTCGTAATGTGAGCGATTGAAAACACCGATCATGCCGCGCTTAGGAGCCACTTTGTGAATACGCCAGAGGAAATCGTGAAGCGACTCTTCTGAGGTTGGTGTCTTGAACGAGTTGACAAAACATCCCTGCGGATTGACGGAGGTGAGTACATGTCGAATGGTGCCATCTTTTCCGCTTGTGTCCATGCCTTGCAACACGATGAGCATGCTATGATGTTGGGCCGCTGCCAACAACTCCTGTAGTTTGCCTAATTCGTTGCCAAGCTGCACCATCGTGTCTTTTGCTATTTCATGATTGACACTCTTGTCGATGTAATCAGGCGCGTACTCTTTTAGCTTGACGTTTATACCCTCGCCAATCTTCCATGCCAGTCCCATGCTCATTGTTTCCTTTCAACTGATACGCTTTGCTCCTACTATACAAGCAATGTGTGGTACAAGGCAAGAAAGGGCGAGAACACAAAGACATGATGCGTGGTACTACAATCAAGAGTACAACGCACCATGCTTTTATCCATAGGTGTAGGGAGTGCCGTCGTTATTTAGAAGCCAAAGACATTAGCAACCCATTTGCCTTTTGCGCCAGAGGCTGTGACGGTGAAGGGGCCAGCAAAGCCTGTGGCAGTTGATTTGCCATAGCCGATGATTGCGCCGCCGCCGAAGTCAACCTTGATCTGGTAGTAGCTGTTCTTGATGAGTGTTGCGGAAACGGGAAGGACTGCGCCACTTGGCAGGTTGAAGGTTCCTTTGAGTGTCTTCGCGTCAAGCACAATCGCGCCGGACAGGAAGGTTGTACCGACTTTGCCTGTGAAGGCGAGAGCAAGCACGCCTGCTGGATTTGCAACAGGAATTGCGCTCCAGATACCGCTAGGGCCATTTTTGATCTGGAAGGTGCCAACAAATACGCCCATTGCGTTCAGTTTGCCGACGCCGACGATGTATTTGCTGCCCTTGTTGTTGTAGAAAATGATGTTGAAATCGCCGGTGCTTTGCAGTTTGCCACCAACGCCAAGTTTGCTGCCATCAGGTTGGGTGAATGTGCCATCGAAGCTACCAGACTTGGTGAAGCCCAGCTTTAAGCCGCCGGTCAGAGCTACGGTTGTGTTGGGGACGGTTGCCGTGAACGCTAACGAAACGGTTGTTACCTTGTTCGCGGTATGCTCGACGGTTCGTGGTGCCGCGAAACTGATCGCTGGCAGAAGGAACATTGCGGTCATCGCGATTGCGAAAACTGCGAGTAAGCGTATCTGTTTTGACATACGGTTGAACCCCTTTTCATTGTGAAACAATGATTGACAACTTACTATAGAAACAATAATTGTAGACACACACAAGCTTATATACTGCTGTGTAGAAATATCTGTACAACATATGGTTGAGCGTTCTCGTACAGACACATGGTATAGACGGAACGAACGCGAACAAAGTAGTAAAATTATGTAACCTACTGGGAAATATTCGTTTCAGAACTCGCTTTCTTGCCATTTTTCCTATTTTCGGAAAAACTCAGCAACAATATGAAACGTGTGCCTATTCTTGTACGTTATACTTAGTGAGATACTCCAAATAATCACGATAAAATATCAAATAAGAGGCGGAATACAGCAAAGAGGCATACTTTTCTACTCTTATTGCTTAGGGGCCGTATATGTCCAATATATCATCTGGGGACGAGCCGCTTGTTCCTGTTGCCGCTAGTGAAGAGCCATCAGACACGCAAATTGTACGCAAAGCTAAAACAACCGTACCACTTGTCAATCAAACTATAGTAGAAAACACTACAGGTCCAATTGTAAAGTTGGAACGTCATGACCCTGTGACTCCCACTGATCTGCCGATTATTATTATAAATGATTGCATGGTGGCACAACCTGAAACGCGGACAACCGAGGAGATACCCGCATTAAACATACCGCGACAACCTCGGATGCGTACAGTGTTGCGTCGGCAAATTGTAGCCCACAAGTGGCTTTCGCTTGTGCTCATTGCTATACTTCTGACAGGGATAGCCATTCCTACAATCGGAGGAATGCTATACGGCATAAAGGCATATACAACCTATACGACACTCAAGAGTCACGCCTCAAGTGGTGTGCAACATTTGCTCACGGTCAAGTCTATCTTTATCGCGCCTAAAACTGCTACCTCTTCTGCGAGTACATCAAAGATACTCGATACGAATGCGTTACAGCGTGCGAAAAAAGAGCTTGCCGCAGCGCAAAGCGATTTTATGCTAGTGCAATCTACGCTGGATCATAGCTCGTTTATTCCTTTGATAGAGCAGTATGCGCCTCAGTATCGTGCTCAGATTACCTCAGCGCGAGCCGCGAGCCACGTGGGGGCTGATGTCGCCAGTATTGGGCAGGTTGTCATCAACGCCGCGCTTATATTGGCTCCCAAGTTGCGTGGCCCCTTGCTGACGAGTTCACAGACCGCGCTTGTAACACCCGCAGACCTCAAGCTTATCGAGTCCACTATTGACGAAGCTATGCCTTATATTGACGATATGCAACAGCAAACGCAGGGGATGTCACTTTCCGATCTACCTATAAACGCGCATCAACGTGAACAGGTGCAGCAACTCATTCAGCTTTTACCACAGGCCAAAGCTATGCTGGTACAGGCGCGTTCACTCGTCGATGCTGGCGGGTGGCTCCTCGGCGTAAGTGGGCCGCGCACATTCTTAGTACAAACAATGGATCGCGGCGAGCTGCGCCCAACGGGCGGCTTTACTGGACAATACGGCGAATTGCATATTGTAGGTGGACGGGTCGCGCCCTTCTCGCTTCGCGACATCTCGCTGGTCGAGTATACTGATAATAGTCCAACCTCGGACAAACTCGCGCCTGCCGCGTATCGCTCGTGGTGGCCCTTCGCCAACTGGGGATTGCGTGACTCGAACTTGTCCGCCGATTTTCCAACGTCGGCGCAGATCGCTATCAAACAGTATGCAGTAGAAACGCATCGTCAGGTTGATGGTGTAGTGCTGTTTACGCCATTTTTGATTGAGCATATCTTGCAGGTAACGGGGCCGGTGCGTATCCCGTCGTATAACGAAACAATCACCGCGCAAAACCTAGAAGAGCGTCTCCACTATTATCAACTTGATAATGCGGGTATCGCCAAGCAGGTCGCGATCTCATCGGGCGACAAATCGACCTCTGACCGCAAGCACTTTACCTCACTTGTAGCTCGCACGCTGATGGATGTCGTGCGTCACGCGTCGCCCACACTGCTTCTCGCGCTTGGCAAACAGATGCTGAACGATTTGCAGACAAAGGATTTACAGGTGTACACAGCGAACACGCAAATTCAAAATGTGCTTTCGCAGTACGGATATGCGGCGCGAGTTGATCGTTCTACCACACACGATGGCGTATATATTGTGCAGGCAAATGTGAGTGCGAGTAAAGCATCGCAATATGTCAAAACAACGATGCATGATACCGTGACACTCAACGCGAAGGGCGGCGCGACTCATAGTTTGCAAATTCAACTCATGTATACACAACTTGGGTTTGTCTATGGACTGGATACGTACCGCGATTATATACGTGTTTATGTCCCGCCAACCGCGAAGTTCTTGAGCGGCAATGGCTTCGATACTGGTACACCGCTCTGCGGTGGCCCCCTTGTGGCATGTGACGCAAGGAGTATCTACTCGCAAGACGAAATGGTCTGTCCCGCAGGTCAGTACGATGGTGGTGCGTCTGCTCCCATGATTAACGATGATTACACGGGGCAGTGGCACCCACTGAACAAGGTTGGGCCGCCGACGAACATGCTCAGCGATGAAGCGGGACGCGGTATGTTCGGAGGCTATGTGGTCATCCCTAAGAATTGCACCATGAATGTTACGCTCTCGTGGTATGTGCCAGCGATTGGACACGCGGCCTATAGTGTGCTTGTACAGAAGCAGGCGGGGACATTTCCAGAGCTAGACCTGACGCTTCTTCCCACGCCGGGCGCATGTGTAGCATTACACACGCTGGGCTTACACGCTCACACCGTGCTAAAACAGGACACAACTTTCATACTTCCAAAAGTCAGCACTACGCAGATAGGGGCTACCTGTTACCCACAACCTGATGTATAATGGCTAAGCAAAAAACGATTTGATATATTGCTACATGAGGCGTGTGCGATTTTCAGCGCAAAGGTCACACATGCCTCACGCATACAATATACCAGTAGGACAAGAAAAATTGGTGTTACATTGGAAGAAAAGCCCAATACTCAAAACATACAGCAGCCTTATGGAGAAAACGACACTCCCTATTATGAATACTCATCTTTAGGGCAACCACCGCCACAAATGTCACCTCCGCAATCTATACAACCTGTTCCGCCTGTACAACAAACATCTATCGCACCTCCTGTCCCGTCCGTCTCGTTCTTTGTACCCCCTGTACAGCGGCAACAGGCATCGTTCTCCTATCCTCAACCCATGGCACAGCCCGTCACGCCCCCTACACGTCGAAATAGGCGCACGTTACCATTGCTCCTCGGTGGAGGCGGCCTTGTGCTGGTACTGCTTCTCGTCGCGCTTGTTGCACTGTCCAGCGTGTTTAGTACGCGAACTGTCAAGATACCAACACCATCGGGAACAACTCCCTCATCAGCACCGATTGTGCCAACGAGTAGTTTTCATAGTGCCGCGTGTCCATTTCAGCTTGGGGCAGGAATGATTGACGGACAGACAGTCAAGTGTGGGTATGTCACCGTGCCTGAAAATCGCCAGAAGCCAACGGGTGCGACGGTGCAACTTCCTGTAGCTATATTCAAGGCGTTGAACGTCGAGAACGATCCGCTTCCCGTGCTACGTCTGGAAGGCGGCCCCGGTGGCCCATCGCTCGATAACTGGGCGCATTATGTTTCGACCTCTAACTACTCGCGTTTTGTGTTCAACCATGATTTGATTATGTTCGATCAGCGTGGCACAGGTTATGCTACGCCTCTGCTCAAGTGTAGCGAAACGCAAAAACTCCAGTATGACCTGCTCAATACGCGCCTGAACGCCAAGGACGCCGAACGTCTTCAATTACAAGCACTGCAAACCTGTCATGACCGCCTTATCGCGTCCAATGTGGATTTGAACGCGTTCAATTCGTTAGAGAATGCCGCCGATGTCCATGACCTTATCGTGGCCCTGGGCTACAAACAGGCAAACCTCTACGGCGTCTCTTATGGCACGCGCCTTGCCCTCACCGCGATGCGCCTGTATCCATCGGTCATTCATAGCGTCGTGTTGGACTCCGTATATCCCCCACAGAGGAACCGCACCGATCTACCAACAACAGCGCAGCGTGTTTTCGCTACACTCTTCCAGGGATGTGCTGCTGACACTCATTGCAATGGACTCTATCCCCATCTCGATACCGTGTTTTATCAGCTTGTCACGCAATTGAACGCCAATCCCGTACACTTTCAAACAACGGATAATACAACGGGCAAAAGCTACACCGTAGTGATGGCAGGCGATGATTTTGTATTTGTACTTTTCAGTGCGCTGTATGGCACGCAACTAATTCCCGTGCTTCCCAAAATGATTTTTCAGGTGCGTGACCACAACAATGCACTCCTATCGCAAATTTATGGCCTGGTTGAGTTTGACGATACCTTCAGCGATGGTATGTTCTACTCGCACGAGTGCAACGAAGACTGGCCCTTTGTGAAGCAAGAGGACATCAACGCTGCTGTACAGGGGATTGTGCCGCAGATTCAACCCGCGCTCCGTGCCAGCCTTCAGCAAGAATACGACGTCTGTCACCTGTGGAATGTGGAGAAAGCTCCTGCCGTGCAAAAGCAAGCCGTTGTGAGTGCTATTCCCACACTGGTACTCAGCGACGAATATGACCCGATTACCCCGCCTGTAAACGGCAAGCTTGCGGCCCAGACGCTCAAAAATAGCTATTACTTTCTCTTCCCTGGCCTCGGTCATGGCGCGGAATACAACTCTACTTGTGTGAATAGCATTATCTCAGCTTTTGACGATGCGCCCACCCAGAAGCCCTCGGACGCCTGTATCGCAACCATGCACGAGCCAAGCTTCATCTAACAGGCATACAAAATGAGAGAGTATGACGGGACTCCGTCACGCGAGTTCGTGTATGGTAGTGACAGGGCTTGCCCCTGTCATGATATCTATCATGCTCTTTCTCGCGCCGTTATGTTATCGTGCTTTCTCTTTTCATGTCCTTCATACCTCTCTTTCCCGCGCTATGTTCCCTTTCAAGCGTTCTTCAAAAACCCCCCTTTGAAAGAGGGTACTCTGTCTTAGCATTTCCCCTTATGAGATAAATGGGTGAACAGAGGAAATAAAAGGGAACAAACGTCACCTCAGTGCGTTATGATTAAGTAGGGAACGAAATCATCACAGCACAGAACATAAACACGCAAAAAATTATGTGCCTATTTCATATATGTTTTTATTAGAGGGGTTGTATGGTAGATAGACCAAATACATCTGGTTTGCCAGATTTTCAGCAAAATGGTGGAGCAGCTGGCAGACGCCAGACAAAAAACCTGTTCAAGCCGCCTTTTGTTCCTGCTGCGCCAACTCACGACTCAGCCCCTCCCGTCCCGCCGTATCGTACACATACTGATCCTTTGACCGGGCCAGGCAATAGAGGCCCTGTGTCAGCACCCAATGGGTTTCAGGTGCCGCCCTTTATGCTCGCGGATATGCAAAAATCGCAAGGAAGTTTTCCTTCGACGGACCCGGTTGTCAACCTGAACAACAAGAACGAGCGTGTCAAGATTGATACGCTGAAACATGTTGCGCTCTCTAGTAGAAATAGTCTACAACGAAATATTGCGGCGGCTCGCCCTTCTGTTGGTATACCGCTCGCGCCCAACGTGTACAACAACACCGTTGGGCCGCAACGTATGCCCGTTTCCGCGTCTCTCCATCCACCCGCTATGCCTGATGCCACGCAACTTTCGCCAAAGCGTCTTGCTATTCATGTGGCATCTGGGCCGATGCGACCGCATTCTAAGCGTGCGAAACTGCTCTTGCTCATCTTTGTGCTTGGCTCTTTGCTGCCAACACTACTCAATATTGGCGATAGTATAAGCCTGCTGGGAATAGTCAGTCATGGCTATAGTGGTACTCAACATCTGTTACATGTACGTACCATTTTCAACGATCTCAAAGGCCATACAAGCAATCTCGATAGTGCTAAATTGCAGCAGGTACAGGTCGAGTTAGAGGGGGCGCGTGGCGACTTCAACGCGTTGCACGCTGAACTCTCGAATAGCGTCTATATTACCGCACTCAATAGTGGTCTTCCCAAGTATGCTTCCTCAATTCTTGCACTCTGCCAGATTGGAACCGACGCGACAGATATTGGACAGGCATTGACAAAGACCGCGGTTCGTTTCGCCCCCGCCCTTCGCAGTTCGCCGCTCGCGGCCTCAACGGAGCCGCTTGTGACGCCGCCGATGCTGGTGGAGACGCGCATGACGATAGAGTATGTTTTGCCTTTGTTAAAGGACATACAGTCACAGACTCCCGCTCTCTCGCTTGATATTTTTCCGGTTAGCGAGACACAACGTGACCAGATTGCTCAGGGCATTGCATTGCTACCCTCCGCCATCGCGGACATAACGCAGGCACATGATATGCTTGATGCGATAGGGTGGATACTTGGTGTGGGTCAAGCACGCACCTTTCTGGTTCAGACGATGGATCGTGCGGAACTTCGTCCCACTGGTGGTTTCACTGGACAGTTCAGTGAGTTAACCCTCAATGGTGGGCGTATGGGGCCAATCAACTTGCAGAATATTGGCATCTACGAGGAAAATAATCCCAATCCTCCTAACGCGGGTCAGTTCGCGCCGCCGGCGTACCGTTCGTGGTGGCCTATCGCGAACTGGGGTCTGCGCGACTCCAACCTGTCTGCCGACTTCCCAACGTCCGCACGTATCGCTATTGACGTGTACAAAAACGAATTTCAGCATCAGGTTGATGGCGTAATCTGCTTCTCGCCCTTCTTGATCTCGCGTGTGCTTGCGGCGGTTGGGCCAATTTATGTACCAGAGTATCAAGAGACTGTTACGGCGCAGAACCTTGAAAGCAAATTACACTACTATCAGCTAGACAATGCTGGCATTCGTAAAGCGGAACTTGCTGAGCATAACGATAACGCGGATATCGCGCGTAAGCTCTTTACAAAACGCGTCTCCAAATTGCTGCTTGACAAAGTACGGCACGCGTCGGTGAATGATATAGTCGCCATCACGCACGAGATGCTGCACGCACTGCGAACCCGCGACCTACAGGTGTATGTCGCGAATACGCAAATTCAGACTCTGCTTGAAAAATATGACGCGGCGGGCGTTGTAGACCGCTCAACGACTCATGATGGCCTGTTTGTGGTACAGGCTAATGTGGACGCGAACAAAAGCTCGCAATATGTCCGTACACTCATGCGTGATACTGTTGTGCTCGACGCAAACGGCGGTGCCACACATTCATTGCAAATACGCTTTGTCTATCACCAGATAGATCAGGTGTATGGCCTTGACACCTATCATGACTATGTGCGTGTGTATGTGCCGCCGACAAGCAAGTTTCTAAGCGGCAACGGCTTTGAACAACTTGGTATAGGTACGCCTGTTTGTGGGTATGGCACGGCCTTTGGAAAATGTAAGGATGACCCCTATGACAATGGCGATTTGCTCTGTCCTGCCGGTCAGAGCGACCCCATGGCGGAGACCGATCAGGCAAATAACGCGAACCATCAGTATGATCGGCAGTACCACCCATTGAATCAGGAGGGGCCACCAACCAGCATGGTCAGCGATGAGCCACAACGCGCCATGTACGGCGGGTGGGTGCTTATTCCAAAGAACTGTACCGCTACCCTGTCGCTCTCGTGGTACATGCCGCCGATGGGACACGATGGATATAACTTACTGGTTCAGCGGCAATCTGGCTCGTATCCTGAAATGAATCTGACCATTCTGCCTACGCCGGGAAGCTGCCCGACACTCAAAACTACTGGCAAGTATTTCAATACTGTGCTCAATCGTGACCAGACCTTTTCGCTGATCGCGCCCAATACAGAGAATGGCGCGAAGACTGCGTGTTATGAGCAACCGCGCTTGTGAGCAACCCAACTATTGACACTCATACGGGTTGGCTCGTATACTAGTTCTGCTATACATACTCAGAAGAAGATTTGAGGCAAATGCTTTCATTGCGTTTGCACCTTATGTGCTATCGTTTTTGTAGGAAGCGTCTGTGCTATTGGCATATGATGTTGTGGGAAGATTGTAGAAGAGAAGTTATCTATGGAACAAGCAGCTATATTAAGCATCACCCGTACTGAGACCGCGTACCGTTTTCGTCTTGATCTTCCCGAAAGTCCGACTTCCATAGGTCAGGACTATACCACAGAGCTTACAAGCGAGATACGCGAACGTCTGCGGCGCACTATGCAAACGGCGGGTCAGTCGATGCATACGTTGGTGCAGGCCGAGGCGAAGCGGCAGACGGTGAAGCTGGGTGTGGTCAACGAGACGTTGCTTACGCTTGGACGTTTTCTTTTTGAAACACTTCTTCCAACGCCGATACAGGACGCGCTACGGCGGCTAGATACTTCGCTCATCCTAAACACAAACACGCCCGATATTCCCTGGGAATTGCTCCTTGACGCTCAAGCTAAACCGCCGCGTTACCTTTCACAATCCATCGGGATTGGACGCATGGTACAAAATGGGCGCGAGCCGTTCTATCGCGCACCACTTGTGGAACGACCACAACGCAAGCTAGGCCGCCGCGATGCGCAAGGACTCTCAGTGCTTTTTCTAGTGAATCCAACAGGTGAACGGGGGAGCGCGGAAGAAGAGGTTGCGACACTCTGCACAACGTTGCCAGAGACGATTTCGCGCAGTATTCTTTACCGCCAGCAAGCCAATCAGCTAGAGATGCGAATGCGTTTGACTACAGACACGCCCCACGTCATTCACTACGCTGGCCCCCTGCCACTCACAAGCGCGACGGGCGAACCAGTGCTGGCACTCGCGGGTAACTCACGTCTGGATGGTGGTGCCGTAGAGCAACTCTTACAGGCGTTACCCAAGCATCCGCTTATCTTTTTGAGCTATCATGAAGACGAGCGCCCAGGTCGTAATGGCAGTCTGCTTCCCGCGCAACAAGAGCGCGACGAGACAATGGAGCGTGTCGCAGCAAATCTGCTAACCGCAGGTGCGGGTTCAGTTGTTGCGCTTCGCTGGCCTATTAACTCCGCACGTACCCGCGAGTTTACCGCCCTGTTTTATCAGGATGTCGCGGATGGAGTCACGCTGGGCGAGGCGTTACGGCGCACACGCGTCACGATGACGCAACAACATCCTGACGATACCTCGTGGATGAGCTTTGTCTTATACGGCGACCCAACACAACGTCTGGTTGTTGGCTCACTCGCGAACAAAGAGCGACCCATTGAGCCACGCATAGATGGCCTTGACGACAACCATATCATGCCGCCAATGTTCCCTTCCACAAACTCACCTGATCGTCGCTTCTTGCGTGCCGTACTTGAACTCGCGCTGGGTGAGGCGCGACGGATGCATAAAGATTATCTTGGTACGCCACACCTGTTTATCGCGCTTACAAAACTCGATGGAGGTTGCACACAGGACGCCTTACGTAGCCTCGGCTTTTCTTCTAAACAGGTGCGCGACGTTATTCGGCTCGCGTTAGGGTCGGGCAAGGCTACCAGCGACACGCCTATTTTGCCCACACGACGCTGCAAAGAAATCTTGCTTACGGCGGAACGTAACGCGACCAACGCAGGTACGGCAACAGTTGACGAACGTGCGATAGCGCAGGCGGTGCTGGGTGAAGGCGATGGTGTGACGCATGAACTTCTGACAAAACTTGGCATCAATCCGACTCAGTTGGTTGACCTCATCACAACCAGTAACGCACGTGCGCTACTAGAGCTTGTGCCACAGGCCAACCCTGGCCCCGACGCAATACCCGCCGATATCCCCGGTGTCCTTAACCAGGAGAGCGCGACAAAGGGCGGTTCCGTACTGGAACGTCTGGGCCGCGACCTGACCAAGCAGGCGGCGAATAAACAACTCACGCCCCTTATTGGACGCGACAAAGAGATTCGACTGTTGATGCAAACTATGATGCTCAAAGATCGCAACAACCCTATCCTGATTGGTGATTCTGGCGTTGGCAAAACCACGATTGTTGGTGGGCTAGCCCAACGTATTATTGACGGGAAGGTGCCACCTGAGCTACGTGGTAAACGCGTGATTGAGCTTTCGGCGAGTTCGCTCGTCGCTGGCACGAAGTATCGCGGCGAGTTTGAAGAGCGACTGCTCAAAGTCCTGGAAGAGGCCGAGGGCAGTGGCGATATCATTCTATTTATTGACGAGATGCACCTGCTAATCGGCACAGGACGCGCGGCAGATGGTAGCATCGACGCGGCGGGTATTCTCAAACCCGCGCTCGCTGGCGGACGTCTGCGCTGTATTGGCGCGACTACACCTCAGGAATACCGCACAATCGAAAAAGACGCTGCGATGGAGCGCCGTCTGCGCCCAATTCAGATTGAGGAACCAACATCGGAAGAGGCGTTGGAAATTCTGCGCGGTATGCGTGACGTATATGAACAGCATCACCACGCTACAATTACTGATGAGGCACTGGAAGCCTCTGTTCATCTCTCCGTACAATACTTGCCCAACTTGCGTCTGCCCGACAAGGCATGTAGCGTGCTTGATGAAGCATGTTCACAGGCGCGTATTTTCTCTATTGAGCAAGAGATACAGGAAGAGCAAGCGTTCGAGGACGAAGACGAGACAGCGTCACCAGTTATCACGGCTGCCATGATCGCCGAGGTTATTTCTAATCGTACAGGTATACCGGTGCGTGCGCCGGGCCGCGAGGAGCGAGATCGCTTGCTCAGTCTTGACGCCCGCCTCAAGTCGCGTGTGGTTGGACAGGACGAGGCGGTCAAGCGCGTGAGCCAAGCGATTCAGGTTGCGCGTGCTGGCCTCAAGCCGCGCAATCGTCCTGCTGGTGTATTCCTCTTCCTCGGCCCAACTGGTGTTGGCAAGACGGAGCTTGCGCGTGCGCTGGCATCGGAAGTCTTTGGCTCACCGGAACATCTCATTCGTGTTGACATGTCTGAATATATGGAGAAGCACGCGGTCTCGCGTATGATTGGCTCTCCGCCAGGATATGTCGGGTACGATCAGGAAGGCCAATTGACAGGCAAACTGCGTCGCCGTCCACACTGTGTTGTACTGCTTGACGAGGTTGAAAAGGCACACCCTGAAGTATTTGATCTCTTCCTACAGGTATTTGACGCTGGTCGGCTGACCGATGCACAGGGCCATACGGTGGACGCGCAACACGCCATCTGGATTATGACCTCGAACGTTGGCACGGACATGCTGGGGCGTTCAATGCCGCACGGCTTCCGAGCCAGTATCAAGGCCAATGCCGACGACATGCAGCGTGACCGCTTGCTGGAACGGTTGCGTCAGACGTTCCGCCCAGAATTTCTCAACCGTATTGATGAGGTGGTGATCTTTCATCCATTGGAGCAGACGCAAGCACGTGAAATTACACGACTGCAAATGAACGAGCTTGGCGCACGGTTGTTAGAACAAGGACTAACCTTGCGGGCAGACGAAAGCGCGATAGACCTGTTGTGTAAAGAGGGCTTTAGCGAGACGCAAGGTGCGCGTCCACTACGCCGCGTCATTGAGAAACTATTAACGGTTCCGCTTAGTATGCGTATCCTGCTCGCTGACATTCCAGAGAACGGCGAGGTGTATGTGAGCGCGGTTGACAACAAACTGGCGATTGACATTCGTGAACCTACCGCCCTCGTTGAAGTTCTCGCTGACGTTGAGATGAAAACAACGTGATAGATATGTCGGCATGACGGGGGCGAGCCGTCATGAGTATTTCCCCCCCCATTTGTAAATGTAGGCACGGGTATCCATTTTGCGTTGCATTCCGCTTAGAGCCATGTAGCGCACAAGCCCGAAGATAGCACGTTCGGGCGCCCAGGGACGGTCATGTTTGCCGCCGATGGCCCAGGCGATGCCTGTATAACCATTCGCATCGCGCCCGTCGATCTCGTATTTGTCGTTGAGATATACCGCATCAGCGAACGCGACTTCAGGCGATGCCGTCCATTCAAGTATCTTTTTACCCCAGTACATTCTCATATAGCCATGCATACGGCCCGTCGTCACCATCTCGCGCTGACAAGCATTCCACAGTTCGTCATGTGTACGAGAAAATTCCAGTTCCTCACGCGTGTATTCCCAGGGGCGCGGATCGTTCGCGTGCTTCGTGAGCGTCTTTCTCGCCCAATCGGGACATCCCTCTAGTGTATCATAGTGGGGGTTGCGTAACGCAAAATTGATCGCCAGTTCGCGCCGTACAATCAACTCTTCCAGATACGCGGTGCGCCCACCGGTGGCGTCTATCTCCGCGCTTCCCGTCTCCTCTGGCACATGTTGCGCGATCTCCCATGCCATTTGTTGTACTGAGATATGCCCGAAGTGCAGATAGCCCGAAAGCTCGCTTGTCTCGGAAACCTCTGGCAGGTTGCGCCGTGTCGCGTAGCCGGGTAGGTGCTCTTTGATAAACGTAGCAAGACGCCGCTTGCCCTCGTTCTGTCCCCCATGAAATTGTGGCGATGGTTCGACGCTACGATCAATCTTTAAGCTCGCAAGATAGTTCAAAGGATTGGCAACCTCGCCCGCGTCAATGGGAGTTGTTTGTAGTGGGTGTTCGGTCTCCTCGTCAACAATCGTTTGCAGGTATGTTGGGATAAGACGCTGTATCTTTGGGCGCAGTGTGCGAGCGGCCCACTCTTCTTTTGGAAAAAACTTGCTTGGCACAATCACGTCGGCATCCACACAGGCAAAGGGTACGGACATTCGTTCTTGCAGATCGGCACGCCAGGAGCGGGGAGTACGTAGTTCCGCTTCGTCGCTGACAACTGCCGCGATACGTAGCTCCTGTACAAGCTTCATAACTTCTGCAGGTGGTGTGCCGCGCCGCAACAGCAATGGTGTGCCGCGCTCCCGAAGATATTTCGCCGCGACCTCGATGCCTTCAAGCATAAAGGTATAGTGACGCAAGTTCGCCGCAGGATAGTCTGAAACCACGAAGAGGACAAGGACAGGTACATGTAAAGCGTTGCCCAGCGCGATAGCCGCGTTGAGGGCATGATTATCTTGCCCGCGTTGGGCGCGTTGCATCCAGTATAGTACGTACTGTCCATCCTCTCCACACATGCCAGGGCGACATATTCGCACCCGGTCATTGCCAGCGAAAAATGTGGTAACGTCAATCATCGAAATTCTCCTTTGCTCTATACACGAGACGCAAGGAAAGAAAATTTCAGGTTATGCATTGGAGAAATGGAACAGAGAAAGCCAGAAGCACGAGCTAACCAACGCCATTGTTGATTGGCTCGTGCTTCTGGTTGGAGGGAAGACAGAGAGACGGAAAGGTTATGGTCTGTGGTGAAGATGCTCGGAAAGTTTGTCTGACGCAACAGTACAACGACTGGCGTGGGAACAGTTCTCGACGGGACAGGAACGGAGCAGGAAAGCTCAACATTCACTGCACGGAGGCATATTCACACGGATCAGGCGGAGCATTACGTATCAGAACAAATTGGCACCCCACAATCATCATTCACCACTGAAAACAGTATACACCCCCCTGCTTTAGTCTCCGTTTCTTCCCGCTTCATTCTTCCTTCCGAAATGTATCCGCTCGACAGGCTACCGAAGCGTACTCGCGAAATATCAGAAGATAATCAGCAATGCTCAGAGAGAAGAATCGCAAAATTCTTACATAAGACAATGCGTGTAGTGTCGCGAGTTATACCTCTACGTGCTTCATCTTTTTCGCTTTGCGAGCCGCCGCCGTGAGTCGCGCACTGGCTTTGCGTCGTTCGCCCACAAGCACCTTATGCTCATTGCGCCACGCTTCGATATCGCTAGTTGTCAGGGTAAAGCTACCACGTCGCTCATAGAGCTGATAGATATGCTCGGCTCCTGCTTTGCGAAACGTTCCATGTCCTGCTACGGGTAACTTTCCCTCTTCCGTCCACCACTTACGCTCGCCTGTTGTACATTTCAGTAGCGTTCCAACTTCAAACTGTGGCACTTCATACCCCTGCCATCGCAATGGGAAGCTCATGTTCACTAGTTTGGTCGATACGGATAGATAGAAGTCTTTTACTTTGACTTTTATAGTATTGCCCTCAGCAAAATAGAGCGGGGGACGACGCGTGACATCGAGGACGTGAGGTTGCTTGTCCAGCGATAACGTATTGATTTACAAGAGCTTGATGCAACATACCAGGAAGTCTTCGCACTGCTAGGGAAAGGACGTTACTCAAAAGTCGCACCTGAACGCCTCGCCGAGCGGTACGCGGCCTGCGACCTCTCCTCTTTGTGTCACTTAACATATGCTGATAAAACTTCTCTAGCGCATTATCCAGGTATGCTGTATACTTCTTCTTAAAGGACGGAAGAAATGAGGCCGTTTGTGTGAAAGTACGTGATGTCATCAAACGTATAGAAACAGATGGATGGTATCTTGCGCGAGTACGTGGAGATCATGGACATTATAAGCATCCAACAAAGAAGGGAATAGTAACAATCTCTGGGCATTCTGGAAAGGACATGCCTGTTGGAACATTGCTCAGTGTCTTTAAGCAAGCTCAAATAGAGAAGGAGGAGTGAGATGGCGAAAATTTTGGTCATCATCGAAAAAGGCGAAGACTCATATGGAGCGTATTCTCCAGATGTGCCAGGCTGCGTCGCAGTCGGAGATACGAGAGAAGAAGTAAAACAACTCATGAAAGAAGCCTTGCAAGAACATCTTCAGATGATGCGTGAAGACAACCTACCTCTCCCTCAGTCCCTGACTGAGGCGGAATATATGGACATTCCGCTTTCAGCATAAAACGCTTTGTACTGGCCAGTCAGAGCATCCGCTTACAGAAAACCATAGACATTGCAAGTGGATGTCCTATGTAGTCAGTACAAGAATGATTGATGAATGTATGTTTTAACAGTTGAGCAATCATACGCTTTTATGCATCAATTGTTCACCTGTGCTAGCTGATATCTGGCTACTGCCGCTACATCAATTCGTTGCGCAACTTCTGCCAAGTAATAAAGTTTATCACAAATTTCACCGATAGGCATCTGATGCTCTGTATTTAAATCAAACTGCCCAGCATAATACTGTAAGAACTTCTCATCTACTATCCCGTTCCGATGAGAATACAAGCGCCTAATTTGAAGTATCTTTTCTATATCATTTTGACTATTCTCATCAAACACATCTAATTCGCTTATCTGTTTGTTCTCCTTAATGAAGCCTTTTACACTACCCCTTTGTAATTTAAGAATTTTTTGCTTAGCGTAGTACTTCATAAATTCCTGTAAGTCTGAACAATTTAAAACTTCCTCTATTGATACTTGCTGCTTGGACTTCAACGTTTGAGGATTTGCAAGAAAAATTTCGTACAAGATGTCTGATAAGTATGTCTCAAAGTTATCAACAAACGAAGAAAAAAGTATCCTACTGAGTACCTTACCTTCCTGATGGCTCGTAGGAGTATCGACACTTTCTGGATACAAAATCTGTCCAAGATCGTCCATTATTTTCAAGATGCTCTGATAGTGTTCTATTAACTTTGTTTGTGCATTAGTCGCATTCGATTTATACGTCTCTAGCTGCTGATTAATACTATGGTATGGTATCCCCCAATGTCAAGACACACAATGCCTGTACATAAGAGAGAACTCAACTATTCACTCTATGATGTTTTCCCTATCCATAATACACAGCAGCAGGAGTCAAATAGCCCAACGATTGGTGCAATCGCTCCTGATTATAAAAGGTAAAATACGCCTTCAAATTCTGTACTGCCATCGGAACGGTCTCGTAGTCTTTGAGATACATCTCCTCATATTTCACACTTCGCCAGAAGCGTTCGACAAAAATGTTATCGAGTGCGCGGCCTCGACCATCTCTATTGATACGAATGTGAGCTGCTTCAAGCCGACCCGTAAACTCATGACTGGTAAACTGAACGCCTTGATCGCTGTTAAAAATCTCAGGATGTGCCACCTTCAAAACTCGATCTAAGGCATCTAAGCAGAAGTTGACATCCAACGTGACCGAAATTTCCCAAGCAAGAATGTAGCGACCAAACCAATCAATGATCGCCACTAGATAGACAAAGCCACGAGGAGTGCGAATATAGGTAATATCGGTACTCCAGACGTGGTTTACTTGCTCAATCTTGAGTTCCTTCAATAAGTACGGGTACCGATGAGCGTTGGGATCAGGAACACTCAAACGAGGTTTGGGATAAACTGCTTCCAATCCCATGAGTCGCAAGAGCCGTGCTACACGTTTCTTATTAACACGATACCCTTGCGTTTTCAGCCATTCCGTCATCTTTAGGATGCCATAAAAGGGCGTGTTGGTGTACTGCTCATCAAGCAGAAGCATGAAATGCAGGTTTTCCTCCGTTTCTCCTACAGGTTGATAGTAATAACTCGAACGCGCAAGTCCTAACAAATCGCATTGTTCTGCAATTGTGACCTCTGGATGCTCTGGCTCAATCAAGTGCCGTTTGTGCTCAAGAGAGCCGGCCTGATTTTTTTTGAGCCAGTCCAACTGTACTTTGAGTTGTCCGATTTCTTGATAGAGGGTTGCCGTTAATGCTTCATCACTTTGTTTTTGCTCGCTGCGTCCTGGTGAAAAAATCTGCGGCAGCTCATCCAACGCTTGTTTTTTCCACTGAGCAATTTGGCTGGGATGCACTCCATAATCTGTGGCAATCTCGTTTGTGGTTTTTTGTCCCCTGATCGCTTCTAAGGCAACCTTTGCTTTGATGTCTGCGCTATATCGTTTTCTTGGCATGGCTCTCATTTCTCCTCACAAGAGTCTTTCTTGCTACAGACATTCTACCTTATTACCATATCCAAGTTCTGGGGGATATTATAGATTTCTGGACCACGACCAGCAATAAGCAGCTGAACTTTTTGCAGCATATTTATAATGTACTAAAAGTCAATGGACGTGTGGCGGTTGTTGTACCCGACAACGTGCTTTTGAAAGTGGCGCAGGTGAGACGATTCGGCGCAATCTTTTGCAGAATTGTGACGTGCATACTATGTTGCGTCTGCCCACAGGCATTTTTTATGCTCAAGGTGTGAAAGCGAATGTGCTCTTCTTTGATAAACGACAAGCTAGTGCTGATCCACAGACGGAACAATTATGGGTTTACGACTTGCGCACCAATATGAATTTCACGCTTCGTACTAATCCATTGAGACAGGAACATCTCACAGAGTTTATTTCGTGTTACAACCCGACGAACAGACATCAAAGGCAAGAGAGCGAACGTTTTCATTGCTTCAGTTATGAAGAGCTATTCAAACGTGATAAGCTTAGCCTCGATTTTTTCTGGTTACGTGATGAGAGCTTGGAGGGAACAGACAACCTTCCCCCACCGGCTGTTATTGCTGCCAGCATCGTCGAAGATTTGCAGAACGCACTTGAACAATTCATGGCTATTACGGAGGACCTTGGCGGTAAAGGAAATGGTAATTCTGGACCATTACATCTTTAGTGAGACATTTTTTCTCTCTTTATACTTTACGGTGGGGGATTGAAGGAAAGATGATTGAACATCCAAGTGAGCAGGCAATAAAAGACAAAGTACGAAATGCTATACAGCGTTTGCTAGATCGTGATAGATTTCTTTTAGAAAAAGAGGTAAACGAGCGTTCTATCTCCCATAGGCTCGCCATGTATTTACAGAACGAATTTGGTGATGAGTGGGACGTGGATTGTGAATACAACCGTAATCATGACATCACGAAGAAATTGACGATACATCCCAAAAGAGTTCAAATTAACGATACTAATGCGACGACAGTATATCCTGATATCATAGTGCATCGTCGTGGCACTCATGATAATAATTTGCTCGTCATTGAGATGAAGAAATTGACAAATTTAAGGGAAGAGGCAAAGGAATTCGATTTGAACAAGTTGTGTGCATTTCGGGAAGTAGAATATCACTACCAGTATGCCCTCTATTTACAGCTTAAAACAGGATTTCCTGCAAAAATTGACTAAGCAAGGTGGAATGATGAAGAACTTATAATTGTGATTACCGAAGGGGGCGTAAAGCCCCTGTCTTTCTAAGCAGGGGATACAAGCCCGTTCTTCTCGGGGCGTGATAGGCGAGGGACGTTTGCGCAAATTGAGTGTTGACATGGTACGTGTACTGTGCTACAAGAACACATATAGA
>JBBQVS010000073.1:0-21421 GCA_038211295.1 Ktedonobacterales bacterium | reverse complement strand
GTATTATGTGGAACCGCAAGATCGGCAAGGCGTCGCGGCTGTCACCGAGTATGGCACGCCGTATTGTAGCGTTATCGCGACTGAGCAGGTGTGGGGAACGCAATTTCATCCCGAAAAGAGCGGGACGCCGGGGCTACAACTGCTCAGAAATTTTGTAAAGTGGGTGAACGCGTGATTATTCTTCCCGCAATTGATATCAAAGACGGGCAGTGTGTGCGCCTCTACCAGGGGGACTATGCCCAGACAACGGTGTATGATAACGATCCTGTGAACGTGGCTATACGCTGGCATAAAGCCGGCGCGAAGTGGCTTCATGTTGTCGATCTCGATGGGGCCGCGCAAGGGTATCCTGTGAATATCGACCTGCTGAGACGTATGAGAGCCGCGACGCATATGCATATCGAGGTTGGCGGAGGCTTGCGCTCAATGGAACATATCGAGCAGATTTTTGATGTGGGAATAGATCGAGCGATTCTTGGAACCATCGCGATTACAAATCGTGTGCTGTTGCAAGCCGCGCTTGATCGCTATGGAGACCATATCGCGGTGGGATTGGATGCTCGCGACGGCAGGATCGCCATTGCCGGGTGGCGTGAAACGTCGGACGTGCTGGCGACAGACCTGGCAACCGAGCTTAGTGCGATTGGCGTGCGTCGTTTCATCTACACGGATATCGCACGGGACGGTGCGCTCACGGGGCCAAACATCGAGGCGTTAGGATACATGCAATCCGCGATTGTACGTTCTACAGCTATATATTCGCTGATTGCCTCCGGCGGTGTAAGCTCGCTCGCAGACCTGCATGTACTCGCGGCAATGGGGGTTGAAGGGGCTATTGTTGGCAAGGCGATCTATACGGGTGATATCGACCTGGGGGCCGCAATACACGAGCTGGAGAGGTAACGGGAGTGCTGACAAAAAGAATTATTCCATGCCTGGACGTGGCGCAAGGTCGAGTTGTCAAGGGCGTAAATTTTGTCAATCTCCGTGACGCTGGCGATCCGGTAGAACTTGCCAAGTTTTATAACGCGGAAGGAGCCGACGAGGTGGTTTTTCTAGACATTACCGCCTCGTATGAGAACCGCGCAACTATGCTGGACGTTGTACGCCGTACCGCAGAGCAGGTGTTTATTCCCGTAACCGTTGGCGGCGGTATTCGCACGTTGCAGGATATTCGCGCAACGTTAAGTGCGGGTGCTGACAAGACCTCTCTCAACACGGCGGCAGTGCAACATCCCGAATTGTTGCGTGCGGGGGCGGAACAGTTCGGGGCGCAATGCATTGTGCTGGCGATTGATGCGCGTGCGAATACCGCAATGCCATGTGGTTATGAGGTGTATATTCATGGGGGACGTACTCCCACTGGTAAAGACGTGCTTGCCTGGGCGCAACAGGGCGTTGCGCTGGGGGCGGGCGAAATTCTTTTGACCAGCATGGATCGCGATGGCACAAAACAGGGGTATGAGCTTACCCTGAATGCGCGGATTGCCGACGCCGTTTCGGTGCCAGTGATCGCGTCGGGCGGCGTTGGGACATGTGAACACTTCTACGAGGGGCTGACCACAGGTAAAGCGGACGCGGCACTCGCGGCCTCCATTTTTCACTTTGGCGAGTTTCGTATCTGCGAAGTCAAGCAGTATTTGCAAGAGCAGGACGTACTGGTGCGTCCGTGTTGATGTGTCTATAGCGTCTTGGTAACGTCAGTGTGTTCTACGAAGTCAGGAGAGGAGAGCGAAAAATGCTAAACTTTGATCGGCAGGGCCTTGTGCCATCGGTGATTGTGGACGACGCGACGGGGGATGTGCTGATGGTGGCCTTTATGAACGAGGAAGCGTGGCAGAAGACGCAGGCGACGGGGTACACGCATTTCTTTAGTCGTTCGCGTAATGCTATCTGGCGTAAGGGTGAGCAGTCGGGGAACGTCCAGAGAGTGCAGTCTGTTTTTATCAATTGCGAGGAAAACAGTCTGCTCCTGCGCGTTGTGCAACAGGGTGAGGCGGCGTGTCACGATGGCTACCGTAGTTGTTATTATCGTCGTGTGCTGGCAGATGGAACCTACGAAACGGTGGAGAAACGCGTATTTGACCCGCAGCAGGTATACGCGAAAAGTGAGGCGTTCATCAACTCCACAGGTCAGGAGAATGAATTTCATATAGCAGAAGACAGTGTGCATATAGATGTACCTGAAGAGTTACGTATCAAAATGCGTCAACTGTATGGGGTCTATCTCTATTTGCGCGACAACGATATGAGCGAGCAGTCGAACACGTCACGCCTCTTGCAGGAGCATAGTCAGAGTTATCTTGTGTCGCGCCTTGCCGACGAGTTACAGGAACTGGTTGATGTGCAAAACGGCGAACATGTTCATGCTGGACGCGAACCCGATACCATTCTTGAGGGGAGTCAGGTGGGCTACTGGCTGTTCTTAATCGCCGCGACTCTGCGCTTAAACTATAACGACTTTGTGCCACACGAGGCACTGTTGCAGGGGTATAAAGAACACTATAGCGAGGCAAGAATGCTTGAGCAGTGGCAGGAGTGCCTGGCCCATACCGCGAAAAGTGAGGCGTCCGCGATTGCTAAAGGGTTGCAACTGGGATTTTCTCTGGTCGGATGGGCCTGTGGAAACGCGAAGATAAGCCCAATTATGCCAGTGGAGTTTGACCTTGACCAGATGCGGCGCAAGGGACTTGTGAAATAGCTTCAAATAAGAAGTAGTGTAAGAAAAGGATGAACACCTAGTGGGCGGCCTCTTGGCACAATGCCGAGCTTGCGGCGCATGGGCTGCCCCCGCTCCTCGACGAGATTGCCTATACGTCAGAGCTGTCGCACTCGAAGCCGCACCCGTCCGTATTTTTGCATATCGCGGCCCGCCTGGGGGTAGAGCCGAGCGAATGTGTGATGGTGGGTGGGTGATCGCAAGATTGATGATGTTGAGGGTGCGCTAAATGTCGGGATGCGGGGCGTGTGGCGCAAAGCCGATTATCCCTGGCCCAGTGCAGAGACGATTACGCCCAGTGCCACAATCAGTACGCTGGCGGAATTGTTACCACTGCTAGAAGCGTGGGCGTAACAACTCTAGATGTTGTGCCTCATCGCTGCGTGTGCCACTCGTGGTCGAGAATGGCGAATTGTAGAGTATCCCACCAACGGTTCTTCATCCACTCGTTCTGACGTTGGTGTCCCTCTAAACGCATCCCGATTTTTTGTAGTACATGTGCTGACGCGGTATTTTCAGAGATGCAAGTTGCCCAGATACGGTGGAGGTGCAGGTCTTTGAAACCAAGTGTGAGTAAGGCTGTGGCGGCCTCTGTCGCATAGCCTTGTCCCCAATGGCGGCTATCGAGTTCGTAGCCAAGATCAGCGTCCCAGGCGTTGGCGAATTTCATCCGAATACCGGCATTGCCAATCAGTTGGTCTGTTGTGCGTAGTGTGATCGCGAACTGAAAACGGCGGCGCGGTTGTTCGTGGCTCCAGAGAATGAACCGATTTACAAAGCCTTGCACCTCTTCGGGCATGCGATAGTCCCAGGGATTATAGCGCAGGTAGAGGGGGTCACGTTGGTAGTGCAGCACTGCTTGCCAGTCGCTCTCTTCAAATTCGCGCAGGAGAAGCCGATTCGTCGTCAGTAACATACCTGTTCTTGTACTCTTTTCTTTTGCTTGCTCTCAGTATCGCACTATCATGTGATAGCCGTAAAAAAGGTGCTACAAAACGCGCTGAAGAGGCCAGATCAAGACTTCTTGCTGCTCCGAGTAATGCAAGAGTGGGGCGGTATCGGGCAGTTGTATCTCATGAGAACGAGCCATCGTGTCTTGCTCTGTCTCAAGTTCCGCCGCCTGTAGAGGCCATTGCGCGTGGTGAATTTCGCCGCGATACAGCTGCTCATGAAATGTTGTGTAGAGGCTATAACGTTCCGTGAGCCAGTGGGCGATGGTCTTTTGTGGCGAATATGTGATGGGTGCGATTGGGCGATAACGGGCGATATAGTCGGCGTGCGGCGCGTTACGATGCGTGCGATGGCTACTATAGTGAACGTGTGCGCCTCTTCTCTCGCAGCGCATGGTCGCGTTGAAGTAGGGTAGGTGGAAGACTGAACGTGCGATGGCGACGGCGATAGGATTGCTGGCATCCAGGCTAAAAAAATAGACACCGGGACGTCCTCTGGTTGTAACGTAGGTACGCACGTTCAGCTCTGGAAAGTGTGAGAGTCCTTGCACTGAGGGAAGGCCGCGTGGGTGAATATTTCGCATCCGAAAGGGGACGACGCCGACCCAGGCTTCGCCATCAAATGTATCTATCTCAAGTGCCGTTGGAATAAGAGAGCGTAAGGCATCAGGCTTGATAGGCCAGTGGGCAAAAAGCAGTTCGAGCCATGTCTGACTCATGACCCAGGGGCCTTTCTCGATGGGATATTCTCTATGGCTAAGAGCCTGTAAAATCTCTGCTGTACTCATTGGTTCCTCAAAATGTTTTATTTTGTATTGTAGCACTGCTGCCTAGAGAAAGACCGCATTCCAGAAACGGCTATGTTTGCCAGAACGTGCTAAAGAGGGAAGTAGTTGTTAGTATAAAAGAGGAAAACGGAGAAGTATGGTTCAAGCTTTGTCAGAACGTGTGCCTGATGTACGAAAAATAGCGGTGCTGCGTGCCAACGCGCTTGGCGATTTTATTTTTATCTTGCCCGCGATGGAAGCATTGCGGGCCACATATCCCAACGCGGAGATTGTTTTGCTTGGCAAACAATGGCACTTCGACTTTTTGCAGGAGAGGCCGGGGCCAATTGACCGTGTGGTGGTTGTGCCGGCGTATGGTGGCGTCAGTGAGCTACCGGAGTATGTTGGGGACGCGAACGAACATGACCGTTTCTTCACAACGATGATGAGAGAGCGGTTTGACCTTGCCCTGCAAGTTCACGGTGGGGGAAGATATTCCAATCCATTTCTCGCACGTCTTGGGGCGAAGACCACGGTTGGCCTAAAAACGCCCGACGCAATCGTGCTTGACCGCTGGATGCCCTATATTTATTTTCAGCATGAGGTGTTACGTTACAAAGAAGTCGTCTCGCTGGTGGGCGCGACAAGCGGTAGTATAGAGCCGCGCCTTGCGATTATCGAGCGCGATAGAGTTGAGGCGGAGAACGCGCTGGCGGGACTAGAGAAGCCGCTTGTGGTGTTGCATCCTGGCGCGAGCGAGCGTAAACGGTGCTGGCCCAGCGAGCGGTTCGCGGCAGTTGGGGACGCGTTGGCGGAGGCTGGGGCGCAGGTTATCGTGACGGGCGTTCAGGGAGAAGAGCCGTTGGTTGAGGGCGTGGTGAGCGCGATGCAAGCGGAGGCGTTGAACTACTGCAACCGGCTCTCGCTAAGTGGGTTCGCGGGTCTGCTGAGCCGCTGCGCTGTCGTCGTGTCCAACGATACGGGGCCGTTGCATCTCGCTGCGGCAGTCGGTGCCGCGACGGTGGGCCTCTACGGTTGCTTCAATTTCATCAACGCGGGGCCATTCACGCGCCTTCGTCATCGGGGGCTGATTGCGTGGCAAACAACGTGTCCTGTTTGTGGCATAGACAACCGCGACTCGTGCGAGCATGACGGTGCCGCTCTTGCTGGCATTGCTACAAAGGACGTAACCGAGGCGGCAATAACGTTGTTTCAGGCGCGGTAAGAGGTATCGTGAGCACCATTGCCCGCGACACCTCTCGTGTTACATTTTTCCAAGCACAACTTCGATGGTGTAGCTTTCCAGCTTTTTGACCGAGGTTGGCGAGATTTTTTCGCGGTACATCTCTTCAAACGAGGGGCGGTCACGTTGGCTGATCGATACGAGCAGGTTTGCCGCGAGCGTCTCCTGCGCGATCTCCTGCTGATAATCAACAAGCATTTGCGCCAACGGGACATCCTCGGTATACAGGGCCAGGCCGATGTGGTCTTCGATATTGAGACCTGCTTTCTTTCGCATATCCTGTACATAGTGTGTCAGGTCGCGAATGAGGCCCTCGTCACGTAGTTCGGGCGTGATTGTGGTTTCCAACGCCACAATGTAGCCACGCTCCTCGGCGGTGACAAAGCCGGGACGGGCGGTTGAAGACGCGAGAACCTCGTCTTTTGTCAACTCAAGCTCTTGCCCTTCAACCGCGAGAAAGAAGGAGCCGCTTTGCTCAAGTTGTTTTGCCGCGAGCTGTGTACTGTGTGCATCAAGCCCTTTGAGTACGCCAAGAATTTTTTGCACAAGCGGGCCATATTTGGGGCCAAGCACTTTCACCTGTGGCCTCAAGGTGTATGCGAGCATATCGCTCTCGTTACTCATCAGTTCCAGGTTTTTGATGTTTAGCTCCTCAAGCACCTGTGTACTGAGTCGCGTCAGAGCTTCCTCCTCATCGGTGGATGGCACACGCACGTAGAGCGCGTTGAGCGGCTGACGCACTTTTATCTGAGCCTTCTCGCGGGCGGCGCGTCCCAGACCCACAACGCGCATGACGAGATGCGTTTCGCGCGTTAGTTTCTCGTCGATCAAGGCTTCCTGTACAAGAGGCCAGTCGCGAAGATGCACGCTGAGCGGGGCGTTTTCATCGACGTTTCGCACGAGATTCTGATACAACTCTTCTGTCATAAACGGCATGAAGGGTGCTAACAACGTGATGAGTGTTGTCAGACATTCATAGAGTGTCAGGTAGGCGGCCTTCTTATCTGCTTCCAGTCCCTTTGACCAGATGCGCTCGCGGCTGCGGCGTAGATACCAGTTTGACAGGTCATCTAGAAAGCTTTGCATTGCCTCTGCGGGCTTGACCGTATCGTACCTCTCCAGGCCCTGCGTCACTTCGCGCACGGTCAGTTGTAGCTCGGAGAGTATCCAGCGATCAAGTTCGCTGCGTTGCTCCACTGGCACATTGTGTTGCGTTGGGTTGAACTGATCGATGTTGGCATAGGTTGTAAAGAACCAGTACACATTCCAGATTTTATCCAGCGTTTTGCGAACCAACATCCATCGCTCGCTCAGGCGTACAGGTAGGCCCGTTTGCGCGGACTTCTCCATCTCCTCCGAGGAGGGGATAAGCGGGAAGCTAAGGTTTTGCTCTGGCACATGGTTTGTGTAGAGCCAGCGCATCGTGTCGGAGCCGACGCGTTCGGCGGCATCGTCGAAGACAACCAGGTTGCCCTTCGATTTGTGCATCGGCGTCCCGTCGTCGCCCATAAGTGTTGCGAAGCCAAAAAGTGTCTTGAACGGTGCCGTATTCTCCAGCACGGTACTCATTACCAGCATCGAATAGAACCAGTTGCGGAACTGACCGGGGAAGGACTCGGTGACGAAATTGGCAGGGAACCATTCCTTCCAGTAGGCGGTATCGGTGCGATAGTGCAGCGTCGAGAACGGGACAATGCCGGCGTCAAGCCAGGGGTTGCCAACATCTTTGATGCGCGAAACCACTTCGCCACACTTTGAGCAGCGTACCTTAACCTCATCGACCCAGGGACGATGCGGCGTGTGACCTTCAAATGCTTCCCAACCAGACACGGCTCGCGCCTGTAGTTCCTCTTTGCTGCCAAGTATCTCATAGGTGCCGCACGCCTGACAATCATAGATAGGCAGCGCGAGACCCCAGTAGCGTTTTTTAGAGATCATCCAATCGTCCATGTTGCGGAGCCAGTCCATCTCACGGTCAAAGCCAAACTCTGGTATCCATTGAATCTGCTTCACCACGTCCATGATTTCGTAGCGCAACGTATCCATCGAGATAAACCACTCATCAACCAGACGGAAGATTAGCTCTGTTTTGCACCGCCAGCAAGTGGGGTAGCGGTGCTTATAGTTTTGTGGACGGTACAGGAGGCCCTTCTGTGTCAGGTTTTCGGCGACAAGTGGCCCAACCTCGGATGCGCGTTTGCCCGTGAGCCAATCGAAGCCGTTGACATAGACGCCAACCTCGTCAACGGGTGCTATCGCGGGCAGGTTGAACTCTTTTGAGAGCTGGAAGTCCTCGCGTCCACAACCAGGGGCGATATGTACGATGCCTGTACCCTCGGTCGCGGTCACATCTTTGCCGGACACAACGCGATGGACGATACCCTGAGCGGCGGGAAGTTCGTCGAAGGGGCCAGTATACGTCCATCCGACCATATCGCTGCCCTTGAGTGTTTCCACGACATGGTAGTCGCCCTTGTCGCGTCCCTTGAGTTGTTTCAGCACGGGCAGCAGTTGCTGGGCGAGGTAGTAGAATGCGCCATCTTGCTCCACTTTTACATAGGCGAAGTCGGGATTGACTTCCGCGGCGACATTTGCGGAAAGCGTCCAGGGTGTCGTTGTCCAGATGAGCAGCGACTCGTTTGGGCGGTCTATGAGTGGGAAGCGCACATACAGGCTCAGGTGCGTGATTTCGTGATAGCCCTCCGACTCTATCTCCATGTTGGACAGGCCCGTCGCGCAACGTGGACACCAGGGCATCACGTCGCGTCCTTTGTATATCAGGCCGCGCTCGTTGCATTTTTTGAGGAAAGACCAGATTGTATAATTGTTTTCATCTGAAAGCGTATAGTAATCGTTGCCCCAGTTCATCCAGTAGCCCAGACGGATGGACTGCTCTATCTGGCGTCTGGCGAAGGTAAAGACACGCGATTTACAGCGTTCGACGAAGGCCGCGATGCCGAAGTCCTCGATATCGCGCTTCGACTTCAAGCCAAGCTCTTTCTCGACTTCGACCTCGACCCACAGGCCCTGACAGTCGAACCCGTTTTGATAGCGTTGCCGATAGCCTTGCATGGTTTTGAAGCGTTGGTACAGGTCTTTATAGGTGCGTCCCCAACCATGATGCACGCCCATTGGATTGTTCGCGGTGATTGGGCCATCCATAAACGAGTAGCGTTTGTCACGTTGCTCATTGCGATGCAGGTACAACTCAAGCACCTTATGTTTGTCCCACCAGCTCTGAATGTTTTGTTCCAATGCGGGGTAGTTCACGCGGTCTGCTGCCATAACTGGCTGAAAAACAGTTGATTTAACCGACACAACATCCTCCTCTGCTTGCCACGTTCTCCTAGAAAGAGGAACGGGGAAGTCTCGACTGCTAGCTAATAAATGAATAAGGCCGTTTTCCTACAATTACTCCAAGAGCGTAATCTCTAAGCGTTTATTGATTCTGCCCTTGTTCTCCGTCTTCGTGATTTTGATTGTGCCAACCGCTTTTGTATGGCTGACGTGTGTTCCGCCATCCGCTTGCAAGTCTAGTCCGACAATCTCTACAATGCGTACCTCCTCGATGGTGGTGGGGAGTAGGTTGATTTTCGTGCGGACAAGATCAGGTATCGCAAAGGCTTTTTCGCGTGGTAGCGTATAGACGCGAATGGGGTAGTTCGCTGCGACTGCCATGTTGATTTTTTGCTCGATCAACGCGATACGTTCCTTGTCCAGATTTTCCATCGAGAAGTCCATACGTGCTCGGTCAGGATACATTTGCCCGCCCGTTACTTGTACGCCAAACTCTTTCCAGATAATGCCACAGAGAATGTGCAGCGCGGTATGAGTACGCATCATCTGGTAGCGAAAATCCCAATCTATTGTGCCGACAACCTCTGTTCCCACTGTCGGAGGGGGATAGTCAATCGTGTGCCACACAACATCATCGCGTTTATTGATGCCGACGACATTGGCTTGCTGACCCTCCCAGGCAATAACGCCACGATCCGCCATCTGTCCCCCACCGCCGGGATAGAAGACGGTGGCGTCGAGGGCGATTTCGTCGGCTTCGACGGCAACGACCTTCGCGGTACACTCGTAGGTGAAGCTGTTTGTATGATAGAGTAGCTTTGTCTTCATCACCGCGCTCCTTCCTCTCTGTCTGCTTTCGCGTGTAAAAATGCTCAAGCACAATAAAAAACCCCTCGCCCAACAATAGGGACGAGAGGAACTCCCGTGATACCACCCTGATTAGCGGTGCGCTTTTTACAAGAAAGGCACACACTCACTCGGTTTTACGTACTGCCTGTTGTTGTGTCAGGTTATGAGACAGTGGCAGGGATACGTACCTTCGTGGTAACGGAAAGGTCCCGGCTAGGCTTACTTCAACGTTCGGCTAGCTGCTCTGGAGTGATTTTCTGCTCACGGCTTGTATTCGGTTACACCTGGCCCGAACTCTCTGCGACAAGTTGCTGTGTGCGTACTTTCTCCGTCGTTGCATGAGTATTTTTGTCGCTCTGCGAGGACTGTATAAACATACTATCAGATATGTTTTCATTGTACTGAACTTTGCTTCATATGTCAATCACCAGGCCATAAAATCGGGGCGTGATTAGATATTTATGTTTTTTGTAGTCCACCCGATAGTAAATAACGTAGTAGAGAACAAGAAGCGAAGGTGGTCGGTTGTCACAGAAGTCCTTTTGTGAAAGCCGCGAAGTAGGCCATCTGCGCTTCTCCTCTTACTCGCTTACTTTTTCCTCACACGAGGGAAATAGTATAAATAGTGCTTCGTTTGTCAATATAATGACTTACTGTATAGTGTGTACTAGTGCGTTTATGGAGGCATCTTTTTACATGGACAACATACAAGAACAGTCGGCTATCACATCATCTTCTGATGTCACGTCACGGAGAAACCTGCTCAAAGGTGCTGTAGCGGGTGCTGTTGGCGTCACAGGACTTGCGGTAGCTGGTGCGGCTCTTGGGCATCAACGGGCCTCTGCGTCCACTGCAACGGTCAACAAAAAATGTATCACACCCATTGCTGACATTCTCACTATCGCTCGTACCGCCGAACGCCTGGCTGTCACATTTTACTCGCACGGTCTGCAAAACGCGGACAAGCTTGGCTTGCGAGCATACGAGAGAGAGTACCTGCGTGCTGCGCTCATCGAAGAGCAGATTCATGAGTTGTACTTTGCGAAAGCTGGCGGCAAATACCTTGCCTCGACGTTTAGTTTCCCCCAGGGGCCAGCGACCTTTGAACACTTGAAGTTGTTTATCGCGACGCAGCAGCAGCTCGAAGGCGTCTTCGACTCCGCGTTTTTGGCGGGGGTCAAAGAGTTCGCGTTACAGCAGCGTCCTGACCTGGCTCAGGTATCCGCGCAGATCGCCTGTATCGAGGCCGAGCATCGCGCACTTGGTCGCGCCATTGGTGGTATGATACCTGCCGATAACTGGGCGTTTACTCCAGTCTTGATTGGGAAAGTCGGCGATGCGCCAGCACTCGTGGCGAAGGCGGGCTACCTTAGCCCAAAGAACGGCAACTCGTACACCTACAAGCAGGTCTCTGTCGACTTTTCTAGTGTTGTGTATCGTACTCCGTTCTCCGTCGCCTGTTCTTGAGCATAGAAGCAGCTTCCAATAAAATCCACTCTTCCAGAAAAATCCAGTAGTTATACAACATCCTGCTCTCCTGAGAGAATAGCTTTCTAAATAAAAGCTATTCTCTTTTTCTCGTACAAAAATATCGAAATTTAGTGTATCTGGTCATTTTCTTTACACAATCTCAATAGTATCTCAACCAGAATAACATACGGCTCTTGTATAGTTATAGTCAGGACACATATATTGGCTAAAACAAATACATCGCTCTGAGCAACATAAAAATAGCGTGTATACAACTTAGAAAACATGTGCAGTCCAAATTGATTTCCCTGGCGTAGTGTAGAGTGAGAAGCAAATATGAGGAGTTGCCAAGGCGCCCACCGTGGCAAACCGCGAAGGATACTCAGGAAGCTCTCTCACAAGTATACTCACGGCATGTTGTGCCTCACAAAGAGATGAGGTACACATGTTGAGAGGTCAAGCGGACAACGGTCACGCCTGACACAAAGAAGTTGTTATTATGGAAGGATTGTCACAAACAATGGAAAACCAGAATTCGACACCCTCAACTACTGAGACCCCAAAGGGGACATCACGTCGTAACATTCTCAAGAGCGCGGTTATTGGCGCGGCGGGAGTTACTGGTCTTGCTGCTGTTGGCGGCGCGTTATACACGAAGAACGTTGCACATGCATCTGGTGCCTCAAACTGCGTCACACCTATTGCTGATATCTTGACCATTGCTCGTACCGCCGAGCGTCTGGCTGTTACCTTCTACACAAATGGCCTGAAGAACGCGGAGAAGCTTGGTATCACGGGTGCTGATAAGGCGTATATTCGTGCCGCGCTCATTGAAGAGCAAATTCACGAGCTGTACTTCGCAAGTGCCGGAGCCAAGTACCTGGCGAGCACGTTCAGCTTCCCACAGGGGCCAAAGACGTTTGAAGACCTGGCAACATTCATCGCGACGCAGCAGCAGCTCGAAGGTGTCTTCGACTCCGCGTTTTTGGCGGGAGTCAAAGAGTTCGCGTTACAGCAGCGTCCTGACCTGGCTCAGGTGTCCGCGCAGATCGCCTGCATCGAGTCCGAGCATCGTGCGCTTGGTCGCTCTATTGGTGGACTCGTGCCTGCCGATAACTGGGCATTCACACCTGTACTGATTGGCAAAGTTGGCGACGCACCCGCGCTTGTTACAAAGGCTGGCTACCTTAGCCCAAAGAACGGCAATTCATACACCTACGCGGAAGTCCCTGTTGGTGGTGGTGGCGTTGTGTATCGCAAGCCATTCGCGGTATCCTGCTCCTAATAGTACGTTGTGGTGAAGAGTACCATCTGGTACTTGCCATCACTTTTCGCGAGTCTTCTTCGGAACAGACCAACAGTTTGATGCTATTTGTATCAAATTGCTGGTCTGTTACGTGTCTATAACAGAGAACGCATGAGAGTCGCAATCTCTCCCTCTTAACAAACTTCCTCAGTTGGTGCCTCTGCTTGGATTTCGATAAGAAATTGATAAGAGTATGATAAGTTATCGAATTCTTACATTCATTAGGAAGAAGTGTCTATATCTTTGATGCAGTTTAGTTTACGCTTAGAGTGGTCTACGGAAGAGCTTTTTGGACGAAAAATAGCTTGAATTTTCTACTAGAAAGGGTTACTCTATGGAAGACGAAAGAAAGCGAGGGCTGAACCAATGCAAACAAGAGAACGCTCAAAGGTACATGCGAAAACACAAGTCTATGAGATCACTGATGGTATGCTGGTGCATCAAACATTAGCCGGCGACCAACGCGCATTTGAGTCCTTAGTACAACGTTATAATGTTTCACTTTTTAACTTTATATGCCACTGTCTGGGCGATTATGACCAGGCGTGCGATGTTTCTCAGCAAGTATTTCTACAATTATATATTTCTATGCCAACACTACGCACGGGCGAGCCGCTGAAAGCCTGGCTCTTTCAGGTCGCGCGTAATCGTTGCCTTGACGAATTACGCCGTAAACGTGCCATCCACTTTTCTGAATTAGAGTCACCTAATGATGAAGACGATCTCTCACCACTCGCGATTATGCCGGACACACGTCCCTTGCCAGAGGAAATCGCCGAGCGCAACGATTTACAACGTTCTTTGCGTCAAGCTATTGAAGGACTTCCCCCAAAGTTTCGTTCGGTAGTTTTGCTCCGCTATGCCGGACAACTGAGTTTCTCAGAGATTGGCAAAACGTTGCGTATGCCAGAGGCAACCGCGAAGACATACTTTCAACGGGCGCGTCCACTTCTGCGGGCCGCTCTGACTGCTCAGATGCATCCTGCATCAGTTTCCTAAGTATTGGATAAGAAAACTTTGAAAAAGTGAAACTTCTTCCTGATGAAATTCGTATTAAGACTAGATAAGAATTTCATAAGAGGGAGTACACAATGGATTATTCACACAATCTTCTAGTAGCCGATGACGTGGTGGCAGATGATGAGATAGATATGCTATTCAGTCAACTGGAGCATATCGCGCCACCTGCGACTCTTGTGGAGAATATCCTTGCTTCCGTCGCGCGTCTATCACTACCAGAAATGCCCGCGCAACGTCCCACGCAGAAGCTCTGGGAGAGCTATGGGCTTGTGACGTACTATCCAGAGAATGACCCTGCATAAGGGAACTGGTATGCGGGCAAGGGCAGGACGGGGGCAAGCCCCGTCCCTACCATACACGGTTTCGTATGGCAAAGTCACACCATCACGAGCCGCGTAAGCGGCAAAACCCATTGTACAGTAGGGACGGGGCTTGCCCCCGTCCTGACAACCGTTTTTTACGCTATTTGCTCTGAGAGCTTGCCTGTATTTACAAGCCAACGCGCAAATTCGAGGCGGCGATGCTCGGCGGCGGCGGTATGACGCTCGCGCTCAGCATGAGCTTTACGCAGTTGGCTTAATTGTCTGACCTCGCCCTCACCAAACCCACCTTTACGCAAAATGTCGCGGTCTTCTTTACGATCCATGTGAGCCTCCATCTTGTGTAGAAACAACTATGCTATCGCTACAACGCATGTAAGACGTTAGAGAAGCGTTTGAATACGTCAAATTGTATACAAAGCATTGTCTAACGGAGCAAAAGAGAAACAATCCTTTGTAGTCAGCGTTTGCTGAGGTATGGGTGGGAACAAATCGCGCGTAGGGGCAAGAGTGTTTTGTGGATTGGGCGCGGAGAGTGCCGGGCCTTGCAAGCAAGGCATGTCGCTTCTGGGCATGGGATGCAGTGTTTCTAACATGCATTTGAACACCCCGCTTCCGCTAAATGACTCTTTCCGCTTGCGGCAGCGTCGCCGATGCGACTAGAGATAGTCTTCCTGTCTCTACTCAAAGAGTACCCAATAAGGTGTGAAAATCACGTAAAGATTTTGCTTTCGGTGTGAAGATTGTGTGAAGATACTCTATACCATCAAAAATTCGTGTCAGGGAAGCCTGTTGAGATCTTCGTTGTCTTCTATATCAGGTGGTGGTACAAAGTAGCCCACACCTATCTCGTTGCGTAAGAAGCGTGGTTGCGCGGGGTCAGGTTCGAGTTTTTGCCGCAGGTGGCGCATGAAGGTGCGAAGATACGTTTTCTCGCCACTGTAATCAGGCCCCCATACGCGCTGTAACAGCTCTTTATGAGTGAGTATTTTGCCTGCGTACTGCGTAAGTACACAGAGTAAATTGTACTCAAGTGGCGTCAAGTGTACCTCTTTTCCGCCGGATTGTACGATGCGCCGTCCATAATCGACGATCAGGCCATGTTCGCCCCCACTTTTATAGTGTGTCTTTTCTTTGATCGGCACGGCTATGAGGAAGCGTTGTGCCTCGTTGGAGCGGCGCAGGGAGACGCGGACGCGTGCGAGGAGTTCGTTGATGCTGAACGGTTTGGTCAAGTAGTCGTCCGCGCCCAGGTCGAGTGCTCTAATCTTCACTGCTTCTTCATCGTGAGTGGAGAGAATGATAACAGGTGTGTTGCTCCATTCACGCAGACGACGAAGAAAGGTCAGGCCATTCAGAGAGGGCAGAGTTAGATCGAGCAGGACAAGATGCGGTTGAAACATGACCGCGAAATCAATCGCCTGTGCGCCATCACAGACGGCTTGTGTCTGAAAACCTCTTGCCTTGAACTGCGCTAATAATAAGGCACGCATCTGTGGGTCTTCCTCTACGCAAAGAACACGAACTTTTTTATCGTTGGTCGTCATTATTTTTCCTATCTCGTTGCTTATTTTCTTGCCTTTCACGCTTGTTAGGCGTGATTTCTCTCATCGCCACCATATCTTATACTGTAGTGCCTTATAGTATACGTTTTTTTGGTCGCGGTTTCATCCTTCGCAAGATTGGCAGAAAACTAGGGATGTTTCTGCTATGATAGCGACGTACCACTGAAAATATTGTATTGTTTGTGAGAAGAGGACGAGTCATGGATTTACGAGGGAAGCGTGTTTTAGTAATGGGGCTAGGTCTGCAAGGCTCTGGAATGGCGGCGGCACGCTATGTTGCACAACAGGGTGCGATAGTGCGTGTAACGGATATGAAATCACCAGAGATACTGGCACCCAGCGTGCAGGCGTTACAGGGGCTGCCGATAGAGTTTGTGCTGGGTCAGCATCGTGAAGAAGATTTTCTCTGGGCCGAGATTGTCATTCGCAACCCCGGCGTTTCGCGTACCTCGCCTTATTTGCGGCTCGCGCAGGAGCATGGGGCGCAGATCGAAATGGAGATCGCGCTGTTCTTTCTCGCCTGTTCCGGACGCATCATCGGTGTTACAGGCACGCGTGGCAAGACGACCACGACCACGCTGCTGTACGAAATCCTCCGCGACAGTGGTGTGCCAACAGTGTTGGGAGGAAACGTGGCGGGTGTCGAGACGCTTTCTCTCTTGCCCCAGATTACGCCCGCAACGCAGGTTGTGCTAGAACTTTCAAGCTGGCAACTGGAAGGATTGGCTCCTCACGCGGTCAGTCCGTCGATTGCGGTCATGACCAATGTCTATCCCGACCATCTCAATACGTACACAGGCATGGAAGACTACGCGGCTGCGAAGGCGAACATTTTTCGTCATCAGACCGCGGCTGATCTCGCGGTCTTCAACTATGATAATCTCTGGACGCGACGCTTTGGCGAGGAGTCGCGGAGCACCACCTGGTTTACAAGTATCGAACGCGGCGGCAGCTTCGCGCGGAACTCTCCTATAATAGACCCGTTTGTTTTCAACGAGACGCCGTTAGCGGGGAAGCACAATCTTGAAAACATTCTGCTGGCGACCACAACCGCACGTTTGCTTGGGGTTCCCGATGCTGTTATCCACGAAACTGTAAGAACCTTCAAAAGCGTCTCGCATCGGCTTGACGAGGTGCGCGAGGTCAATGGTGTCCGCTATATCAACGATAGCACAAGCACAACACCTATCGCGGGACGGGTGGGGATAGAGGCGTTCGACGCGCCGATTGTGCTTGTGGCGGGTGGAAATACAAAGCATTTGCCGTTAGAGGACTGGCCCGCGACGATTGTACGGCGGTGCCGTGACGTAGTGTTGTTGCCGGGCAGTGGCACGGATGAACTGTTGCCAGTTCTCGCTAACGAGGTACAAAAGCAGGGACGCGCGACGCCAGTACGGGGCGTTTTCGAGACATTCAAGGCGGCGATGGAGGCGGCGATAGCACTGACACATCCGGGCGACGTGTTGCTCTTTTCGCCGGGATTTACCAGTTTTGGCATGTTTCTCAACGAGTTTGATCGTGGCGACAGGTTTGTCGCGTATGTACAAGCAATATAAGCGGTATGAGAGGGCGTAGTGGGGGAAACAGCATTGCGGGTGCGAGAGGGCATTGCAAAGGCATGAGGGCATTGCGGGTGCGAGAGGGCATAGTGGGGGACACAGCATTGCGGGTGCGAGAGGGCATGTGTGGATGTGAGAGGGCAAGAGAGATACAGCATGTGAGCGCGAGAGGGCATATGTGTGCGAGAGGGCATGTGGATGCAAGAGGGCGTGTGTGAGTGCGAGAGGGCATGTGTGTGCGAGAGGGCATGTGGATGCAAGAGGGCATGTGTGTGTGCGAGAGGGCATGTGGATGCGAGAGGGCATGTGTGTGTGCGAGAGGTCATGTGGATGCGAGAGGGCATGTGGATGCAAGAGGGCATGTGGATGCAAGAGGGCGTGTGTGAGTGCGAGAGGGCATGGCGGGAGATACAGCATGGCGGGAGATACAGCATGGCGGGAGATACAGCATGGCGGGGGCAAGCCCCGCCACTACTATACACGGACGAGCGTGGCAAGCCCCGCCGCTATAAGAGCCGCTTACGCGACTCTATGCATAGTATAGTAGTGGCGGGGCTTGCCCCCGCCATGCTCTCTCGCACACACATGCCCTCTTGCATCGACACACACCCTCTCGCCCCCGCAATACTGTGTGCGCCGCCATGTTCCCGTTATAGAGCAGGTTGCGAGGTTGGGCAAAGTCTGATAGACTAACCAGTGTTAGGGCATGGCGCGTTGCGGTATACTCAACGAAAGAGTAGCTACACCATAGCTGTTGTTAGCAACGCCATCACAGTAAAATGTCCCAAAGGAGAACGCATTTTATGACAATGATGATGAGTCGAAAGGCCCTGGAAGAGTATGGGCTGGTGAACCTGGGCAACATAAATTGGAATCTCGCGCCTGCTGTGCTGGTGGAACGCGCTCTTGCGCGCAACGAGGGCGCACTTGCCGCGAACGGAGCATTTGCCGCGCAAACTGGTACACACACGGGTCGTTCCCCAAAAGATAAATTTATTGTGTCCACTGAAGAGGTTTCCGAAAAAATCTGGTGGGGCGAAAACAATCATCCCATGACGCCGGAGACGTTCGAGGTTGTGCGCCGTAGCCTTGCCGATTATTTGCAGGGGCGTGATGTCTATGTGCTGGACGCGGCGGCTGGTGCTGATCCGCAGTATCGGATGCCCATTCAAGTTATCACCGAGCTGGCGTGGCACAACCTGTTCGCCCGTCAGTTGTTTCTACGCAAGAATGAGAGTGATCTGACAACCACCCGCCCTGGCTTCACCATTTTGTGCGTGCCAAACTTTCACACCAATCCACATTCGCACGGCACACGTTCGGACATTGCCATCATCATTGACTTCAAAGAGCGGCTCGTACTGATCGCGGGAACGCAGTACGCGGGTGAAATGAAGAAATCGATCTTTACGGTGCTGAACTTCATCCTGCCAGCTGAGGGTGTACTTTCTATGCACTGCTCGGCGAATATCGGGCAAGGGGGCGATGTCGCGCTTTTCTTTGGTCTCTCCGGCACAGGCAAGACGAGTCTTTCGGCAGACCCTGAGCGACGGCTGATTGGCGATGATGAACATGGCTGGGGCGCAAGTGGAGTCTTCAATTTCGAGGGCGGGTGCTATGCCAAGTGCATTAACCTTTCACAGAAATATGAGCCACAGATATGGGACGCGGTGCGCTTCGGCTCTGTCTACGAAAATGTCGTGTTGGACAAGCAGACACGTTTACCCCGTTATGAAGACGACTCATTGACAGAAAATACCCGTGCGGCATACCCAATTGACTACATCGATAATGTCATCGAGTCCGGCATGGGTGGGCATCCAGAGGCTATCATTTTTCTGTCGGCTGACTCGTTTGGCGTCTTGCCGCCAATCTCGAAGCTTACACCGGAGCAGGCGATGTACTACTTTCTGTCGGGCTATACCAGCAAACTCGCTGGCACAGAGTCGGGCGTGACGACTCCGCAGGCGACCTTCAGTTCGTGCTTCGGGGCCGCCTTCCTCCCCCTGCGTCCGAGCGAGTACGCGAACCTGTTGCGAGAGCGTATCGAGCAACACAAGGTGCGCTGCTATCTCATCAATACGGGCTGGACGGGCGGCTCATATGGGACGGGGACGCGTATCAATATCAACTATACACGCGCGATGGTACGTGCGGCGATAAGTGGCGTTCTCGATGAAACGACGATGGTTGAAGATGCTACCTTCGGCCTTCACTCGCCGACAAGTTGTCCGGACGTTCCCAGTCCTATCCTGCTTCAACGCAACACCTGGGCCGACAGGGATGCCTATGATCGACAGGCAACCGATCTTGCCGCACGTTTCAAACGTAACTTTGTGCAGTTCGCGGACGTTGGCGAGTCCGTTGTAGGTGCTGGCCCCCGCTAATATGCCTGAGAGAAGGCACGATGGGTGGTAGTGACGGGTGTGAGGTGAGCATGACGGGTGTGCGCGAGCAGGGCGTGTGTTCGAGAGCATGACGGGGGCAAGCCCCGTCACTACCATACACGGTTTCGCGTGGCTTGGCCACGCCGTGTAAGAGCCGCGCACGCGGCGTCATGCGTAGTATAGTAGTGGCGCGGCTTGCCCGCGCCATGCTCTCTCTCGCGCCATGCTCTCACACAACGTCCTGCTTTACCCCCCTCTCGCGCCCTGCTCTCCCCCCTCGCGCCCACATGTCCCTTTTATCCAATAGTCCTATGCCTGAAGGCGCCTCGTGTCATTAGAAGAGCCGTGTGAGCGGCGAAACGCGTAGTATAGGAGTGACAGTGGCTCGCCCTGGTTATGCTTCCCTTTACATGTGCGTAAAATGTTGGTTTTTCCGTTCATTACAGAAAGTTGATACCAAAAGCCTTTAAGATTGCTCAAACATAGTGTAAAATGAAAACTATCAGCACTAATAGATTGCTACTTATTATCGGGATAAGAGGGATGCCAGTATGAAACAAGGAAATGGCACAGATGTACTTGGACTCAATGATCCGCGTAATGCGAGTATAGGTGTTATTTATGTATCGCCAAATGATGAAAAAAAGAATGTTTTAGCGGCTATATTGACGCAAGAGAAACTGGGACGTAAACAGGTCGCGGTTGTGTTGCCCGACCAGAATAAAGCGTTTCAGCGTCCGGGTGATTTCGACGACCTCAAGAGTTTACGCGGCAAGTTACAGACGCAAATCGTGTTTATCGCGGCGGGGGGGCCTGGGCCTGCCGCGTTCGCGCGTCAGAGAAACTTTCAGGTCTACTCGACGCTTGAAATCTTCGCGAAGGCACTCAAAGATGAGAAGCAACCAGTACAGCAGGAGAACAAGAAAAGCTGGTTTGCTGGCTTTGGCAGTGGCAAGCATAAAGCGGTGACACCGCCACCTGTCGAGGAAGCTGCGCCGCCTGTGGTGAGTGCTGGCTCTTTTATCGCCCCTCTTTCCGGCGAAGAGGAGCCAGTGTCGCACAACGATCACGTTGTGCCACTTGTGTTGGGCGGGGCCGTACCCGCGACTCCCGCGCTAAACGGTTCCGGCACTGTCGGGACGGAGCAGAGCGCGGCGACAACGCCACCAACGTTTGACGACGACTGGGACGCGCTCGCTCCTGTCGCGGCTGGCGCGAATGGCGCAGCTATTCTTTCCAAGAATGGTACAAATGGTAGCACGAGCCATGCGAACGGGAATGGTTCCAACGGGGCTAGCTCTTTTAGCATCAGTAACGGGTCTACCAGCAACGGGAACAAAGAACCCGAAGATGCCGAGGGCGAAGGTGGCCCCGGTATTATTTTACTTGGCTCCTCGCGCCCCAAAGCGACGGTGAAATTGCCGATCTCGAAGGATAGCGCGTATGTGCCACTTGTGGTTTCAAGCGCGAAGTCAGAGGCGGCCCCGCGTACCTCGCGCAACAGTGGCAAGGTCGCGGCAGTTGGCGCGGGCCTCGCGGGAGGAACTGCGGCGGCCTCGCTGGCGAGTACGGCGGGTGTGGGGAAAGCACCGCCGCCACGCGCGGCTACAGGCGGTGGGGGAAGTGCCGGCAGGCCGCGCCGCCGTGGGGGCTGGCTACTCGCGCTGGCGGCCCTGCTTGTGCTGACCGCCGCCGCCTTCGCGAGTATCGCTATTTCCGCGCCGAGCAAGCTGGGGCCACTGCAAAGCATTGTGCCAAAATTCAGCTCACAGTCAACCATCAACATCGTACCCGATAGCAAGACCGAGAACAACAACTACCTGATTAGTGGCGTCCCCAACAATCCCGACGCGGGCAAGCGCGAGGTCAGTGCGCGTGTCGTCACCGCTAGCTCGGCGGCACAATCAAAAACAGTCAACGCGACAGGCGTTAAGCAGACGGAAGGGATAGCAGCAACAGGGACGATAAC
>JBBQVS010000072.1:0-21443 GCA_038211295.1 Ktedonobacterales bacterium | reverse complement strand
GCAGCATCTCGCATTTCTCACGGTCATTGACCACTCCGTAGATCACCAGACACAGACCTGTGAGGCCCGTCGGGGGCGGGTCGTCGGGCAGGTCGGGCAGGGGTTGTGTCACCTTCGCACGTGGGACAGGATGGACAGGGCGAGCGGTTTCTGGCGTATCGACAATCTCCATATAAATATCTATCACCACTTCCATCGCTTGAGTGCCGCCCACAAGCGGAATGAGGGACTCCTTGAGGCCGTTCAGGTTGCGGTATCGGGCCTCTATCGAGTCGTGGGAGGCGACGCTGGCGGGTTGGTCGAACATGCGGCGCACGGCCTGACATTCTAGCTCGATGCGCTCGCGTAGACACGCAACCTCGCTTCTATTCTCTTTCTGCATCATGACGTTCTCCTTTCTTTCCACTAATAGCGTTTGACCCCATCGGGGCCTTTGATGCGGATACCGCGTATCTCCTCGAAACGTATCTGTCGCCCTGCATAGTGAGAGAGGGTCGTAAAAACGCGCAGGGCCAGGTACGCCTCCACGCGGGTGCCGCTCTCCAGACGCTTGACAAAAACGGGGTGGATGTGGGCGTGCTGGGCGATGGTTTCGCAACTGGCGTTGTAGCACTGGCGAAACTGCTTGAAGGTCGGGCGCACGTCGCCTCCCATGAGGTGCAGGGGCATGGTGTCATCGGTGTGCATAATGGTTCTTGTTCCTCTTTAATTTATATTTTCTAATTGCTTAGTATAAATATACTAAGCTTTTATTGATAGTACCACAAAATTCTACGAATTGCAATAAGACAAAAATAGTATTACTTTGTTACTAGTTCACCTATATTACTATGAGAAACTTGACATAAAATACATACTACCCTTTGAGTAAGAATACTGCTACAATAGAGCGGAAAACAAAACATAAGAGAGGTATAGTATGGCAAGGCTACGAGTCAGAGAAATTGGCGAAGCGAAGGGCTTTAACATGTCTACCCTCTCAAGAAGGTCTGATGTTTCTTTCTCTACTGTTAAGAAACTCTGGCAAAATCCAGACTCAACAGCAAATACGGGAACGCTTGAGCAGTTGGCAAAAGCTCTTGGGGTAGAATTAGCCGACCTTTTTGAGCGTGATGAAGACCAGCATAAATAAAGTATGTACTTTTATAAAAAATATTAAAAAAGTAGTATAATTGCAGTAAATTAGTCACAACTACGCATTATTTATAGCTATTATGTTTAGTAATAAAGAGTAAAATAATGTAGTAGAGGGGAAAGGCCATGGCGACACTCAACAGCCTTATTACGGAGGCGGGACTCAGGAAAAAAGAGCTGGCGGATAAAAGCGGGGTCGATGTTGCGACCATCATTCGGATAGGCAACGGCAAAGCGACAACGCGCGTGACGGTTGTAAAATTGGTGCGCGTGATTGAGGAGCATTTGCGTCAGCCAATAGATATTGATAGTATCGAAGGGCTAAATATCACAAAGTGACAGCAAGGGATGTAGGGGAGACTGCAAGAGTCTCCCCTACATCCCTTGCTGTCACTATTTCGGTGTTTTCTTTTCCGTGCATTCGAGCGCGTAGGCTAGTTCTTTCTGTACCTCGTTATCTTTTTCTTGTATCGCGGCGGCGTAGAGTGCGTGTTGTGCTGCCGAGCCGCCGAGTTGTCCCAACGCCCAAGCTGCGTGACCACGAATTAATGGCTCATCGTCGTGTAACGCGGTAATCAGGGCGGGAACAGCTCGTATGTCGCCGCTATTGCCTAGCGCGACACAGACGTTGCGGAGCAGACCACGCCGCTTTGTACGCTTGATCGGGCTACGCCGGAAGCGTTCGCGAAACTCTTCCTCTGTGAGCGCGAGCAGCGGAATCAGATCGGGGTTGCCCTTGCCTTTGAGAGTCGCACGCGGGTGAAACGCGACCTGATGCTGAAACTGTGCGCCGCTCTGGAGTCCCAACCGCTTCTCCGCGACTTTGTTGACGGGACACACTTCCTGACAGATATCACAGCCAAAGATGAGATTGCCCATCAATGGGCGCAATTCCAGGGGAATGCTCCCGCGTAGCTCAATGGTAAGAAACGAGATGCAGCGCGGCGTATCCAACTCGTATGCGTTGGGGAGCGCGTTTGTGGGGCAGGCGTGCAGACATAGCTCACAACTGCCACAATTCGCTTTGAGGGGCGTATCACTCGCGAGCGGTAGATTTGTGACTATCTCCGCCAGAAAGACCCACGATCCCCAGCCCTTTGTCAGAATATTCGTATTTTTGCCATACCAGCCAAGACCCGCCCGTTGCGCCACAGCACGGTCAACCATGCGGCCCGTATCGACAAACAGGCGCGTCTCTACAGTGTCGCTCATCTCGTCGCGTGCGTAAGTCCGCAGCCAGTCGGCGAATTGTTGTAGTTTCGGCTTAATAACCTCGTGGTAGTCATCGCCCCACGCATAGCGTGAAATGCGTCCACGCGGCATACCTTGGTCATCCTCTGCTTCCCCGTCCGCGTCTGCTGTTTCTGGCACAAGATAGGTCATTGCCAGCGAGATAATCGACTTTGCCTCTGGTAGTAGCGCATCAGGGTGGCAGGATACATCAGCGCGTTCCGCCGTGAACCAGGGTAGGCCATCCATGCGCCCCTGTGCGATACGTTCTTTGATGACGCGCTCGGCTTCGGGAAACGCGTCTGCCGTGGTGATGCGTGCGCTATCGAAGCCGAGCGAGTAGGCATACTCTTTAATGGTAAGCGTATTTAACATGGTGCCGCTAGTTCGTTATATCGCGCCGAATGCTGGCGAAGACCGCGAGGCCAAGAAACAGCACCAGGTAGACCAGTAGCACAAGAAGCGCGTGCAGGTTGGACAGGTGACTCGCGGGAAAGCCCACGAAATACTGGCTCTGATTTTGCAGCAACGCGGCAACATTATTACTAATGAAGTAGTCCGGTATTGCTTTGAGAAAGTCGCCAACAGGCCCCTTGACAACAAATGAGACGAGTACCAGCACTGTGCCTAGCACACTCTCAAGCACCCACCAAACGAGCGCACCTGCGACTCCCGCCGCCGTCGCGCGTCCTGCCGTTCCCAGGAAGAGCGCGAGGGAACTGTACACGAACAGGCCCAACATTGCCAGAAGTGCGTAGAGGAGCATGTGACCGATACCGCCATTGCTCACAAAAGCTGTATCGGTTGGCACACCTGAAACCAGGTTGAGCAACGCGCCCACAACCAGACCGATAAGGACAATGAAGATGAAGCCAACAACAATGCAGAAAAGAATCGCGCCCACTTTCGCGAGCAGATACTGTACGCGTGTCGGGCCACGTGTGGACATCAAGCGGATTGTTCCCACGCTATATTCACCGCCAACAATCGTACCCGCGACGATAACCAGTAGAACCAGGCCAACGATATTCAGCACTTGTACCGCGACATACAGCGAAAATGGCAAACGAAGCGGTGAAGATAACGCGCGTATCTGATCCTGCTTTGTTTGATCTGCCGTCGCAATCTCCGCTTGTGTCGGAGAATGATCGAGGCATGGCACTCCGTTGGGATTGTTTGGCCCCTGTGGATTGCTTATCTGTGAGCATTGTGGTGGCAGAGGTGCTGGATTACTAAGAGTAAACAATTCACCAATTGAAATCAGCAAAAAGACAAGAATCATCAACGACACGCCGATGATACCAAGCACCTTTGACATCGCGCGGCGTCGTAACTTGTACAGCTCTGTTCCGGTCAAACGCAACAGCACGCTCAAGAAGTCCTGTCGGCCCATAATAACGGTAGCTGTTCGTGCCTGCGCTGGCATGGGTTGCTCTGGTGTCGTAGGAAACGTACTCATACTGTGTCTCGCTTTCCGTTGGGAACTTCAGGAGTGGACATCATATGTTGTTGGACTGGTTGCACAGGATTGGCGAGCGCGACCATGCCGCCATGCTGCCCTGCTCCGTTCTGAGCTGTCTGACCTGTGAGTTGCAAGAAGACCTCTTCCAGGCTTCCCTCTCGTGGGTGCAGCTCCGCCGCGTACAGGCTTTGCCGCGCGAGCAACGCGTTGACTTCCGCCGAACGTGCTACGGGAGCATCGACTAAGAGCAACGACTGGTTTTGGCGGTTGCGTTGAATATGTACCTGCGTAATCCAGGTCGCTTCTTGCTCCTGTGCCTGCTGTAAAACCTTTTGCGCGTACAGCGTTTCGTCTTCGCGGTTCAGGCGAATCTCGATCTGCTCGCTTCTTTTCATCAGGTCATCCACATTGCCCTGTTTGACAAGATTGCCTTTTTGCAGAATCGCGACGCGGTTGCAGACCTGTTGTATTTCGTAGAGAATGTGGCTTGAGATGAAGATGGTTTTGCCAAGAGATGAGAGCCGTTGAATAAGCTGGCGAATCTCAAAGACGCCCGCCGGATCGAGGCCATTGGTTGGTTCATCGAGTAGCACCAGTTCCGGGTCGGTCAAGAGGGCCGCCGCGATGCCCAGGCGTTGCTTCATGCCCAGCGAATACTTACGGTAGGCTAGCTTCTCATAGGTACGCAACTCGACGATTTCCAGCACTTCCGCGAGTCGCCGATCATTGGCGGGGCCAGAGACCATACCCGACGCGGCGGCAATCACGCGCAGATTATCCAGTCCAGAGAGATAGGGGTAGAAAATGGGCATTTCCACAATCGCCCCGATGCGTTGTAGAATGGCAGGAAGCTGATAGGCGTTGTCCATGCCAAAAATAATTGCCCGTCCTGCTGTTGGGCGAATCAAGCCGAGCAACATACGAATCGTCGTTGTTTTGCCGGAACCGTTCGGCCCAAGAAAGCCAAATACATCGCCGCGCATCACCTGTAGATGCAGATCGTTGACCGCGACCAGGTTGCCAAAAGCTTTTGTCAATCGGCTCGTGCTTATAATCGTGTTACTATCATACTGGGGAGAGTTATCGTCCACTACAGTCTCCTTTTTATACTAGTTCTTCTGCTTGCGTTTGTTCCTACGCGTTATACGTTTCATCAACAGGAGAGTTGCGATGCTGGCCCAGGTTCAAGTATGCACGATCTCAAAGTCACTGACAAGCCTTTATTTGGGCCGTTGACTTCTATCCTCTTTCCAGAAGGACACTATGCCATGCAGCAAGACCCCAATACGCCTTATTCTTATGATGAGGGCAAACGCTGCTGCCATCCTAGAAGATAATAGACAAGGCGTTGATATCATGATAGACTCAAATAAGCCGAAACACAGAGTTTGGAGGAAACTTCTTTGGACGCATCACTCAATGGCCCCTTCGGGCGTCTCGCTCTTTCTGCCAGTGGCCTGACGATTGGGCGTGTGCCAGACAACGCGCTCGTGCTAAGTGACACGAAGGCATCGTCACACCACGCTGAAATTCGTGCCAGTGAGAACGGGTACACACTCACCGATCTTAGTAGCACTAACGGAACGTTTGTCAATGAGCAACAGCTCTCTAAAAATGAGCCGCGTCAACTCAATGCGAGTGACACCATCCGTATTGGTGATACGCGTTTCACATATGAGGAGAGCGGCACGCCGCAAGTAGAGCCAACTGTGTATGATAATGGCAGCAATGCTGCTCCTAAATATGATCCAACCATCGTCGCCCCGCAGTCCGCGAGCACCACGTATGGCTCGGAGCCACAAAACTATCCGCCACCCGCTCCCGCTTACACACCACCGGCTCCATCCTATGCGCCACCTGCTCCGTCATATGTACCCCCTGTCGGCGGGTATGTTCCGCCTGCTGGACAGCCGTACAACTATCCGCCCGCCGTGCCACCAAAGAAAAGTAACCGAACGCTTTTCATCATTCTTGGCTCAGTCATCGGTGGTCTCTTATTGCTATGTGTGTTTTTCAGTGTGGTATACAATCTGACGCGCTCGACACCGGAGAAGACGCTCACATCCTACTGTAACGCGCTCAAAACCGGCGATTACCAGACTGCGTACAATCAATTCTCGCGTGCTATTCAGAGTCAGGAATCGGAGGCGCAATTTGCCTCCGCGTTTACCATTACACATGTAACAAATTGTAGTGTGAGCGATACCAGCGACGATGGCACACTGGGGCGTGGCGTCATGTCATTTACCACCAACATCAACGTAAATGGTATTAATGATTACCAGCTTATTCAGGAAAACGGCGAATGGAAAATCAATAACCAGATACCACGCAAGTAGTTGAACGGAACAGAGACGCAAAAGCCATACAAGCGCGGCTTTTGCGTCTTGTTCTATTACTCTTGTGAGAAGACTATAGCATTGGTATCTGCACACCCAGTTCTTTCGCGCACGCTCTGGCCTCGTCATAGCCAGCATCGACGTGCCGCATAACGCCTGTGCCGGGATCATTTGTCAGGACGCGTGCGAGCCGTTCCGCCGCCTGTGGCGTCCCGTCTGCCACAATCACCTGTCCCGCGTGCATCGAGTAGCCTATGCCAACGCCGCCACCATGATGCAGCGATACCCACGTTGCCCCCGACGCAGTGTTGAGGAGCGCATTCAGTAGGGGCCAGTCCGCGATAGCATCGCTACCGTCTTTCATCGCCTCGGTTTCGCGATACGGAGAGGCCACTGAGCCGCTATCGAGATGGTCGCGTCCAATCACAATTGGAGCTTTGACAATCCCTTTCGCGACCAGTTCATTGAACGCAAGCCCGGCTCTGTCACGTTGCCCATAGCCGAGCCAGCAGATACGCGCCGGCAAGCCCTGAAACTGAATCTTCTGGCGTGCTAGCGTAATCCAGCGTTTGAGTGTTTCGTCTTCGGGGAAAAGCTCAAGGATCGCCTCGTCCGTGCGGTAGATATCCTCCGGGTCGCCAGAGAGCGCGACCCAGCGAAACGGCCCCTTACCGCGACAGAAGAGAGGGCGGATATATGCGGGTACAAAACCGGGAAAGTCGAGCGCGTGCGTTTCGCCAGCCGCCAATGCCTGCCCGCGCAGATTGTTGCCATAATCGAACACGATTGCGCCACGCTCCTGCATCGCCAACATCGCTCGCACATGCATCACCATCGAGTCCATCGAACGGCGCACGTAGCCCTGTGGGTCGCTCACACGTAACGCATCAGCTTCGGCAGGCGAGAGGCCAGCAGGCGTATAGCCATTGAGGGCATCGTGGGCCGATGTCTGGTCTGTCACCATGTCGGGGATACGGCCGCGCCGCACCAGTTCCGGGTAGACTTCAGCGGCGTTGCCCACCAGCCCGATTGAAAGTGGTTGCCCCTGCTCACACGCCTCGCGCACTTGATGCAGTGCCTCATCAAGCGTGCTTGCCATCGCGTCGCAATAGCCTGTATCCAGCCGCCGTTGAATATGCGCGGGATCGATTTCAACCGCGAGACAAACACCCTCGTTCATCGTGACCGCGAGCGGTTGTGCGCCGCCCATGCCACCAAGTCCAGCCGTGAGCACAAACTTGCCTTTGAGAGTGCCACCATAATGTATGCGGGCCGCTTCCGCGAAGGTTTCATAGGTTCCCTGCACAATGCCTTGTGAGCCAATATAAATCCACGAGCCAGCCGTCATCTGCCCATACATGGTCAGTCCAAGAGCTTCGAGGCGGCGGAACTCGTCCCAGTTGGCCCAGTGGGGAACTAGATTAGAGTTCGCGATCAAAACACGCGGAGCGTCGTCATGTGTGCGAAAAATACCTACCGGCTTCCCCGACTGTACCAACAATGTCTCGTTATGCTCTAAATCGCGCAACGAACGTACAATCGCGTCGAACGCGGCCCATGAACGCGCGGCACGACCAGAGCCGCCATAGACCACGAGGTCATCAGGCCGCTCAGCGACATCGGGATCAAGATTGTTCATCAGCATCCGCAGTGCCGCCTCCTGTTGCCAGCCTTTGCATGAGAGTGTTGTTCCGCGTGGAGCGCGAACGGGACGCGGCCCTGAAGTACCTATTTTTTCGTCCTGTGTCATCCTGTAATGTTCCTTTCGTGATAGTTGAATCGTATTTATGAAATAAAGATGTTGCTTTTCTATCGTATCATTATTTTGGAAAAGGCTCAGTATGGACACACACGCACTTGTATATGGAGTGGAAAACTACCTTCATCATCATCATGCACGCTATCTTGACGAATTGCGCGAACTCTGTGCAATCGATTCCGATAGCTATAATAAAGCAGGGTTAGACGAAATGGCGACATGTCTCGCGGCTCGTATGCGCGGCCTCGGCATGGACGCAACGATAGTCACAAACGAACGCTGGGGCAACGATCTTTTCGCGACGGTACACGGCGAGGGCAAGGGACGGGTGTTGCTGCTTGGTCATATGGATACCGTGTATCCTGCTGGCACGGCGGCCCGTCGTCCTGTGCGTGTTGAAAACACGGTTGCCTATGGGCCAGCCGTGATTGATATGAAGGGTGGTATCCTGCTGGGATGTTACGCAATCGAGGCGATGCTCGCGCTTGGCTATCACGCGTTTGGGGAAATTCGCTTTCTGTGTGTCTCCGACGAAGAGATCAGCGTGCGGCACTCGCTCGAATTGATGCAGTACGCGTGCGAAGGATGCAATGGCGCGTTCGTGCTGGAAGCGGCGCGTGCCAATGGCGACATTGTGAGCGTGCGGAAGGGCAACGCGTGGTACACGCTGACCGCACAGGGTCGCTCGGCTCACGCGGGCGTTGAGCCAGAAAAAGGGCGAAACGCCATTCTGGAAATCGCGCATCAGACGCTACAATTCGCCAGCCTCAACGGATGGCGTGACGGCATTTCTATCAATCCAGGAAGTATCTCAGGCGGGACTGCGCCAAACGTGGTGCCAGAGTCGGCGATGGTGCGCTTCGACTTGCGCTTCTTACACGGAGAAGACCGCATCGCGACAGAGGAGCGTTGGCACGAACTCCTCAAAAACCGTTGTATCCCCGAAGTCGAAACAACGCTTCTCCGTGAACCCGACTCTCGAAACCCAATGGCACTCACACCCGCGAGCCAGAAAATGGTTGAAGCCGCGAAAAGCATCGCCGCCATGCTGGGTTTTCCGCTCGCAGACACAACCACAGGTGGGGCCTCGGATGGCAGTTTCGTGACCGATTACGGTATTCCCACGCTCGACGGGCTTGGGCCTATCGGTGGGCGCGACCATAGCCCCTATGAGTATCTTTTGCTTGAAAGTATCGCCCCGCGTGCCGCCCTGCTCGCGGGCCTGATCGCGCACGTCGGGGCCTAAGCGGGTACGCTAAAAAGAGCATTGTTCCCGCATCCCACACTATGTTATAATCTGAAGAGGAAAACCAGCCTTACCATGTGTGTCTACATGCATATTCTGTATCCAGAACGTACTTATATATCCCTACAAGCATCTGCCTAGTGCTTGTGGGTGCGCTCTATGGTAGGCCATTATACAACTGCTATCTCCCTGCTTCAGATGCGTGCGTATGTTTTTTCTTGTACTACCGCGTACTGGATGCTCAGGAAAGGACCCGAACATGTTTGATCCCGATAGCGACTTGGAAGCGCGATACCAGTCAGTTGGCGTAACACCCGACTGGTATCAAACGAATATTCCCTGTCAGGTAGGGTGTCCGGCACATACGGACGTTTCTACCTATATTGGATTAATTTCACAGGCTCGCTTCGACGAAGCCTATCTCTTGAACCGCAAAGCCAATGTTGTGCCGGGTGTGCTGGGGCGTACCTGTGCACGTCCGTGTGAACCCGTTTGCCGCCGTAATAAAGTCGATGGTAAGCCAATCGCTATTTGCTGGCTAAAACGTGCCGCAGCCGACCATCGCGAATATCGACACCATGCCGAGAAAGTACCACTTACCAGAGGCAAGACCATCGCCGTTGTTGGTGCCGGTTCTGCTGGTCTGGCCTGCGCTCGTGATCTGCGCGAGATGGGCTATGGTGTCACCGTGTATGAGCAGTACCCCACTGCTGGTGGTGTCATGGTCAATGGTATCCCCGTATGGCGTCTGCCGCGTGATGTAACACGCGAAGAGTGCGACGAGTATATGGAAGATATTGGCGTAGAAGTGAAGTACAACGTGCGTGTTGGACGCGATGTACAACTCAAAGACCTGCTTTCACAATATGACTCTGTATACATCGGTGCGGGATGCTACATTCCTAACCCTCTTGCTGGCCCTGACAACAAGATTATCCCCGGCGCGAACCTCAAGGGCGTTGTCGAGGGTATTCGTATGCTGGAGAAGACGAACTACGGTGAACCGGTCTTTGTTGGGAAGCGCGTGGCGATTCTTGGGGCCGGCTACACCGCCATTGACTGCTGCCGTACCTCGATTCGCTTTGGGGCCGAGAAAGTATACGTTGTATATCGCCGCTCAAAAGAAGAGCAACCATCGGACGAGTACGAAGTTGACGAGGCCGTCCTGGAGCATGTCGAATTTATGTACCTTTCGACTCAGACCGCCGTGCTAACCGAAGATGGCGTCCACGCAAGTGGTGTGCGCTTCGTTCGCAACAAGCTGGGCGATCCCGATGCAAGCGGACGCCGCCGACCTGTGCCGATCAAGGGTAGCGAGTTCGATATCGAAGTCGATACTGTTGTACCAGCCTTTGGGCAATATAGTGACGCTTCATGGCTACAGGCGGAGGAACTGGGACTTGAGGTCAACAAGTATGGTGTTCCTCTGGTAGACTTCGATAGCTGGATGACCAGCTACCCCGGTCTCTTCGCAGGTGGCGATTATACACAGGGAGCGCGTAACCTCATCTCCGCAATCGCCGACGGACGCGACGCCGCCGCAGCCATCAACCGCTACCTCGGTGGCGTTGATAAGCCAGCAGAGGCCGCCGAAGAAGTGGAGTTGCCCGACTACCGACGCGGTATGGTCGATAACTACGAGTCGATCAGCCATGAACTGATACCTTCTATTCCGCTCAAAACACGCTATAGTAATACGCGCGAGGCGGAAATGGGCTACTCAGCAGAGCAAGCAGTTATGCAGGCGCGGCGTTGTTTGCAATGTCAGTTGAATATCATGATTGACCCGTCGATCTGTATTCTCTGCTCTGGTTGTGTGGATATCTGTCCCTACGACTGCATTAGCATGGAAGGTCTCTCGCGTGTCGTGAAGGGTGACGCGATGCATCAGAGCACGGCGGATTGGGAGGGCGGAGCCGACATGATTATCGACGAAGAGAAGTGTATCCGTTGCGGACTGTGTATTGTGCGCTGTCCCACCGATGCTATCTCGATGGTGCAGTTCGAGGTTTCTAGCCCCAATGATCGCTGGACAGTCTCGAAAATTCCCATGCTCAACGTGCGGTAAGACTCAACTCTCATAGAGAAATGGTACTACAAAAAGATAGGTCGATACAGTGTGAAGTGTGTATCGGCCTGTCTTTTTGTAGTACCATTCTCTTTTTATTGACCCTTGCCGATATACTCAAGTATGATTGCTGCCATAGATGCCGATCTATAAAAATTAGAAAACAGGGGTATATCACTTCATGCGTAAAAAAACTACATCAGTCCTCGTCCTGATGGCACTGCTCGCAGTGTGCGCTACTGCTTTTACCTTTCTTAACACGCTAGGTCAAACGAAAGCCGCGATAACTGATGACTTCTCAGGTCGCACTGCGAAGAATCCCATGCACATTCGCCATTTCTCGCATAATAGCCTTGGCGGTGGGCTTACTCCCGCCCAGTTCCGCAAAGCATATGGCATTGACCAACTACCAAATAATGGAGCGGGCATTACGGTTGCTATTGTTGATGCATATGGCAATCCCAATGCTCAAGCTGATCTGGATGCTTATGATAAAGCATATGGTCTACCTGCTGGAACCGTAACAACTATTTATCCACAGGGGCCAATTGCGAATGTTGACGAGGGTTGGGCATTAGAAACCGATCTGGATATCCAGATGGTTCACGCGATTGCTCCTAAAGCAAATATTATCTTGGAGGCAGCAAAAAGCCCGACAAATGGCAATCTGCTCGGAGCCGTGAAGGATGCGTACCAGAAGCGCGGCGCAAAAGTTGTGTCCATGAGCTTTGGTGGTGGGGAATTTGCAAGCCAGACCAGCAAAAAAGCTGATGGAATTTTCGCGGCGGGCAACGCCAAAGGCGTAAGCTTTACCGCTTCTTCTGGCGACAATGGTACAGGCGCACAGTATCCTGCCGCTTCGCCGTATGTTGTTTCAGTTGGTGGCACGACCCTCAATGTACAACCTGACGGTACCTATGTCAGTGAGACCGCGTGGAGTGGTAGCGGCGGCGGCATCAGTGCTTTTGAGAATGCACCCGTGTTTCAGGCAGGCTTCAACACACATCCAAAGCGTGGCATTCCTGATGTTGCGATGGTTGGCGACCCCGCGACTGGTGTCATGATCTACGATAGCTTTGGCTATAACAAGCAGAAGGGCTTCTTCATTCTTGGTGGCACAAGTGTCGCCGCCCCAATGTTCGCGGGCGTTCTGGCACTGGTAGATCAGGGGCGAGCAAGCAGCTTGAAGGTCGCGAACGTCGAGATTTACGCAACCGCGAAGGCCCACTACACAACCGACTTCCATGATGTTGTCGCTGGCAACAATGGCGCGTGTGGTGCCATCTGCAACGCCGGTAAGGGCTACGACTATGTGACGGGTCTCGGCAGTCCTGTCGCGAACAAACTTGTACCTGACCTTATCGCTGCCGCGTAAACATATACCTATTGAATCCAAACACTTCGTAAAGTGGCTCGATGAGTGGGTCGGGACAAGAAAGGGCAAGTTGCGGCTTGCCCTTTCTTGTCCCGACTACGTTTTCTCAGTAATCTCATACCTCCCCTACGCATGGCTTGAACAGAGCCGATAACAAAAAGAAGGATACCATCCAAATCTCTGCACAGTTACGTTTTTCTCTAAAAGGGAGGTGTTTAGATGTATACAACACGCGTAGGTAAATGGTGCCTGTACCTTTCCGCGCTAATAAGTCTGCTTTGTGTGCTGGCAGCGTGTGGCGCGGAGAATATTACCTCACATGCAACACCTGTAACCGCGAACGCAGTACCGACGACTGGTAGCACTCCGATTGTGGTTATCGCGGTGCGAAGCACACCCGGCACTGGCCCCACTATTATTCAGTCGCCAGTGCCGATTGCTGATGGCAATACCAAAAGTCCTCGTGGGCAGCAGATTACACTCACTCATCGTGTCTTACTCGTTACAAAGGTACAACGGGAAGCTGGGGCAAACGCGGATAGCGTCGCCATTCGTCTGACAATGACGCTCAAGAACACTGATACAAAAGCAATTGTAAACGAGCAAGCGTACTTCTCGCTGTTTGGAGCCGAGGGGGATGTCTTTGGCCTGACGACGGACAGGACAAACAGTTTTTTTGGTTCGATTGCCGCCAATGGTTCCCGAAGCGGCACCATCGTTTTTCAGGTGCCAACAGTCGCGGCAAAGGCATTGCGCTTACTTTATCGCTCAGAAAGGGTAAACGAGGCTGTTTTTATTCCCCTTTCCGTGTAGGGGCCGAGTGAGAAGAGGTTGACACTCACAATATTATACGAGTGTGGTGTAAGTGTTAAAAATATGTAAAGAAAGTGCCTTTGAACCCTTGACATTTGCCACCATTTCAAGCAAGATTACAACAAGCCTGTTCCTGTGAGATAGTTGTCCTAGTAGACGTATATCTTACAGAATACGGCGAGTGTACCACCGATCAGCGAAGCACTTCTCTACGAACTGCACGCGAGTCGTCCCGTCGGATTATTATAATCTGGGTGCCATCGGACGACCCCTATTTTTGAGAGAAGTGCTTGAAGATTGTAAGGAGCTATGATGGTGCGACAGGACTGGTCAGATGATGATGTTGCTAAAGGGCTGCATGAACGCAACTCTGAGGCATTGGAAACACTCATCTCCCGCTATTCACGAGAACTCTTTTATTTTATTCGGGTTGTTTTAGACGGTATTGGCGTTGCTCAAGACGCGGAAGAGTGTGTCAACGACCTCTTCGTGGCGGTCTGGCAAGAAATTGCCTCTTTTGATCCGGGACGTGGGACGTTACGAACATGGCTTACCATGCGTGCTAAGTATATCGCGTTAGATCGCCGTCGTCAGTTGTGTCGCCGTCAGGTACATAACACACAATCGGCTGATGAAACCCGTCAATGGGGGTCGTCAGACGGAACTGGAAGTCGAAAAAATTATGGCTGGGGTGGATACGAGAGCGACAATCGCGTGATGCTTCCCCCACACCCAGAGTCGAATATGGAGCATTTGTTAGAACAGAGCGAGAGACGCGAAGAACTGCGTCTCGCCTTGGCGACGTTGCCTGAGCTTGACCGCTACTTGATCTACCAACGCTATTTTAAGTTCGCCAGTACGGAAGAACTTGCAACGAAAACGGGTCTCACCCGACACGCTGTTGATACTCGACTCTGGCGAGCACGGAAAAGCTTACGCGAGGCTCTCAAGGAGCATTCACATGAGTACGAGCGAATTTGAGAATGAATGGAAGGATCAGCATGTCGATTCTTCTCTACTGCTCAGACAGGAACTAGGGCTACCCACAGATTTCACAAATGAAGATGTGGCTTTTGTACAGGAGATGGAGTCGTTATTTTCCCTTGCTACCGAGGAGATGCCTCCGTATTACGTGCAAACACTGCTTGACGCAGAAAATCCACGTTTTCAGCCAGTCGAACACGGACTAGAATACAAGACACGCGCCCGTGTTTTTCGACGCCTTCATTTACGTCGTCGCCTGTTTCGTTCAAAACCTGCTCTCCCTTTTCAGGCACAGCTGCACTCAAGGCCGCGGCGTTCAATGCTTGCGCTGCTTGTTGCCTGCTGTCTCTTCGCGCTCCTAACAGTGATAGCAACTGGCCCCTCGTTCGCTTCGGGCCTTCAGGTGCTCTTTGCTGGTAGCCATAGTGGTGTGCTACAGGTGAATGGATATCCCAGTGTATCTGTCAAGAAAGTCCACACCGATACTGTCCTAGCCACACCGTCGCCCAGACGTTTAAGCTTGCTAGACGCGCAGCAGCAACTGGAATTTGCCATTCATCGTCCATCCTTTATGCCCGATCACTACACTTTGAGTTCGACGTATCTCTATCAAGGTATCGATCAAAGTTGGGCAGATGGGCCTGCGTTGGAGCTAGATTATTCCTATACACGCCAAGGGGTGGTTGCTCACGGTATTGGTCAAATCTCTGTGTGTGAGTTCAAACCAAAGGGTCAGGTATTGCAGGTCGTGCAGTTAGGTGCTGCCAGTTCTGTGCAGATTAGTCGCGATGGTCATGCCCAAGCAATCTATGTCGATGGACAATGGGTGCACGTGAACAAGTTCTCACACGACTGGATTTACGGTGTACGGGGCGAGATCATCTACGAGCATAACGGCGTGATCTTTTGGATTGTAGGCGATCAACGTGATGGCATCGATCAGAAGACTCTGCTTCAAATCGCGAACTCACTGCATCCACTAGATATGCGATCTCTTCATATGGTTAGAAACGCCGATGATGTAACCCTGTCGTTTGACAACTCGACATGGCCTTTCACGGATGATATTGTGTATGCTAAAGACCCTGATGGTTCTTCACTGGAAATCGTCAGTACCAATATGTCTGCGCCCAATTCGCATACTACCTCGAGTCATACGACGATCCAACCATGATAGACATGTTTAATAGCAAAAATTCAGAACCTCTCTAGCAACAGAATAGCCGCGAAAATAGAGCTTTTTGCGGCTGTTCTGGCTTTTATCACATCCTTTTATCCCTCTCATTCTTGCTCTTGAACGTCTCGTGTGCAACATTCTCTCCTGCTCCTCCCTTTTCCTCTCATTGGCGCGTATTCCTAAATTCCTACGGCTGATTCTCCAACTTTGAGCAACTACATACGTATTAACGATGCGACACTAGATAGCACACTGATAGCAGGTCGTACCAGCGTGGCTTTCGCCACGAGAGAGCAGTATACCATCGCCTTTTAGAGCGTCTGGTGCGGCAGGTGAATGTTGCTCCATTGTATGTCGAACCTGCAAGTATGACGGTTGACGCACAGGTAAAAAATGTGCCACTCAACCCAGATCAGGCTCTGCCAACCTGAAATATCGCGGATTGGTGGATGCAGTAGCAGCATATGTCACTGGACAAGAAGATATCCCATTTGCTATGCTATTTTTGTAAGGCTTGTCGCAAACACCTGGTCAGCAGCGTCGCTGAACAAGAGTAGAGATAACGCCTCAAAGGAGAGGGTAAGAGCATGAAAGCAGTAGTAGCAGTAAAGGCACACGGTATTCCTAAACTTCGCATTTTGCGTCAGCGCAAAGGATTAAGCCTCGGTCAGCTTGCCACGCTTACAGGCATTCGTCGCGATACTATCACACACCTGGAAAGCGGACGCGAGAATCCACAACCCTATCATCTACGTTTACTCGCACGCGTCCTCGAAGTACCAACCCTTGACCTCGTGTCATAATATACAGCATTTTTTCAACAGGGAGACTCTTGCGGTCTCCCTGTTTCTTTTTCCCCTTGACATCCGTCTCTTTTTCTCTTATACTTTAATTAGTCAATCAGTCAATAAATTGTATGAAAAAGTGGACATATTGGATGGCACGAACACCTAAAATTGTAGAGGACAGGCGCGAGCAGATTATCGATGCCGCGATGTATGTATTCGCGCAAAAAGGGTTTGCGCGTGCTACGAACAAAGATATCGCGCGCGAAGCAGGGATCACGGCGGGCTTGATCTATCACTACTTTGAAAGTAAGGAAGCGTTGTTGACGGCGGTCATTGAGGGACGTACACCACTAAAGGTTATCGTGTCGTTATCGCCAGACGTTCTGGCTCTACCGCCCGAACAGTTCTTCCCTCTTGTAATCAGGCAGATACTGGCGGTGGTCGAGGCGGAAAACATTGTGGCATTGATAAAAGTCGTGTTACCAGAGTTGCTCAACAACGAAAACTCCTATGTCGCGCAGATCGTTCCAAAAGCATTACAGCGTGCGCTTGGTTTTCTTGGCGAGTATCTTGAGGCACAGATGCAGACGGGAACTCTACGGCGCGTGGATGTTGTTCTAAATACACAGATACTGTTTGGGAGTATTGTCGGTACAGTCTTGCGTCGTCAACTATTGCGCGACCCAATCGCGCTACGCTACACACAGGAGCAGATTGCGACGACCATCACGGAAACCTTCTTGCATGGCATCGCGGCTCCATAAATTTTTACCTGTCATTAATTGATTGGTAAGTTAATGAAATTGTTAGAGAGAATAGCTTGATAGAAGGAAAAAAGGTGTACAATGATAGAGAAACATGTTCAAATTCAAGAAGAAGCTTCTACGCGTGAAGTGAAACAAATTGTACAGACTACCTGTTGTATTGTTGGTGGTGGCCCTGCTGGTGCTGTGCTTGCGCTCTTATTGGCGCGGAAAGGTGTTCCTGTGGTGCTATTGGAGGCGCATATGGATTTTGAACGTGATTTTCGAGGTGACACTATTCACCCTGCCACAATGGAGATTATGGAGCAGTTGGGGCTTGCTGATCGCTTGCTCAGCATTCGTCATGCTGAAATACGTACCGCGACGCTACAAACCACACATGGCCCATTTGCTTTTATCGACCTGGCACGCCTGAAAACAAAATATCCGTATATCACTCTCATGGCGCAATCGAAGTTTCTGGATTTCATTACAACCGAGGCGAAGCAGTATCCGAATTTTCAGCTTGTCATGGGCGCACAAGTGGACGAGCTACTTGAAGAGAATAGCGTGATAGAGGGTGTGCGCTATCGGGGACAAGATGGCTGGTATGAAATTCGCGCCGCGCTGACTGTTGGTGCTGACGGGCGTTTCTCGCGCTTGCGTCGGCTCGCGGGTTTTGAGCCAGTAAAGACCTCGCCACCAATGGATGTACTCTGGTTTCGCCTTAGTCGTAAAGAGACAGATAAAAGCGAAGGTTTGATAGGCAGATTTGGACACAAACGTATTCTTGTTCTGATTGATCGGTTCGATTACTGGCAGATTGGCTATATCATCGCGAAGGGCAGTTATCAGCAGATACGAGCGGCTGGCCTGGAAGCGTTCCATCAGTCGATTGCTGAGACCGTGCCAGAGTTGGCGGATCGTGTCGCGGAACTGCAAGAATGGAAACAGGTTTCGGTGCTTTCAGTAGAAGCGAGTCGTGTGAAGCGTTGGTATCGTGCGGGTCTGCTACTGATTGGCGACGCCGCCCACGTGATGTCGCCCGCAGGTGGTGTGGGTATCAACTATGCCATTCAAGACGCGGTTGCTGTGGCAAATCTGCTCACCAACAAGCTTGCTGCTGGCACACTTCAGACGAGAGACTTGGCGGCGGTGCAACGGCAGCGCGAACTGCCCACACGGGTTATTCAACAGGTACAATCGTTCATTCAAGAAGCTATGCTGGCACGAGCGATACGTAGCGATGAACTATTTACCGTCCCTTTGCCACTACGACTCCTGATGAAGCTTTCGTTCCTGCGAGACCTTCCTGCGCGGATGATCGCCTTCGGGCCGTTTCCCACGCGCTTGAAGCAATAAAGGTGAGAGCTACAGGGAGAGGGCAGGCGTCTCCCCTACATAATGCCGAACATATGTGTAGGGGAGACGCCTGCCCTCTCCCTGTATTGCCCTATCAGAAAAAAGGCGTTACGCCTTGATAGTGCCAACCTGCTTATCGAAGTTCTTGAAGAACTGATCGAGCGCGGACTTGACGCCGCCCTTGACAATCATTTCGGGGACAGAAGCAATCTTGCCCTCGATTGTCGCGTTGGCGTTATAGTTTAGAAGTGTGCCAATGGCATCTTCGGCAAGGTCGATACCGCAAATTGCTTTGACAGAACCGACGGAGCTTGTTGGCTCCGCAATCAGAGTGACATGGGAAGGTGCAACGACCTGGCCTGTCTGCAAATAGACGGTGTAGGGGCCTTTGAAGCCTGGAATACCCGTTGTGATGACAACTTTAAGCTGTTGCTGGCCCTCTGGCGACGTAACGAGTTCGGCACTCTCGCAACCGGGAATGCAGTTTTTGAGAATGTCTGGATTGAGCAATGACTGAAATACCACTGGTCGCGCGGCATGAATTTTCTGGCTACCTGTAATTTCCATGACTGTCTACTACCCTCTTCTATGTTTACTCTTCACAATGATACAAAACGTGTTAAGACACATCTCGTGTAGAAATAAAGCACGAACCTATCCTTCAAGAATGAAGCATAGTATTGCTTTACAGAGGCTTATTATACTGCATTCCATTTATACAACTCAATGTGTTGTACCATAAGTCCTATATGCTCCGTTTTAGTGCGGTTGTACGGCTATCGCCAGCACAATGCTTAGAACAATTGTAAGCACAAACCCAAGCACAAGTGCTACACCGAAAAGCGAAAGAACTGCGCCCGCCGCGCGTCCGCCACTTAATCGATGAACCGCCATCTGTACGAAACCAAGCAACACACTTTGATAGACAAGGTTGCCCAGCCCTATAAGCAAAACGAGTGCTGAACCAAATGGTGGAAGAAAGGCTAGCAGCAACGAGAGAATATTGACGATAATACCGAGTGGCACAAGAAATAAGAGCGTACAGTAGAGTTGTGGCAGGAAGCTTCCGCCGCCGCCAAATGCTTTTGAGAGCAAGAAAAGAATACCTGTACCAGTGAAAAGAGAGAATGGTATGAGAAACACTTCACCATAGCTTGTAAGGAATGTAAGAAAGCCTACCGATTTTTGTACAATAGCGATTGTGTCGGGTGTAATCGAGCCACCCGGAGTAAGCGCGTTTGTGGTTAGTGGAAATAAAGCGTTTGAAAGAAATCCTACTATTGTGACGATAACGGTGTAAAGTACAATTTGTAGCCAGATGATGTTCCAGTTTGCCTTGCCCACTTCCGTTGAAAACGTTAGTGCCGAAGGTCGGGTAAGCACGCGCCGGTACTGCGATGGCAGTTGACGCAAAGCTTCGCCTATCGGTAGCGGTGTCGCCTGTGGTGGTGGTGATATAAACCCTGGTGGCGCATAATAGCTCTGTGGACGTCCATAGCCATAATTTGACGCGGCACCATACTGCTGCGTAGATTGCATCCCGGAAGGCGGCGGTATATCTGTGGGAGAGGGCGGTAACGGTGGTGTGTAGGCGACAGGTGTTGGAATGGTGTAGCCAGAAGATTCTGGCTGTTGAGCTACTGATGCGGAATTTTGGGCGGTATAAAACTCTGGTGAAAGATAGGAAAGTGGAGTTTCCGTCTGTGAAGATTGCGGAACCGCTCCATAGGGATACTGCGGGTCGGGGGCGTTGTCTGACAGCGGGTTTTGCTCCGAATCTTGGGCCATAAAAATTCCTCCTTGTTACAATAATACTAGTATTTGACCAGACCATATTCCTGAAAAACTGTGCTCATCATATCATGCTCTGTGTGGCTTGTCACTTGCGTTCTCTGTGGCTGCCTTGCGGTTACATATCACGCGTGCGATAATGAGAAGAAAGCGTGAGCAGTATTTACGATTTCTTCATGTTGTTACACACTGAAACAAAGGAGTTTCTCGGATGCCAGAACAAGATTTCATGCCCATTCAAAACTTTGACTACCTCGAATTTTATGTAGGTAATGCTAAACAAGCCGCTTACTACTATAGCCACGCCTGGGGGTTTACCCCCATTGCATACGCTGGTTTGGAGACGGGAATACGCGACCACACCAGTTATGTAGTAGAGCAGGGCAATATTCGCTTTGTACTGACCTCTCCACTTGGGCCAGAAGGTGAAATGGCGGAGCATATCAAACTGCATGGTGATGGCGTGAAGGTTGTGGCGTTGCGCGTCGAGGATGTCGAGCGTGCGTATCGTGAAGCGACAAGGCGCGGGGCGCGTGGTATCGCAGAGCCGAGAGCGTTCAAAGACGATTACGGAACCGCGAAAACCGCGACCATTGCGACTTATGGTGATACCGTACATACCTTTGTCGAGCGACATGCCTACAAAGGCGCGTTTCTCCCTGGCTATCGACCTTTGCCCACAAATGTGCCTCCGCGCTCGCGTGCGGCAGGTATCGCGGCAATCGACCATGTTGTTGGCAATGTCGAGCTAGGCAAGATGAACGAATGGGTGAGCTTCTACGAACGCGTCATGGGGTTCGCACAACTCATTCACTTTGATGACCGCGCCATCAGCACCGAGTATTCTGCCTTGATGTCAAAGGTGATGCAAAATGGAAGTGGGCGCATCAAGCTCCCAATCAATGAACCCGCGACTGGACGCCGTAAGTCGCAGATTGAGGAGTACCTCGACTTCTATCGTGGCCCCGGCGTACAACATCTGGCCTTGAATACCGACGATATCATCACTACGGTACGAAGCCTCGAAGAGCGCGGCGTGGAATTTCTCAAAACGCCTGGGGTCTATTACGACACGGTACTTGATCGCGTGGGCAAGATAGACGAAGATATCAAACAACTGGCGGAACTGGGCATTCTGATTGACCATGATGAAGATGGCTACTTGCTGCAAA
>JBBQVS010000071.1:0-21741 GCA_038211295.1 Ktedonobacterales bacterium | reverse complement strand
GCGAAAGAGAGACCGCGAGAGTCTCCCCTCCACATTTTACATAAAACGTGTAGGGGAGACTCTCGCGGTCTCTCTGATTTTCTCCGCTTCTTTGAAAATACCCCACTTGACAGGTGTTGCTGGGAATGATACCATTCAAGTGGAATGTTATACTCTCTAAGAACTGAGACGAAACAAAAACGAAACGGTTAGTACCGTTAGCAGTCTACGTAGCCGCATGAGCACCCTTGCTAGAGCTTGTGTGGCGGGAAGTGGCACCATACGATGCAGGCACGTACTTGATGAACAAGTATGACCTATCCAGTGTCGGTTTCAGCATCTTCTGTGTTCCCCGTCCTCTTTTGTTTGACTCTCCTCATCATGGCGTGTGTCGCCCAACTCAAACACTCTTGTACAAGAGTAGATTATGAGTTTGTTGCGCGACACCGTGTGCTTTCCATCACATCCATGCGCGAGAGTATGCTTAGCAAAACAACAATTTCGCACATTTATTTTTGCTGCTCGGCAGCGAAGTATAATTTGAAAAGCACACGTAAAAGGATTTTCTCTCCATGTTACAGGTCAATCGCATACGGCTCTCCTATGGGCCGCGTCTCATACTCGACAACATTTCGTTCACTGTCGCCCCCGGCGAAAAAGCTGGTCTCATCGGCGTCAACGGGGCCGGAAAAAGCTCGCTCCTCAAAATCGTGGCCGGCGTGCAAGAGTCCGATGGTGGCAATGTGTCTCGTCCACGCACCTATGGCTATCTCTCGCAGGACATCGCGCACGAGACACCCATTTCGGAGGGCAGCACCGTCCGCGACTTCGTGTTCAGTAGTACCGGTCTCGACAAGGCATTATCTGATTATGAAATGCTTTCAGTCAAGATTGCGGAAACGCAAAATGGCGAGCTGTCCGCGCTACTTGAACGCTTCGCGGAGGCGCAAGACGCTCTCGACATGCTCGGCTATTATGATGCCGACGCACGCATCGAACAGCTTATCGCGGGCCTCAATATTGGTGGCGTCACGCTTGATCGCCACGTCACAACGCTTAGCGGTGGGCAAAAAACAAAGCTCGCGCTGGTGCGCCTACTTTTTCAGGCACCCGAATTATTGCTACTCGACGAGCCAACAAACTTTCTGGACGTTGACGCGACAGGTTGGTTGATGGACTTTCTCGACACTTACACTGGGGCGTTGCTCATCATTTCGCACGATCTGGACTTGCTTGACCGCAGCATCAACAAGGTGTTGCGCCTGAACGAGTTCACGCATAAGCTGGAAGAGTACAAAGGCACCTACTCGAACTATATCACCGCGACAGGGGACGCACTGGCATTAATGGAGCGCACAAAGTCGCAACAGGATCGCGAAATCGCACGTCTCCGCAAAACGTCGGAAAAGTTACGCGGCTTCGGCGCAACCCGTGTCAGTCAGCGTATCGCAATGGACAAGCGCGTTGCGGTGCTTGAGTCGAGCCAACCGAACATACCCCAGACAAGTCGCAAGATTAAAATTGATTTTCCTGTGCGGATGCCGAGCGGTCAGCTCGTGGTACGCACCGATCACCTGCACAAACGCTATGACACAAAAGTCATTCTGGAAGATATCAGCTTTCAGGTCGAGCGCGGACAACGCCTTGTAATCGTCGGTCTTAACGGCGCAGGCAAGACCACACTGATCCGAAGTATGCTTGGTCATACGCCAGTTAACTCCGGCACGGTGACGATGGGTGATCGCGTCCGTATCGGTTACTATGCTCAGGAAAACGAGGGTCTCGACTACGATAACATGGTGCTCGACGAGGCAACGGATGTGTTGCCGGAGAATAGCAAACGTGTGCGTAGCGTGCTGGGCCGCTTCCTTTTCAATGGAGACCGTGTATATCAGAAAATCGGGACGCTTAGTGGTGGCGAAAAGACGCGCCTGGCACTCGCGAAAATGGTGCTTGACGGGCCTAACCTGCTGGTGCTTGACGAACCAACAACTAACCTCGACGCGATGTCGCGCAATATCATCGGTGAGGCACTCGGCAGCTACAACGGCACAATCATCGCCGTAACTCACGATATCGAATTTGTGCGTCACTTCAAACCCAATACGCTCTTGATGATGCCCGAAGGCCGCACTATGCCCTACGATGAGAAGTACGACGCAATGCTTGAACGCGCGTAATCGTATTGTCATTACAGGGGCAAGCCGCGCAAAGGGCGGTATACGTGGTATAGTAGTGGCGCGGCCTGCCCCCCTGACTGCGCTCTCCCTCTGTGATGCCAACACCGGTATTGTATGCGTGACTTGTAAGGCACTGCGCGTTATATAGTATGGAAGTACAACACAAATACAGGACAGGAGCCATTATGTTTCGGGAAACACAGCGCACACTGCTCTATTTCACGCTTGTTCTCTTTTGCCTTTTCTTTACGGCATGTAGCACCAGCAATTCCACTGCCACGAACCCCGCAACGTCTACGACCTCTACATCAACCATTAGCACAACGCCCTTGCCAAAGACGCAACAAGCAATCAAGCTGTTTACAGAACCGGAGGCGGGCGAGAGTATTTTTCTTGATGCGATCAACAACGCGCACCGCTCAGTCTGGGTAGAAACGTACCTCTTGACGGACACAGGCATTCTACAGGCATTGGAGAACGCAGCGCATCACAAGCGTGATGTACGCGTGATGTTGGAGCCAAACCCATATGGCGGTGGTTCTTCGCAGGATACGCTGGCAGAACTCAAAATGGCGGGAGTGACCGTCAAGAGCACAAGCCCCAGCTTCACTCTGACACACGAAAAAGGCATGGTCATCGACGGCAACACGGCCTTTATTATGTCGTGCAATTTCACCTATTCCGCCTTGAATGGCACGAATCGCGAGTATGGCGTCGTCGATACACTGCAACCGGATGTGCAGGATGTAACAGCAATCTTCAACGCAGACTGGAATCGTACAATGCCCCACATCACTAACCCGAACCTCGTCATCAGTCCAACCAACGCGCGTAGCAGTCTGGTCGCGCTAATCACAAGCGCGAAACAATCGCTGATTTTAGAGGAAGAGGAGATGTACGATAGCGGAATAGAACGCGCAATCGTCAATACAGCACGACGTGGCATTAAGGTACAAGTCATCTTACCCGCACCACGTACAGGTCAAAGCGACTCTAACGCACAGGGTATAGCGATACTCAAAGCGGGTGGTGTTGTAGTACGGGAAGATGCGGAGTTAGTGATGCACGCGAAAATGATTGCTGCTGACAATATGCAGGCGTTCGTTGGTTCCGAAAATATTTCGGCTTCCTCACTTGACGGCAACCGCGAACTTGGCATCGTGTTATCGGATAAGTATATGCTAAACACGATACAAACGACGTTCCAGCATGATTGGAGCGTTTCAAACCAGATAAGATAAAACGTAGGAAGACACGCCTCTGTGAACTATCTGACGCGTCTTCCTACATTTCTCTTTTATTGAGCGTCAAGCCGTCTAGTGTGACGTTCGCTTACATTTTTGAGAGCAGTTCCCTCCTATCAATAGGGCATTCTCGCCCGTCAAGTACAAATAACCATTGCATATTTGATTCTTATACTGTTGTATATAGTAGATAGATGGCACGCCACTCACCACAAAACATTAGCACCTGTCCTTACGTAGCCAAAAGGTTCGTCCACATTTCAAAAAATACCCTCTTTACAAAATCAAAAGTGTGTGCTATCATACATCTTGTTCACGGGGATATAGCTCAGTTGGTAGAGCGCGGCAATCGCACTGCCGAGGTCAGGAGTTCGAGCCTCCTTGTCTCCACCCGTATCTGTACTTTACGTAAATTTTTATGTGTGGCGTGAGTGCAACATCTTGCGAAACACAAAGAGATATGATAAAGTTATGGACACGAACATAGCGCGACGAGCAGGAGTAGTATGTCTCGTTCTTACACAAGCACAGAGAGTAGCCATCTGGTGCAAGGCTATATATGTGAAGGACAAAACTGAACTCGCCTGTGAGCAATACGTGTGAAAGCTGTTTGAAAATGGAACACATCATTTTTGGACATGATTAGCACGTGTCGGGACGCCCGTTACAGCGGACATGAGAGCATACCAAGCACAACAGGACAACCCTTTCTTGACACATATGGGCCTGTAGCGCAGCTGGTAGAGCGCATCCATGGCATGGATGAGGTCAGGAGTTCGAGTCTCCTCAGGTCCACCTCACCTTCCCTGATGTGCATGGTATGAATCAGGGTGGAACCACGGAAGAGTCTTTCGTCCCTACGCGGATGAAAGGCTTTTTTGTTGGCAATGTGTCGATGAGGTTGCGGCACACAAACACGTACTACACGTATTTCTGATTGTTGTGTAGGCGTTTTTTCAGGAGTGAAGATGCGGGGAACAATTTTATGAGTACACGAACAAAGTACAATCCAAAAGAGATCGAGAGCAAGTGGCAGACACGGTGGGATACTGAACAGGTGTATCATGCACCCGATGACTCACCCAAACCCAAGTTTTATAATCTGGTCATGCTGCCCTACCCCTCCGGCGATCTGCACATGGGCCACTGGTATCACTACTCGTCCGCAGACGCCTATGGTCGCTTTATGGCGATGCGTGGCTACAACGTGATGCAACCAATGGGCTTCGATGCCTTTGGGCTACCCGCGGAGAACGCAGCAATCAAGCGTGGCATTCAGGCTCGCGATTGGACGTTGAGCAACATCGAGAACATGCGAAAACAACTGCGAGCAATGGGGGCGCGTTGGGATTGGCAGCGCGAGATTGTGAGCTGCCTGCCCGATTACTACAAGTGGACGCAATGGCTGTTCCTGCAATTCTACAAGCACAATTTGGCCTATCGTACCAAAGCACCCGCCAACTGGTGTCCCAACTGTAATACCACGCTGGCAAACGAGCAGGTGCTGCCAAACGGAACGTGTGAACGTTGCGGGACCGTCGTTATTCGCAAAGAGATTGACCAGTGGCTGCTGAAAATCTCTGCTTACGCCGAGGAACTGCGACACTTCAAAGGTATCGAGTGGCCCGAAAAAACAATCACAATGCAGCAAAACTGGATTGGGCGCAGCGAGGGTGCGGAGATTCGCTTCATGACTGAGATCGATGGCAAGCAAGAAGAAATTCCGGTCTTCACTACACGGCCCGATACCATCTTTGGCGCAACCTTCTTTGTGTTGGCACCAGAGCATCCCTGGGTCGCGAAAATTACGGCGCCCGGCCAGCAAGCCGAGGTTGCCGCTTACGTTGAGCAGGCACAACGCATGACCGAGATCGAGCGCATGAGTACCGAGAAGGAGAAGACGGGCGTTTTTACTGGCGGCTACGTCATCAATCCTTTGAATGGCGAGAAGATTCAGGTCTGGATCGCTGATTATGTGCTGATGGGCTATGGCGTTGGAGCGATCATGGGTGTGCCTGCCCACGATCAGCGTGACTTTGAGTTCGCACGCAAATTCGGGATTGAGATTCGCGAGGTTATCCGTGCGGAAAATGAGGAGCCGAGCGACCCCGCGACGTGGACAGAGGCACATGTGAACATGGGCGTTCTGGTCAACTCTGGCCCCTTCGATGGAACGCCAGATAGCGAGGCCATTCAACGCGTCACGAAGCATATCGAAGAGCAAGGCATTGGCAAGTATATGGTTACGTACCGCCTGCGCGACTGGCTGGTTAGCCGCCAGCGTTACTGGGGTGCGCCTATTCCAATCATTTACTGCCCGAAGGACGGGACGGTGCCGGTGCCAGAGGAGCAACTGCCCGTGCGTCTGCCGGAGCATGTACAATTCAGGGCGACAGGCGAGTCACCACTGCGCTATGAAGAAGATTTTCTGCACACCATCTGCCCCACCTGTGGTGGCCCTGCCACACGTGAAGTCGATACGATGGACACCTTCATGGACTCATCGTGGTACTACTTACGCTACGCTGACCCACAAAATGGCGAACAGGCGTGGAGTCCCGAAGCGATGAAACGCTGGCTGCCCGTCGATCAGTATACGGGTGGCATCGAACATGCAATTCTGCACCTGCTGTACTCGCGCTTCTTCACCAAAGCACTGCGTGATATGGGACACCTGACGTTCGACGAACCATTTACACGCCTGTTTCATCAGGGCATGATACTGGGGGCAGACGGACAAAAGATGTCGAAGTCGCGCGGTAATGTCGAGTCGCCCGATAGCTATGTGACAAAGTACAGTGCCGATACTGTACGCTGTTACATGATGTTCATTGGCCCGTTCGACGCGGGTGGCCTGTTCAAAGGCGAGAACCTGGAAGGGGTGTGGCGTTTCTTGAACCGTTTCTGGAACGTCGTTTCCGAGAGCTGGGTTGCGGGCAATATCTCAACGGAGCAGACCACGGCAAGTAAGGCTATCGAGCAGATGCGCCATAAAACAATCAAGCGCGTGACGGAAGACGTGAGCCACTTTCGCTTCAATACCGCACTGGCTGCGCTGATGGAGTTCAACAATGTACTGGTCAAGCAACAAAACGAGGTGGTAGCACATACCGCCTCGTATCGTAAGGCGTCGGAGACGATGATGCAGCTGCTGGCTCCGTTGGCCCCACACATCACGGAGGAACTGTGGGAAATCACAGGGCATACTCAAAGCGTTCACGCGACAGAATGGCCTACGTTCGATGAAGCGATGACGCACGACGATACCTTTACACTGGTTATTCAGGTCAACGGCAAGGTGCGCGAACGCGTTGAGGTTCCCACAACCATCACAGAGGACGAGGTACGCAAGATCGCCCTGACAAACGCGAAGGTCGCGCCGTTCATTGGTGACTCAACAGTTCAGAAGGTGGTCTACATTCCTGGTCGCCTGGCGAATATCGTGGTACGAAACTAGAATAGTACGTAGTCTCTCGTTCTCTTTTACAAGACGAAAGAGAACGAGAGCCTGTGTGCGCTACTTGTGCATGGATAATTTTGATTAAAATATGATGAGAGTTTTTTTGACAGATAATTCTTTAACTATTCTTTACACTTTTGGCCCTTATATGTGGAACTACTTACGAAAATAAAACGTATATAGCAACAGAGAGTTCAACTGTGTTACCTCTGCAGGTATAAGGTGAGGCCGAGTGACATATTTCACACGTGAACTGTCAACTAGAACATAGTATTTGCAACCAGTTCCGCTTATACTGTGCATGTAGAGGGAATACATAGAATGGCTGGAATGCACAGAAGCATACACTTCGTTGGTATTTGAACACGTACTAAGTTAAGCATCTCTTGAGCGAGGTGCAAAGCGAAATAACACTTGAGATAAGTGGAACCACAGGTGCAGGAAGTGGTGGATCGCCTCCCACACGGGCAGGCGGAAGGATATGAGCATGAACACACGACCTTTAGAATTGACAACCGGTACTGTTGTAAATGGTACAACAGAGACAAATATATTAGCGCAACATGGCTTTACCTCTGACGAAATTATTTCGTTACTCTGGCTTCGGCAGTGGTATCAGAATGGTGGTAGCGATCGCGTAGAGATTATACGCCGCCTTGAATTTCTCAAATTGCTTTTGCTTCACGATAAGATACAGGCATAGTGTTTAGTATAAAAAGCGTGTGGGCCATCTAACAAACTAGATGGCCCACACGCTTTTTGTAAAATTCTGCTACACGCTGTGAAAGTCTTTGATGCGCGTCTCGTATTGTTGGAGAAACCAGTATTGTGAGGCTGCCGCGAGCTTTGTTTTCAGAGGTACACTTGCCCGCTTGGTAAACACATTATAGTTATTGAGATGGATGCGATCCAGAATACCGCGATACAACGTTCCACTAAGGCGTACCGCGAGCCGACAGTCGGGACTCAGGAGCGAGACACCGGGTTGCGAACGCTGATAGTAGTTGTCAGCGCGTGTCATCTGGAAGCGCACGAGTTCGCAAAAGGCGTCATTGACTACGCCCTTCATCAGGTTGTTCTCAGTATAGCCAAAACGCTGCATCTCGTCCTGTGGAAGATAGATGCGATTGCGCCGCGCGTCCTCTCCAATATCGCGCAGAATGTTTGTTAACTGAAGCGCAACGCCCAGATCGACGGCGTGTTGTAGGGCGGTCTCATCTTGATAGCCAAAGATGGGGCTTGTCAGTAGACCAATCGTACCCGCGACACGGTAACAGTACAGGTACAGATCATTGAAGCTCTGGTAGCGATTGATGGTCAGATCCATTTCGACGCCATCTAAAAGTTCCAGTACCGGCTCAAGAGGTACAGGGTAGCGTTCAAGCAGATCGCTCCACGCGAGTTGTACTACGTTATCGCCCGCCCCGCCGCGCTCATAGACATGTTGCAGCGAGGAACGCCAGTAGTCAAGCTCCTGCTTAGGTGTGCTTGAACCGCTTAAATGCCCGATTTTTGGTGTGTCGGGGTTCACCTCTTCATCTACAATGTCATCCACAATACGACAGAGAGCATAGATGGCCCAGACTGCTCGTCGCTTGGGTTGAGGCAAGAAGACTGAACCCCAATAGAAGGTCTTCGATGCTCGTTGTGTCACAAGCCGACAGTAATCGTAGGCTTCCAGTACCTGGTCCTGTCGCATATTTCAATGTCTCCTTCGTCGCATTACATTCCGTTTATGGAACGAGGGCATAAGAAATCACACCCTCTCGCTCTTTGTGTTTGAGTGTTCAGGAAGAGGTTATACTCTTGCCTGTAATGGAGACGCGCCAAAGAGGAAATACTGGTAACATTTTCTCTGGCATTGTTATGTTCGGAAGCTAAAACCAAAACGGCTCAATGTACGTACATGGTGGTGAGAATCCTTTAAGACATTTCCCAGGCAGCACACTTATAAAGCGTGCCATCACGATACGAGTAAGGATCAGCATGACCACTACGAACGACACAGGTATAAAGAGTTCTTTGAACCCTCTACGTATTATACTCTATCTTGGAAAAGGCGGAGTTGGAAAAACCACCGTTTCCGCTGCCACCGCCGTGCGCTCCGCCGCGCTGGGCAAACGCACGCTTGTTGTCAGCACTGACCTGGCCCACAGTCTCGCCGATTGTCTTCAGAAGCCTCTCACATCGGTGCCGCAGGAACTCGCGCCAAACCTATGGGCGCAAGAGGTCAACGTGCTGGACGAGATGCGCCGAGGCTGGGGCAAAGTGCAGGAATCGATGAGCAAGGTGCTTCGCAAGCGCGGTATGGACGCGGTGATGGCGGAAGAACTCGCGCTCATTCCAGGCATGGATGAGATATTTAGCCTAATCAATATTTACCGCAACGCACGTGAGAGCAACTTCGACGTTGTGATTATCGACGCTGCGCCCACAGGCGAAACGGTGCGCCTGCTGAGTATGCCTGATACTTTTCAGTGGTACGCCAACCGCTTCACCAACCTGCCAAGCGGCCCACTCAACCTCGCGCGTCCCTTCCTTAAAGCTCTGATGCCTTCAACCGATGTGCTGGACTCGTTGAAAGCATTGAGCGAACGCGTTGCCATGCTGCGCGAGGTGTTGAGCAATCCTGAATGCAGTTCTTATCGTCCGGTGGTCAATCCCGAACGCATGGTCATCAAAGAGGCATTGCGTGCCGAAACCTATCTCGCGCTCTTCGGCTATCCAATCGACGGCGTCGTCTGCAACCGCGTGCTACAGGCGGACAACTATCAGGATGCTTTTATGCAGGAGATGTATAGCACACAGGAGAAGCTCCGTCAGCAGATTCATCAGACCTTCGCGCCCCTACCAATCTGGGAGTCACCCTATTACGCGCACGAGGTACTGGGAATAGAGGCACTCGGCAAGCTGGGCGAGACGATCTTTGGTGAGCAAGACCCGACGCAGGTTTTTTATCATGGCCCCGTGCAGGAGATCACGCGGCAGGGCGATGTATATATCCTGCGCCTGCCCCTGCCACACGTGGAGATGAACAAGGTTGTCATGACCAAACGGGGCGACGAGATGATTATTGAGATTGGCAATTTCAAGCGCGACATCACGCTACCAACCATTCTTGCCAATCAAGAGGCAACCGTTGCAAAGTTCGTCAATAAGGCACTCGAAATTCATTTCAATGTTCCGGCAGAGGCAAAGGAAAAGTCCGCGTAGAGGTTTTCGCATGTTCTGTGATATACTGTACGGGAAATAAATCCGCGTAAAAAAGGCGGTTAGCACGTCTCGTCAACATCTATCTATCCTCACATTACGCTCAACAGCGAAGATAAACTTTTGGGATTGCAGGAGAATTTTTATGGCAAGTGCTCATTATAATGTCGCGATTATCGGTTCGGGTCCCGGTGGCTATGTCGCCGCCATTCGTGCCGCGCAGCTTGGTGCCAGTGTTGCCATCGTTGAGAAGCAATATTTGGGCGGAACCTGTCTCAACGTTGGTTGTATTCCTTCAAAGGCGATGTTGCACATCGCGGAGATGATGCATAGCCTGGAGTCACTGGACGAGTTGGGCATTCATTTACCACAACCGCCAATCTTCGATATGCCGAAGGCAGTGGCCTTCAAAAACAAGGTTGTCAAGCGTATGACAAGCGGCGTTGGGGTGCTGATGAAGGGCAACAACGTTACTGTCTTCGATGGCACGGGCAGCGTCGATGCGTCGCGCACCGTGACGGTTACGAAAAACGATGGCACAAGAGAACAGTTTAGCGCGGACAAAATCATTCTGGCGACAGGCTCCGTTCCCTTTATTCCTCAGATGCCGGGCGTGAATGGTCGCAACGTGATGAACAGCGATACCTGCTGGGATCTACCCAAAACACCGGAGAGCCTGGTGTGTGTCGGGGGTGGCATCATCGGCATGGAGCTAGCGTGCATGTTCAACGCGCTGGGAACAAAGGTCACTGTGCTTGAGATGCTGCCCAACGTGATGGCTCCCCTTGACGAAGAGGTGCGCCGCCTGCTGGTGCGTATTCTGAGCAAGCGTGGCATAAACATTGTCACGAACGCGAAAGTCGAAGGTATCGAGGACGAGGGCGACCAGAAAAAGGTTATCGCTACAACGGAAAAGGGTCAGCAGGCGTTTCCGTGTGAATACGTGCTCCTCGCGGTCAGTCGTCGCGCCAACACAACAGGTTTGCAACAACTTACGGAACAGGGATTGGACAGTGATCGCGGGCGTGTGCGCGTCAACAACAAGATGGAGACGAACCTGCCCGGCATCTACGCGATTGGCGACCTGACACACGGGGCGGGTCTTGCTCACGTTGCCTCAATGGAGGGCGAGGTTGCGTCCGACAACGCGATGGGCCACAGCACACTTATGGACTACAATGTTGTGCCAAATCCTATCTATACCTTTCCAGAGGTCGCCTTTGTTGGGTTGACCGAGGCGCAGGCCAAAGAGAAAGACGCGGAAGTTCGGGTCGAGCGTTTCCCCTGGACGGCTGTCGGGAAAGCTGTTGCCATCGATGAGACGGAGGGCTTTACAAAGGTTATCACGGGCAAGTACGGCGAGATTATTGGAGCGCATATTATTGGCCCCGATGCGACCAATCTCATCTCCGAGTTCTCTGTAGCGATGCGCGGCGAATTGACGGTTGACGAAATCATCGAGACCATTCACCCGCACCCAACGCTTAGCGAGGGCTTGCGCGAAGCTGTACTCGCGGTTGAAGGACGGCCTGTGCATATTCCACCGAAGCGACAGGTTGTACGCACCCGCTAACATCCTCTAATAAAAACAGGAGACCGCGCTTTGTTCAGGAAACGACGAATGTGTGGTCTTCCTACTTTCCTCACATTTCAATTTTCCGCACTATCAAAACCAGAGAGACGAACTTCCCCGATACAAGCGTTCATAGAAGCAGAGGGGTAATTAGTCCTTGTATCTAACTGAGTAGATGAATACCTCTGCTTGCTCTGGTATACTGAGAAAAAAGCTATCAGCGAAAGATACGCAGGAAATTATGTATATACCAAAACGCGCTTCCAATCAAACGCAATTTCTTCTCTTACTCACGTTGCTGGTTGTTGGTCTTCTGGCAATGGCGAGTATCTTTGCATTTGGATTTGAGACGACAAATAGTAATGGGGCGGCGCAACATGCTGATACGCACCCCGCCACAGGTGTTACCACGCAGGACACGGTTGCGGTTCAGGCACTAACGACACAGTATATGCACGCATTTCTGACGCAGCAGTATCATACGATGTGGGATTTGTTGCATCCACAGGTGCAGGCAGTGTGGCCCGGCGAACAGGCATTTACAACATACTGGCAGACGCGCTTTCAAGATTACAGCCTGCACACGTTTACACTGGGACAGGTCAAGTGGCTCCCCACCTGGACAAATCCAGAGACGATGCGCGTCTATTCTAAGGTGGTACAGATTGGAGTTTCGCTACAGCTTGACCCTAAGGCAACGCTAACCGATAATGTACCGCCCGAAGACCTGCATCCAACAAAGCTGTTTCAAAACCTTCCTTTCATTGTGCAGCATGTTGGGAAGCAGGGCAATGTAGCGGCACACTGGCTTGTGCTTCAGGGTGGCCCCGCCGACCTTGAAGCTCCAATTTTACCGCCCGTTGTGCCTGTGACCACAACAGTGAATGTCCCTATTCTCATGTACCACCATATCTCTGATGTTCCAAAGTATACAGCACTCGACAAGAGTTTGACCGTCACCACCGCCCTTTTCAACCAACAGTTAGATCACTTGCAAACACAGGGGTATCACACGATCACCTTTAACCAGTTGTTCGACGCCATGTATTACAACGGGCCATTACCCGCCAAACCAATCATCCTGACGTTTGATGATGGCTACGATGACGCCTATAACTTGGTATATCCCGCGCTGGTCAAGCACGGCTTTAGTGGCATGTTCTACATCATCACGGGCAAGGTAAACTGGCAGGGGCAGATGACATGGCCTCAGATGAGTACCATGCTTGTCAATGGAATGCAGATGGGGTCACACACCGTCAATCACGTTGACATAGGACAGGTCTATCTGAACTCACACGCGCAGGCACAACAGGAACTACAGACCTCGCTTGCGACGCTGCAACAGCACCTCGGCATTGTGGTGCAGCAATTTTGCTATCCCTCTGGCGAACCATTTCGACACGGAAGTCTCGCGCTCCGCCGTGCGATTGTCGCACTGCTGGCTGCCGACGGCTACGTTGGAGCGACAACCGACCCCGGCATGACAGGTATCGAGCAGAACAGCATCTATCCGTTCACATTGCTACGCCTTCGCATAGATGGGCGCGACACACTACAAAACTTTATAAATCGGTTGTAAGCAAAATTGAGGCGTCACAGACCGAAGTTCAATGGAACATTCAGCAGGTCGAGCAGAGCCACGAATGCGGGGGCGAGCAGAAGCGCAGGCAACAGGTTCGCCACCTTGATACGTTGCAGATTGAGGATGTTCAAGCCCAGACCAAGAAGAATAACGCCACCCGCCGCCGAGAGTTCGATGAGGCGCGGTTGAGCTGAAAGCGCGAGGGCAGGATTGGAGATAAGCAAGGGTTTGATGAAGCCCGCAAGCAAAGAAATACCGCCTTGCACAATCAGAATTGTTGCGCTGGAAAATAGGACACCGCGTCCCAGCGTGCTGGCAAAAACAATTGCGGAAAAGCCGTCAAGAATAGCCTTGATTGCGAGTAAGCTAAAATTGCCGGAAAGACCGTCGTTGATCGAGCCTAAGATGGTAAGCGGCCCCACACAGAATTGCAGGCTCGCAATCACAAAAGCCGCCGTAAAGTCTTGCTCAACGTTGGGCCGCTCGACACGCCGTTTGAGCCAGTCGCCAAGCTGAGTGAGTCCACCATCTATGTTGATGAGTTCACCGATAACGCCGCCAATGACAAGCGCGAGCAGAGGAATGAGCGCGTTGGCGGTCTTGAGCGCAGAAGACATGCCAAGTACCAGCGTTATCAGACCAATCGCGGCGATAACGATAGCTTTCACACGCTCCGGCAGACGGTTGCCGATGAGGAGGCCAAGTGTTCCGCCAATGAGAACCGTTGCAACATTGAGCAAGGTGCCAATCAGGGGTAGACGTGGCAACACAGCTTGTTGGACTGTTTGCGCGGCTAGCACGACGAACAACATGAATTATTTTCCTTTTGTGAAGCTTCTCTTGACACGAGTATTTTTTAGCGCGTTGCCCGGTGCTTTGAAGAGCCAACGGAGCGCGTGACGACGTGGCGGTGGTGGCAACACATGGCGGTGGCGCATAATAGTTCGTGGTTCGCAGGTATCATCAAGCGCGTCGAGGAAAGAGTTGACACTTTGTGCGACGCCTTCGACCATCAGGTAGCCAGAGGGCTTCACGGCATCTCCGACAAGGTAGAGGCCCCGCGTCTCGGTTACGGCTTGGGCATCCTCACCTTGCGCGATGCGGTTGACGGGCCATTCGCCGCGATACGTACCCATTGTGAGAATGTGACAATGTTTGTCGAATGTCTCACCAAACATCATTCGTAGGTCTGCAAGGGCTAATGCTCGTTCTTCCTCAACATCGTTGCTCTGAATAACTTGATGGCTAATCAACAGGTGTTTGCCGTCGGGGGCGAGGCGTGGATCGCTGTTGGTTGGTTGTACCATACCCGCGATACGTTTCGTGTCAAGGCAATACATAATGCCGCGATGGGGTATAAGCGATACATCACTGAGAATGTGAATTTTCAAACCTACTGCTTCATGCATCGCTGTTTCTACGGTGTGCGAGGAGTCACTAGTAAGCATTTGCTCTTTTAGCACCTGCGCCTGTGTCACTTTGCGGCCCTGTAGTAGGCCATCAGTAGCGCGTGGGCCAATGTCGCTGACCACAACAGGCGCGGTAAAAACCGACTCGTCACCACTCGCTTTGTCGCGCACACGCACACCTGTTACCTGTCCATGCTCACACAGAATTTCCAGCACTTCGCATGAACGTCGCAGCACGACGCCACGCGCGGTAACATGGTGCTCAAGCTCACGCGTCAGGTCGCCACAACCGCCGCGCACAATCGCAGGCGCACCATAGCGAAACATATTTTTTGTAATCTCGATAACCTCGGCTGTACTGACCTGGTGCAGTTCGAGGCTTAATGCGAAGCGTGAAACACGTTCAAAGAATGCAACTAGTTGTGGGTTTTTCGCCACATTGATATGGTGTTCAAGCCAGACACTATAAGGTTGTGCATGTTCGTGTTGTGAGAGTTTTCGCACAAACATCTGATAGCCGAGCGCAACCAGAAGCAAGAACTGACGGATGCCGAGAAATTTAGAGACGCCAAGAATGCCACGCGACTGATATTGTTTGCCGTGTACATGAAATGAGCCAAAGACATCAGCATCAAAGAAGTGATGTGGCACATGTAGACTCTGTAACATGTGCGAGAGAACTCCACTGCTACCAAAGGGAACCATATGAACCGCGCCAGTGCTTACCTGCACACCATGAAAGGTCTTCGCGGTGAAACGTCCTCCACAATGAGGGAGCCGCTCCACAAGTAATACACGCTTTCCACGTTCAAGAAGTTGCGCCGCGCTGAGTAGGCCGCCCAATCCCGCCCCGATAATAATTGTGTCGAATTCCTGTGTTCTCTGAATAGCCGTAGGCGAAATAGGTGCCGCCTCTACCTGTTTATACATGAAGTTGTCCAGTGTGTTTATGATATGGAGAAAGAAACGCTGCAAGGGAGACCGTGCGGCTCTCCCCTACGTTTTACAATTTTCCTACGTGTAGGAGAGACCCATGCAGTCTCCCTTTTAATGGCTCGGCTTAACTATCTCTCATCACCAACGAGGCCGCGTAACAAGCTGTTACACTCGTACATGGTGTTGAGAACATTCTGGTGTATCTGAAAGATTTTGTTCAGCTCACGCGCCTTACGTGCAAGTTTGGTCACGTACTCAATGTCGCGTGGGTTGTTCATCACATCTTCCATAAGTTGTGACAGGTCGGCCCAGGCGAGTGCCTCGCGGCTACGAGCAACATCGGCGATGGTGTTATCCATACGTTCAGCGACTCGACGCACGTTAGAGCGCAACTGATTGGTGGTTTGCGCGATCTCGGCGTCGTGGTTGTGCATAGCGTCCTGCGTTGCATTGATCTGCTCCTGAAGCGACATAACTTGTCCATCCAGGGCCGCCAGAGCTGCAAGCAACGAGGTCATATCGGGCAATGAGGGCTGCGAAATGCTGGTGAGACGACTAAATGTTACAGTCGCATCCGCCCCCGTGGTGGATGGCGATGAGTTTGTTGGTTGCATTGACATACTCGCTGTTTGTGATGTATGCACACTAGGAGCAGGCGTACTGATCGCCTGTTGATCGTTCTCGATGGGAGCGGGCGAATACGAGGAAGGAACAGGGGTAGCCGAGGCCGAGGCTGGTGCTTCTGGCTGTGCGGAGCCGTTTGTACCGGCAGTCTCATACGGCGGGACATTCTGAGCGGCGGGTGCCTCTGCATGTTGCTCTTCCGGTTGGTGATAAGCAGTATCGATGTGTACTCCCTGCGGCTGAACTACCGCGCTTGACTCGTCATCCATCGAGTGTGTTCTGAAGTCGTCATTGGTTGGCGTTGTCGCCATCGCATCGTCGCGTGTACGATAGGTCAGTTCTGGGGGCGGACTGACCGCGATGGTGGGCATGTCTTCGACGCCACCTGTCGCGACAGCATTGTGTGAGCGGAACAGCAACTCGTGCTCTCCAATGCCAACGTGATCGCCCTCTTCAAGGACGCGCGGCACCATCTCTTCTATCTGCTGACCATTGACAAAAGTGCCGTTCGCGCTCCGCTCATCACGCAAAACGTAGTTGCCATTTTCGTAGCGCACAGTTGCGTGGCGACGCGAGGTAAGTTTGTCTTTGAAAAGGGGAATGTCGCTATTGGGGGCGCGTCCAATCGCGATTTCTAGCTTTTCAAGCGGATACTCTTTCAAGATTGTTCCGTCATCGGAACGGAGAATGAAACGCGCGGGCTGCTCGATCCGATCCGCTACTGCTGGTTGAGCAGAGTGTTGTGTTGGCAGCTCTCCTGCTGGCTCGGCAAGTGTGGTCTCGCCATCATGAGACCAGGAGTCTGATGTCGCGGGCATTGTTGCCACAGCGTGGTCTTGTGCGGCATTCCACTCTTCAGGGGACGCCTGAGTGTCGTCACTCATCGTCGCCTGAGCGGGTGCTGCGGAAGATGCAGTGAGACGGTTGCCACAGTTCAGACAAAAATTGTCTTCGGGCCGTGTGTCTGCTCCGCAATAAGGACACTTATCCATGAGAGTCGCTCCTTCAATTCGACGCACGTACCAGACAATGGACGTGCGAGCGCAAAACTTCTGTTATTATATCAGAGTGAACCGTAATCGGTAAGAAATAAGCATAGACGGTGCTATAAGGGATATCAATGTGTAGCATCCCTAACCAATACAACGAACGTATCTCTTTGATAGTACCATAGCGCAATATAAATTGACATATTTTTACTGTGATGCAGGAACCCAGGCAACATGGTCTTGTAGCGCAGTAAAGAGCTGCTGCAACGCGGCAGTTGTGCCACGTGCCGAAAGCACGACGTTGGTTGTACTGCGGGCGCCTGTACAAAGTTGAACGGGAGCAACGGTTGGAATTGGAGTAGGCGTTCCTGCTTTACCACCTGTAGTTGTGCTGGATGGGCTACATTGGAACGTTGAACTCTGCGAGGCAAGCGGTGCCTCCGACAGGCTTAGTGCGTCATGATTGGGCAAGACGTAGCCAATAGTGAAGATACCGCCAAACGTGGGGTCGTGAATCGTCCCCGACGCGCTAATCAGGCAAGACCCCTGCGGAAGAGTCGCGGGCAAAAAGACGGTGAAGCCCAGGTTTGGCTCGACCTGCTTCCAATCGGTGAGTGTTTTAGGAGTCGCCGAGGGGGTCGAAACAGCAGGAGTACCAGCAGTGGTAGGCGTGACTGTTTTGCTGGAACCCTCGTCACGAAAGACGAGAACAGGTTTTCCGCACCAGGGCAGGCTGGCAAGGGCAACCTGTGGAAGCGAGGCAACCGAGGTACTCGCTTTTGTTGTTGGAGTCGGGCTTGTGCCTGCGTTAAGGCCAGTACATCCAGCAAGGCCAATACTTACAAAGAGAAGGGCGCAAAAAACTGAGTAGAGGGAGGGAGAAAAATCACTAGCGGTGCGACGTTTCGCATATTGTTGTTTATTCCATATAAGAGAAAGACCCGAAAACATAGAAAGCTCCTTCGACAACACCAGCATATACATATTTGATAGATATAGTATTACAAACGCACAGCAAGGCTATATGTTTCAGGAACATCGTCTCATCTGAAAATAGTCCCACGGTTTCTTTTTTACGAGTAACTCGTGGGGAAAAAGTGGTGCGAGTAGCCTGTGCTATTTTTCAAGTGGTACAGACGAGAAGAATTCGCTAGTACCTCTGAAAGGCAACTCTTTACAGCGTTTTGATTTAGTGCTAGTATTACAATCCGCAAACAAAAATATACTGTATGTTGCTACTTTTTATTTTTCTGGGCAATCTCTACTGTCTTATAGTGTACTACTGTAGCGACGAGTGTCTGTAAGGGGACGTGCGTGTGTGAATGCAAAACAGATATGGCAAACAGCGATTGAGCGGTTGCAGGCGAAAGTAACGCCTGCCGCGTTTACAACATGGTTTCAAGGCACTTCGGCACACTCTTTTCAAGATGGTGTCTTTGTTGTGCGCGTCCCCACCACGTTCGCAAAAGCACATTTGGAGAATCGTTTTCTTGAGTCCATCCGCTCTATTCTCGCGGAAGTTACAGGAGACAGGGTTGAGGTGCAGTTCGTTGTCGCCAAAGAGAGCGGAGAGTTAGCAGAAAACCGGGAAGAGAACGCGTTACCGGGCAGACGCGCCTATCGCCCCGGACAGGGACGCCCGTCCGCAAATCAGCGCGAGAAGCGTATTGTGGATGCCGCCGCCGCCGCTGCGACAAACTCGTTGGGGGCGGAGCAGTCCTCACCATCCTACAAACCCGCAAGACGGCGACGTGAGCAGACGCCACTGGCCTCATTAGAGTCAGCACCAACACCGATGCCTTCACTCACAACGCCTACATCTTCAGCAACATCACAAATCCCGCCAGCAGCGTCGTATCGCGAAGCACACAGAGGCTATAATGCTTCCTATGAGCAACAGACGGAACCAAGCGTTTATATCGGACGAGCCAACGTACCAAACGTTACGCTCCCATTGCCAGAAGGTCTGCTCAATCCGCGCTACACGTTCGACGCGTTTATCGTGGGCAAGTCGAATCAGCTTGCCCACGCAACCTCGAAGGCGGTTTCGGAGAATCCGGGACGCGTGTATAACCCGCTTTTTTTATACGGTGGCGTTGGTCTGGGCAAGACGCACATGTTACATGCCGTTGGACATGCTGGTGAGTCGAGCGGACTGAACGTGCTGTATGTGACCTCCGAGAAGTTCACCAATGAGATTATCAATGCCATCCGCTATCAGAAAACGGACGAGTTCCGCGCAAAATATCGGCAGATCGACATTTTGCTTGTTGACGATATTCAGTTTATCGCGGGCAAAGAATCTACGGAGGAAGAGTTTTTTCATACGTTTAATTTTCTCCATAGCGCGAACAAACAAATTGTCGTCACCAGTGACCGCCCCCCGAAGGCGATTCGGAGCCTACAAGATCGCCTACGCTCGCGTTTTGAGTGGGGATTGTTGGTAGATGTGCAACCGCCCGAATATGAGCATCGTATGGCGATTTTGCGCTCAAAGTGCGAGCTGTTGCACTTTGTCGTACCATCGTCGGTTATGGAATACGTCGCGAGCTATGAATACAGTAGTGTGCGAGAACTTGAGGGAACGCTCAACCGCGTCATTGCCTATGCGACGTTGAACGACGCGCCGCTCTCGGTAAGTATCGCGACGAAAGCTCTGGCACACCTTCAGTATGAGCAAAAACCGTCGTTGGGTAGTGTGTCCTCCTCTACTTCTACTGTATCGGTGACAGAGGTACTTGAGGGCATATGCCGTTACTATAACGTTGACATTGAACGTATCAAAAGCAATCATCGTGGACGGGAGATCGCGTGGCCTCGGCAGGTCGCAATGTATCTGATGCGTCAAGAGACAACGGCATCGTTGCAGCAGATTGGGGCAGCGTTGGGGAAACGTGACCACTCCACAATCAAGCACGGGTGGGAAAAAGTGCAGGCCGAAATAACGAAAAACGAGCATGTGCGTCATGAAATAGCGGCGGTTTTAGAAGAGATACAGCACCAATAGGTGTTGTCATCATTGCGTTGAAGAGACCTCTTGTGGATATGTCGTAAAATGTAGGAAGGAAGACCCTCGCAGTCTCCTTGTTTACACTTTGCACATGTTCAAAATGTATACCTTTTCCACTTATACAGGAGTTTTTGATGTCTATGCAACAACAACCCGCCGAGTACGACCTGCTGGCAGTTTTTAATGACGAGACGACGGCAGAGACGGCAACTACGAAGTTACGGAACGCGGGCTTTACGAACGAAGAAATATTCCATGTCACGCCCGCCACGGGGGGACAATTCCGCGAACACGGCCCTAATACTAATCGGCGTGATGTGTTTTTACAAACACAACGTGTAAGGGCTAATCCATTGCTGATTCTCTTCTTCGCAATCGCGCTGGGCATTGTATTTAGCGGTAGTATCTTTGGTATCGCGGTGCTCCTCTTTTTCGTTGTTCACCTTGTGTTCTTTGTGATACCAACAGATTTAATTATAGCAGGCGTGGCAGGCGCGGTTGGTGTGATTATAGGCGCAGCTACAGCGATCAGACGTGGCGAGAGTGTACGTGGCAATATTGGGCAAGATATGTCTAAGGTGAATATGCCTGATCGCATTGTACCTGCCCCTGTCGGCACACGCAACGCTGTCGCCTTACGTTTTCCCGATACAGAAAATATCAGTCGCCGCTCACGCGCCCGCGCGATTCTGATTCAGAACGGCGGCAAGATAGATAGGAACGTGGGGCGAACCGAATAAAATGAGGCTGCGCGAGAACAACGCAGAACCATGCGTTGTTCTCGCGTATTTCTAAGAAGAAGAGTATGGCGAGGGCGGGACAAAGCGATAAGACAAAAGAGTAAGACACTAGAAAAATACATACCATTTTTGTACAATACATCTGGCAATATTTTTTATTTGCGCTATTTTATTCAATGTCGCAGAAGACCCCTAGCTTCGAGCTATGGGGATGAATGCGACAACTGTACCCTTGACATACATCTATACAATATGGTAAAATACATACATGAATACACAAGAGTATGTCAATTTACGTTTACACAAAACCACGTTGCAAGAGGTGAAAATTGTCGCGGCACTCTCCCATGAGTCCATGATACAGACAATTCAGCGTCTTGTACAACAGGAGAAAGAACGGTTGCAGAAAGGAGACAAGAGTGAGCAGAAAAGCGTTTAAGTATCGCCTGTCTCCCACACGTAAGCAGCAACAAGCGTTACAATGGACGCTTGACCGATGCCGTCAACTCTACAACGCTGCGTTACAGGAACGTCGTGATGCGTATAGGATGTGTCACATCAGCTTGAATTACTACGATCAGGCAAACCAACTCTCTGAAATAAAGGAGATCAGAGAAGAGTATAAGGACATTCATTCACACGTCTTACAAGACGTACTACACCGTGTTGAAAAGGGGATGAAAGCGTTCTATCGTCGAGTCAAAGCAGGTGAGACACCTGGCTACCCACGCTATCAGGGACGTGATCGCTACGACTCGTTTACCTATCCGCAAGGGGGGGACAGTCTTCCCCATGATACCCG
>JBBQVS010000070.1:0-22051 GCA_038211295.1 Ktedonobacterales bacterium | reverse complement strand
CATATTGTATAGATGTATGTCAAGGGTACAGTTGTCGCATTCATCCCCATAGCTCGAAGCTAGGGGTCTTCTGCGACATTGAATAAACTATCTCAAAGAGGAGCTTGTCTACCTGAAAATCAAAGGAAACTTAGGCCGCTATCGCTGAGGTGGCATCTCCTGCGGTGGATACTGTGATTGCGGTTGCTCATAGCCTTGCGATGATGCCGTTGGGGAGGGTGTGGTCGGGTATGGGTACTGCATGTTGCCCTCCTGATACACGGGCGTCTCCTGTACAGGCGGTTGATATCCTTCACCATATGGTTGGTAGGGCTGCATAGGCGGCGTATACATTGGTTGCGCCTGCTGATTCATTGCGTTTGCCGCACTAAATATGCTAAGACCCAGTAAGGCCGCGATAATTGAACGCGTAAAAATGCCAAGCAGAGCGGAAATAACAATCGGTATTATAATCCAGGGCCAGAAGCCAATAGAAAAACACAGCGCGAGGCCCATGAACCAAACGAAACTTTGCATACCACCATACAATCCTCTAGGATTCATTGTACCAAACGAGCCTATCAGCGTCGCCATCGCAAGCCCTATCATCAACAGAGGTAAGAAGCCTACTCCAAAACCATGTCCGAAGATAGCAAACAGAACAATAGCAAAAAAGACAAGGCCGCTGAGCCGACGTGCGGGACTACGATCACGGTTGCGGTAGCGCATATGCTACTCCTTTTCAGGTTCAAAGAAAAATCAATGACATTGCGTTATCACTATACCACGTCTCAATCTGGAATAAACGATCAAGCAGATGCGTTTCCTACCCCTTTTTGCGGAAGAACAGAGCAAAGGGGACTCGCCACGCCTGCAACAATATCATGTTGGTAATCAACGTGACAAGCGCAAATGAGAGCGGCGGTACACCCTTATCGACAAAAATACCCCGCAGGAGCAGGGCCACGGGCCAGGCCGCAAACCATGAGAGCAGAGTTGTCAGAGACATTTTGCCGGGGGTACGCTCGATATCACGCTTGAACGCGCCCACGAACGGCGAGACCAGAAACCATCCGGCGGCAAACGGTAACGCGGTGATGGCGACACCGAAAACATTGCCCGCCTCACTGTGACTACGGCGTCCAATCGCGGCGAAGATGAGAAAGACCAGGATATCCCCAACCACGAGCAGCGCGGTACGCTGTCTATTGGCAACAGATGTGGCTTGCTTCTCATGCGCTGGCATTTCCTGTATGCGTTCTTTAACATTCATGTATTTTTCCTTTTAGCTTATTTTTCTTGTGTTTGCTGCTGTTTTGCCTGTTGTTCGCGAACAAGTTCTTCTACGGCTAGCAACTCTGTTTTCACGCCACGAATGCGAAGCGCAACAACAGTGAGATAGAGAAAGAGGCCAAGCCATGCGATAGCATAGGCAGCGACAAGATATAGTTGCATTGTAGTATTCCTCTTTACGTGTTTACATATCATATTCTACGGTTGCGCGTAGGCGTTGTGCAAATGTCTGAAGTTTCTGGAATTGGTACAGTTGTAGCATCAGGAAGCTATAGAGTAGCGCGAAACCAGCAAGCGCAACCATCAGGGTTAGCACGACATCCGATGGCAAAGCACCAGGCACGCCAACCTGCGCGGCAGGGTGCAGACCACGCCACAGGTTCACGGCCTCGTAAATGATTGGCACATCGAAAACGCCGATGATCGCGATGACCGCACCCGCGTTAGCACTTGCCGAAGTACGTCCCATATAGCTCCGAACCATTAAATAGCTGATATACATGAACCAGAGAACGAGCGAAGCGGTAAGTTTGGGATCCCACGACCACCATGTCCCCCAGGTTGTGCGTCCCCAGATCGAGCCTGTAATCAGCGTTAAGGTGATAAAGACGGTGCCAATTTCGGCGGAGGCTCGCGCGGCCCAATCCCACCGCTCGTCACGCTTCCAGAGGTACATGATGCTGGTGAAGGCCATAACCACAAAAGCGAACATGCCTACCGAAGCAATTGGCACATGAAAGTAAAAGATACGCTGTGCTGGCCCCTGTACCACGTCGGTCTGAGCGTAGAGAAAGGCCATTGGAATAGCGGTCATAATGGCAACGAAGGCCAGGCCACCAAGCACAAGTGAGACAAGCGGCAGGCGCGCTTTCCGTGCCGCTAACGTTCCCCGTCGTTGCACAACGTTTGTTGTCTCTTTATTTGCGAGAGCCATAGTAGTTATTCCTCGATTACATACTGAAACGTGAGCGTTGAAACACTTAAAAAGATCAGGTCGAACGCGATGATAAGCCCCAACCAGGGCGGCTCGTTCGCCGTTGGTACAAGTAGTGCTTCCGTCGCGCGTACCGCCGCGATGACCACAGGCACAATCAGTGGAAAAACCAGAATAGGTAACAAGAGTTCGCGCGCGCGTGTCGCCGCCGCAAGCGTCGCGAAAAGCGTGCCAATAATCGTGATACCGAACGTCCCCAGCACAACTATGGGAACAAGCTTACCCGTCAGCAATGGTACATCGAAAAGTGCGGCATAGACGGGCAGCGCGACGACTTCTACGACGCTGATAAAGAGCAGGTTGCCCAGCAATTTGGCGAGATAGATGGCCTTGCGGTCAACCGGGCAGAGCAGCAAACGATCCATTGACCCCTGCTCGCGCTCGGCGGCGATTGTGCGGCCCAGGCCAAGCAAGCTCGCGAAGATAAACGCGACCCATAACGCCCCCGGTGCTACGGCAGCCTTATTCTCCACACGCAGGTCAAAGGCAAAATTGAAAATCACTAGCACGAGCAACGCGAACATGCCCATACTTGTCCACGTCTGCTTGCTCCGCAATTCGTAGCGTACATCCTTCGCTAGAATAGCCCACACCTGCTCAAAGAACACTCGGTTCGCGCTCACTCCGCCACCACCTGTCTGTACCGTTGCCGCAGTTCTTCAATTGGCAAGGCCGCTGTGTGTTGCTGGTAAGCGATTTTTCCTTTGTGAAGCAAGACAACGCGTGTCCCGATGCTTAAAGCACGTTCTAACTGGTGCGTGGTGAAAAGCGTTGTGCCACCACGCGCGGTATGTTCTTGCAGCAGCACGTCAATCAAGGCATAACCTTCCTGATCGAGTCCTGTCTCTGCCTCGTCAAGCAGCAACAGAGATGGCGAGTGCAACAGCGCACGCGCCCATGCGAGCCGTTGCGCCTGTCCTCGCGAGAAGGTGCTAATTCGCTCATGCATACGCTTCTCTAGCCCGACGCGCCGTATAAGTTGCGTTGCTTTCGCCAACGCATGTTCGACACAATACATGTGTCCAAAGAAAAGTAGATTTTCCAGGGCGGTCAACTCTTCATAGAGGTACGGTTGGTGCGCGACAAGACCAACCAGTCGCCGCACCACCCGCGCCTCTCGCACAATGTCAAACCCCTGTAACGTGAGTGCTCCCGCACTCGGACGCGTCAGACATGCCAAAACACGTAACAGCGTCGTTTTGCCGGTCCCGTTCGCGCCAAGCAGCGCAACCCGTTCGCCCTGTCCCACGCTCAGGTCGATGCCGCGCAGAATTGGCTTGAGTCCATAACTCTTTTTGAGAGCCACAATGCTCATGTACAAGTCGTCTACTACTTCCGCCCCTTCGGTACGCGAACCAATACCACTTAATTTGACGTTGGACGCGTCTATCATCTTCGCGCCGCCTCCTGCTCGCTCATCAGCGAACGCAAACGCGCCTTTGTCTTTGCCCGCCGCTCATTGTACACGGTCTTGGAAAGTTTCCCTGCTTCATGCGCCTTGTCGAGCGCGAGTAGTTCCTGTAATAGTGCCTCTTTTTTATCCTTGTGTGATGTCATATGCGTATCTTTACGCTCTTTTCCATTTTTCGCAGGCACTGTGTCATACGCTGAGTGTGTTCCCTGTTTTCCTCTTCCACCTTTACGCGTGGCTCTGTCTTTTCCGCGTTGACTGAAACCGTAGGTATAGCCCACAATCGCGATAATCGCCAGTAGAACGAGCAGGCCAACAATAAACCAGATCGTGTTTGTGTTCAAAGGATTGCCACGAGATACATTACTCTGCAATGGCAACCCTTCGAGGCTTACATGTACCTCGTCGTTCGCAACCAGCGCGGTTGACTTATAGAGCCGATAGGGATGGTCGCCAGAATTGGTGATGCCGGCTGAAGTCATAAAACCAGGATCCACTTGCAACGAGGGCGGCACTAATAGCGAGAGTTCCAGCGTTGGATAGACGTTAACAAAGCGGAAGTCATATGCCACCGCATTGTAGGGGATCAGATACGAGAACGAGAATTGAGTAGCTCCCGGCGGAAGCGCGGCATCCGTCGCGAAACCAAGATCAACTTGCAATGTGTGATAGCCGTCAAAGCCTTTGCCCAGAGTAACGTTTCTGGCGTTGCCAGGCAGCGAGAAGCGCAGGGCGTTCGGCTTACCTTTGCTTGTATCGAACGAACCAACATAGGTACGTGAGTCGAGATTTCTAAACGAAAATATTTCAGAAACGCTCATTGTGCCTTTTTGTGCGTCAGGTTGATGCATCAAAATCGTACTCTGCACGATCGCAATCTTGGCAGTACTCGCGGTGGACTCGTATACCGTCAAGTTTGTTCGCTGCTCGACCTTGCTTTCAAGCGTGACCACGTCGCTGATATATTGTGCGCCCTGGTAACGGCTATAGACGACATAACTAATCGTTTTGTCAGTCACCAGATTTGCGAAACTGTAGTTTCCATGTGCGTCTGTTGCAACGGTTGATAGGTCGCGTGCATTTGCCCCCTGTGCCTGTTGCAATGTTACCTGTTGACCCACCAACGGCGCGTTATTCTTTGTACCATCAAGCAGTTGTCCGCTAATATGTCCATTATTTACCCGTGCATGAGCCGATGCAGAGAAAGGTAACAGGAAAAACAACGCCACGACACAGAATAGGACAGTCGCCTGTAGCAATCGCTTCCAAAGCTCCGGTACTATGGCATGTCGGCGTGTATGTATACTGTCAAAAAGGGACTCAGGCGCGTATGTAGCTTCAATCCGTTGCATCGGTTCTCTGTTCCTTCAATGTGCGTAGTTGCTCTTCAATCAAATCGTCAAGTTCCTGAGCGCGATGAGAGAGCGTGTCCAGTTCGGCTACCTCGTCGCTTGTTCCTCTCTCGTGACGCAATTTTAGCGCGACCAGAGCCAGACGCGTGTATCGCTCTCGTAATGTATTGTAGTCCTCTTGCGAGATATTGCCAAGTTGGTAGTCTAATTCGATCTCCTGTAACGCACTCCGAGCAGCCCGTTCACGCTCCGTTACAGCACCCACGCCACTTTCCAACGCTGCGGCTTGTGTCGTCTGCACTTGAGGTAACGGACGCTGGCGGTAGAGCGGCACAAGCACAAATGTGAGCGCGACAATACCAAACATGATAGCAAGTGGGAGCGCGAGCAACATTATGCTCCTCCCTTCTGACGCGCATTAGAAGCGCGACGCCGAAACAGCACGTCTTCGGCTCCAAGCTCACGTTCAAGTTGCACCCGATACTCCGCTAACTCTACCGCATCCACCCCTGCAAGCGCGTCCTCTTCTCCGACTATCGCATCCATCTGTGGAGCCTTTTTTACAGGCTGCGTTGTGGCTCCAATAACGGATGTACGCCAGTCTCGCAAGGTGAAATAGATTAGCATAAGGCCGCCCAGCAAGAGTACGATTGGCACGACCCATGTGAGTAGTGAGAACCCCCACCATTGCGGCGACCAGACGATCTGCTCGCCATAACGGTCACTGAAAAATTGGAGAATTTGCTGATCGGACGCCCCTGCTTGCAGCTTCTGCCGAATGATGCCACGCATCTGTTGTGCTCTATCCGATGGCGAGTCAGCAACCGATTCGCCCTGACATACGGGACATTTTAGCTGCGCCCCAATAGTCTGTACATGCTGATCGAGCGTCTGTTGGGTCGATGCCCTGAATGCCATGTACGCCCAAAGAGCGGCGATTAGTAACACAGTGCCTATCAGTAGGATAGGAATCGCTCTATTTTGTCCCCGTCTGATGTGTACTCCTGTGACAGGTCGCGCCGCATCATCCCCTACTGAGACGTTTTTCATACCAGTACCTCTTTCGCTGGCGCGGGACGCGCGGCCCGTTGCGAGGATACAGCTTTACGACGTTCGGGCCACCAACAGGTAATCCCACCAATCAGCATCAACAGGCCCCCGTACCAGACAAGCGTGGTGAGCGGATTTACAAAGATGCGTAACGTTGCCTGACCAGGGCCTTTGAAATCTTCCAGTACCACATAAAAATCGTTCAGACCAATCGAGGTAATCGATATCTGGCTAACGGGTTGATCGGACGCATGATAAAACGTGCGACCCGGATAGATATACTGTTGTAAATGACCATCACGCCAGATTTGTACCTGTGAGGTAATGATTTCGGCGTCTGATTGTTTATCGTCGATGTTGCCATAGTAGACAAGACGGTTGCCCGCGATAGTCGTCTCTTGCCCTGATTTCAGTACAACATCTTTTTGTTGCTGAAAGAAATGTGAGCCAATTACACCACATGCAAGCAGGGCCAGGCCAAGATGCACAATGTAGCCGCCATAACGTTGGCGATAGCGGTTGAAAAGCATATATAGCGCAACAGGGTACGGCTCACCATGCGCGTGTCGAACCAGCGTTCCACGCCATAACTCATAAAGAATTGCGCCGAGGGTAAAAGCACACACGGAAAAGCCAATATTCGCCACCACATCGGTGATACCAACCAGTGGCAAAATCACAGCGCACAGGGCAGCAAGAAGCGCGGGAATGCACAAGTTACGCCAGAGAGCACGGAGCGCGGTTCGTCGCCACGCAAGCAACGGCCCAATGCCCATCGCTAGTATTAGCAAAATGAAGAGCGGCCCATTCACCTTGTTGTAAAACGGCGGCCCCACAGTCATCGTTTGCTTACGAATGGCGACTGAGAGCAAAGGAAAGATTGTTCCCCACAACGTCGCGAACATAATACCAATTAGCAGTAGGTTATTCAATAGAAACACGCCTTCACGCGAAACCACCGAATTGAATTCTTGCTCTGGCTTGAGCTTTGGCAGGCGATACAGGAAAAGACCCGTTGACACAGCAATGATAAGTCCTAGAAAGACCAGAAAGAACGGCCCAATCGCGGAGTATGCAAAGGAATGTACGGAACTGATAATGCCACTACGAACAATAAATGTCCCAAAAATTGAGAGAGCGAACGAAGCAATCACGAGAAAAAGATTCCACACCTTTAACATACCGCGCCGCTCCTGCACCATCGTTGAGTGCAGAAACGCTGTCGCGGTCAACCACGGGAGGAGCGCGGCATTTTCCACGGGATCCCATCCCCAGTAGCCACCCCATCCTAAGACATGATAGGCCCACCACGCGCCTAGCACAAGGCCAGCCGTTTGAATAGACCACGCAGCCAGCGTCCAACGGCGAATCGAGCGCAACCACTCGCTGTCCAGCTTGCCAGTCACAAGGGCGGCGATTGCGAAGGCGAAGGGAATCGAAAAACTCATGTAGCCCATCAGCAGTGTTGGCGGATGAACGAGCATTCCAGGGTCCATCAATACAGGATTCAGGCCGGCACCATTGGCGGGCGCGGCACCGGCAAGCCGCACAAATGGGTTCGAGATAGATGTAAGCACAATCAACAGAAATGTCTCAATTGCCATCAGTGTAACAATCACGTAAGGAACAAGCGTGGCGGATGCGCGGCGCGAAGTGAAGACGAAGATCGCGGAGAACACACTGAGCATTACACCCCAATACAACAAAGACCCTTCTTGCCCACCGTAGAAGGCGGAGGTTGTGTAATACCAGGGCATAGACAGGCTAGAGTGATCGGAGACATAGCGCACACCAAAATCATGCGTCAGAAATGACGCAACCAACGCGAAAGAGGCAAGGAACAGGCACAACGCAACCATCAATACGCTACGCTTCGCGCTCGCAACCAGCGCGAGCGACAACGTAGGAGTACGATGCGTTGATCCAATAATTGCCACGAGCATGGCTAACACAGCAAAGCCCAGTGCCAGGATAAGTGCAATAGTGCCTAAATCTGAAAAATACACGATGAATCATTCCTTGTTATCGCGTGGGTGGTGTTGCCGATTGAAATTTCGAGGGACACTTCGCGAGCAATGTTTGCGCTTGAAACGCACCTTGCCCACTGTACTTTCCTTCAACCACAACCTGAATGCCAGCGCGAAAAATATCAGGCACAACGCCACTATAAGTTACAGGTAACGTAGCTTTGCCATCATCAATTACAAACGAAACACGTTGCGTCGCGTCGTCATGAACAATCGAGCCGGCTTGCACAACGCCCGCGACACGCACGGCTTGCGTCGTACACACGGCACAGCTATGTAATTCCGTTACCGTCATGTAATAGACCGCGCTGGCTTGTGTATTGATAAAGACGAGATATACAATAGCACTAAGGATAGCGATGCCGGCGAGCAGAAAACTCAATGGCAAGCGTTTTTTCCGTTGTGCACGAACAGTATTTGGAATATGTATGCTATCGACGGCAGGCTGCACGATAGTACCCTCCCTTTTAATGTAGCGCGACTGTGAGTTCAAAGAGTTGATTTAGGATAGCCCCAAGAATAAATATGATAATACCAAGTGCCAGCATAAGCTGAGGCGCAACCTCCGAGAGGCGCGTTACACGCTTAGCAAGTCGTCGAATATTGCCCTGTCCAATATAGAGCGCGAGTACAAAGAGACCAATAGCACTCACGATTTTGAGTCCTAGTACCAGCAGATAAGACAAGCCAAGTGTGGTTTGTGTCAGTCGGTCAAAAGTCAGATACGCCCCACTCAACAATAGCACACCGATACAGATATTGACCATACGCTTAAACAGATTCGCCACGTTGCCCGCGACAATCGGGGTAGCACCACCCAGACGCAAAGCAGGTAAGACCACAACCAGATACATAATACTTCCGCCAACCCATGCCGCAGCCGCGATGGTATGCGCCACACGCATACTCACACGTATCGCCAACACAATCTCTCCCATTATGCTGTAATCTTGCTCAATGCTGCTTTAAGACTGGCATCGTCTAACGTGTTACTTCGCATGACCCGAATAACGCCGTTTCGGTCAATAAAAATCGTTGTAGGGAAACTTACAACGCCATAGTCAGTCGTTGTGGTCGTTACCGTCGTATCTATTACGCTGGCATACGTTATCCCATATTTCTGATTAAATGCATCAACCATGCTTGGACTTTCGCCCGCATCGATACTGATAAACGTTATACCTTGCGCTGTAAGCTTTGCCACATTCTTTTGTAAAAAAGGTGCCTCGGCGTTACAAGGCTCGCACCAGGAGGCCCAGAAGTTGAGCACAACAGGCTTCCCTTTAAATTGCGCCATCGACAGTTTATGTGTGCTTCCTGCCGCACCGTTTATTGTGAGCAGCGTAAGGTCTGGCGCGACCTTCCCAACCATCGGCCCACTCATATCAACCGAACCAGTCGCCGACGGCGAAGGCGTCAGCAATTGCGTCGCGAGCAACACCAGTAATCCAATATTGAGCACGCTTACAATTGCTACGATGGTAATGTTGCGCTTACGTGACCGTTTGAGCGGAGTAGCGGGTTCTGCTACAGGCTCTGCTCTGGTTTCATCTTGTGTAGTGCTGTTGACTTCCATTTCGCGCAACCTATCTTTCTCGACGGGTAAATTTCTTCTGTTTGATTATGGTGCGTATGCCTGATAGCTAACTTGCAGGCAAGCAAGACCACCTTACAACGGCCTAAACATTCATTGACATCGCTCTCTTGCCTGTGCTATCCTCTACAGTATGGCGTGATGAAGCACCCACTTGCTAACGTATGTACTTGTATGGAAGCGTTTTCACAGCTCGAAGAGGAGCGGTGGAAGGCAACCTCAACTCACGTCTAGCGTAGCGACTCAGTACCAGGTACACGGTTTGTGTACAACGGCCCAAAGGAGGGCTTGAATGCAGTATCTTTCCTCATTTCGTTGGAAATCGCTCTCGCAGTTTGCGCTGATCGTCCTTACCTGTATGGTAATAGCACCCCTTGCAGCATGTGGTGGCTCGACTAGCACAGGTAGCACCACACCCGCGAGCACTGGCCCCGTGACGCTCACCTTTGCCTCATGGGTTCCCGGCATGGGCAAGGCGGCGGCACTCTATCACACGTCACACCCGAACATCACGGTAAATGTGCAGTCCGTCCCCGCGGGCAACAACGGCACATATGCCAAGTTCTTGACGGAGATTCAGGCCAAGAACGCTCCTGATCTGGGCCAGGTTGAATACCAGTTTCTCCCCACTTTTGAGGGTACAGGTGGTCTCACCGACCTGTCACAGTATGGTGCAGGCTCGGTAAAAGACAAGTTTGTTCCATGGACATGGAGTCAGTCAACACAGGGCAGTGCTATTTACGCGATTCCCCAGGACACAGGCCCAATGGCAATGTTCTACCGCGCCGACCTCTTCAAAAAGGCAGGCATCACACCTCCTACCACATGGGACGAGTATGCGGCAGCCGCTGCCAAACTTCACGCCTACAACTCACAGTATTACATCACCGACTTCCCACCCAAAGAAGCGGGTCAGTACATCGGTTTCGCATGGCAGGCCGGCGCGAAATGGTTCCGTATCAACGGACAATCATGGACGGTTGGTATTAATGATGCCGCGTCAAAGAAGGTAAGCGACTATTGGCAGGGCTTGCTCGACAAGAAGCTTGTCAAGACCGATCCTGACTTCTCACAGGCGTGGTACAACGATCTTCAGACAGGCGGAGCCGCAACATGGATTTCAGCAGTCTGGGGCGCGAACACCATTCTTTCAAACGCTCCTAAGACCTCTGGCAACTGGGCCGTCGCGCCTATGCCGCAGTGGACAGCAGGGCAGAAGGTCGCCGGCAACTGGGGCGGTTCGACAACCGTTGTCTTCAAGAACTCACCACATCCAAAAGAAGCTACGGACTTCGCGGTTTGGCTCAACTCAAACACCGATAGCGTCAATAGCTTGATAACCACGGCGCAAATCTACCCAGCACTTTCGTCGGCGTTGAACACGCCCGCGAGTGATGCGGTCAAGACATTCTATGGTGGACAAGACATTTTCAGCACATTCAAAGACGCGTCAAACAATGTCGATGTGAACTTCCAGTGGGGACCCACAATGAACCAGGTGTTCACAGATGTTGGCGACAACTTCAGTAATGCAGTTGATGGTAAAACGACGCTTTCTGCCTCGCTTGACGCGGTGCAAACTAGCACGATAGCACAAATGAAGAAGCAAGGCTTTAGCGTAAGTTCCTAACACTTTTGTAGCAGCGTGAGTACTCACAGTACCTACACACTGCTACAAGACACAATGCCAGGTGCAGAGTATCACTACCTGTATACCTGCACGCTGGCACTCTTCAAACGGCGATTCTCTCCCCAAACATGGAGGCGTATTTTAGAGAGGAATTCAACCTATGGCTCTTGAGACGACACCCTCGCGCGTTAGGATGGCAGCAGTCGCAACGGGGCGGCGGCGGCGAACGCAGTACGTCACACGCCGAGCAGTAACACCCTATCTTTTCCTTGCCCCTTTCGGCATCTTCTTTCTCCTGTTCTTCATCCTGCCCATCTTTTATGCGGTGTACCAGAGTCTTTTTCGCTCACAGCGTAGTGGTCTCGGTCTAGGCGCACCCACAATCACGTTCAATGGTCTTGGAAACTATCATGATGTCTTCCTTGACCGTAGCTTTTTTGAAGGCATCGCGCGTCTCTTACTCTTCGGCATTGTTCAGGTTCCAATCATGCTGGGGTTAGCATTATTGCTAGCTCTCATTCTCGATTCGGCGTCGGTTCGTTTCAAAAGCTTTTTTCGTATCGCCTTCTTTATTCCCTACGCCGTCCCTGGCGTGGTAGCCGCGCTCATCTGGGGCTTTCTCTATGCCCCAGAGTTGAGTCCATTCATAAAAGGGTTGGCAGCGATTGGCTTACATGTAGACCTGCTCGGTGGAAACACCATTCTTTGGTCAATGGCAAATATTGTTACCTGGGAATTCACAGGCTATAACATGCTCATTATCTTTGCAGCACTGCAAGCTATCCCGATGGAGTTGACAGAGGCAGCGCGACTTGACGGGTGTACGGGGTTCAATATCGCACGCTATATCAAAATTCCGATTGTCGCCCCAGCTCTTGTGCTAACCTGTATCCTCTCAATTATTGGCACACTTCAGCTGTTTACAGAGCCACAGGTCCTGACACAGATATCGAACAGCATTACAAGCACCTACACGCCAAACCTGTACGCATACTTCACCGCCTTTAACAACAATAATTATTACTATACCGCCGCGCTTTCCGTCGTCCTTGCCATTGTTACCTTCGTCCTCTCGTTTGGCTTCTTGCGCTTGACACAGCGCCAGTCAGGAGTATAAAAAGATGGCAACAGTTCCACAAACGCGTGCTACCGCGAAAGCAAAAGACGCTGCAACAACAAAGACAACACGACGCCCAGGACGTTTCAATACATCAAATGTGCTGCTCATGGGGTTGCTTTTTGTCGTCTCGATCTACTTTCTTCTCCCCGTGTACTGGATGGTCATTTCCTCCACAAAAACATCCGGCGACCTGTTCGGCACGAATGGTTTCTGGTTCGGGGATAGCTTCAATCTGTTCAACAACCTGCACAACGTCTTTACCTACAGTAATGGCCTGTATAGTGTCTGGTTGCTAAACTCATTCATTTACTCTGGCATCAGTGCGGTTATAGGCACACTATTCTCGGCTATGGCAGGGTACGCTCTGGCAAAGTTCGTGTTCAAAGGGCGCAATCTCGTCTTCTCAGTCATCCTGGGCGCGGTTCTGGTGCCGGCACCTGTGCTCGTGCTTCCGCTCTACCTGCTCATGAGTGGCCTGAATCTGACAAATACGTACTTGGCGATTATTCTACCCAGTATCGTCAGTCCCTTCGGCGTCTATCTCACTCGCATCTACGCACAGGGTTCTATTCCAGACGCGCTCCTTGATGCCGCACGCGTCGATGGAGCGGGCGAGTTCCGCATGTTCTGGTCGGTGGTTCTACGCATTATGTCGCCCGCGTTGGTGACAGTTTTCCTCTTCCAGTTCGTGGCGGTCTGGACAAACTACTTCTTGCAGTACGTGATGATTAGTGACCCTAACCTTTATCCAATCACAGTGGGGTTGGCAACCTGGAACAGTTCCTATACCAGTGCGGGCGCACAGCAATATGTGTATAGCCTGATCGTCACTGGCTCGCTCCTCTCCGTGTTGCCCTTGATTCTTGGCTTCTTGCTTCTGCAACGCTACTGGCGTAACGGCTTGACGCTGGGCAGTGTGGTTGGGTAGAAAATGTACCACGAATGCGTCCCATATGGGCGCATTCGTGTGGTTTCTCTATGCACAATAGCTTATTTGTACCGCATATATGTTTGGTTCTCCTGACAATTATAACCATATTGCGATGGAGCCGAGACGTAGCCTCACATGGAATGGAAAGAGCATAAGAGAGTATAAAAAATATTGTCAAGTAACGGTTAAACTCGTTTGAGGTATCGCGCAGATACAGAAGCATGGTGGGAACGTAATAAAAGCGTGTTCAAATCAACCCAATGCGACTTTTTTGTGGTGCTGCTTTGTGCCGCCTAGTGTCCACCAGAGCAGAGCGGTGAGGACTATGGCAAGGCCGAGTATGATAACGGCGATATTGAGCAGCATTCCAGTAAAGGCGATGAAGAGACCAATGGCGGTGATAATAGGCCAGATGCTTGGTTGTGTGCGCGACCTGTACGTCGCAAGCAAAATTTCTTCGGCTTGCGCGAGTATCTGCGCGTCTTTCGCCTTACGAATAGCCAGTAAACGATCAATGCTTTCATGCATGATACGCGCGTCAAAAGGCTTTGTCAGACATGTAATCTGATTTGAGGCAGCAATAGCAGTAGCAGATTTAAGAATGGGGAGACGTTCCCACGCAAGGACGATTGTGGGGACAGCAGCAAAAGCGGGTTCTACAGCGTCGAGCAACGATATATCACGACGAATTCCGTTGTCTACATCCACAATGAGCAGGTCAGGAAATTCGGTAAGAGTGGAAGCAGCAAGAGAACTCGCTTCAACTACATGCATGTTGCGATGTTGTAGACCCAGCGCGATCAAACGACGTAGCGATGCGTCGGCCTCTATTATCAGAACGGTAAGCTTCTTCTCCTGAGTCATGAAAAGGTTTCTCCGTGTACTATTTTGTTTCGTTTCCCGCTTCATGCAAAGCATAGAAGATTGACATTGCGAGGTCTTGAATAAAGAAAAACAATTCCTTACAACCACCTGAACAAAAGATAGGGTATGCACACTAGGGTGCTTTGCTGAGCAACGCTCCCTATATGGAAATCTATGATTTTGCGAGCTTGTACCCGACATCAGGAATCGTCAGAATGTATCGGGGATGGCGCGAATCAGTCTCGATTTTGCGGCGTAGACGACTGATATACACCCAGATAAAATCAATATCGTGATTGTATTCAGGCCCCCATACCTTTTCTAATAATATCTCATGCGTAACAACCATACCGACATTTTGCGCGAGTGTGCTTAGCAACTTATACTCTGTACGGCTCAACTGCACAGTGCGACTCTGCACAGTAACGATGTGTTGCGCGTAATCAATCATAAGATCACCTGTGGTAAAGATGGCTTGCGCGGCGGCCTGCTCTGGCAATGCAGCTTGTCTTCGTAAGAGCGCGCGTACTCTGGCAAGTAATTCTTTCATACCAAACGGCTTAATAACAAGATCGTCGCCGCCAAGATCAAAGAGCTGGACGCGTTCGTCTTCATCGCACGTATCGCTGAGCATGATTACAGGCCGTTGCGAAAACTCGCGCAGACGTTGTAGCAGCTCCACTCCGCTCATATCCGAGAGGCGCGTCGAAAGCAGAATAATATCCGGCTCTTCCAGATCAAGCTGACGCAGAAATTGCACGCCGTGACTCACTATTTGCACACGATAGTGTTGCTCTTCCAGATTGTTCCGCAGGTAGCGCGTCATGCGTGCATCACTTTCGGCGAGCAGCACACGCACACGCTTATCTTGTTTGAACGTGGTTGAACGAAGCGGTTGTATTGTGGGAACGCCACTCTCTACGGCAACACTATGCTGTTGCACGGTCTGAGCAGGCAGGGGTGAAGCAAGTGGAAGCGTGAATGAGAATGTTGCTCCTTGTCCAATGCCCTGCGAGTCCGCCCAGATTTTGCCACCATGTGCCTCAATTGTGGCGCGTGCTGCGGAAAGACCAAGACCGCTACCACTGGAAGTACGCTCTACGCTATCCTGAACACGGTAGAAACGATCAAAGATACGATTCAGATGTTCCGCCGCGATACCAACACCCTTATCAATGACGCTTACCCGAACCTCGGTCTCGTTTGTCTCAACCTGCACAGTTATCGGTGCGCTAGAAGTAGGAGAGTATGTTACAGCATTGTCCAAAAGGTGATTGAGGGCCTGCTCCACACGTGGCACATCGCAGGTGAGTACAGGTACTTCCGTCAGGATGCGAAGTGAGAAGCGATGCGTCACCACACGTTTTTGCCAACGTTCGAGCAGCTGGCGCAACAATTCCGGAAGCGCGACCTGTGCAAGATGCAAATTTTGCGTGCCGGCATCAAGTCGCCATACGTCTAAGAGCGTGTTAAGTACATCATACAGGCGGTCAGATTGCGCGTCGATCATCTGAAGCATTTCGTGTTGCATGGCGGGATCCCAGCGCGCGGAGCTACCAAGCAGCGTCGTGGCACAGCCTTTTATAATCGCAAGCGGCGTTTTGAGTTCATGTGCGGCAAGCGCGAGCGTTTCGCTGCGACCTTCGAGGGCAGAATGCTCAAGCGTCACATCATCAAGCAAGACGCCGCGCCCAAGCAATCGGCCTACGTCATCACGCACGGGAAAGCTATGCACACGCAACCAACGCACTGTAGCATCTGAAAGTGTCGCAAAAGCCGCGATATCAGTAGAATACTCTTGATCGGGATGATGCCACACACGGTCAAGCTCGACACGGGCAAGTGTTGGCTCGGAAGCAATCGTGAGCAAGTGCTTCCGTACATCAAAGTGTTGCTGCGCGTCACTTTTTCCAATATTCAGCAGTCGCAAGGCACTGGCGTTAGAGTAACTGACATGTTCTCGTTGATTGAGCAGAACTAAGCCGCTACTCATGTTGGCGGCAACCTCCGCAAGCACATGATATTCCTGCGTGAAACCAACGGGTATACCCGTCTGTGGCCTGCTCTGCAAAAGAGGAGTCGTGTCATCCTTGCTTCTATTCACGGTATGCTCTGTATTACTTATGGTCTCCATTGTATCCATGCCATCCCCATCGCCTGCGTTCATCAAGTGTAGCCCTACCAATCTCTGCGTTGATTCTCCTGGACTCTGGTTGTTCATTCATATTCTAGCGTAATGGTCAAGCTTTGTTAAGAGGACAGAAAAATAGGGGGACGGCATGTGTCTGCTGTCTCCCTGTTTCTATTTACTCTGAGAAGCTGAGGCGACTAATGAAGCGCGGCAATTGCTACGATGAGGGCAAGGTGGATAATCATGGTGAAGATCAGGCCAACCACGATAAACACGAACAACTTGCGATCCGCGAGGTAAGTACGCACCCGCGTTGTATACGCCTGGGGCCAGCGTTCGGAGGCCACAATACCAACGGCTACGCGTAAGCGCAAGGCCGAGCGTACTGGAGAAACGCGCATTTCGTTAATTAAGGCACTATAGCATGGTTTACAAAGTGTCCAAGAGAGACGCGGCTCCGGGACTCCTTCTGGCTCAGTAACACGCAGAGGACGAAACCAGATGCGCCCATTGCAAATAGAACAGCGTGTAACGACCCGTCGTCTCTGACGACGGGAACCTTCTTGACGAACGACAACCACAGAGCCTGCTGTGCGCGTTGTTTCTTGTGTGTCTGTGGTCTTTTCGTTTTCATCCATCTGCTAGCTCATCCTCTATTACTACAATATCGCGGCGAGTACCTGTATATATGAAAACAATCTCTAAAAGCGAGGCATTCCAATAGTATACCCTAAGAGGTTTGAAAGTGGAAAGGTGGGTAAGGTTGCTAAAGGAAAAACCCGTAGGGTGACGAAACGCAGATACTTGTTTCATCGCCCTACGGAGTTACTGAAAGCTAGCCGTGTAAGAGGGGCAGGAGGTACACGGTACTGAATACAACGACCCACACGAGGTCAACGAAGTGCCAGTACATCTCTCCGGCTTCTACCGCGAAGTGCTTTTTGTCGGTGAAGTCACCACGAATAGCGCGGATAAGGCAGATTACAAGGAATAACACGCCGATAGTAACGTGAATACCGTGAAAGCCGGTCAGCGTGAAGAATGCTGAACCAAAGGTACTGTACCCAATATTAAACTTTAAGCCAAAGAGGCCAATATACTCATAAACCTGTCCACCAAGAAAGATAAGCCCCATAATAATAGTCGCGGACAGACCAAGCACAAGGTTACGCTTATTACCTTTTACAATGCTCGCACGCGCCCAGATGACTGGGACACTGCTTAAAAGGAGAATTGCGGTATTAGCCAGAGGCATCTTCCAGTCCAAGTGTTCACCGTTTGGCAACACCCAGAAGTTCTTCAAGCTCGTGCCGCGAATTTCCAGATAGAGATATGCTGCGATCAGGTTGGCGAAGATCAACGCTTCCGAGGCGATGAAGAACATCATTCCCCACCAGTTGATCCCATGCCCTATCTCGCCAACGTGCTCCTCAAGTATTCTTACCTGTTCGCCATGAGCGGTACTCATAACTCACTCCAATCTTCGTGATATATAAACATCACGCCTTTTGACGTTCCAAAACCCAGCCCAGGATACAGACAGTCACAAGAATTATGCCCGCACCTAGAAAGTATACGTTATAGATCAGTCCAAAGAGCAGTAGAGCAACAGAAAAGGCAAGTGCGATAGGCCACGCACTTGGGCGTGGACTAATTTCAGACTCGTATACAAGCCTTTCGCGGAATTTTCTCTTTTTGCGCTTCTTGCCAGACAGAGTAGCCACATCTACATACACTTCCGTCTCTTTCACGCTCGACTCGCCAGTTGTGGCCTCTTGTGGGGCCATAGGAGTAACGCGCTCTTTTTCGTCTGTTACCACCTCTTGCTGTTGAACCGTATTTTTTTGCTCTTGGGACACTATAGACCTCTTCTTTATATATCTCATCGCGGGAACAAGTATGCCCCATGAGTAAGATTGGATATGGCGACGGTTTGCAGCCCATCGCCACACCCATGCGTAGTTGCCAATACATATGTACTAGTGAGTAACGGTCTTCCAATCTGCAATCTCTGGATTCTTCTTATCATAGAAGGGACGGCGGCTACGCACAACAGGAATTTCCAGGAAGTTGTACTTCTTTGGCGGGGAGGTTGTGTCCCACTCAAGTGTGAAGGCATCCCAGGGATCGCTACCAGACTTCTGTCCATTCTTCAGGCTCACAATAATGTTATACATGAAGATGATAACAGAGATAGCAAGAATGAATGCACCAACCGTCGCGAGCAGATTCAGTTCGTTCCAGCCAACAGTACCAGCATAGGTATAGTAGCGGCGTGGCATACCGAGCAGCCCCAGCAGATGCATTGGGAAGAACGTCAGGTTGATACCGATCAACATCAGCCAGAAGTGCCACTGCGCCAACCCTTCACGGAGATACTTGCCCGTCATTTTGGGGAACCAGTAATAGATACCCGAAAAGATGCCCAGAGCCGTACCACCAAAGAGCACATAGTGAATGTGTGCGACGACAAAGTAGCTATCCGTCATCTGATAATCGAAAGGGACAACCGCGAGAGCCGCGCCATTCAGACCACCAATCAGGAACATGGCGATAAAGCCAAGCGCAAAGTACATTGGAGCTTTGAACACGATTTTGCCGCCCCAGATTGTACCAATCCAGTTAAAGATTTTTACAGCCGTTGGAATTGCGATCAGGGTTGTGCTGGTCGCAAAGAATGCCTGCGCGATGGGGGGGAGGCCAACCGCGAACATGTGGTGCGCCCACACGGTGAAGCTCAAGAAACCAATAGCCACGCCAGACCACGCGATAAAGGTGTAGCCAAAGATTGGCTTGCGTGAGAAGACCGGCAATACCTCTGAGATGATACCAAAGGCAGGTAGAATAAGAATGTACACTTCAGGATGTCCAAAAGACCAGAACAGGTGTTGCCACAACAGTGGATCGCCACCAGCCTGTGCGACATAGAAGTGTGTACCAGCGTGACGATCCAGCAAAAGCAGAACGCTCGCAGCGGTCAGGCTTGGCAATGCGAAAAGCAGTAGGAACGCCTGCACCAGAACCATCCAGGTAAAGAGCGGCATACGGTTGATACTCATACCAGGTGCGCGAAGTTTGAGGATGGTAACAACAAAGTTTACCGACCCTGCAATCGACGAGATACCAAGCAAAAGCGTACCAAGCAGCCAGAAGTCTGAGTTCATGCCATTGGTGCAGGTGTAAGCATGGAGGCCACCACAGTTCGCGATTGGCTCGCTAAGTGGTGCATACATAAACCAGCCGCCATTTGGTGCTGAGTTGAACAGAAAACTTGATTGTAGAAAGATGCCCCCGAAGAACAGTACCCAATAGCCAAACGCATTCATACGCGGAAAGGCCATATCACGGGCACCGATCATGAGCGGCACAACATAGTTACCAAAGCCTGCCAACACGGGAATAACGAATAAGAAAATCATGGTGGTGCCATGCATGGTAAATACTTGGTTGTACTCCTGGGGAGTCAACACATGTCCATTTGGCACCGCGAGCTGTGTGCGGATAAGGAGAGCCTCCATACCGCCTACGAGGAAGAAGAAAAATCCAGTTACGAGGTACATGATGCCGAGTTGCTTATGGTCGGTAGATGTAATCCACTCGCCAATGTACGTTTCGCTGAAACTTTTTCGACGAACCGCTACTGATGGACTTTCAATGATTGTCTGAGTTGCCATTGGCAATTCCTCCAAGGTCTAGCCCGCCCCAGGGCCTGGGGCGGAACGTGTACTCTTATTTGAGCGACTCCAGATACGCTACCAACTCTTTAATTTGATCGGGTTTCAAAGTTGCCCCAAGTACCATATCGTTGCCTGGTTTAATACCTTGCGGGTTCGCCAGCCATTGCGCGAGTTGACAATTCGTAAGGTTATCAGGATTGGTACACTGGTCATGGTCGTGTACCAGGACACCACCGGCAATGAGGTTGCGGTTCGCAAAGTGTGTCAGGTTCGGCCCCACTTTACAAGCAACATTGGGATCATTACAGGCCACAGTAGGATCTTGATACCCACTCATGTACCCGGTGCCTTTACCTACAATACCATGACAGGTGGCGCATATGCCAACAAACAGCTTCGCGCCACTAGCCGCGAGACTGCCCTGATCTGGCACGACGGCCGCCTGTTGCTGTGTTGTAACCCAGGTACTAAAATCATCCTGATTGTCTATGACTGCATTAAAGGCCATGTGCGCGTGCTGTGCTCCACAAAACTCAGCGCACTCTCCATAGAAGACGCCCGTCCGATCTGCCTTAAACCACTTCGTGTTGTTATGACCTGGAATATCGTCGGTTTTGCCAGTCAACGCGGGAATCCAGAAACTATGAATGACGTTATTCGAGTATAGGCGTACATTGACCACTGTACCAACAGGCGCGTGCAATGAGTCAGCCGTTGTGATGTTGTAATCAGGATAGTAGAACTCCCACCACCACTGGTGCCCAATCGCTGTAACATTGATCGACTTGCCCGGTGGAACCGTCGATACCTGGAATAGCCCATTAATGGTAACGCCAAGCACGATAAACAGAATGAGCGCGGGAATGACCGTCCAGAGAACCTCGATACGCAAGTTACCATGATTCTGATATGGCTCTCCGTCCCCCGGCTTGCGACGAAAGCGAACGATTGAAACAATCAGAATGCCTTCGACAAGTACAAAGATGACGGTGGCGATAAAGAGAATAATGTAGAACAGGAACCGTTCGCTCTCCGCGACAGGGCCTGCCGTGTTTAGTATGGTATGTGGCCCATATTGTTTGGGGGTATCGTCCCCACATGCGACCAGGAAAAACGCAAACAAAACGCCTGTGAATAGCATAAGCCAGGGTCTTGGATTGCGAAATAGAGAATTCCTCACATCTGATCTCCTAACGAGTACAGCAAGTACGTTATTTTGACGATGAACAAAGAAAATTATGCGTTACCAATACTACGAATGAACAACGTTCAAGCAGGCAATAACCGATGGCATTGCGAGATGCGCTATTTTTCCATATTACACAACACTGTATCAAGAGAGCCTGACAGCAGGCTTGCAGATTTCACGTTCGACCTTACAATAACCTGAATGAGCACAGGCTATCCTTTCTTTACACAAGTTTTGGCTGTTCCGTTTCGCGCTCAATCTCGATCTCTTCGTCCTCATCTCCATACAGAATAGCCTCATCTACACGCTGTTTTGCATCCTGTGCCTGCATCCATTGTAGAAAAAGAATGCTGACAATGACAATAAAAAAGATACTGCCTGGTATCCACATGAGCAGACCGCCAAGCTGCTGATCTGTTTCTGGTGAAAGCCCCCAGATGCGAGGCGCATAGATGTAGCGCGAGTAAAGTGGCGGGACAAAGGTCAGGCCAGCACCTAGAAGCACCATTGGCATATCACTAAAAAAGAGATAGGCGAGCTTACGCCAGATGGAGAGCGGCGGCAATAGCTCTTTCATCGGGCTAAGAATGGGCCACCAAAAGAGTACGCCCGTTGTGATAAACAATAGATGCGACACGATATGTAAGGGTAGGTTTGTTATCATCGCGTTGTAAATGGGTGGTGCGTGCCACAACCAGAGATTTGCGTTAAACAACACGCCGGTGAGAATGGGTGCCGTAAAAAACCTGCCAAGTCGGAATACTGTTTGCTTGCGAAGCAGAGGCGCAATCAGCCACTCCGGCAACCCT
>JBBQVS010000069.1:0-22312 GCA_038211295.1 Ktedonobacterales bacterium | reverse complement strand
GCCAGGATCAAACTCGCCATTCATGTGTCTATCTCACCGTGCCGAAGCACGATAAAGCCATGTGTTGAGTTGCAATCCAGGCCAAACTGCTGTCGTTGTTACTGTTGCATTTGGCTGTTCGCGGAAACTCATTGAACTCATGCAGACCGGGTTGGTCTGCATGAGGTTGTATTGACAGAAACTGTATGAACGCATCTACGTTCTTCTCTTCTGGTTAATTGTCACTTACCAAACAGTTCTGCTTTGCTTTCCACTCTTCAATTGTCAAGGTACTGTACGTTCATTCTTCTATGTAGTCTTGCGGGCTTTTCGTGCGTCGCTTGACTGTAAGCGTAGTATCGCATATCGTTTGCGGTTTGTCAAGCGTTTCTCTCGCGAGTTTCGCGAACCTCTCGAAAGTCATTTTTCTGTTGTTTTCACATAAGTGCAGACAACTATAAAGCCACTCTTCACTGATAAAAAGGTTATAAGGAGTCGCCTTATGGTTAATTGCTCTTGGAAGAAATATCCCTTGAGGTGTCACATTAACGTGACATGTGCCGAAACGATGAACAGTGACATGTATTTACTACATAACCATATGACTGTGCGATTTCTGCGGCTTGGATAATATACCGCATTTGCGAAAAGCTGTCAAGCGTTTTTACAAGCAGTTTTTTGAGTATGAAGAAATCAAAAATATTTTCTTCGCCGCAGCAGTAATTGCTCTCACGTTATGGTTTTTGTCTGCTCTCTTGTAAAAGACATGCGATCAAGCCTGTCCATCCCGTTTGATGGCTTGCTCCGATGCCAGCTCCATTATCACCATGAAAATACTCGTAGAACAGCACCAGGTCACGCCAGTGCGGGTCTTCTTGAAACTTTACAACGCCGCCATGTACGGCTCTACGCCCCTGCCCGTCGCGTAAGAAAATGTGCGCCAGGCGTTGTGAAAGCTCCGTCGAGACTTGCCGCAGCGTGAGTTGTGTACCAGAACCAGTCGGAAACTCTATGGTGAAGTCGTCCCCGTAAAAGGTGTGAAATGTTTGAAGCGCATGAATGATGAGGTAGTTCAATGGAAACCAGATAGGGCCGCGCCAATTCGAGTTACCCCCAAACAATCCTGTTGTTGACTCGGCAGGCTCGTAATCTACGCTGTAAGATGTGCCTTCCAGCTCTACTATATAGGGGTGCTCCTTATGATAGCGTGAAAGCGCACGCAAACCATACTGTGAAAGAAATTCGGTTTCATCAAGCATGGTTGCGAGAATACGTGTCAATCTCTCGCGGTTGACAATCGCCAGCAGCAGATTTTCGCCTTGCGTTGTTTCCTTTGTCGTCTCGATATGATTTCCCGTATGTTCCCAGTTGTTGATAAACCACTCCATGCGCCGCTTAAAACTTGGGAGGCGGTCAATAAGTGTGGAGTCCAGAATTGAGATAGCAAAAAGCGGAATCAATCCGACCATTGAGCGTACTTGTAGTGGAATGTGTGTTCCGTCCTCACGATGCAACACATCGTAATAAAAGCTATCTTGCTCATCCCACAATTCAAGACCGTCCGCTCCCATATCATTCATTGCATGAGCAATATAAACAAAGTGTTCAAAAAATTTGCTGGCAATATCTCCATAATCCAGATTTTCCTGTGCCAGCTCTAAGGCGATGGTGAGCATATTCAAGCAGTACATACCCATCCAGCTGGTGCCATCTGACTGCTCAAGAAAGCTTCCGTTGGGTAACGCGAGGTTACGATCAAACACTCCTATATTGTCTAGACCAAGAAAGCCACCTTGAAAAACGTTTTGGCCCTCATAATCCTTACGGTTGACCCACCACGTGAAGTTGAGCAGCAGTTTTTGGAAAACACGCTCCAAGAACGCGCGGTCACCTGTCCCTGTCCGTTCCTTTTCCAGTCGATACACTTCATATGTTGCCCACGCATGAACAGGAGGATTCACATCGCCAAATGCCCATTCGTATGCGGGTATCTGTCCATTTGGATGCATGTACCACTCGCGCAGCAAGAGAATCAGCTGCTCCTTCGCGAAGTCGGGGTCGATCTGTGCGAACGCCACGCAGTGAAACGAGAGGTCCCAGGCCGCGTACCAGGGATACTCCCATTTGTCAGGCATAGAAATAATGTCTTCGTTGAACAGTGTGGCCCAGTTGTGGTTGCGTCCGTGCAGACGTTCAGATGGTGGCGGTGGTTCTGTTGAATCGCCTGTGAGCCAAGTCTTCACATCGTAAAAATAAAATTGTTTGCTCCAGAGCATACCCGCAAATGCCTGACGTTGCACCTGTAGCGCGTCTTCTGGCTGACCAGAGCCGATAGCTTCTTTATAAAATTCGTCCGCCTCCTGTATACGCTGTGTGAAGAGGTCAGAGAATGCTTGTCCAAATGGTGCTAGCATTGCTGGATCGCTCTCACTGAAACGCAATTCTATCATCTGCGTCGCGCCTGCTGCCAGCGTAAGCTGATAGTGAGCCGCGACTTTTGTTCCGTGCTGTTCTGGATTAACTGCGCCATGTTTTCCGTGTACAACGTAGTCGTTGATTGCGTCTTTTACATAGGGCGTTGCGTTTGGTGTGTTATAGAGTCGCTCAGTATTGGTATCGTTTTCTGTAAAGAGCAGGGTTGGTGAACCATTCATGTAGAGCCATCGTGTACCATAATGTTCAGTAACGACCTTAACTGTTGTAAGCGAGGGAAAGAACATGTGTTGGTACGTGTTTATAGAGGGTCGGGATGTATTTTCCTGCCAAGTCCAGACATTGCGAAACCAAAGTGTTGGCAAAAGGTCAAGTGTCGCTTTCTCTGGGCCGCGATTAGCAATGGTAATTCTCATCAGAATATCTTCTGATGTTGCTTTCGCGTATTCGACAAAAATATCAAAATAGCGATTATCATTAAATATACCCGTATCGATTAGTTCAAACTCTGGCTCGGTACGTCCACGTCGCGCATTTTCCTTCACCAGTTGTTCATAAGGATACGCTGCCTGTGGATATTTGTAGAGATATTTCATATAGCTGTGCGTTGGCGTATTATCCAGGTAGTAATAGTATTCTTTTACATCCTCGCCATGATTGCCTTCTGACCCGCTCAGGCCAAAGAGTCGCTCTTTCAAAATAGGGTCGTGTCCATTCCAGAGAGAGACCGCGAGGCAAATCTGTTGATGACGATCACAGAGGCCCGCCAACCCATCTTCGCCCCAGCGATAGGCTTTTGAGCGTGCTTGGTCGTGTGGTAGATAATCCCAGGCAGTACCATAAGCACTGTAGTCTTCACGCACTGTTCCCCATGCGCGTTCACTAATGTATGGCCCCCAACGTTTCCAGTATACAGTGCGCTCTCGCGCTTCTTTCAATCGCTCACGTTCTGGTATCATTATTTTTCCTTGTCAGACTCACAAAGGGGTTTTCTCTTGTGCTTACATGATACCCTTCTCGCAAACAGAGGGCAACATACAAGCACAAATGACTCATAGTAAGGCCTATACGTTAGAACGCGAGGGCAAGAATTGCTGTTGTGTTAGAACTGTGGTAGCTTGTCGGCTCAACCTGCGTGCTCTGGACTACGCTTTCAATCATATGTAAGAGTACATTGAGGTGAAATGGCTTCTCAACACCTAGAATGTTGCGTCGCTCGATTTCTGCACGTGGCAGCTCTGAACTCATAATAATAGCAGGAATATGTTTCAATGATTTTTTAGCATGAAGCTTATCGTAAAGCTCTATTCCACTCATATCGGGCATTTGATAGTCAAAAAGGAAAAGAGCGGGCTTTATGATGCCCACAATTTCAAGTGCTTCATCACAATTGCTAGCGATTATAGGCTGGTACGGTGTATTGGTGTGCATTATTCTTTCGAGCATACGTCTAATAAATATGCTGTCGTCCACCACCAATATAGCTTTGGGAAAGGAATATGTAGTATGTGTATATGAAAATACAGTTTCTTGTATAGGAGTCATGTATATATATACTTTCTATCTTCTTCAACATTTCTACTCAGGTATTCTAATGATACCTCCATAGCACTCTACGTTCTTATCAAGAGAACGGTTCACATTCCTGCCATTTGTCATTTTGGTACTATCGGCAAGTACGTCCGCGCTGGTCAACCGTGATAAAATAGGGATACGCGTATTTTTGCGGGTTCGTGTAAAGCGTTATAATGAATAAGGACAACCATAATGGACGATACAGAATTGCTGCAACGCATACAGAAACTAGTTGATGAAGAGCATCATTTGGATCAACGGGGTGAGGAAGACGGTGGTTTAAGCGGAGACGAACACCAACGCATGAAGGCGTTGGAGGTTCAGCTCGATCAATGCTGGGACTTACTGCGACAACGACGAGCGCGTCGCTCTGCTGGCCTGAATCCTGATGAGGCGAAGGTACGCGACGAAGGAACCGTAGAGCACTTCCTACAATAGACGACGCCTTGCACCAACCATGTGTGGAGCGTTAAAATATACAGATAGGAATGTTTGCATAGCTCACAAGGATAGTGAGCACAGGGTTATTGCACTAACAGCACTGCTGCGGGCGGTGGAAGGATGAAAATAAAAACATGGCAATTGAGGTCAAGTCGTCGCAAGGCGTAGATTTTTATCTAATGGATGAGCTACTCACAGAAGAGGAGCGAAGAATTCGTGACAAGGTACGCGACTTCTGTGACCGCGAGGTCATCCCCATTATCAATGATTACTGGGAACGCGCGGAATTCCCTTTTGAGTTGATCCCCAAGTTGGCGGCTCTAAATATCGCTGGTGGCTCAATTCAAGGTTATGGTGCGCCCGGTATGAGTGATGTTGCGTCTGGCTTGATCGCGTTAGAGTTGGCGCGTGCTGATGCAAGTGTTTGTACCTTCTTTGGTGTGCATTCGGGGTTGGCGATGTCCTCTATCGCTATGCTTGGCTCCGAAGAGCAGAAGCAACGCTGGCTACCCGCGATGGCACGCATGGAAAAGATCGGTGCGTTCGGTCTAACCGAGCCAGATCATGGCTCTGACGCGGTTGCTTTGGAAACATCAGCGAAGCGTGTTGGCGACGAGTATGTTATCAATGGCTCCAAACGCTGGATTGGGAACGCGACCTTCGCGGATGTTGTTATCATCTGGGCGCGTGACGACGATGGTAAAGTTGGCGGCTTTCTTGTTGAAAAAGGAACACCTGGCTTCGAGGCAACCGTCATGACAGGCAAAGTTGCCAAACGCGCGGTCTGGCAAGCGGATATCAAAATGACTGATGTATACGTTCCTGCCGCCAACCGCCTGGAGAGGTCGCATAGCTTTAAGGATACCTCAAGTGTGCTGACTGCGACCCGCTCCGGTGTGGCATGGGAAGCGATTGGACACGCAGTTGCTGCCTATGAAATCGCTCGTGATTATACGCAGAAGCGTATCCAGTTTGGTAAGCCACTGGCGAGCTTCCAGACAATCCAGATTAAGCTTGCCAGTATGCTCGCGAATGTGACCACGATGCAGTTGCTGTGTCTGCGTCTGGCCCAACTTCAGAGCGAGGGTAAGATGACGGCGGCTATGGCCTCGATGGCGAAAATGAATAATGCCCGCCTCGCTCGCGAGGTTGTCGCCGATGCCCGCGAGATGCTTGGCGGAAATGGTATTCTGCTGGAGTACAATATCGCACGCCACCATGCTGATATCGAGGCCGTATTTACCTATGAGGGAACGGACACGATTCAGTCATTGATTGTCGGACGCGAAATCACCGGCGTACAGGCGTTCTCTTCACGCTAAATTAGAACGCGAGGAGAATGGAGAGCATGGCAGCTTGCCCCATCATGCTCTCCATTCTCCTCGCGTTCTAAAAATTCCTATAGTCTTTTTTATTGCTATGGCAACAGTGTGTGTAGCTCGCGTCGTAATAGCTTGCCCGACGCGTTGCGTGGCAACTGTGCCACCCTATACACGGCACGAGGTTGTTTGTAATGTGCAAGTCGTTGCGCGACGTATGCCAACACCTCGTTCGGCTCGACTCTGCTTCCATCGCGCATTCGCACAAACGCAATCGGCACCTGTCCCCATTGTGAGTCGGCTTGTCCGTATACTCCTGCTTCGACGACGGCAGGGTGCGTGAGCAATGCCGCCTCAATTTCGGCAGGGTAAATATTTTCTCCACCGGAGATAATTAGGTCAGAGCGGCGGTCAAGCACGTATAGATAGCCCTCAGCATCGAGATAGCCGATATCGCCCGTCGCTAGCCACCCCTCGTGAAACGCGTGCGCCGTCTCGTCGGGTCGTCCAGCATAGCCCAACGTGATGGTTGGCCCCTTTACTTGTATTTCGCCTGCTTCCCCTATCTGTGCTTCTCTTTCTTCGTGCATAATACGCAACTGAACCGACGCAAGAGGCCGTCCCGCCGAGCCAAGTTTGCGTAGCGCGTCGGCGGGGGCGAGCGTGACCGCCTGTGAACATGCCTCGGTCATACCATAGGTTTGCACAACGGGCAACGCACGCGCCACACACGCCTCCAATAATGGTCGAGGTGCTGGCCCTCCGCCAAGTAAAACACAGCGTAACGTTACTGGATAGCAGATGCCTTGCGTATCAAGGTCAGCAAGCATACGCTGCAACATAACTGCGACAACAGAAATAATCGTAACCTGTTGTTCCCGAATGGCGCGATTAACCATGTGCGCGTCAAATTTTTGTTGCACGACAACGCTAATTTGATAAATCACACTTCGCATAAGAATGGAGAGGCCCCCAATGTGGAAGAAGGGAAGGCAGGCGAGCCAGCAATCATTGGGTTGATGCCCCAGATTGAGGGCCGAGCCGAGTGCATTCCACCATTGCATTCCATAGGTAATGAGTGCACCCTTTGGTGTACCAGTCGTCCCAGATGTGTATAGTATAGCCTGCGTTGCGTTCAGGTCAATCAACGTGCGAAGCGATATCTCTGCCTCCGTGAGCGTGTCTAACACGACTAAAGCATCTGTATTTCCTGTAGCCGAAAACGTTGCTCGTGTGATGTGTGGAGTATCTTCGACAAGTTGTGCCGCTACGGTTGCATGTTCGCCATCGTGTATCAGTAGTGTTACCTGTGCATCACGAACTTGCCAGCGTAATTCGTCTACGCTCAGACGCGTGTTCAGAGGAACAAGAATAGCACCCAGACGTGTCAAGGCGTGAACGCAGCTTACAAAGTGTAGACTGTTCGCGGCTACTAGTGCTACACGGCTACTCTCACCAATACTCAACGTCGCAAGTTGGCGGGCGAGACGCGTGGTCGCATGGTCAAGGTCTGCGAAACTCCACCGAACATTCTCAAATTGTACAGCCAGATGCGAGGGGCGATTTTGCACGCAGCGCGTCAACCAGTCGGGTAAAAGAGTTGTTGAGCTAATAATCATGATGTGCGTCATATCCTTCGACCTGTATCGGATGCGACTGAAAGAACGTCGAACTGTACGTTTCCATTGCTGCGTTGTCTAACGTAATGCCGAGGCCGATACCATCGGGTACTATCATAAACCCATCCTGTATGGGCATCTGCTCATTGATGAGGTCATCAACCAGTAAATGTTGTGTAGCGAGACCACATTCCAGCGTAATTTCAGGGGAGGCCGCGACGAGGTGTAGTGCCGCCGCAAGACTCACACCTGATTCGATGCCCGTCGTCACCACGCATTGTATTCCTCGTTGTGTTGCCTCGCTGATAAGCTGGCGACTGGCATAAAGACCCCCAGCGAGCTGTGGCTTGATGATGAGTATATCCGCCGCCCCAAAGCGCATGATAGAGCGTGCGCTATCAATATTTTGTAACGCCTCATCGGCAGCTATAGGTATCGAAAGCGTGCGCCGTAGTTGTTGCATTCCCATGATATCGGCACGTTTGAGCGGTTGCTCGACATATTGAATATTGTACTTGACACAGAGCGGTAAAAACGTACTTGCTTCCTCAAATGTCCATGCCTCGTTCGCGTCCAGCCGCAGGTGAATATCAGGCCCCAGCGCGGAACGTACCGCCGCGATACGCTCAATCTCTGCTTCGCCATCTTCCATACTGCCAACCTTGAGCTTTACACAGCGAAACCCCCGTGCCTTCGCTGTAAGTGCTGACATAAACGCATCTTCTGCTGCATATGCGCCAACAACTGCGTTTACAGGAATACGAGTGCGAAGTGGCGTCTCCGTTAGCAACATTCCGACGCTATACTCGGTCAGCTTACCCAGCAGATCAAGTAACGCAAGTTCCAGCCCGTAGGTGACGGCATGTGGTAAAGGCAGACCCTGTAAGAACTGCAATGCCGTGTCAATTGAGCATTCCCGCAAATATTCTATTACGGTATTGAGAGCTTCACCCGACTCAGCAAGTGTTCCACCATCGAATGCTGCAAGTGGAGCCATTTCACCGATACCAAGTATACCTGTATCGGTTGTGATTGTAATAATCGCGCCCTCGCGCACCTCCATTGCTCCGTGAGCAGTGGTAAAGCTTCCTGCGAAAGGCAAACGGTAGGTTTGCCAGTGTATATCTATAATTTTCACAATCAGCCTCCACGAAAAATGTATGTATGAGTATGTCTCTTTCTATGCATGTAGACACTCATACATACTTGCTGAAGAGATATTTACGGCAGACGTGGGAAGCGCGAAAAGTCCGGTTTGCGTTTCTCAAGGAACGCGTTCTTACCCTCTTGTCCCTCTTCGGTCATGTAATAGAGCATCGTGGCATCGCCTGCCAACTCTTGAATACCGGCAAGACCATCGGTATCAGCGTTGAACGCTGCTTTGAGAAAACGGAGTGCGAGTGGACTCTTTTCCAATATCTCTTTCGCCCATTGTACCGTCTCTTCTTCCAGATGTTCCAGTGGCACCACCGTATTCACAAGCCCCATGTCCAGAGCCTCTTGCGCGTCGTACTGGCGGCAGAGATACCAGATTTCACGCGCTTTTTTGTGTCCAACAATCCGTGCCATATAGGTCGCGCCCCACCCTGCGTCGAAGCTACCGACACGTGGCCCTGTTTGCCCAAAGCGTGCATTATCCGCTGCAACAGTTAGATCGCACAGCATATGCAAAACGTGTCCGCCACCAATTGCGTAGCCCGCGACCATCGCGATAACGGGTTTGGGCAGGTATTTGATAACCTTTTGCAGATCGAGCGCGTTGAGGCGTGGCACTCCGTCCCCACCAACATAGCCTCCATGACCGCGTACACGCTGATCGCCACCGGAGCAAAACGCTTTGTCACCCGCGCCCGTGAAAATGACAACACCAATCTCTGGATTTTCACGGCACATGCCAAAGGCTTCGATTAATTCGGTAAGCGTCTCTGGCCGGAAGGCATTGCGTACTTCAGGTCGGTTGATCGTGATTTTGCCAATGCCCTCGGCCTGCTCGAACAAAATATCGGTATAGGTCTTAACTGTTTTCCACTCTATCGTCATGAGAAAACTCCTTTATACAAAAATCTCTTACAAACTGGTTAAACAATTCTGCCTGTTCTAAGTGAACAGTGTGTCCCGCATCAGGCACGATTTCGAGTCGCACATCCGGTAATGATTGCGCCATTTGCTGTGCAATTGTGCAGAACTTTGTATCAAGTATACCCGCTAACACCAGAACAGGGATAGGAAGCACTGATAGCCGTGCCTGTAACGCGGGTTGTACTCCTGTGCCGACGCCACGCAGACTATTCGCGAGTCCCTTCGCACTATTGTGTAAGCGTTGCTGATGTACTTTTTGTTGTAGCTCAAAAGGAAGACGCTGCTGACTGGCAAACAGTGGCAAGTGTTCCCAGTATCGCACAAATGCCGCTATCCCTTCATATTCTAGCTGTTGTGCGAGGTGCTCGTCGTGCTGACGGCGTTGCTCTCGTTCTTGTATATCGAGTAGGCCGGGCGAGGCACTTTCCAGAATTAAGGCGCGAAAAAAGCCAGAGAATGCGGTGTACAGTGCGATACGTCCACCCATAGAATAGCCCAGCAAAATCGCTTCGCCTGCTTGTACTCCAAGACGTTTTAACGCGGCTAGAATATCCGCCTCACAGTGTTCTACTGTGTAGCGTAGCACGTCAGGCGGTGCTTCCGATTGTCCATGTCCCAGCATGTCCAGCGCGATCACATGTAAACCATAATCCGCGAACGTCTGCTTGTCCCAACCAGCCGCGCTTCCTGTAAAGCCATGCAGCAGCACAAGCGGTGGCCCATTTGTAGGGCCGCACTCTTCATACCCAAGTGTAACACCATTGACCTGTATTCGCATTACCACACTTATCTATTCCGCGACCACCGATGTTACCACTTGTGTGACATGTTGCCACAGCTCACGGTGCATTCGGACGTTGCTTGCACGTTCCGTCGTGACCTCGACAATGTGTAAACCGCCGACCCGTATTCCATATTGTACCGCGTCCCGAAAGAGATCCCACCCGTCAACGCGCTGATAGTGTGCGCCGTACAGGTGCGCGGCATGGCTAAAATCTAAGGCCGTAGGTGTGCCAAAAAGCTGCTCGAAATGTTCTGGATACTCGGCCTGCGGTAGAAAAGAAAAAATGCCGCCACCATCATTATTCACAAGTACAATCGTCAGGTCAATTTTGTGCAGGCGAGCGGCGAGCAGGCCGTTCATGTCGTGAAAAAAGGAGAGATCACCAAGCACCAGTACGTTCGCGCTATCCGCAGCCGCACTTGCTCCCAACGCACTGGACACGATACCATCAATGCCATTTGCGCCCCTATTGCCCATAATGCGTACTTCATGATTCCCCCCCCAGAAAAACGTATCCAGATCGCGCACAGGCATACTATTTCCTACATAGAGAAGCGCGTTTTCGGGCAGTAGAGAAGCAAGTTCCGTAAAGACGCGCCCCTCAAATGGACTGGTAAAATCCTGTATCGTCGCCTGTAATGCCTCCCGCGTGTAGGCATCGGCACGCTGCCATGTAGCAAGCCATGAGCGTGGCGTTTCGGTTGTGAGACGCGTTTCGCCGCTTTTCAGCAGCGTGCTTAACACCTGACAGAGCGCGACAGGATTGGTATGCAAGAGTTCGCTTGCGAGTTGCGTTGGTTCCTGCCAGTCCTCACTGCCATCTATCACAATCAGGGGGCGTGATGAGTAGTGTTTGAGATATGTTAAGACTGGTTTAGAGATTGGCATAGCTCCAAACCTAAGGATAAGGTCAGGTTGCATCTTTTCTGTGAACGCATCGACGCGAAGAAACGCATCATAACTCGTGAAAATGTTTTCGCTATTTCGCGTAGACATACTACGCATCTGGGAAAGTGGGTCAGCGAGAAGCGGATATTCCAACAATTGCGCGACCTCTAGCAATGGAGCTACAAGTGCCGTGTCCTCCTGTGGCCCGACAATAATTAGGCCATGTCGCGCCTGCTGTATCCTCTCGACTAGCAGCGCGACTGTCGCGCTATCGGGTTGCCCCTGTATATTTTCATGTACTCTTGTATACAGTGCATTGTCAGGGCGTCCAAGCCATGCGTTCGTATCGCGTTGGCTCTCCGGCGGCAATAGTTGCCCCGCGATTGGAGCAGGGGTAAGCGGTTCGCGCAACGGGATATTGAGATGTACCGGCCCTGCTGGGAGAGCAGTTGTCAGCGCAACGGCACGATCTGCTGTTATACGATTGTAACGTAAGGCAATATTTGTTGCTTCGGGTAATGCCATATCCACAGACCATTTGACGTGTGAGCCATACAAACGCGTCTGATCGATTGTTTGTGGCGCACCGTTTTCGCGCAGCTCGTGAGGACGATCAGAGGTAAGCACAAGCAGGGGAACATGTGTTAGTTTTGCCTCAACGATAGCAGGAAAGAAGTTCGCGGCAGCCGTACCAGAGGTACAAAGCAAGGCAACAGGGGTGGTGGAACGTTTCGCCATGCCAAGCGCGAAGAAGGCAGCGGAACGCTCGTCAATGTGCATCCAGACATGAAGATTTGGTTGTGCCGCGAACGCGAGCGCGAGCGGTGTTGAGCGCGAACCAGGGCAAACCACAACATTGCGTATTCCCGCGCGTTGTAGCTCATCTACGAACGCGCATACGCAGGCATAGGTCGCGTTCTCTGCGTGTGCGAGGAGCGGCGATACTGCTGAAACACTTACCATTTTCTTTTCTCTTTTCAGTCCTGCGCCCCTAAACCTCGGAGCATTCCCTGTAACTTCAGGCACGACTCAGCGTACTCTCCCTGTGGGTTGGAGTCTCCAACAATACCACAGCCTGCAAAAAGAATTGCTTCGTTCTCTGTCACCAGACCAGAGCGTAGCGCAACCGCGAACTCGCCATGACCGCCCGCGCCAATCCAGCCAAGCGGCCCTGCGTACCAGCCACGATTCAACTGCTCGACACGTCGAATCGTCGCGAGTGCTGCCTCGCGTGGAAAGCCTCCAACGGCAGGCGTGGGGTGCAAATCCGCCATCACATCGAGAATACAGCGACCCGCAAGCAGTGTACCAACAATTGGCGTCTCTAAATGCTGCACATTTTTAAGCTTGAGCAAGCGTGGCGTATCAGAAACATGCACCGCGCTACAATGTGCAAGCAACGACTCGCGTACCCGTGCCACGACAATCGCGTGTTCGACAGAATTTTTTTCGCTCTGCAACAATGCCGCCCCTAATCGCTCGTCTTCCTCCAATGTTGCGCCGCGTGGAGTAGAACCTGCCAGAGCCATTGTATGTATCTGCCCATTTTGGGCCTGTACCAGCCGTTCAGGTGTGGCACCTACAAAGAAACGCTGCCCGCGTTGGAGCGCGAATATATAGGTAGACGGATAGGCGTGCCGCAGTCTATTAAGAATAGCACGCATTGTAAACGTGGTTTGCGGTGTGATCTGTACACTACGTGCTAGAACAACCTTCTCAAATTTCCCCTGCCGAATCTGGGCCGCGACCTCGGCAACCTTGTGCATCCATTCATCTGCGGGCAGCATGTCCTGTATCGCGAGCACACTCAATTGTGGCTCCTCTTCGCTGTTCTGAGTATTTTTTACAGTCGAAAGTAATACTGCGGCATCGTTTAGTGCTAGAGTAAGGCGTTGTTCGCTATCGTCTTCAGCGTGTAGCAAAAAGTTGATTGTAAACGAGCTATATTGCTTGCTATAGCGCAAGAGAAAGCGCGGCAGAAGCAGCAAACCGTCTGGAAAACCTGCCCAGAGCGACGTATGTGTATTGCCGGGGTCAAAGGCGAAGCCGCCAAAGAAAAGTGGTTCTTGCCCATAAACCATCTCTATCTCGCGTACCTCATCTATACATGCCACCTCCGACTCCTGTACCAATTCTCGCCACTGGCTTGCAGCATCTTTCACGCCTGTCGTACCAGTTGTCTCAATGCTATGTTCTGTACCAACGCCAACCAGGGCGTTTTGCTGCGATGGTTGTTCCCAGAAAAACACCTCCCCCAGTCCCACCTGTTGAGCGGCAGCAAATGCCTGAATAGTATCATACTGCTCAACTGGTAGTGTGAAGCTAACGATAACATCCCGTTGTAGGTGAGTCGCGCGTGCGACGCCATGCTGTACTAGTACACGCAACGCCGACGTATGTTGAGCTAGCAACTCTTCGAAGTGCGTGGACTGTGTAAGCTGAGCATTAAGTAGTGTATTCATAATAATATTTATCTATCGTGTGTGTATTTGGCGGTCTGATTGTTTTTGCTGCCAGACCTCTCCATATATTTTTCTTCTCTCTCTATTGTAGGGCGTGTGAGAAGATGATGCAAAAAAGTGCGCACCCTAGATTTTCGCGCGAACATACTGTGGTAGCCAGGGGAAATCATAGCCCAGCTCGCGGGCGGCACGCAGAGGCCAGTAGGGATCGCGCAAGAGTTCGCGTGCGAGTGCCACCACATCCGCTTCGCCATTCGCGACAATCGCGTTTGCCTGTTGTGAGGTGGTAATCAGACCAACGGCGGCGGTTGGAATAGCTCCATCGCGGCGAATCTGTTGCGCGAATGGAACCTGATAGCCAGGTGCTATGGGAACCTGCGCGGTAGACACATTGCCGCCGGTAGATACATCAATCAGATCAACACCATGCGCTTTCAACATACGCGCAATCTCGACGCTATCCGCGATGGTTAAGCCACCTTCAGTCCAGTCGGTTGCGGAGATACGTACAAAGAGTGGCAATGTGTCGGGCCAGACCTCGCGCACAGCATCGACAGTTTCCAACAAAAAACGTGTGCGGTTGCGGAGATTGCCGCCGTACTCGTCGGTACGATGGTTGGAAAGGGGCGAAAGAAATTCATGGAAAAGGTAGCCATGTGCGCCATGAAGTTCAGCAACCTGAAAACCTGCTTTAAGCGAACGTTCAGCCGCAGCGCGAAAGCTTTGAGTGACCTCAGTAATTTCTTGCGTTGTCAACTCTTTTGGCAAGGGATAGCTCGCGGAAAAACGCTCGTGACTGGGAGCGATTGTCTCCCACCCGCCATCCGCCGACGCGACCTCGCCCTTGCCACTCCAGGGCCGATACGTGCTGGCTTTACGGCCCGCGTGAGCAAGCTGTATCGCGGGAACCGCTCCCTGCTCCTTGATAAATGCTGTGATACGTGCCAACATCCCGATGTGCTCATCGCGGTAAATGCCCAGGTCTTGCGGCGAGATGCGCCCGCGTGCCTCGACTGCCGCCGCCTCCGTCATTACAAGAGCCGCGCCACCAACGGCGCGACTTCCCAGATGCACAAGATGCCAGTCCGTTGCGAAACCATCGGTTGAAGAATATTGGCACATGGGCGAAACCATGATACGATTACGTAATATCAGACCACGTTGTGTCAGTGGCTCAAACAATGGGGCAGTAGACATAAAAGCTCCCTGTAAAGCAGAATAAACAAGAATATTTGTGTGTAATGGGCAAGAGAAAAATAGACCTCCCTTGAGACAACGTCTGACGCAGGGGCTATTATTCCATTGTTGTTTTTATCGTAGTAATATATTCTTGATTTAATAGTGAGTAGTAAGTACAATATCTACTATACTCATGAGTCAACATAAGTTTCTCGTTCGCGCCCTGCAATTCCTCTTTCGCATCCAACAGTTCTTTACTGGCGTAAAAATGAGTGTATCGTGCTATTATAGTTTTTGGCCACATGCAAGGTACAAAGAAAAATAGCTCTGGTTACTTTCCCATTCTTTTTGCATTTTCTCTGATAATGTATCATATTCTGTCGAGGACACTTTGAAGCTTCTCAGGATTACTGGTTTGATTGCCCGATTATAAGAAAATATGTCAGTTGCCGCCATTGTACCTAGGCGTCCACCCCAGGCACCAAGTGGTAAGTCTATGCGGTACGTTTGAATATTCGTGAGTCCGGCGGCAGAGAGGAAATTTCCAATATTTGTAGAGGTGCGCGGGTCGATGCCCCGCTTTTGCCCAATCGTAAAGCTCCATTCGGTCAATTGCTTCATGGCCGAGCCGGCATTGTGAATAATCAGGTCTGACTCGACCAGCTCAACCCACCCCTCAGAGCGGGTAACGCGTACAAGCTCCTGCACCGCCCCACTCCATCTATCGGCAGGTAATGCCATATGCAAGAAGCGTTGATGCACAAAGTCAAATGTCGTATCGGGAAATGGCAACTCTTCGAGAACATTCCCCACGACAAATCGGTAGTTCGTGGGAACGGTACTCTGTCCGTTCTCGTGTCCGGCAGTAACATCCAGACCAAAGACTTTCGCGCGTGGAAATGCTGTCGCCATTTCGTGCGCCCAACGACCTGTGCCACACCCAACGTCAAGAATACTTTTAGGGTCGGTAACAGGGGCAATATAATTCCGTTGTAGTGCGTACCGCAGCATAAAATGCTGAAAATCTAGCCGATTGATTTCGTTTGTATCGTGCGGCAACATATACAGTGTCTCACTGGTAACTTGCCGTTCTTTCGACCACAGAAACTCATTGTTTTGAGCTTGCTCACGTCTGTCCTGTGCTGAACTGCCTCTTGAACTGCCTCTTGAACTGCCTCTTTGTAGCCATGGAAACCATTTCATGCCGATATTACTACTTTCCTTATTTGTAAGAACAGAGTACACGGTGATAATTTTGCTTATACTTTCAATAGCTGTAGTTACACCTCAATAAAATACAGAGAACAGTATGTGCTTTCTGCAAACAGAATTTGAGAAATATATTTCTTATATTACTAAAAATTGGGGTGTATTACAAGGTAAGATATACAAGTATACAACTATGTATAATAAGGATGATTTTCGAGCACTATGTGAGTATATTTGGTACGCCTCTTTCTTTGTGTCACAAAAAGTTGGAGAGCGGATATAATAAGGGAAACACTTTTTATAGTCTGTGAAGGAGACGGCGAATGACGACTCTACGAGGAGATCGTACCCCCCTGTGGGAGCCAACTGAGGCCATGCGTCAGCAAGCGACTACAACCGTGTATATGCGTTGGCTCGCGGAACAGCGGGGGCTACACCTGACGACGCGTGACGAACTGTGGCAATGGTCAACCGACCATCTCGAAGATTTCTGGGCCTCGCTCTGGGACTATTTCTCTATTCAGGCATCCAAACCCTATACATCGGTGCTTGCACAGCGTAAGATGCCGGGTGCTGAGTGGTTCGTGGGAGCCGAACTAAACTATGCACAACATGTCTTTCGCAATGCTACATCTGACCGTCCCGCGCTCCTCTTCCGCTCAGAACGGCACGCGCTCCGAACCGTTTCATGGCACGAGCTGACAACAACTGTAAGTGCTACCGCGCACACTCTGCGTTCGCTGGGCGTCCAGCGTGGCGATAGAGTTGTGGCATACATGCCGAATATTCCCGAAACCCTGATGGCGTTTCTGGCCTGCGCGAGCATCGGTGCTATCTGGTCAAGCTGCTCGCCCGATTTTGGCGTGAGTAGTGTGGTTGAACGTTTTCAGCAGATCGAGCCGAAGGTGCTTTTCGCCGTCGATGGCTACCAATATGGCGGAAAAACATTTGACCGTCGCGCGATTGTTGCGGAACTGCAAGCGGCCTTGCCAACGGTACAAAAAACGGTGTTGTTTCCTTATCTCTTTGGCGATACTGAACTCATCACGCTTGCCAATACGCTCGCATGGCACGAGGCAATCGCGCATCCCTCGGAACTCATATTTGAGCAGGTGCCGTTCGCGCATCCGCTCTGGGTACTCTACTCCTCTGGCACTACGGGCCTGCCAAAAGCGATTGTGCAGGGACATGGCGGTATTCTGCTGGAACATCTCAAAAATGTCTCACTGGAACTGAATTTGAAGGACGAAGACAGGTTCTTCTGGTTTACCACAACCGGATGGATGATGTGGAACCTGTTGATCGGCGGCCTACTGGTGGGTGCCACCATCCTGCTTTACGATGGAAGCCCCGCCTATCCCGACATGGGGACGCTATGGCAGTTCGCACAAGACACAGGTATGACGCTATTTGGCACCAGCGCGGGCTACATCACCGCGTGTATGAAAGCCGATATCGCACCCGCCAGAACATACGACCTGAGCAAGATACAGCAAATCGGCTCGACAGGTTCGCCACTTCCACCCGAAGCCTTCGCGTGGATTTACGAGAGCGTCAAGTCCGACGTATGGCTCGCCTCGATGAGTGGTGGGACGGACGTCTGCTCTGGCTTCGTGGGCGGTTCTATACTCCTACCTGTATACGAAGGTGAGATACAATGTCGCGGCCTGGGGGCGAAGGTTGAGGCGTTTGACGAGCAGGGGCAGGCACTACACAATGAGGTCGGGGAACTCGTGATTACGCAACCCATGCCTTCCATGCCGCTTTTCTTCTGGAACGATCCCGACAACAAACGCTACCTTGAAAGCTACTTCGAGATGTACGCGGGTATCTGGCGGCACGGCGACTGGATTCGGATTACGCCCACCGGAAGCGCGGTAATCTATGGACGTTCCGACTCCACAATTAACCGTATGGGCATAAGGATGGGCAGCAGCGAAATATACCGCGTCGTTGAAGGCTTCCCCGAAATAGTGGATAGCTTGATTGTCGGTATTGAACTCGTGGGCGGCAACTACTACATGCCGCTTTTTGTGGTGATGGGCGACGGTGTGCCACTGGACGAGGCGTTACGTGGACGCATCAAAGCACAACTGCGGCAACGCGTCTCGCCACATCACGTTCCCGACGAAATACTCGCAATTCGTGAAGTTCCCCGCACTCTCAGTGGTAAAAAGCTGGAAGTTCCCGTCAAAAAACTACTGCTTGGAATGCCTGTCGAGAAAGCGATTAGCGTTGACGCGATGGCTAACCCACAGTCACTGCACTACTTTATTACATTGGCGCAGGAGAAGCTGCTAGCCAGAGAAGGGAAATAAGCATGTCTGTTGAGGAAACAATCGCGGTTCGTCACGGCGAAAGCTTTGATCTGCCAAACATAGAGCAGTATCTGCGTGAGCATATCGCGGGACTGGACACGGGGACATTGCAAGTACGTCAGTTCCCCTCTGGTGCGTCCAATCTCACCTACTTATTACAAGTAGGGGGATGGGAAGGTGTACTGCGTCGTCCTCCTTTTGGGCCAGTGCCACCGAAGGCTCACGACATGGAACGCGAGTCAGGACTATTAAAAAAGGTGTATACAGTTTTTTCGCTCGCACCCAGACCGTATGTTTTCTGTAACGATACAAGCATCATGGACGTGCCATTCTATGTAATGGAACGCAAGCGCGGCTTCGTGCTGAACGATGCGTTTCCGCCCGACGTGACGCCGAGTGAGGAGCTTGGACGAGGTATCTCGCTGACGACGGTTGACACGCTGGTACAGATTCACGGTATCGACTGGCAGGCGGCAGGCTTGAGTAGTTTGGGGCATCCTGAAGGCTTTCTTGAACGGCAGGTTAAGGGATGGATTGAACGCTACACGCGAGCGAAAACGGACGAAATACCGCAGGTCGAGTCGCTGACACGCTGGCTTGTGAATAACATACCGCAGAGTCCCGCCCCCACGCTTATTCACAACGATTTCAAGCTGAACAATATGCTTTTCAGTCTTGAGGATATCACGAAGGCTACGGCGGTGCTGGATTGGGAAATGGCGACGATTGGCGACCCGCTTTTCGATCTTGCCGTGTCGTTGTGCTACTGGATTCAACCTGATGATTCCGAAGATATGCGGGCGGTCTTACCAACGGTGACAACTACACCCGGCTTTCTGACGCGCGAACAATTTATCGAGGCGTATGCACGCAAGAGCGGGCGCGATATCTCTTCGATGCAGTTCTATATGGCCTTCGCGTACTTCAAACTCGCGGTAATTCTGCAACAGATTTACGCACGCTGGAAACATGGACAGACGCAGGATGCGCGTTTCGAGGCGTTCAAGACGCGTGTGTATACGCTGGTGTCACACGCTGCGTACCTGACTGAACACAATAACGTATGATAGATGTAAGTACACGCTTGTGTATCTTCTCTATATTCCATAGAAGGAACAAATAACTCATGGCTTTTCCCGCATACCCGACAACCGAACGACAGAAAAAAATACTTGGTATGGCAAGCGAGCTGGCTACTACCTTCGCCAAACGTGCTAATCAGAGTGAGTGGTCAAGTCCCTTTCTTGCCGATAACTATAAAGACTTGCGCGACTCTGGCTACCTCACTCTCACGGTGCCGCGCGACTTTGGCGGGTGGGGTGCCAACCTGCTCGAAGTCACGCTGGCGCAGCAACAACTCTCGCAGGGCGATGGCGCGACTGGCCTGGTCATGAGTATGCATCTTTCCCATATCGCGAAGCAGGGCGAGAATGTGGTCGGGCATAACGCCTTTTTTGAGCGACTCTGTCACGCAGTTGTACACGATGGCGCGATTATCAACGCCGCCGCGAGTGAACCCGCGACAGGTAGCCCCAGTCGTGGCGGTAAGCCCACTACAACGGCGCGGCGGCAAGATGACGGGTCGTGGCTCATCAGTGGACGCAAAACGTTTACGACGGGTAGCCCTGTTCTCTCGCTCTTTATTGTGACGTGTAGCATCGAAGACACGACGAACCTGCCCGCGCTCGGCACTGATCGCGGCTCTTTTCTGATTCCACGCACTGCGTCGGGCTTGCATGTAAAAGATACGTGGAACTCGCTGGGGATGCGTGGCAGTGGCAGCAATGACCTTCTACTCGAAAACGTGCGTGTGGAAGATGACGCGTACATCGACGCGCAGCTTCCCGTCAATCCGGCGACGCAGGCACATCAGGCGGCGTGGAGCTTTCCCACAACCGCCGTCTACCTTGGCATCGCGACGGCGGCTCGCAACGACGCCCTCGCGTTCGCACGCAAACGCAAGCCGAACTCGCTCGACAAGCCAATCGCCAGCGTGCCGCATATTCAGGAGAAAGCCGCGAAGATGGAGCTTGCGTTACTACAAAGTCGCTCCGTGCTGTACGGTATCGCCGAGCAGTTCAGCGCGGCACCCGACAGCATCCCCGCGAGCCAGTTCGCCGCCGCGAAATATCTCGTGAGCAACTCCGCCATTGAGATTGTCGATATCGCCATGCGCCTCGTCGGTGCCGCCAGTCTCTCAATGACGCTTCCATTACAACGCTACTATCGTGATGTACGCGCCGGCCTCCAGCATCCTCCGCTCGATGATGCCGCCATCGCGCTTATCGGTAAGCAGGCACTGGAAGAGAAGTAGGGAGACAACCGTAGAAGTTCCCTACTTAGCTAGCCTTGCAGCTCTCACAAGGCTAGCTAAGTAGGGAACTTCTACGCTTTTGATAGAAGCAGCAAAAGGTTTCCCTTTTTGTAGTGTTAAGGAAGAATCAGAGCAGCCCCAAGTTCGCGCATTGGTTGAGAGTTTGCATAATTCGTTGTAAGCAACTGCGAGTATAGAGTACGCACAAGGTCAATATTAACTTGACTGTTAATACCCTTGCATGTCTTGAGTGCCTGGGTTGCAGACTGAACGGCAAGGGCGTAGTTGCGCTGACCATAGTAGATTTTTGCTTCAAGCCCGTCCATCCATGCATGACGGCGTGTTTGCTCCTGACCTACTCCATCACGAGCTTCAAATAGTGCATCTGCCGCATCATCGTATTGTTTGAGTGCGATGAGTACAGCCGCTACCCCAAGATTATATCGTCCTTTGTTTAAGTTGATAAATGTATCAATGAAGCTGCCATCCGCAAAATTGCCACGCTCGATAAGCGCACTTGCCTTGTTGAGGGCGTTATCAGATGCACGCCCTTGTTTATTTACAGCATAAGAAATTGCGAGATCGAGCAAGATAGCGGCTTCAAGTTTTGGAACCGAGAGCGGTAGGGCGACCTGAAAGTCGGCAATGGATGCCGCGATACGTTGCTGATTATTTGTGCGCTTCCCCCATTCAAAACTTACAAAGCCACGCTGGTATAACGAGACGGAGCGAAGCTTGTTGTTGCCCATGTTATCCGCGAGTTGCACGCTAAAGTTGGCATGATCGAATGCTTTGTCATACTGACAGAGGTCAGCAAAGATAGTTGAGACAAGCGGGTGAAAGCCACAAAGAAGTTCAAACACTTGTATTTGCGTTGGCCCAGTCACCAAAGGGGCAAGCGCATTAAGATGAGCTATCATCTTCTCAATATCATTGATCGAGTGTTGCGCCGTGCTACTATAGTCTAACGCCCAGTACAAATTAAGAAATTTATTATAGGAAGCGATGATCTCGTTATCAACACTTACTCGCTTTGGCGTTCCTACAGAACTTTTGGCTAAAGCATCTTTGGGAAGCAGTTCAGAGAGAGAACCAAGTCCTAACAGAACAGGCGGGATACTAAGCAAACTTGCTAAGGCTCGGCGTTTGCTGTTGTCTTGAGGCACCATATTCTCTTTTTCCATTTTTTGTATCCACCTTTCGCTAACTAATTGTTGTCCGAATATTTCACCGTAGTTGAGGGCTAGTTGCCGTGTACTCATCCTTTTCTGCTTGCGATAGTAACGAACAACCTCACCAGCGTGAGGCCAGCCATCTTCTGCTTGAGAAAAAGGCCCGTATTGGTTATGCTCTCCCCAATATCGCCGTTCAACCATCGGTTTCCCCCCTTGCTCGTCTCCTAGTTAAAGTATACCCAATCAGGCTCTTCCTGTCTAACACACTTTTTACATATTACGAACTTGTTAGTTCGTATTTTTTGAAACGTAGGAGTAAGTTCGTTTGCTGCTGTTACACTCACTGAGGGTAAGATACTTAATATACTACAATAGTAGAGGATAAAATATGTTAGACGAGGAATCTACAGAAAAAATACACAAGTTACCATCAGGGTCAGATGTGCGCCCAACGTTCAAGCAGTTTCGCCAGTGCTACAACGCCAGTTGCGAGACGATTGCCCAGCACGCTCGTATTCACCCCGTTTTTGTCAAGCGT
>JBBQVS010000068.1:0-22797 GCA_038211295.1 Ktedonobacterales bacterium | reverse complement strand
ACGTTCGGGCCAGAGGATGTGTTCGCGTACATGTACGCAGTCTTCCACGCGCCCACCTATCGCGCCCGCTATGCCGAATTTCTCAAGATTGATTTTCCGCGCCTGCCTCTCACCTCTGATAGCGCGTTGTTTGTGGCACTGTGTGGCCTCGGTCAACGGCTCGTCGCGCTACACCTGATGGAGGCATTTAGCACAAGCGCGAGAGTGAGCTTTCCCGTCAAGCATGATGCAAGTGATAAGAACGATCTTATAGAGAAGGTAGAGTATGTGGAGGGAGAGGAAGACGGGAAGGGGCGTGTGTACATCAATCAGAGGCAGTATTTCGAGGGGATACCCGCCGACGCGTGGGCGTTTCATGTCGGGGGCTATCAGGTGTGCCACAAGTGGCTCAAGGATCGCAAGGGCCGCGTCCTGACATACGCCGACAAGATGCACTACGGGCGCGTGGTCGCGGCGTTGGCGGAGACAATCACGCTAATGGAAGCAATTGATGAGGCAATTGAGGAACACGGGGGCTGGCCCGTGATGTAAGGGGCCAGGGGCATGTTGGGGGGGGCGAGAAGGGGTGAGGGGGGGCATGGGGGCGAGGAGGCGAGAGGGGCAAAGTAGCATGACGGGGGGCAAGGGGCATGTTTTGGGCGAGGACGGGGGGTAAGGTGGCATGTTGGAGGGGAGAGGCAGGGGGCAAGGGGGCATGTTGGAGGGGAGAGGCAAGGGGGCAAGGGGTAAGGTGGCATGGCGGGGGCAAGCCCCGTCACTACTATATACGGGGCCGCATGGCAAGCCATGCCGTGACGAACGGAGTATAGTAGTGACGGGGCTTGCACCCGTCATGCACCCTCTTGCCCACGTTCTCGAAGTGCTACAGATAGAGTTTCATCGAGTTGAGCATCGGGGGCAATCTCATACAAAGCTCGCACAATACGTTCATATTGCATTTGCTTCTCTTTCAGATGATATTGCTGAATCTGTATGTCTTCTTCCCTTGCTTCGTCTTCCACTTCTCCGCTATTCAAGGTATTCTCTAATATTTGTTGAAGTGCATACATGTTGAGATATTGTTGATGGAGCCATCCCAAAACATGGTTTATGAAGCGTGGAAATGTACTATCCTTCATCAATATCAAACCAACGTCCTCTTCACTCTCGGTTCCATTTTCCAATTTGATCCAATAACGGAATGAGGGTATTGCCTGATCTCCTCTATAGACATCATGGTTTTTAAGATGAAATCTCCCATATTGTTTGATCGTTGTAGGCCCAATCTGAATACGCACGCGTTCCATATCGCGTCTCCTGCTCTACTCACAACACTTACTGTTACATTTTAAGTGAACGAGTTGTCTATTTAATTTGATTGCCCTACATGAGAATAACATACTACTTCAAATGCCTATCAAGGGCAACTGCGTCTCTGAAATTTCTCTTAACAGGCACTTTTTTTAACTAGTTACTTCTACAACTACTACAGGGCGTTTCATACAGAAGCCAACATTATCTTGAATAGAACACTCGTGTTCACCTCATATCAAAAACAACCAAATCTCCTTTCCACATAGCAGCAACTAAACCTTCCTCTCAAAAAGTTTATGATTACCTAGACTTAGAAACGAAGAAAAACAGGATATGGAAGAGAAAAGAGTGTTAGATATATGTAATGGCTACACACTTTTTGCATCATGAGTGGCGACTAACATACTTCTAGTAACAAAGAATATACAACATATATTTTACCAAAAGTCAAGTCTTTGTATTGTATCTAAAAAATTATGTACAATACAACATTTATTATATAAAGTAATTATAATGTATGCATAGGACGAGGCACTCACTTATTAGCTTTCAGACAAAAACAATTTGCTTTGTTCCATATATACTGAGTATCAGTGGCTTCTCTAAGTAAGCACAAATCACACAACTACATGCTCTTTTTTGCTTTTACCTATACGGAGAGGGTACTAGATACCGATTATATAACATGTATAATTGTGTGATTTGCACTTACTTAAAAAGTTATTTACATCCTGCGTCCCAGACGAGGGCGTTGTCCCGTGGTGGGGGCGAGGGCGGGGCGTTCCTCGATGAGACGTGTGGCCTCGGCGATGGCGCGGTCTAGCTGGGGATCGAGGTTGTTGGCGAAGTCGTGCGGGGCGATATCGATGTCGATATCGGGGTCGGTCCCGTAGTTTTCGACATTCCACTCCACGTCCTTGAACCAGAAAGAGAATTCGGGTTGCGTCGTCACCGTGTTGTCTACGAGCTTGTAGCGGGCAAAGTAGCCCACGACGCCGCCCCATGTGCGCTTGCCGATGAGTGGCCCCAGACCCATAAGCTTGAAGCTATGACAAAAGATGTCGCCATCGGAGCCGGCGTGTTCGTCGGTCAGCGCGACCATGGGGCCGCGTGGCGACTCTTGCGGGTAAGGGTTGGGCTGGCTCCAACGCGCGAAGTCATAGCCCACGCGCCTGCGTGCGAGCTTTTCCAGCAACAGGCCAGAGACGTTGCCGCCACCATTCCAACGCACATCAATCAGCAGCGCGGGATAATCGTATTCCGCGAGATAGCTTCTATGAAATTCCGCGTAGCCGCTCGCGACCATATTGGGGATGTGGACGTAGCCGACGAGTCCCTTTGAAGCAGTATGCACCAGGCGGCGGTTCTGCTCCACCCACTCGCGATAGCGGGCCGGACGTTCGTCGTCCAGAGCCTCGACGGTCAGGGAACGCCTTTTCCCGCTCGCGGCTTCTTCAATTGTCAGTTGTACCTCGTTGCCTGCCTGATTGACCAGCAGTTCTTGCGGATGACGCGTGGCACTCACACGCTGCCCGTTGATCGCCAGCACGGCGTCCCCGACGACAACGTTCAGGCCGGGACTGGTCAGAGGCGATGTGGCTTTCGCGTCGGAGGGATCGCCCTTGACGATACGCGCGATACGGTAGCGGTCAGTCGCGGCGTCATACGTCCAATCGACACCGAGGAAGCCCTGCCGATACTGGGGGCCGCGCCGATATTCGCCGCCCATTTCGTAGGCGTGCGACGTCCCAAGTTCGCCCTGCATCTCCCACAGCAGGTCGGAGAGTTCCGCACGCGAGCTAACACGCTCGACCAGTGGAGAATATTGCGCGTAGATCGCGTCCCAGTCGATGCCCAGCATGTCGGCAGACCAGAATTGCTCACGTTGCAGTCGCCACGCTTCCGCGAACATCTGCCTCCACTCCGCCGACGGCTGTACCGATACCTTGACGCGTCCCAGATCGAGCCATCCATTCTCACGGCTCGCGGACTTCTCATCCTCCGTCTTGGGCGGCTTCTCGCCAGCTTTGACGACACGAAGCCGCCGCGCGGAACGATAGAGCAGCGTTTTGTTGTCACGCGAGAGTTCCAGACCGTTCACGCCGGAAAGGATGCGTTCGGCCTTGTATTTCTCGAATGTGTAACAATCGACATTGCCACCCGCTTTGGGCAACTCGTCTTCATCATTATCCATCTCGCCCGTGAGGGGATACCAGAAGAACAACGCCTTCCCCTTGAGGCCAAGCACTGCATAATAGCGTCCCTCAGCTACGGGAAAGGGCAAAACGCGCTCGCTGATGCCTTCCAGATCAATGACGGTTGGCGCTACCTTTTTCGCGTCCTTCTCTTTCTCATCTTTGTCTTTCTCGTCGCTTTCAGAAGCGGAATCGGCCCCTGTTTCGCTCTCATCTTCGGCCTTCCTGTCTTTCTCATCGGGGTCTTTCGGTTCAGCGATAAAGGGTGAGCGCGTGTCACGTTGGAGCAGGAGCGCATACGGTTTGGTGCCGCGCGGGAAATTGAGGGCAAATTGCAGCATGTCGCTGACGGGATTGAAGATGCGTTGACCGAGGAAGTAGAGATACTTGCCTTCCGGGTCAAACGAGGGTCGGCTATCCGCCAGTATCGGCTCCGTTGCCTGATAGGTGCCGCCGCTTTCCAGGTCGCACAGTTTGATCGCCGTCTTCTGTGATGAAATAGGGAAGCCATAGGCAAGCCAGCGACCATCTGGCGACCACGCGACGCCGTTGATGCGGTTGAAATCGCTCCGTTCGATGACTTTAGCGTTTCCTGTTTCAAGCCCGACAACGAGCAGTTCGTTCCGATGGTTGGTGAGGGCGACGATATCATGCGTTGGCGACACGACTAGCTCGACGACGCGCCCAAGGTCAAGCTCAGTCAATACTTCCGGTTCCGCCGCCTCTTCTGGATTGAAGACGACGAGCGTCTCGCGGCCCGTCGCGTCACTGACGGCGACACAGCGTTTGCCATCATTGAGCCATTCGAGGAAACGGTAGCGCACACCGTCCGCTTCGCCATGCTGAACTACCGACCCGTCCCAGTTGCCCATTGTAAAGGCTTTGCCACGCGTGGTCATGGCGACTTGATAGCCTCTGGGATGCAGGGCATACGAGTCGAGATAGGTACTCGCGGAAACAAATTTGCGGTTGCGCTGTGTCCGCACGCTGGGCAGGGAGATGGCGATGTGCTGTGTCTGGTCTGTGCGCGGGTCGAAGAGGTAGAGTTCCGCGCCAGCGTGAAACACGAGGCGTTCCCCGTCGCTGGAAAGGTGGCGGGCATAAAAATCCTGTTGCCGCGTGTGCTGGCGGACGTCCTCCCCGCGCGGCGTGCAAGAGTAAATGTTGCCGATACCGTCCTGATCGGAGAGGAAATAGATGCGCTCGCCCACCCAGCACGGGTTAGCGACATTGCCGCTGAGCATGGAGAGCCGTTCAAAGGTGCCACTTCCCGCCTCATCGCACCAGAGATGTCCAGCGGTTCCGCCGCGATAGCGTTTCCAGTGGGCCAGTTCGTTCGTGTTGCGGCCCAACACCAGACCATTACTACTGAGGCTATACGAAATCGCATTCGCTACGCCGTATGGCAACTGGCGCGGCAGGCTGCCCGTTGGCTGCACGGCGTACAGTGTCGAGTAGCGTGAGGAGAATTGGCCCGCGTTGCTGGCATACAAAATCTCGTCGCCGATTGGCGACCACCCAAGCACGCGGCAACTGCTGCCATGAAAGGTCAGGCGTCGCGCGGGGCCACCGAGGGCGGGCATGACATAGACCTCACTCGGCCCCTCCTCGCGTCCGACGAACGCCAGCAGTTCGCCATCAGGCGAGAAGTACGGACATGTCGCCTCACCAACACCGCTCGTCAGGCGTTCGGCTCGTCCGCCCTCGGTGGACACGAGCCAGAGGTCGTCTTCGGACACAAACACGATGCGATCCCGCGAAATATGTGGAAAGCGTATATAGCCTTGCGTTGCCATGAATGAAAGCTCCTTCGTAAGGATGAGGTAATAAGAACGTCAAGCGGCATGTGACCCTATAGAACCTGCGTATTTACTTTACTCAGGCTATAGGAAAATCCGTCTCAGAAAGATGTGCATACATTTTGCCACAGAAGGGGGCAAAGGGGCAAGCGCGAGGGCATGGCGCGGCTTGCCCGCGCCATGATGAGCCACGAAGTGGCGAACCCCGTCGTATAGTAGTGGCGCGGCTTGCCCGCGCCATGCTCACCTTCCCCTGTCATTCTCACATACCCCCGCCATACTCACCATCCCCTGTCATGCTCACCTGCCCACCTCATGCTCACCTTCCCCTGTCATTCTCACCTTCCCCTGTCATTCTCACCTTCCCCTGTCATGCTCACCTGCCCACATCATGCTCACCTTCCCCTGTCATTCTCACATACCCCCGCCATGCTCGCCTGCCCATGTCATGCTCACCGTCCCACGTCATTGCTCACCTACCCGCGTCATGCCCACCGTCCCACGCTATACTTTCCCATTGTATTTTCTGTTATGTTTCGGGCGACTCGTCCGCCGGGTCGACGCCCGGTACAGGTCGTTCCCACCAGGGGGTGCCGCGTTCGCCGAGGGCGACTTTGGCGCGATGGACGCGGTGGCGAGCGTCGGTTTCCAAAGCTTTGTCGTCCGTGCGGTGGGCCTGTACAATGTCGCGCCGCGCCTGCATCAGGGCGTTGACGAGCTTTTGGCGTGTTGGCTCGTCCAGACGCGGGTCTGACGTGCGCCAGTGCTGCCCATTGACGATGATGTAGCGGCCATCGTCGGTGTACTCAACCGTTTTTTTCATGTAGAACCTCACGTTACGCGAAATCATAGACGTTATAGTCGCCCACCGGCGTGTACCCTATCTTCTGATAGATACTATTAGAGATCGGATTCGCTAGATCGGTAAACAGGTTGCAAGACTGCCATCCCACGTCGAGCAGGTGCTGGCTTAACGCGGCGACACAATTGGAGGCATAGCCCTTGCCGCGATACACGGGTGGCGTATACACGAGGGCAACCGTGATGGTGCTATTTTCGCCAATTGGACGCGACGTGCCTGCCATTGCTACAACGCTGCCATCAGGCAATTCCCATACGCGTATCTCTTTCCGACGGATACGCGTTGCCGCGACCTGTCGGGTATCTGGTGGCGTGTTCACGTTCTCCATCGCCTCTTTATAGAATGCCGCAATCCACTGTCCCACAAGCTCTATATCGTTCTCTGTCGCGAGTCGCAAGCGACCAGGGGCGGGTCTGGGCGGAACGACTTTTGCCAATTCAAAGAGCCGTTGCCGTACACCAGTGTGAACCTTCTGCCCCGTTCCCCGTTGCCATTGTGTCGCGAAACGTTGCGAGACGGAGGCTTGCCCAACCACACCGACGACATGCCACGCAGAGGACGCGAGACTCTCCACCACAAGCGCGAGGGCGGCGTCGCTGGCGGTCTCGCTCGCCCACACAATGATGTTGTACGGCGGAGTCATACATGCCGCGACAAGCAACCCGTTTGCGTCTTCGACGGTGGCAAGATATGGTTGCGGTAACACAGGCTGAGGCATCGTGAGTAGGCGGGTTGAGACACCGAGCAACAGGCTGTTCGCGATGATATGCTGTTGCAGGGTGAGTTGCGCCCTGTCGAGAAACGCGCGTGCGTGCTGATACGTTGTGATGAACACGGGTCGCCCTCCTTTGTAATAGCTCTCTATTATGGTCAACATAGATTATACTATACGAGAAATTTGTTTTGCAGGAACGAAAGGGTGTTATATGCGTATTGTTTCTTTGTTGGCAAGCGCGACGGAGATGATCGCCGAACTGGGATGTTTGGATCAGCTCGTGGGGCGTTCGCATGAATGCGATTATCCAGAGGAAGTTTTGTGGCTTCCACTCGTGAGTACGGTACAGATCGATACAGAGACGAGCAGTAGCGAGATCGATGCACAGATCAAGCAGCTTGCTCACGCGCAGGAGACGGGCGAGCAGGACGCGCTCAAAGCGTTGAGTATTTACCACATCGACACGGCATTACTACAGGAACTTAGACCGGATGTGATTTTTACGCAGACACAGTGCGATGTGTGCGCCGTAAGCGAACGCGATGTGACGCGAGCATTGCAGCACCTGACAGGACTGGAGCCGCGCATTGTCTCGCTCTCCCCCTATCGCCTCGCAGACGTGTGGGAGGATATGCTACGGGTTGGCGCGACACTGGAACGGCACGAACAGGCGCAGGTGCTTGTGAGACAGTATCAGCAGAGGCTTGACCAGTTGCGCCAACGCACGCAGAGTCCCGACGGAAAGAAGCCGCGCATCGCGGTACTCGAATGGCTAGACCCACTGATGGCGGCTGGCAACTGGACGCCGGAACTTGTGGACTACGCAGGCTGTGAGAGTGTGTTTGGGGAAGCGGGCATTCATTCACCGTGGCTGACATGGGAAGAGTTGCACGCGGCACAACCGGACATAATTGTGCTAGCACCTTGCGGTTTCTCGCTCGAACGCACACTACAAGATGTGCCGCTCTTACGCAAGCATCCGCTCTGGCAAAGCTTGCACGCGGTACAACAATGGCAGGTATACGCGATTGATGGCAACAACTATCTCAACCGCTCCGGCCCCCGCCTCGTAGAGTCCGCAGAGTTGCTGGAACGCGTCGTGTGGGGCGAGCGCGTGGCGGTGGATGAGCAGGCGTGGATGCATATCAGGTAAAGGCGAGAGGGGAGATTGTATAGAGGCATGACGGGGACTCGCCCCCGTCATATCGGCTCACTAGCATTTTTGTAGCAATTATATACGTTATTTATTGACTTTGGGGGACAATGCCCAGAAGAGTAACCCACTCATAACCAGAAAACCAATAATCATAAGCACCATGATAGGCCCGATAACGTCGGATATTTGCCATTGGAAGAGGGCGGCACCCGCGAGATAGACAATCCAGAGCAAGCCTAAGCCGGGGATGACAAGTAGCCAGTTAAAGCGAGCGTTGCGGGTCGCGAACCGTGACGGACGGCGTTCACGCACCACGTAATCGAGTTCAGAGTCGAGCGGCTCCATGAAAATACCTTTCTTCATCTTCAACGCGAAGTATGCCGGGCCGTGTCAAACATAGAATAGGCGCGGGTCGCGTTTTTATCGTAAGACAAAACGTATATGATAGCGGGATTGTCAGCGAGTTTGCGTTTGTAGAAACTCGCTGACATTGTTGCTATTATAGTCCTTGCTCGCCTCTAATGCAACTGCTTATGCTCCTATGAAATAAAAAAGCGGCCTCAAAAGGGCCTCAAGCGACAGAAGATTGGACGGTAGGGGGCCAATCAGCAGTATCGGAACAGGGTAGCGAGTCGGGTGGGCAGGGCGTTAAGGGGGGAGCAGAAAAGGTAATCGTGGGAAGGGAACGGGGTTTGGTGAGGAAGCGACGCAACTCGTATGCGTTCACTTGATACATAGTGCCATCAACCGCGGCATCTATATGTCCCTCTGCGATAGCACTGCACACATCAGCAAAAGTGGGGAAACGGTCAGGCATGAGACACCTCCCTACAGAATACTGGCACGTCTCTCTACGGTGACGGAACGATGAGACGGTTCATCATTCTACTAGCTACACGCATGAGAGAACGGCCCGGTTTCGTTATGTTCCATTTTTGAAAGCACGACATTTGTCTTGCGGCACATTAAAGCGTCGTTTCTTCTTGCTCGCCCTCTTCCTCTGAGACATCGTTTGGCTCGTCGAGTACGGCATCGTCATCAAGCAGACCTGCCATAGGTTCAATATACATCATCTGACGAATGAGGTCAACCTGTTTTACGACATCTTTGATGGCGGGCAGCAAAACCTGTTTGCTATCTGGCCCTTTAACCACATAGACATCATTGCTACCCGTCTCCATGATCTCTACAATCGTCCCAATCTCGCGTCCATTGAGAGTCGCGACACGCAAGCCAAGAATATCATGTTGGTAGTAAGAGTCGGGCGGAAGCGAGGCAAGTTTTTCGAGTGGAATTGAGAGATCGCGCCCGCGCAGCGTATCGGCTGTCGTGGCATCGTCGAGGCCCACAAATTTCATGACCACCATATCGCCTTTATAGGGGCGAACGGCGGCGATCTTGCGTGGTGCGTGTTCGTCGCCAAGAAAAATCGTCTCCAGTTGGGCGAAGCGATCAGGAATATCGGTAAGCGAAAAGACTTTCAATTCGCCACGAAGACCAAAAGGGGCCACTATTTTCCCAATAGTAGCCCATTCTGTTGTGCTCGGCTTTGGCTTTGGCATAGTACCTTCTGTCATATATAGTAGTGAAAAAGCAGCACAAAGCAGTACATTGCTTGCGTAGTAGCGTCACGGTTTGCGTGATTGCTCACAGCGAACACACGGTACTACAAAATCTCCAGGGAGGTATGGCGTCCTTCACGGGTGCCACCAGCACGTAACAATGCTCGCATTGCTTTCGCGACACGTCCCTGGCGACCAATCACCTTGCCCAGATCATCTGGCGCGACATGAAGTTCCAGCGCCAGCGCGTTACGGTCATTGCGAACTTCGCGAACCTGTACGGCGTGTGGCGCGTCTACCAGGGATTGGGCAACGTACTCAACCAGTTTACGCATATCTCACCTCACCTCGAAAAACTCAGGATAGGAAAAGGTTTATGATTGGGCGGATGCAGGCGCGGGAACGGTTGGCGTCTGGGCGGCTTTGGCACTGGCTGCTTCAGCTTTGGCCTGTGTGAACTGTTCGAGAATGCCGGCGCGTTTGAGCAGGGAGGTCACGGACTCGGTGGGTTGCGCTCCGTTTTTCAGCCAGCCAAGAGCCTTTTCGGCGTCAATGTGAATGGCGGACGGCTCAACGCGAGGGTTGTACCAGCCGATATTTTCAATGATACGACCATCGCGTGAGAAGCGCGAGTCGGCAACTACGACGCGATAGCTTGGGGCTTTTTTCATGCCCGTGCGTTTAAGACGAATTTTGACAGTCATGCGTTCTTTTTCTCACCTCTTCCCCGTTTGACGGGGGCTGTATTTTCTGAACCGAACCGTCGCGGAGAGTAGCTAGAATTATACAATAATGCACAGTCACTTCAAACTACGGCCTGATTAGGATAGCACGAAGCGGAAGGTTTGTCAATGTTCACAACGACGGGTTGGATACACATAGTGAAGTAGTATGGAGTTGAAGCGAAATATTCTTGTTAACTATATCTTGTGTTACTAATTTCTACAAGCATCGTTAATGAAGCTGGGGTAGCAAAAGTAGAGACGAGACCTTATCTGCCTTTCACATCCTATTACTTAGGTTACAAAGGTCTGAAAGTAAGCAAAGCAACTGTGCCATAACTTATAGCTTTAGTCTCTTCGTCTTATATCTCCCTTGTAAGTTACTTCACTCAGCGAAAGAATTTGTATTGTGCCTAAAACCGTAAGACAAAGGACACACCAAAACTTGGCTACTAAAAGGTTCTCCTGGCTTTTCCTCGTATTTCTCACAAGTCTACTGCTCTTTACTACTCATTATTTGTCTCCCTCGACGTATGCAGCGACTCGCACAACAGGTAGAGTACAAACGTATATTGATAAGAAACTCAACTTTAGTGTACAGATACCTGTAGGGTGGGTTGCAAAGCCGCACCCTGGTCAAGCTAAAAATGCAAACACAACAGTCGTTTTTACCAACACTAAACTGAATAAGACTCGCATAAGTATTGCAGTTATGCGTAGTTCAACATCTGCCTCTAGTTTTGCCTCACACGGTACACCAACACTACTAATAGGCAGCTACCCAGCTTTTAATCTGGATATATTAGAGCAGATACAGACAGGTATTGGTTGTGCTGTACGCCTTATGCTCGCACATGAAGATATTGTGGTAGGTCGCTGGTGTGCAAAAGATGCGCTAACACACAGTCAAGATTTAGAAAACATTCTCGCAACCTATCAAGATCAAGCTACAATAGTTAAGAACACTATACCAATGCGAATCGATGCGGTCAATGCAGTTGAATCATGTTCTCAGGTTGTTAGTGATGGTTTATATACAGACAAATTTCCAACTAATTATCTGAGTGATGCCACATTTGGGGCAGAGCGAGTGTACCCAAACGACTCAGCCTGGACAACTAGCTTTGGATCAGGTGTAGGAGTTTGCGACGACTACTCTGCATATCTTGGGCGGATGTGGGAGCCTGGTTATCGCTTCCAATGTGTAGAGCTTGCCAGTCGCTTCATCAACGAAGAATGGGGCTTGCAAGAGTTTGATGTCAATGCGGCAAATTATTACGACTATTATGCTGGCGGTGGTTATAACGATGGTCGTGCACGAACTCTCTTCGGTAATCAAGTACAACTTTCAGACGATGCATCGCAGGGTACAAGTGCCTTCGCACCTTCTGCTGGTGATCTCTTAATATTTCAAGATGTAAATAACGTAAGTCAGGGCTGGACATCAGGTCTAATTCCAAACATTCCGGGTCATGTTGTTGTTATTACCAGTGTAGCATCAGATCATATTAGCGTAGTTCAACAGAATTGGCACAACGGCGAAATTCATTCCTTTCCTTTGAGCAAAGTTGGCAATGGATATCACATCACAGACAACAGCGGTATGCCTGGTCGCATTACTCGTGGTTGGATTCACTTTAGTGCAAATCAGCATGTTGGAAGTTCTACTGGTGGAACAACCAATACGAATGTAAACAAACCATCATCGGTGGTAGTTAAGTACAATGATGGTTCTCAAGACGTGATTGCGGTGGGAACTGACGGACACATGTGGCACAAGTGGGCCAATGCAGCAGGCAGTTGGATTGACTGGAATTGGTTTGGTACCAACACCGATTTCGCTGCTGCTACTCCAACTCTTGTCAAGTACAACGATGGCTCGTTTGATCTTATTGCAGTGGGCAAAGACGGACGTATGTGGCATCGCTGGGCCAGTGCAGCAGGCAGTTGGCTTGACTGGAACTGGTGGAGTAACACTACTAGCTTCGCACAAACGGGGCCTACGGTTGTTAAATATAAAGATGGTTCTCAAGACGTGATTATGGTGGGAACTGACGGACACATGTGGCACAAGTGGGCCAATGCAGCAGGCGGTTGGATTGACTGGAATTGGTTTGGTGCCAACACCGATTTCGCAGTTGCTACCCCAACTCTTGTAACATACAACGACGGCTCATTCGATCTTATTGCAGTGGGTAAAGACGGACGCATGTGGCACAAGTGGGCCAATACGGCAGGCAGTTGGCTTGACTGGAACTGGTGGAGTAACACTACTAGCTTCGCTGCAGCAACACCTGCACTTGTTAAATATAAAGATGGTTCGTTCGACCTTATCGCAGTAGGAACGGATGGACACATGTGGCACAAGTGGGCCAGTGCATCAGGGAGTTGGATTGACTGGAACTGGTGGAGTACAAATACTCCTTTTGCGGTTGCGGGGCCTTTGGTCATCAAATATAGTGATGGTTCTCAGGATGTGATCGCGATAGGCAAAGATGGACGTATGTGGCACAAGTGGGCCAGCGCAGCAGGCAGTTGGATTGACTGGAATTGGTGGAGTAATATTACCAACTTTACTAGTTCTACTCCGTGTCTTATCAGATACGCAGACAACTCATTTGATGTGGTTGCAGTGGGGACTGACGGGCGCATGTGGCACAAGTGGGCCAGTGCAGCAGGCAGTTGGATTGACTGGAATTGGTGGAGTAATATTACCCCCTTCGTTGGCTAACGAAAAGTGTAGCTTGTTCGTGGTTGAAAAAGAGGTACATCAGTGTAGATGTACCGCTTTTATATTATGGTTGAGAGAGCGTATCATACACCCTTATAGTGACTGTTGGCGTAACAACCTGGTCAGAGTAGTGAAAATGCGAGTCTAACCATTGCTCTGTAGTACGTACTTTAGCCACTGCAGTATCACTTGAGAGCCGCGCGACGATGAAGAACAGGTGAGGGTGTTGCTTCCCATAAGTCGCTAGTTTTTGCGCACTCAATGCTTGTGGGGCATCATCCCAATTGTATTTTGCCCACGAGAAGGCTCCCGGCGAGTCAGCAGTGAATTGTGCGCCACTTTTTGGGTATGCGTGCAGATAATAGTCCATCGAGATTTGACAACCCTGAATATTGTCATAGCAGACCAGTCCATCGCCAGTGTGATAGCGTTGCGTCAGCCATGCAGAGGTGGAATTCCAGTCTTCGACTTGTGCGCTCCGATAATAAAGAGGGACAGTAGTATAGGCCAAAAAGACTAGTTCAAGAATAAGCAAAACCTGTAAGCCACGATTGCGGAGGGCCATGACACCACTCGCGACAAGCAGGAAGAGCGCGGGCAGGACGACGACTAGATAGCGAGAGGAGAAGAGGCGAGTTGCACCGTGAGAGACGACAAAACTTACTAGAATAGGAATGAGAAGCCAGCACGCAAGCACCCACAGCCACGGAAGAAGTTGCTGTTGCGAGAAAAGTTTGTCTGCATAGACACTTTGTTGTGCGACACGCTCCCGTAGTTTCTGTTGAGGTGCCAGTATATAAGATACCACAGCAATAACAATACCAAGCAGAGTACAAGCAATAATACCATAAAAATAGAACTTCTGGTTGCCACTAAAAGTTTGAAACAGATTGTACAAGTCCTGTAAGTGTGGAACAGGCAACCAGCCAGTCTTCGAGCCGTGACGTGTGAGGATAATCATGGGGACGATAAGTACACTTAAAGCACCCGCGCTAAACAGCATGGACTTGAATTGTTGTCGCGCCTGTTGCCGCCAGACGTTTGGGACGAGCAAAATACCGCCAACCGCGACACCTTGCGCAAAGATGACAAGGAAACTGAAAAGGTGAGTATAAACCGCAAGAGCGGACGCTACAACGTACACAATCCACCAGCGTCTCTGATGTTCTTGGGCTAAAATCGCCTGGAAAAGCGCAAAGAATGCTATGCATAGCAAAAGAGATTGTAGTGCGTAGCCTCTTGTCTGTTGAGCATAGACAAGTTGCAGGTCACTCATACTATAGAGTACCGCTGCAAGGCAACCGCCGACGAGACCAATTGAACGTCTGCCCAGCATATAGACAAGCACGGCACAACATGAGGCACTGAGAGCCGAAGGAAAACGCACAATAAATTCAGTTTGATGTAGGCCAAAGAGCGAGGTTATTTGTAGCCAAAAATGTAATACAAGATAATAAAATTCCATATTCGGCTCGGCACCAGAGATGATATGAAGTAATAATGGCAAGGGTTGGCGGGCTAGCTCAACCGAAAATGCCTCATCGAACCAGATGCTTGGTGCGCCGAGCTTGTGGAAGCAGAACATTGCAGCGAGAACAAATATGAATGCACCTACAATCTTAGAAACATGCCTCTTTAATTGTAATAAGTTATTACTACGAGGATGTACATTTAATGGTTGTAATACATCCTCTTCAACGGGAGATAGTTGTGCCATTCTGTCCATTTTTCCTTATTTCAATCTATTTACTATAGGATAATATACCCTTATATCTATTTATCACCTATCATTATAACACTATCAGATGTAAGTTATTTCGACAGCACTATAAAAGAAGCTAAAGGTACTACTACATTTCGTGCTTACGGTGCATCCGCGTTCCCGCCGACGCGATGAAGTTTCACGAAGTTTGTGCGGGCCTGGCTCGCGACAGGGAAGCCGCCCATGATTACGATAAGTTCGCCGCGCCGAATCAGCTTGTCATCGCGCAGACGCTGGTCAACTACCGCGAGGAGTTCTTCGGTTGTTCCCTGAAGTGTCATACAGTACGCCCAGACGCCCCACCAGAGCGCGAGTTGGAAATAGACGCGTTCCGAGGGGGTGTACGCCAGAATGGGTGTGCGGGGGCGATCTTTTGAAATAAGGTGAGCCGAAGTACCGGAGCGCGTGAAGACGACGATTGCCTGCACGCTGGCCTCTTCGGTCAACGCGCGGGCGGCATGACTGACAGCGTGGGCCTTGCTGAGCCGTTTGCATTGGGGTTGTCGCGCGGTTTTGTTGCCTGCTTCGACCTCTAACGCGATACGCGCCATCATCGCGACGGCCTCGATTGGGTACGCACCCGTCGCAGTTTCAGCACTTAGCATCACGGCGTCGGTGCCGTCAAGTATCGCGTTCGCTACGTCGCTCGCCTCGGCACGTGTCGGGCGTGGATTGGTAATCATCGATTCAAGCATCTGGGTCGCGGTAATGACGGGCAGGCCGAGGTCGTTGCATTTCGCGATGATGCGCTTCTGAATCAAAGGCACTTTTTCGGGTGCCATCTCTACACCGAGGTCGCCACGCGCGACCATGACGCCATCGACAACCTCTAAAATATCGTCAAGGCGTTGAATCGCCTCTGGCTTCTCCAGTTTCGCGATGAGCAGAATTGGGACGATTGACGCCGATGACCTCTTGCCGTTTAGCTCCGCTTGATGCTGCCGAATAAGCAGTTTGGCCTCGCGCACGTCCTCTGGTCGGCGCACAAAACTTAGCGCGACGTAATCAACGCCATGCATAATGCCAAATTTGAGGTCGTCACGGTCTTTCTCAGTCAGCGCGGGCGCACTCACGGCGACGCCGGGGAGGTTGATGCCTTTATGTTCTTTGAGCAAGCCCCCATGCACTATTTCACAAAGTACATCGGTCTCGGTTGTACTCTGGACACGCAACTCTAGCAGGCCATCATCAAGTAAAATGCGGTCTCCAACCTTGACGTCGGTTGGAAGCGGCTTGTACGTTGTCGGGACAATTTCGGCGGTGCCGATCACGTCACGCGACGTAATAGTAAGCATTTCGCCCGTGACGAGACGTACAGGTTGCCCATTTTGTAGCGAGCCAACGCGTATCTTAGGGCCTTGCAAATCCTGCAAGAGCGCGATTGGGCAGCCAAGTCGCGCCGAGACCGCACGTACACGCTGGATAACAAGCGCATGATCGGCCTGTGTGCCATGCGAAAAATTGAGCCGCGCGACATTCATGCCGGCACGTGCCAGCCGCTCGATCTGTTCTTCGCTATTCGTTGCGGGGCCAATGGTACAGACAATTTTTGTACGCCGCATCTAGTGTGTCCTTCTCAACGCGTTTCACGTTGTCGCTTTCTGTTTCCGCAGCTTTATGGTGCTGCTCGTGTCAAGGGTAATTTTATGAGCTATGTATGAGCTATGTCAAGGTGAGAGAGAGTTGGCACGTCTCCGCCATATCCTTTACGTCAAAGAATGTCGGTTGACATTTGCATGTTTTATGCGATACTCTGAGAGCAGAGTCACTAACAAGAGCGGCGGGTAACAACGACGTTATCCGCCGCGTCTCATTGCAGTGTGGCAACACATTTTTCCGACAACGTTTTCGTCGGCACGCAACGCCGTTCTTATATATATGGAGCACACAACATTATGACAATTCAGGAACGAAAGTCTATTCCTGTTCCACAGGTAGAAGCCCGCTTACCCATTCCACAACAGAATTTGCGCGTGCCAGGGCCAACCGCGCTTCCACTTGAAGTGATGGCGATACAGGCCAGTCCGATGATTAACCATCGCGGCCCCGAATTTGGCGCGATTGTGAAACGCGTCTCGTTGCGTCTGCAATATTTTTTCCAGACGACTTCACCGGTAATGACCTTCCCTGCCGTTGGCACAGGCGGGCAGGAGAGCGCGATTGTAAATCTGTTCTCGCCCAACGACCATGTCGTCGCTATCACGATTGGTAACTTTGGTGAGCGTATCGCGAAGATCGCCGACACCTACGGCCTCGATGTAACACGCATCGTCTTCCCCTGGGGCCAACCCGCCGACCCGAACGTCGTCGAAGAGCGACTCAAAGCACTCCCACCTTTTCGTGGCGTCATAATGACGCACAACGAAACATCAACCGGCGTCACAAACGATGTACAGACATTGACCGCGCTGGTGAGACGCATTAACCCCAACGCCCTGATTGTCGTAGATGCCGTAAGTTCGCTGGGCAGTGTACCACTTGAGATGGATTTGTGGGATATCGATGTGGTGTTCACTGGCTCGCAAAAGGGGTGGATGACTCCTCCGGGCGTGATGATGCTGGCGGCAAGCCCCCGCGCACTCGAAGCCTCGAAGACCGCGAAGTTGCCCCGTTTCTACTTCGACTGGAAGTCTACTCTCAAGAAGTTAGAGGTATGGCAGCATCCCGTCACGTCGCCCGTCTCGCTCTTCTACGCGCTCGATGTCGCGCTCGAAATGATGCTTGCAGAGGGACGAGAGGCAATTTTCGAGCGACACGTTCAAACGGGCCAGTATGTGCGTCAACGCGCGAAAAGCATGGGCTTGACGCTCCTTGCCGACCATGACCGCGCCTCAAACACGGTCACGTCAATTATGATGCCGGAAGGTATCGAGTTCAAGGCACTCAACAAGAAATTGCGCGAACAAGACCATGTGGTAATCGCAAGTGGACAAGACCATATGGCAGGCAAAATCTTCCGCGTGGGCCACCTCGGTTTTTACACGCAGCAAGATATCGAGCAAACGATGAACGCGGTTGAGACGCGCTTACACGAGCTTGGTTTCAAGGGCTAAGGATGTCCTGGAAGAGGAAATGAGGGCAAACATGGCAGAGGCACACAATGAGACGCAGGGCGTGCTTAAAATTCTGATCGCTGACCGCGTGGCGCAGGAGGGCATTGACCTGCTCCGCGCACAGCTTCCAGAAGCACAGATTGACGAGCGTCCGGGGCTAAAACCGGAGCAGCTCAAGGCGATCATCGGGCAATATTCCGCCCTGGTGGTTCGCAGCGAAACCAAAGTTACCAGCGACATCTTCGCGGAAGCGACACAGATGAAGATTGTCGGACGCGCGGGGGTTGGTGTTGACAATATCGATACGGAGGCGGCGACACAGCACGGCGTGATGGTTGTCAACTCACCTACGGGCAATATTGTCGCGGCGGCGGAACACTCTATCGCGATGTTGATGGCACTGGCGCGGCACATCCCCGAAGCGGACGCGAGCATGAAGGCGGGAAAGTGGGAAAAGAGCCGCTTTCTCGGTGTCGAGGTACGCAACAAAACATTGGGCATTATCGGGCTTGGCAAGGTGGGAACAGAGGTCGCGCGGCGGGCGCAGGGGCTAGAGATGCAGATTATCGCGTTTGACCCTTTTGTGTCGCCAGAGCAAGCACGCAAGCTCAATGTACGGATGTTGAGCTTCGATGAGGTTCTGCAACAAGCGGATTTTATCACGCTACACACCTCTCTTACGAGCGGGCCAAATGGCACACGTGGCCTCATTAGTACGCGCGAACTGGCACTGATGAAGTCGGGTGTACGACTCATCAACTGCGCTCGTGGCGGATTGATCGACGAAACGGCCCTGCTCCACGCGCTGAACGAGAAGCACATCGCGGGGGTCGCGCTTGACGTGTTCAGTCAGGAGCCGATACGCGACGACGCAACGCTCAAGCAACTGCTCGCGCATGACCGTGTAATCGCAACGCCCCACCTGGGAGCATCCACCGAAGAAGCGCAGGTTGGCGTTGCCATCGACGTGGCGGAGCAGATTGTTTCAGTGCTGCGCGGCGGGTTTCCACGCGCCGCCGTCAATGCTCCGCTTATCTTGCCAGAGACATTGAAGGTACTGCGACCATACATGCGACTAGTGGAGCAGATGGGGCGTCTCTACACGCAACTGCAACCCGGCTCGTTGAGCAAAGTCGAGCTGTCATGTACGGGCGAGATCGCGAGCTACGACCTGCGCCCCTTACAGGCCGCTCTGATTAAGGGCTTGCTAGAGTCGGTTTCCGATGCTCACGTCAACATGATTAACGCGCAGGTGCTGGCGAAACAGTGGGGGTTGGAGATCGTCGAGCAGAAATCCACGACGGCGACGGAATTCGCCAATCAGGTTTCGCTACGTGTGCAGCACAATAACGGGTATACTTCGCCACTCGCGGGTACGCAAGATGCGTATGTCGCGGAAGGCGATAGGCACATCGAAGTGCTAAGTGGGACGGTAATGCATGAAGAGCCACGCATTACTCGCGTTGGACGCTATGGGACTGAGTTTGTGCCGGAAGGCTATATTCTCTTTTGTCGCAACCTCAATCAACCGGGCATGATTGGACGCGTCGGCACGCTGCTGGGCAAGGCCAACGTCAACATTCGGCATATGGATGTCGGCCCAATCGCGCTCACGCCACGCACAGATAGCATGCCCCAACAAGCGGCGAAAACCGCGCTCATGGTTATCTCCGTCGATGACCCGATTCCAGCCGAGACGCTCGAAGAGATCGGAAAAGCCGGTGATATCTTCGGCGTAACAGTTGTGAAGTTATAAACAAACAAAAACGTGTGTACGTGTGTGTGGCTTGTCATGCACGTACACACGTTTTTGTTTTGAAATTGGTTATGCGGAGAGCGAACGGAATTTCGCTTTGAGGAAGCGTTTCATGATTCGTGTGCCGACAAAGTAGAGTACACACAAAAGTATGAGTATCATAATAGTGGGTAGCGTGTAAGTCTGCATGAAGGAGAGTGCGATTTTCCAGCGATGGCCTAGAGTCCAGCCGATGGTCGTTAGCACAACGCACCATAGTGTGGAACCAGCGGACGCGGCGAAGAGGAAGCGTTTGAAGTTCATATGTGATATACCAGCGGGAAAGCAAGCAAAGGGTCGCACAAACGGCGTCATGCGTGAAAAGAACACCATCCAGCAACCGGATTTCTGAAACCAGCTATCCATAACACGAATTTTTTGCTCATCCACGTGGAAAAAGGTCGCGAAACGCAAGAGCACACTTCGTCCACCACGCGCACCAATTATATATGCACAACACGCGCCCGCGATACTTCCCAGCGTCGCCGCCAGTATGAGTATCTCAATATTAAGATACCCCATTGATGCCATCGCGCCTGTCAGTAGCAGCATGGTATTATTCGTGATGGGGATACCTGAACTCTCTAGGAGGAGGATGCCCGCGACGAGTAGGTAGAGTAGTATTGGACTTGTATGTTGCACTAGATGCATAATAGAATGCACAACGACCTCTTCTTGATATTTTCTTCTTTGTACTACTTTTTTATAGTGTTAGGCAAGAATATTAAGTTTCTTCTCTTATTATACTAGACGAACAGGGTCATACATTGGTTGCAAGTGACGCATAGGAAAGCACTATCGTTACAATCACTGCAACTATACTAACGATGAAGCGTACACATTGTGACATTCTGTACGAAACTCCTAAAAGAAGAGAGAGATATGGCTACTACTACCACCACATCGCCTGTTGATAGAGAGTCGTTAAAACCTAGTCGGCAGCAGGCACGTTATGCTTTCGCGATTCTGCTTGCTATTAACATTCTCAACTACGCGGATCGCTTTGTACTTTCGGCAGTTCTGCCCAAGATCAAAGTAGACCTGGGATTGAATAATACACAACTGGGCTTGCTTTCATCGGCATTTCTCCTTGTCTATGCCATTACCACCCTGCCATTGGGCATATGGGCGGATAGAAGCGTCCGCAAAAACATTGTCGCTATTTGTGTGACAGTGTGGAGCATCGCGACGACGCTCGCGGGCTTTACCACCACATTTGTGCATTTATTTTTGACCCGCACCGTGCTGGGCATCGGCGAGGCTGGCTATGCACCCGCGACACTTTCGCTGCTTGGCGATTATTTCCCTAAAGAGCAACGAGGACGTATCCTCTCGTTTTACTCTATCGGCAATCTTATCGGAACGGCACTGGGACTGGTCATAGGTGGACTGGTCGCCGATGCCTTTGGCTGGCACTGGGCCTTCTTTGTCGTGGGTATTCCAGGGCTGCTCACCGCGTTTCTGATCTGGCGTGCGGTTGAGCCGAAGCGCGGTATCTATGAGAGTGATACCGATGGCGCGACACATGGCGGGTTGGGAAAAGATTTCTGGGGAGCGGCGCGTCACATTTTCCGCATTCCCACCTACTGGGTATTGCTGGGCGCGTTTGTGTTTAGCTTCTTTACCGTCGGTGGGGCGTCCGTCTGGATACCAACATACTTCAACAAGGCGTTTCCTCTTACGCTGAGTCAAGCTACTTCGATTTCGGGCGCGGTACTCGCGGGCGGTAGTTTGATTGGTACGCTGGCCGGCGGGTGGATTTCGGACTTCCTGCAACGGCGGCGTCCAGAGGGGCGCATGATTGTTGTGACGGCTTCGTTTCTGCTGGGCGCACCGATGACCTGGTTCGCGCTCTCGCTTCACACGCTTATTCCATTTATCGCGGCCTTTTTTGTGGCAGTCGTCTTCTTGACGCTGTGCCTGGGGCCACTGAACGCGATCATACAGGACGTGATTATTCCAGAGGTACGCGCGACTGCGTTTGGTCTCGCGCTCCTGCTGGCACACTTGTTTGGCGATGCCTCGTCTCCAACGATTATTGGTGCGCTGGCAGACAGGTTTCACGCGCTCGGCTCTTCTGAGTCAAACGCGCTCGCGCTCGCGCTCATCACGACAACGCCGGTTTGCCTCGCGCTGGCGGGGCTGGTCTGCCTGATCGGGCTACGCACGGTGGCGGGGGATATGCGGCGAATGCAGATACATCTTAACGAAAAACACGAGCAGGGATAACACAACAGGAAACTGAAAGCCCAGCAGGGGGAGCATAGCGGGGGTGAACCGCCGCCACTATGTTCTCGACTCACTCGAAGCACCACAGCGGGGGGTATTGAATAAGAGCCTCTCACTATGATAGTGAGAGGCTCTTATCTATAAAAAAAAGCGATGAGGTGGATGCCCGTTGGCTGCCGCCTTGACGTTCATCTCCTCCCGAACCGTACAGGCTACTTTCATAGCATACGGCTCTCCATCATTCTAACTTTGCTTGTTGTAGGAGTGATTTTGCATTCTACCAGCATGTATGTCTGTGTGACATTTTCGACACACTACCATAGTTTTCCGTTTCTTGGCTGCCATCCATTTCTCATACGTCTTTAGGTCTTTTCTTTTCAGTAAGTCCTTTAAGGCGTTGATGTGATGGACTTCTACTTTAAGTGTTGACCCGCAGGCTTCGCACTGTCCAGCAAGTAGGCGTTTTTCCAATTCACTTCTTTTGCTTATCCTATCTCCCACTTTTTGGTCATGGATGGTTCCGATTTCTCGAACAACCTTCTCCCCTCCCCATGTCGCTATCAGTGGCTCTTTACCTTTTCTTGGTACTTCTTTAACAAGTAATTTCGTACCTGCTTTTCTGTACTTTTGATAAGTTTGTTTTGCTGACATTTTGTGTTTACCTGCTAGTGTTGCCACTAGTGAAGACTCCATTTTCCATTTAAGGTTGTGGAGGTGGCTTACATTCCATGCCAGTTTATAGTATTGGTACACTCCCCTGAAGATGTCTGCGTAATTCCTGATAATCTCATAGTCTGAGTTGCCTAACATCTTGGTGTTTCGGAGTGCCTTTCCTGCCCTCTGATATTGACCTGTGTATTCTTGTAAGACTTTATTCGGAACACGTAGCCCCATCTTTTGGTTGACATGTCTTCTTCCATCTT
>JBBQVS010000067.1:0-23008 GCA_038211295.1 Ktedonobacterales bacterium | reverse complement strand
TTGTCAAAAAATTCCGTGGCGGGCATGTGGGCGTGCCCGGCCCACGGCCCTCGTCCCCGCCACTCATTTTTTGCCTGTGACCCGCCCATTGAGCCACTTCATGGGTTCGTGTAAACCCGATAGGTACGTTCTGCTATTTTTGTGCTAGTTGCTCAAATTGCGCGATATCTTTGCGAAGAATATCGAAGCTCGCGCGCCAGAACGCTTCGGTTCGCAGGTCGATGCCAAATTGGGCGGCGAGGGTCGCGGCATCGGCTAAGCCTGTAGACGAAAGAAGGTCGTCGTAGCCCTGCTTGAAGGCTTCGGGGTCTTGCTGATAACGCGCATAGAGGCCCAGACCGAAGAGCAGACCGAACATGTACGGGTAATTATAGAAAGAGCGTCCGGTACTATAATAGTGTCCTTTGACTGCCCACATGTAAGGGTGGAGCAGGGACTGGTCGAGACCATCGCCATAGGTTTCACGCTGTGTGTCCAGCATGATTGTCTTCAACTCATCGATTGAGAGTTCGCGCTTCTCCCGTTGCTCAAAAACGCGTTGCTCGAAGAGGAAGCGACTGGTGATATCGACGACAACCTGACATGCCCCCTGAATCGACTCTTCTAAGATTGCGAGTTGCTCCTGTGGTTGTGCATCTTTGAGCGCGGCGTGAGTAATGATCGTTTCACAGAAGATACTCGCGGTCTCCGCAAGAGTCATGGGGAGCGAACTTTGCAGAGCTGTTCTGTGGGCAAGGTTCAAGTTGTGGTAGCCGTGTCCCAGTTCGTGGGCAAGTGTGCTGACACCGCCAAATGCTGGTTTGAAGTTGGTGAAGACGCGCGACTCGTCGCCACGTAATGATGTGCAGTACGCGCCATCGCGTTTACCGTTGCGTGGTTCGGCGTCGATCCAATGTTCGCGGAAAGCGCGGGCCGCGAAGTCCGAGAGACGTTGTGAGTAGCTGCCGAACTGTTGCACGATGAAGGTGTTGGCTTCGTCAAATGTCCATACTTTTTCGCTTGCCCCGACGGGTGCGAACAGATCGTACCATGCCAGACGTTGGAGACCGAGGGCGCGTGCTTTGGCGTGCAGGTAGCGACGAAAATCCGGGAACGACTCACGGGCCGCCGCCATCATCGCGTCAAGCGTCTGTCGGTCAATACTGTTGTCGAACAATGATGCCGCAAGGGGTGACTTCCACTCGCGATGGCGGGCCAGCACATTGACCTCGCTCTTGATGCTGTTCAGTGCTGCCGCGAGTGGTAACGCGACCTGTTCCCATCCCACCAGTTCCGCCTCGTAGGCGCGGCGGCGTACCTCGCGGTCAGCATCGAACGCGAAATTGCGAATCTCGCTCATCGGGAGGGCTTGTTGGTGTCCATCGACCACGAAGGGGATGCTTAGTTGTGAGGTGATATTGCCGTGTAGCTTGCTCCAGGCCGAGCCGCCCGATGTGTTAAGTTCAGAGGCGAGCAACTCTTCGACGGGCGACATGAGATGAGACGCCTCTATCTTCGCGTTGCGTAGGGCGTGTGCGTGGTCACGTGCAATCGTCGATTGGGCCAGCAATGCCTCAACATCGAGCGAGCCAATCCACGCGGTGAAGCGCGTCCCCAATTGCGAGAAGAGGACAAACGAACTCCGCAGTTCGCTCATCTTCGCCTGGGCCAGATCGTCGCGTGAGTTGGTGGTGACAAAGCAACTGATATACGCCCCAAGTGTACGAACGCTATCGGCAGTCGTGTTGTAGTGCGTAGTAGCCGTCTCAAACGTCTGTATCACAGTGGCATCAACCATTAGTGCTGGCTGCTCTTTGATATTGTGCTCGTCAAAAAGTTTGCTGAGAGCAGCTATCGTGTTTACAACGTCTGTAAAGCCCTGTATAAATTCTGGCGACTCAAGGCCGGGATAAATAACGCTCATGTCCCAGTGGGGAAGTGCCTGTGTTGTAGTCATGCTTTCACATCTCTCCTTCTGTATACATACACCTATTGTAGCATCAGTTGAGTGCGTGGGCGGGCCTTTTGCATCCATGAAATCATGTTGTGCGTTTCATATTTGTGTAATGCGCGATGGAAGGCGGGAGGTAGCGTGTGGCAATACCGCTACGCAACTCATCTCTCTATGCAACGTATATAGTGTATGTTATAACATTATCACGCATTTTACTCTTGCCAGAAAACATGTAAAAATATGGTTCAGGACGGCTTTGTTGTGACTACTCTTCTATGTGCTATAGTGAACAGAAAATACACGAAGAATCCTGCTTTTGTGAGGTACATAACGAATGACATCTATCCATTTACGGCTGACGGCGGCTGACAAAAGTGACGTGGGAAAACAACGCGAACAAAATGAAGACTGTGCCTACAAACGCATAGAGTCATCGGAAGAAGGGGACCGGGGTCTCTTTGTTGTCGCTGACGGCATGGGTGGGTACAAGGCCGGTGAGGTTGCGAGCAAGCTTGCAATTGAAACAATCAGTCAAAACCTCGATAGTTTTTTTAAGCCCATTTCTGAGCAACCGACAATTAAACTCGACATCGCGGAGATGAAAGAGGCTAAGAAGAAGGCCGCCGTAACCGAGGAAAACGCAAAGCAGAAGACCCGCAAGCTCTCGGAAACTCCAATAGCCTTCGCGGTAGAAGACCAGTTGAAGACTGCTATTCAGCAAGCCAATAGCGCGATTGTGCGCTATGGTGAGAAAAAGACTGCCGCGCGAGGCTTGGGAAGCACGGTCACTGCTGTACTGGTACAAAACGATAATGCCTATATCGCCAACGTTGGCGACAGTCGCACCTATCTCTTACGCGACAAAAAACTCGCGCCTGTGACGCGCGATCACTCGCTGGTGGCGCGTCTGGTCGAGTCAAACCAGATTACCGCCGACGAAATCTACACGCATCCGCAGCGCAACCTGATCTACCGTTCGCTTGGTGCGGGCCACAAGACGGTAGAGGTGGACATTTTTCACCAGACACTGCAACACGGCGACTCTCTACTATTATGTTCAGATGGCCTGTGGGAGATGGTGCGACAACAGGACTTGCTGCGTCTGTTGAGCGAAGAGAGCAGCCCGCAAAAGATTTGCGACCAGTTGATTGAGCTTGCGAATGTGAACGGCGGCGAGGACAATATTACTGCCGTTGTTGTGCATGTGAACGCGCACTAACGCGCACCTGGAAAATGTTGGAGTACGGGAATTATGGCTCTTCCTATAGGCGCGGTTCTGGATGGAAAATTTAGAATTGTACAGGTTCTTGGCGAAGGTGGTATGGGGACTGTGTACAAGGTGGCACAGGATACGGTGCCGGGGATGCCGCCTTACTATTATGCTGTCAAAGAACTTTTGCTTAGCGCGAGTACAACCAAAGAAGACCGTGATGCTGCGATTGACCGTTTCAATAAAGAGATCGCGCTGTTACGTGGTTTGAAGAATACACATATCGCGAGTATCCTCGTGCCTTTTCAGGAACGGGGCAACTATTACTTTGTGATGGAGTTTGTGCCGGGTCATAGCCTAGAAAACCTGCTAGAAGATAGAAAGTCGCCCCTGCCAGAGGAGAAGGTTATCAAGTGGGGGACGGAGGTCTGCGAGGCACTGACATACATTCACACGCGCGTCCCACCGATTATTCTGCGCGACCTCAAGCCTGGCAATATTATGATTACCTCGGACGACGAGGTGCAACTGATTGATTTTGGCATCGCACGTCGTTTTGACCCTAACAAGCGCACGAACACTGAGAACCTGGGGACAATCTCGTATGCCTCGCCGGAACATCTTGGTTCTATCACATCGCCGGGGCAGAAGCGTACCGCGCAAAATCCTGGACGGCTTGTGCAGACCGATGCGCGTTCCGACATCTACTCGCTGGGCGCGACGCTGTATCATCTACTCACTAACTATGAGCCAGACCCAATTCAGACACCGCCGACGGGCAGTATTCTCGCGAAAAATCCTCGTCTTCGTATAGTACAGGAGAATGGGCGTACTGTGTGTCCGATTGAGCGGGTGATTATTCGGGCGATGCAACAGGAACCCGCGCTTCGCTATCAAAACGCCGAGGAGATGCGAGTCGCGCTGGCCCAGTGTGCGCCGAACGCTGTACCCGTCACGGTCACATTTCCCGTGATGAACGCGACTATTGCCAGACCGAGTACGGCAAGCGGTCTGATCTGCCCTAAATGTGGTTTTCAAAATCGTGCTGGTGCCAAGTTTTGTAAGCGAGATGGCTACCCACTGGTGCAGGGCGTTACTGTCGCGCCAACGCAGGCACGTCCGCAGCCTCGTTCACCTATTCAAGCGCGACCTGTACAGCGTCCCATTCAAGCGCGTCCCACGTCTATTCAGCCGCGACCCGTCCAAACAACGGGGCAGGCATCCAATGGACGCGCATCCATTCAAGCGCGACCTGTGCAGGCGCGTCTCGTGCCTACTGCCGCGCCACCAAAGACGAATGATCCAGCCGTCGCGTCTCGTGCGGGCCTGCAAATGCTTACCAGCAAAAATTATGTTGGCGCGATTCAACAGTTCCGCGAGGCGCAGCGACTGGGTGGTTCGTCCTATGATGTACTCTATAATCTTGGTCGTGCGTATCGACAGTATGGGCAATCGGTGAAAGAGACCGACAAGCGACTCTTCACTGAGAATATAAAGTCCGCCGCCGAGCAATTCGAGGACGCGCTACGGCTCAAATCAGACGCGGTTGATGTCTACTTTCAGTCGGGTTTGTGCTATCGTGACCTGGGGTTGCATCAGCAAGCGACGCGTGCGTTCACCCAGGCTCTGGGGCTTGCGCCACAAGACCCCGCGATCTACTACCAGCTTGGACTACTGGCGATGGAGCAGGGGTATTATCGCGAGGCCGAGGCGCGTTTCCTGGATGGTTTGAAAATTAGTCCCAAGCACGCGTTACTCTTAATAGCGACGGGTCGCTTATATAATGAGACGAAGCAGATACCAGCCGCCATCAGCACGCTACGTCAGGCGACGCAAGAAGACCCGATGCAGTGGGAGGGTTGGTACGAGCTGGGTCGCGCACACATGAAGCAGCGCGAGTGGAACATGGCACTCAGTGCATTGGAGCAAGCTCGCCAGCTTAGCCCCTACGTGTCCGATGTCTATAGCACGATGGCAACCTGCTATCTCAAGCTGAACAAAAAGGGAGAGGCGCGACAACTGGTAAATGAGACACTGCAACGCGACCCGACCAATGCCGAGGCACTGAGATTACAAAAACAATTATAAAGTGAATTGAAGGAGGGCAGCGATGCTCTGTCCGAAGTGTAGTACACCTAATCGAGAGAACGCGAAGTTTTGTAAAGTCTGTGGCTACTCATTTCCTGGTGAGAATGTTTCTTCCAGTTCTCAGCCCGCGCCCGCCTCGGAGCCTGCTCAGCAAGAGGTTGGTATCACAAACGGGGCAGGTGTGGAGAATAGCACAGGGGGAAGTCCAGACGCACTAAACGTAGTAGAAACACAGGGCGCAGACGGGGCCATCGAGGTTGTCGCTCAACCAGAGGCAACACCCGTCGTACATGTTGCTGACGCGCCCGAAGATGATATCAGTTTCGCGCCGACCCAGATTTTGACGCAGCAAGATATGATGGCACTTCAGGCGCGACGCTGGCATCACGATGCAGAACAAAGTGCAGCCACTGCCGTGCCAAACGCGGAAGTGCATTCGCCGATAGAGCCGCAAAGCCACTCATCAGACGCTACCACCGCAACGACAGATGTCTCGGATATGCCGACCATCATGATGTCGTCGGCAGTACACGCAATAGAAGAGGATCCAATGTCAATTCCACCACCACCGCCACCAGAGTCACAGCAGCCAGAAGGAAATGACCCAACTGTCTCGTCTTACGCGGAGCAGGCGGCGGCTCCCCCCACGTCTGTTACGCCGACGGTGCAGGAAGCCGTGACCGCGCAGGCGCAAGAGCCATTGCTTGTCCCTCCCGTTAAGGGTGGGCAGCCAGAGTCAGGCCCTGTAGCTCAAAGTCAGGCCGCGCCCCAGGTGGAAACACCTGTCGCGTCGTCTGCGCTCGCCGCCGGTACGCTGCTCGCGGGTCGTTATGAGATTGTTCATGTTGTAAGCGAGGACGAGCGCGAACATGTGTATCAGGTGGCAGACCGTCAGGGCTATCAACACTGTTGGAACTGCGGTTCTGAGGAGAACGCTGAGGGGGACGAGTTTTGTATTGACTGTGGGGCGGAATTGCTCAACGCCAGTTATCTGCTGCACGAGTATTCGGCAACCGCAGGGAACACCAAAGACGAGCATGTCATCAATGGAACTATTGCCAACACGTTCGTAGAGCAGGGCAAGACGTATGTGGTTGAGCAGCAGCACGCAGCGCAAATAGCCTTTCCCAACGGCGTTCACTTACTCGCGGCAAGCGACTCAGACGCGGGCAACGTGCGTCGCAGCGAGCCGAACGAGGATAGCACGTTGGTCTTACAACTGCAACGAATGCATGAGTCGCAGGCCACACCAGTTGGTGTGTTTATTGTCGCTGATGGCATGGGCGGGCATGACAACGGGCAGGGTGCGAGCCGTATGGCAGTAAACGTCATTGCCGAGAAGCTAACCCGTGAGTTGCTCATGCCACCACTGGTCGCGGAAAAGAATGGCGGGTTGACTTCTTCGGTGCAGCATCTGGAAGAAGACACTCTGATTGGCCTGTTCAAGGGTGCGATTGAGGACGCAAACAACGTGCTGGTGCAGACGAATCAGCATGATAAGACCGACATGGGTTCAACCATCACAGGTTTTATGATTGCGGGCGATTCCGCGTATATCATAAATGTAGGTGATAGTCGCACCTACATGTTGCGCGAAGGCACGCTTTATCAGCTGACAAACGATCACTCGCTTGTGGGACAGCTGGTCGCGGGTGGCCTGATTGAACCGGACGACGTGTACACGCATCCACAGCGCAGCCAGATTTTCCGCAGCCTGGGTGATAAAATGAACGTGCAGGTTGATGATTTCAAGCAGCAACTTCTTCCTGGCGACGTGCTGATAAGCTGCTCTGACGGCTTATGGGAGATGGTGCGTAATCCACAAATTACCGACATTCTACACAACGCGCATGACCCGCAGTCCGCATGTATGCAACTGCTCGACGCCGCGAACGCGAACGGCGGCGAAGACAATGTAAGTGCCGTCGTGGTGTTCGTGCGCTAATATGATATACTAGGGCCAGCCGAAGCGAAAGGAGCCGTTATATTATGCCCGGAGAGGTAACACTAGCGCATCAGCTAGGAAAAGATTTCATGCCCGTTACTGGTGGAAGCCAGATCGCATATGTTCTTCTGGAAACAAAGCCGACAGCAATGATGGCGCAGGTGCGTATGCCGTTAAACTTTGCCATTGTGCTTGACCATTCAGGGTCCATGCGGGGTGCGAAGCTCAAAAATGTCAAAGAAGCGGTAAAGATGGTGATTGACCGTTTGGAGCCGAGCGACTACATTTCTGTGGTCATATTCGACGATACCGCACAGGTGATTATTCCCTCGATGCCTGCGAATGACCCCAGTGGAATGAAGGCCGCGATTGACCGTATACCAGACGCAGGTGGCACCACGATGTCACTCGGTATGATGCAGGGCCTGGGCGAGTTGCGCCGTTGGAATATCCCCAACGCCGTAAACCGCATGATTCTGCTCACCGATGGCGTCACCTATGGCGATACAGACCGTTGTCGTCAGCTCGCACGGGACGCCGCCGCCGCCAATATCGCGATCAACCCACTGGGCATCGGCTCCGATTGGGACGAGAGCCTACTTGATGATATTGGACAGCTGAGCGGTGGCACACCTGCCGAGTTTATCAAGAGTGCATCTGACGCGATGAGCATTTTCCAGCAGCAGTTGCAGAGCGCGGTAGCCGTTGCGGTTCGCAACTCGGCACTGACACTCCGCCTGCCTGCCGGCGTTTCACCGCGCAAGGCCGTCAAAGTCTTGCCGCTCATCCGCGACATCGACCCGTCTAGCCTTTCAGATCGTCAGGTCACTATTCCACTGGGCGACCTGGAAAAGGATACCGCGCAATCGGTGCTGGTCGAACTGATGATTGACCCACGTCCCGCCGGTCTCTTCCGTATCGCGCAGGCCGAACTCTCCTATGATGTACCCGTTGCGGGTCTTGTTGGTGAGCGTGTGCGTGACGACATTAAGATAACCTTCACTGCGGACGCGAACGAGGCCGCGCAGGTGAACGCAACGGTTATGAACTTCGCGGAAAAAGCGAACGCGAACCGTTTGGTTACACGTGTACTTGATGAATATAAGCGCACAGGTAAGGCAACAACGAAGCTTGCGCCAAACGTCACCCGCGTGCTGGATGCCGAAACACAGGCCGCGATTGAACAGATCAATCAAGGCCAGCAGATATCACAGGAACAGGTCAAGTCTATTGGGAACAAGACGCGTAAACTTACTCAACGCCTGGATGATATTATTCCATAACAAAACGTTCTTTATACACAGAGAGAGAAGAGGGCAACGCGCAGAGTTGCCCCTTGAACCTACGGCAAATAATAGGTATTGAAGGAAGGATAGAATCAATGTCAGTACGATGTTCTTTAGGGCATGACAATCCCGATGGCTCAGCATTTTGTGATGAGTGCGGTGAGCCTCTCAACGCAGCAGCACCCGCACCCGTAGCCGTTGCTACGTCGGCACCCCCGGAGCCAGTGCCAGTGCAGCAGGTTCAACCAGAGCCAGACCCAGCGTTCGCGCCCGCACCTGCGTTTGTACCCGCACCGGAGCCAGTGCAGTCGTTCGATGACCCACAGGCAGCAGCGCCTGTCGCCCAGAGTCCCGTACATAACGGCTTGCAGGCACGACTGATTGTTGAGGCTGATAATCAAGAGTTCGACCTGAGCGGAAAAGACAATATTCTCATTGGGCGCGAGGATGCCGTGAGTAGCATCTATCCCGATGTAGACCTGACCGCGCATGGGGGCGAAGATGGCGGCGTCTCACGTCTACACGCCCGCATCTTTGTCGAGAATGGGCAGTACATGCTGGAAGATGAGAACAGCACAAACTTCACCTTCCTGAATCGCCAGCGTCTGGCAGGTAAGACGCCAACTCAGTTGCACGATAACGACGAGGTACGGCTGGGTCGCGTCCTGCTCCGCTTTAAAACAGCGTAAGCAAAAACACCTTAGCGCAAATTTAGTACAATGCTCTTCCATCCTGTCAATAGAGTGGGAGAGCATTGTCTATGCCCTTTTTCGCATGATGGCACTTACTACAAAGTTATCCACAACAAATGTGGATAACCGAACTACAAAATGTGCAGAAGTAACAAGAAATATTCATAACAGGTACTTATGGATAGGTTGTGGTTTTCAAAAGCTGGTAAAACCATAGTGTGTACGGGGACAAGCCATGTCACACAGGCGGGAGTATAGTAGTCCATGCCCCCTTGTCCCCTGTTGCTTTTCTCGCGGAGATACGCTATCTTAGACGTACTATTGATTTTGCGGGAGAGAGAGCTATGACGCCGGAGCAACTTCTACTTGAATGTGAAACACTTACGTATATGGCCCGTATGCGTCGTTTGGTGGAGCTTGGAAGGGAAGCCGCGAGTGATACAAGTGTCGCTCGTACAATTGCGGCGTTGGCGCAGGGAACGCTTTATGAGCGTCTTCTAGCTCTACAAACCTGTTATGGAAGTCGCGACACTACGCTCGTTTTGTCAGCACTCTCTGACATATCTTCTAGCGTGCGTACACTCGCACTCGCGTTGATTTCATTTTTGGGTAGCGATGCCGAGGTACAGACTGCTTTCGATGTAGTACGGCCCGACGCAAAAGGTGTGCTAATTCGTCGTCTGTATCGAAGCCATCGGCAGGTTGCCATTGACCTGTACCTTGAGACGCTTGCCACGCGGCACTCTCATGAGTTACTAGATTTGCTCGCGTTTGGTTCGCGGGAAGTGGTAACACACCACGTTGCACAGGTACTAGAGCTATTTGGTGTTCCCGATTGGCGACGGTTGGGGCGACTACATTCTGTGCTTGTGGTCGAACTTCTACAAGCACGTATCGATGTAACGACAAAAACGCTTGACCAGCAACTCCTTGTGCATGTCAACGCAGTGTTACCTCGACTTTCGCGCTTCTTTCCCGACCTCGCACTTGACCTTGTACGAGCAATGCGTATAGTCTATCCTCTAGCGCGTCTGGAAATACAAGCATTGGTGCAACAACGGCCCGACGCAGTTGCTGACCTTGTGTTACGGAGCGAAGAGCAGAGCCGCCTGAAGTTTAACGCGGTCATGCACCGCCTGACTACCGAACACCTACTGGCCCTGTTTACGCGACATCCTGGCTCGATCAATAGCAACAACTTTCGCAAGCTTGCTTTACCACAACGGCTCGCGCTTTACAATGCCTGTGGACGTGGTTGGCGTACTGATGAGGGCGTGCTGGCTCGACACATTGTCGCGGCTCTACCTCTACCCGAACGTCTACAGGAGGCGCGTCGTAACCTGGCCTTGCCCATACTCGCGACGAGGCCACAGGAGCGGCTGCCTTATGCCACGTTCCTGCCCTGGGATGAGGCACGCACTCTGCTCAATGCCTCGCTTGGCTCACCTGACGCCGATTTGCGCGGGGTAGCGTTACAAGCTTTAATCTCCACAACGCGTTATGAGCGTAACCACCTCGCAGACGCGCTCTTGCTTGTCCGTAATCGTCGCAACGAGCAAGACCCTGTACGCTACGAAATGCTGACCGCGCTGGCCGAACTGCCCTATGGCATGTGGCGAAGTGAGCATCTCGATGAGCTTGTCCAGATTATGCGCGATACCCTGAATGCACCAGACCTTTCATCACTTACCGCACAATCTCTGGAAAAGCTGATGCTACATCTTGTACCATTTCATCCCATATGGTGTGCCGGTCAGCTCCCTGTTTTCTATCGTGAGCGCGGTGGTGTAGGTGTCTATACTCTTGATAGATTTCTTTCTGATACTGATGTAAGGCGTATTGCTCCCGCGCTGTTGCCCGTCTTGCAAGAATGGCAGAAGCGCGAGGAGGAGCAAAAGCTTCTCTCGATGCTTCGTGCGTTTGGAAGACGTTTCCGTGTCTTTGATGAACTTGCTACGATCCTCGAACCAATGGTCTTTACGACACGCTCACCTTATATGGGTGATATTTGCTTGCGCTTTTTTTCTTTGTATCGGCGTGAACGATTGGCTACACTTATTCCCGCGCTGTTGGTGGAAGATAAAAGTTATATAGAGTTATCAACGGTCTCTGCCTACCTGCATCGTTACAGACAAGACCTCATTACTCCGTTTCTTGGACAAAATGCTGTGACGGGAAAATTTGTCACGGGAAAAGTACGAAAAGTGCTTCAGCTTACAAATGGCTTTCAGCGTTGGACGCCCACACAGCAGGAACTCTTCTCGCGAATTGTGCTAGAAGTCGCACGTAACCCGGAGCAAACAACAGTCGTGGTGCAATCTATGCTAGACAGGTTGGGCGTGATGCACTTTCTCTCACCACAGTATCTTATTTCGTTTGCCAACGATGAGCGGCAAGCAGTGCGCGATACAACGCTACGCATTCTTGGTAGGCTTGACGCGGGTCAGGGTATCCAGACACTGGTGGATGCTCTGAACGATGAGCGAGCGCGTATCGCAATTTACGCCTTGCGTGCCGCGCTACTAACCATGCCAGAGACGGCGGCCTTGAACATTCTATGTGCTATACCACTGCAACGAGTAACGGTTGCTAAAGAGGTTGTACGCTTGATAGGCGAACTTGCTTCAGATGCCGCCTACCAACAACTGCTCATTTTTAACGAGCGCGACCTGCACCGTGATGTGCGTGTTGCGTTGCTCCGTGCCTTCTGGTCATATCTGGAGCGGGTGGAAACATGGGACATATTTTCGCTCGCGGCGCAATCGCCTGATATCGCCATCGCGCGTGGTGTTGTGGCTATTCCAACAGATGGCATATCGTCTCTTGCCCAGCGTCGATTAGCGCGTATCCTTGCGTTGTTGCTTATGCATCAAGAGTCGGAGGTACGTATCAACACGTTACATCGGTGTACAACACATCCAGTAACAGACGTAGACCGCGTATTGCTGACATCATTATTACAGGCAATGCACTCACGACTTCCAGAAGAATGTGCCTCTGCGGCAAACGTGGTCTTTGCTACCTATACGGGTGAGGATGCAGTGCTGGTGGGTGACGCGGTACGTGGAATAGTCCCTGACCGTCGCGCGTTACAAATCACTATAAAACAATTCCTACCGCTACTCTCGTACAACAGGCGTCAACTTGTGCCGACAACGCGTGCGCTACTCGCGGCACTCGCTCCTGATCGCCTCACACTTGCTTTGCGTATCAGTGTGGTGTGTGCCGGTTTGCCCTGGGAAGAGGTCATGCAAGAGTTACAGCAGTTGCGTGACGGTCTGCACGCCGACGCGCTGGCAACGGCGGAGCAAGCGGTTCAGCACGCCACGATGCGACCCGATGCCGACCTGTTTACCCTTGAAAGTGCGTTCGCGATAAGCTCAGACGAACGCCTCCGTCGGCTTGCCCTCGCCGCTCTGCTTGCTCAGGTCAGTCAAGCCAACGGATGGAGCGATGAGCGTATCGCGCGTTTGCAGACGTATAAAGAGGACGTGTCCGCTCTCGTCGCGGAGGCCGCGCAATTTACGTTTACATCGTGAGAAGAGAGTAACTGTAGGTAATGAAGGAGTTTCTTCTATGTTTAATAACACCGCCCTACTTGTCATTGACGTGCAGGTAGGACTCATTGAGAACCCCGCCGATCCATCGTATAACGCGCCGATTGTGCTAGCGAATATCGCTGGTCTACTGGCGAAGGCACGGACAGCACAAATACCAGTCATCTATATTCAGCATGATGGCGACTCATACGAAGGCGAAGGCTTGAGCCTCGCCCCGCACTCTGTCGGTTGGCAGATTCATGCGATGGTCGCGCCGCTTGTAGGCGAGGTCATATTGCGGAAACGTGCCTCCGATGCGTTTTATCAGACGCCACTGCAAGAGACGCTCGACGCGCTACACATTCATCGCCTTGTGATTACGGGTTGTCGCACAGAAATGTGCATTGACACGACGAGCAGGACCGCGATCAGTCGCGGTTATGATGTGACGCTTGTACAGGACGCGCACAGTACCGTTGATAGTGAGGTGCTATCGTCCACGCAGATAGTGGCCCACCACAACTACACCCTCGATGACTTCGGCACCGACGAACATGTTATTACGACAAAAGTCGCCGCCAATGTAGTGTTCTAGTTGCAGCATATGGAAATGTTGAGGTGAGCCGCCGTCGTGCTCACCTCAACTTCTCCGCTTTATATACCGCCCTCCTGCTCCGTTTTCGCACACCTGATAATGAATATTTTGCTATACAGATATGTTATACTATGTGAGGTTACAAAGTTTCTTGTGAGTTGTTGACATACAACTTTTTTAATGACAACTCGTACATGTTCGTGCGGAGAGACGCTGTTCTATCTCTTTTATATAAAAATGAAAACGCTAGTAAATGAGCGGTGATATATGTTAGAATCAACGATAAATGCTGCGAATCCATTAGGTGCCATCGGCTCAATCGCACAATCGGCACGTGAGACACGGCGCGGACAACAGCGCACCAGCACTGGTACGCTTGCGAACCCGGCCGATCTTGTAAGCAGCAATCTGGCAAGGGCGGGAGTAGTAGTTGAGGCAATGAGTGATGCTGGACTCGTCGAGTTAGTGCTACGTGGCGATCAAAATATCTTTGCGGTTCTTGTGGAACGCTATAAAGATGCCGTGCAAAATCTGGCGTATCGAATGCTTGGGAATGCAACCGAGGCTGAAGATGTGACGCAGGAGGCGTTTGTACGCGCCTATACGCAACTCGCGACCTATAAGCCCGCGCATAAATTTAGTACCTGGCTACTCTCGATTGCCTCGCACCTGTCGATTGACCAGTTGCGCCGCCGCCGCTTCTTGGCTCTGCCACTGGAGGATGTGCCGTTTCTGGAATGGATTGTGGACTCTGGCGTCGGCCCTGAACAGGCGGCACTGCGAGGTGAGCAGCATGACGAGGTACAAACGTATCTACAACGCCTGCCCGCCAAGTATCGCGCGGTCATTGTGCTACGTTACTGGCATGATTTTTCCTATGACGAAATCGCCTCGGCCCTTACTTTGACACCTGCCCTTGTTAAGGCGCGTCTTCATCGTGCGCGTGAACTGTTAGCACGCTATATGCAAAACGGTTCGGTTCTCGAAGAGGAGCAGAACAATGCGCTGTCACGACGTTAAACAAGTGTTGTCCCATCAGCGTGACGCTGATGCGCCGAACGCCGCCGATCAGGTAGCGTTGCAGGCACACTTGCGAGCATGTCCTGACTGTCATGTCTTTGAGCAACGTCAACGCGGTATCGAGGCACTTCTAAGAATTTCTCAGCAGACCGCGCAGCCCCCGGTCACGCGCAGTTCTTCCACGAGCGGACGCGCCTCAACGAGTTCGATTATGCAAGCTGTCGAGCAACGCAGGCAAATCTCACAGCAGCTTGAGGTTATTCACGAGCAACAACGCACTCGCGTGGCGCGGTTGCGCAAGGGGGGAACGGCCTTCGCTGCTATCACGTTCTTTACACTGGGTAGTATTCCACTCCTCGTGCTGGCTATCACGCTTGTCCAGACCGATCTGATGGTGCATCTTTTACTCGTATTGAGTAATGTAGTTGATGTGCTATATGTTCTGGGCCAATATGTACAGACGGGCTTAACTATTATGACACGCAACACGTTTCTCCTCGCGGGAGCAGGCTTTGTGGTCGTGTTGATGATGGCTATGTGGCTCCGCCTGATGCGTCCTCCACAGGAGGCATAGCGGGCAAAAGTCATGTCGAACAGGACACGTTTCTTGTAGAGAAACGTGTTGCTGTAAGCATGATAGGGAGTTACGGTATGCGAAAAGCTGTACAAAGACAACTACTGCTCTGTGCGCTGCCCGGACTGTGGCTCCTCGCAGCGTTCTTGCTAGGTGGGTACATCGAGGCTGTGACAGGTCGTGCGTCCACCGCTCTAGCTAGTGATACGCGAAGTGAGCAACTTCATCAAGGTTGTACCAGCTCCATGAACGCGCATCGGCGCCCATCTTTTGGTACGAGTGTGGTTATTGCTAGCAAGCAGACGGTATGTGGCAATGTTACTGCGTTTGGTGGCACAATTGTTATACAAGGTGACGTGCAAGGAGATGTGGTAGCATTTGGTGGACATGTTGTTATTGACGGAACGGTGCATGGCACGATTACCGCATATGGTGGTAGTGTGACAGTGCAAAACAACGGTGCTGTCTACGGCGACATCCATCTCTGTCAGGGGGTCTGGACTCCCGGCGGTGAGCCACGCCTACACGGTGCGCTTGCGGGTTGTCCTACAAGTGTCAATCAATTACTGATGAGTGACGTGGGGCCGAATTTTCGGTTCTGGTCTGTTCTGACCTGGATAGCATTAGGTGCTTTACTGACATTATTATTGCCGGAGCATCTCATGCTGGTGCGTACAACTGTGACAAGTAAGGCGCGGCGGAGTCTCGCGCTTGGCTTGCTGAGTATACTGCTGGCACTGCCGATACTTGCTATTCTCGTCGCGCTAATCATTTCTATTCCACTTGCTATTCTCGTTGGAATAGGAGTTATCGCGGCATGGGCTTTGGGAACGGTGGTGGTCGGGTCGTTGCTCGGTGAGTATATTATGCGTACCGTGGCACCACGAAAAAACACGCGTATGATGCAGGTTGTAGTGGGGGTGACGGTGTTGACGTTGGCAGGGTCTCTTCCCTTTATCGGGTTATTCATCAGTATTGGCGCGGGACTGCTAGGACTTGGTGCGGTTTTCTTGAGTCGTTTCGGAACGCGGCTCTATAGTCAGCCGAAACAGCCGATTATGTTATAACTAAACAAAATACGCTGGAAAGATGTGACGGACGCACATGTTAGAGCATAGCATGTGCTGACCGCGAGGTGAATATGAGCATTGATGTTGAACTTACAGATCTTGCCTATGGAGGCGATGCCGTGGGCCGCTACGAGGGACGGGTTCTTTTTGTCCCCGGCGGCATTCCCGGCGAGCGAGTGCGTGTAGATATTGTCGAGGAGCGGCGAGGTCATGCACGGGCAGACATGTTGGAAATACTGCGCCCTGCCCCTGAACGGGTCGAACCTGCGTTCCCTTTGCTGACCGATAGTGGTTGTCAATGGCAACATATCGCGTATCAAGCGCAGCTCACCTGGAAAGCCCATATTGTGCGTCAATTGTTGATGCGTATTGGCAAACAGCCGGATGCGCTGGTACACCCGACAATTGGAATGCCGAGCAATGTTGCACCCTGGCATTATCGTAACATCGCGTTATTTTCTATTGGCCCAACAGGGGAAATTGGCTTCAAGCTGACCGAGAGTCACACAATTCAGCCTCTTGAAACCTGCCCTCTGTTACACCCTGCTCTTGATATCGTCTATCAGCGTGTGCGTGCGAAGCTGATGGATTATTTTGGCGATACGTTGGGTGAGATGGTACAGGGCTTCACAATTCGAGGTGCCGTAGGCGCGGTAGATAACGCGGGTATTGGTGTGCCTGTGGCGGAAGCTTCCCCCACAGCTCTGGTTGTGCCGACCCTGCTTGTTATTCATGCACGGCCTGGTTCACAGATCGAAGACCCGCAGCAACTCGCGAATGAACTAATGACCGTTACTGCGGGGATCATCGGAGTTATTATTGAGCGCGTTGGTGGACGGTATGGACGGGTATTTACGGGTCAGGAATTCTTGACGGATACGGTGCTTGGTCGCCGCTTCCGCGTCTCGGCTGACTCATTCTTTCAGGTGAACCTGTTGCAGGCATCTGTACTTGTTGAGCGTGCCATTGCGCTGTTAGAGCCTCAGCAGACGGATGTAATTCTGGATGGCTATAGCGGTGTTGGCCTCTTTTCCTCATTTCTGGCTTCGCGAGGTGCGCGTGTACTTGCCATTGAGTCGCAACCAAGCGCGGTCATGGACGCACGAGCGACCACGACCATGAATAGCCAGAACACCGTCACTATTCTGGAAGGCACACTGGAGCGATTGCTGGGGCAACTCCACTACCGCCGTGAACGCATCGACGTTGCCCTCGTCGATCCACCGCGTGCAGGCTGTCATCCTAAAGCCTTGCAAGCGTTGCAAACACTCGCGCCGCGTGCCATCTGCTATGTCTCCTGTGATCCAAGTACGCTCGCCCGCGATATCGCGACGCTCTGCTCTGGCGGACGTTACCGTTTGGTCTCGGCGCAACCAATTGATATGTTTCCGCAAACCTATCACATCGAAAGCGTCGCTTTGCTGACTCGCGTCGGCGGTGGAGGCGGAATGCGGTAGACACCTTCTCTGTTTGGGACGCCGGTCAAAGTATGGTCATAAGAGAAGTGTATAAGGACACATGAGAGACTTCAGAAGTCTCTCATGTGTCCTTATACACTTCTCTTGCCTTGTCTTTATTCCTGTAACTGATCGACCAGCGAAGGCTTCTTGCTTAGCACAATCTCGATCTTGCTGCCATTCTCCATTAGCGTCCCCGGTGGTGGATTCTGGTGTACAACTCGTCCCGGAGCGATGGTATAGCTTGGCACAGCTTCTCCCCATACCTCGACATCCATTCCTAACTCCTGAGCGTGAGTCATAGCGGTAAGCAGATCAAGGTCTTTCAGGTTTGGTGCGCCATGCATCTTCGTGGTGTTGTCCAACTTCGCGACCACCGTACTGAACCACGTCTGGAGCAGTTTGCGCTCGTCGTTTTCCTTCCTGACCTTGTCTTCTTTGTCTTTGTGATTTCTAATCGCGTACACCTCGTCCTGAATCAGGAAGGGATGATCGACACTTTTGAACACCACGTCAGGCGAATTGCCGGGTGTCTCGATATAGACATTCCCGATATCGAGGAAACGCTCAACCACATTTGGCACTTTCACCTTGATGTCGCGAATATTTTTGTACTCGACTTCCAGGCGTGACTCAAAGGTGAAGATGAACTTGCGCTCGATATCGATAATACGCCTGTTGGTCAGGATGTAAACGTCGTCGGCCCAGTTAATATACACAAGGAAGAGCGAGGCCAGAAATCCCAGGAACAGCAGTCCCATAAAGAGCCACCAGTAGGTTTGTAGTGCCGTTGGAATATAGCCGACACTTGGCGGCACAATTGCGATTGGGAGGAGGATGATGATGAGCAGAGCAGGCACGATCAGGTTCTTCAAGAGAACATATTGCGAACGCTGAATATACCTGACGGTCTGCTCTCCCGACATATAGTGAATACGACTGGGGATGTGGAGAAACCCCACAAAGGTACGACGCGGCCCGCGTACACTGTCGGGATTACGCGGTGCTGGATAATGTTCGTCGGCGTCTGCCAGCTTGGGGACGGCTTTCCCTTCAGCCAATTTCTTGAGCACAGAGGCCAATTCTGGGTCTTGTGGAACTGGTATTGCCTCGGGACTCTTTTTCTTCGCTTTGATAACGTCGCTGATGCCCTGAAGCGCATCTTTGACCTTGCGTGGGTCAGGAACATGCTTCATAATCAGATCGCCGCCCGTCAGGTACACATGGACGGTGCCGAAGCCCAGCAGAACCTCAAGTGGTGTCTTGATGTCGATGCCGACTTGTTGCACCTTTTCAATTGGTGTCTCCTGACGGGTTGGTTGTAGCAGTCCACGCGAGTTGATGATGCGCTTGTTTGTGATAACGTAGCTCTCGACCCACCAGACCGCCAGGTCTTTCCAGGCAAACCAGATACCTGTGCCTACTACAAGCAATACCACCGCGATCTCTAGATAGGCCCAGATGACGCCATAGGCAGGAAACGCGGCAGCCAGGCCGAGCACGACGAAGACGCCAATCAACGTGGCAAGAAAGGGGAGCGCGGGCTGCACAAGAAACCACCAGTGCTGGCGTACAACGGCTCGTACCTCTTCATCTGGCCCTTGACCGGAAAAGTGCCACTTTTTATCTTTACCAAGACGAAATTCCTGAATATTGAAACGTGGACGACCTGATTGCCAACGGTCTACAGGCTTTACCGTCCCTGTACCTTTTTGCTTGGGTGTTTCGGCCATTAAATCACCTCGACGTGTGTGTAAAGATTACGCTATTTCCTATCTCTACTTGCTTTTCTATAAAGCTACAGCACACGATACCTTATATTTCAGTTCTTTCTCGCCTACTTTTTAGCGGCGGGTGGGGCAGCTTTTTTCGTTCGTGCTGCGATAAGACCAATAATTACCGCGACAAGCGCGATTACGAAAAGGATTGGCATGTAGTTTATTGGGTCGGGTGGCTGCACGACAACCGAAAAAGACGACTGTCCCTGAGAATTCTTCGGAAAGAAGTTTATCAGGTAGCCAAGAATAAACGAGCCAGAAATGATTGACGGCACAATGCCGATGAAACGTTCCGTTGGATTGGCAGGCTTGGGAAAAGCGCGATTACCTATCACATAGCCAACCGCGATTACTGCCGCGAAGATGATAAGCGTCCCCCAGGGACCTAGAAAGCTATTAGTGGTCGCGGCAGTCGTTCCAGTGCGTTGTGTTGAACCTGTCGCGAGGTAGCCGAACATGGCGGGAATACGCGCGAAAAGGTCGCTAATTGCCTTGCCACCATCGCCGTTGGGGCGAATCAAGATGACTGCGAGGAGTACAAACACTAAGGTGATTAACTCACGTCGCCACCCGCGCTGAAAGCCGACGATAATAAATACAAGAATAGCTACGAAGAAACACTGCAAATCTGTAAATGGCAATGATGACAGCACTTGGAACTCCCCCCTATGGCATCAGAGCTAACACCGCACTACATTAGGGTTGACGTGACTGCAAGATAGAGTGATACGATGTTGACAAACATACTTTATTGACGCTTCCTGAACTTCCGCTCTTGCATTTAATGATACCACAGCTTCCTAGTAAAACATAGTGCTTTGGTCGCCAAAAGTGGTTTAATTCTCGCAACCACAATACACGACTAAATGCATTTTTGCTATCGATAGAACCACAATCTTTCGCTAAATCCTCATGTAAAAGGGAAATTCAAGTCTCGACAATTGGGTGCAATTTATTGTCCTAAAACGTAGGATATGGTATACTATAAGGAAGTAGAATTATACTTTTAGAGGCTCCCCCGCCCTGTGCAAGCACTACTTCAAACCCGATATCGCCGCTTGGCTATGTCTGTTTCTTTTTGGTGAGGATGATTTATGGAACTTGGCAATATTAAGCCAGTCAGTATCGTTGATGAGATGACAGGCGCGTATCTCGACTATTCTATGAGCGTTATCGTCAGTCGCGCCCTGCCCGATGTGCGCGATGGCTTGAAGCCCGTCCACCGTCGCGTATTGTACGCAATGGAAGACATGGGCCTTCAATCGACAAAGCAGTTTCGTAAGTGCGCGGGTACTGTCGGCGAAGTGCTTAAAAGCTATCACCCCCATGGTGATGTCGCGGTCTATGACGCGCTTGTACGTATGGCCCAATCGTGGTCGATGCGCTACCCCCTTGTACTGGGACAGGGTAACTTTGGCTCACAGGACGACGATCCGCCAGCAGCGATGCGCTACACAGAGGCGAAGATGGCGGCAATCGCGGACGAACTGTTGCGCGACATTGACAAGAATACGGTTGATTTCGTTCCCAACTATGATAATCAGAACCTCGAACCAACCGTTCTGCCTGCGCGTCTGCCCAACCTGTTGCTGAATGGCTCAACAGGTATCGCTGTTGGTATGGCGACTAACATTCCACCTCACAACCTGAACGAGGTGTGCAATGGTATCATTCACCTGATCGACAATCCAGAGGCCACCACCGAAGAACTCTCGCACATTGTACGTGGGCCGGATTTTCCAACGGGTGGTATCATTCATGGGCGTGAAGGTATTCGTAACATGCACCTCAACGGGCGTGGGCGTGTGGTTGTGCGTGCGCGTACAAACTTCGAGCAGACCGAGCGCGGGCGTACCAGCATCATTGTGACGGAGATACCGTACCAGGTCAATAAGGCCGAACTGGTCAAGAAGATTGCGGAACTGGCCCGTGATAAGAAGGTTGAAGGCATCGCCGAGGTGCGCGACGAGTCGGATCGCAACGGTATGCGCATCTACATCGAGCTGAAGCGTGATGCTACACCTGAAAGCGTTCTCAACACGCTCTACAAATATACGGCGTTACAGAGCGCGTTCAACGCCAATATGCTGGCACTGGTTGACAAGCAACCACGCACATTGCGCCTCAAAGACTTTCTACAATATCATATCAACCATCGCGAGATTGTCATTACACGCCGCACGAAGTATGAGTTGGCAAAGGCCGAGGCTCGCCGTCATATTCTGGATGGCCTGAAGATCGCGCTCGACCATCTCGATCAGGTGATTGCGCTCATTCGCGGCTCACAGACGACTGACGAGGCATTGACAAACCTGCGGCGCGAGTTCGCGTTTTCTGAAGAACAAGGTCGGGCCATTCTGGATATGCGTCTCGCACGTCTAGCGGCACTTGAACGGCAAAAGATCGAAGATGAACTCAGAGACGTGCTTGAGCATATCGACTACTATAATATGCTGCTGAGCGACATAAACGAGATTCGCAAGCTCATCAAGATTGACCTGCAAGAGTTGATTGCGAAGTATGGCGATCCCCGCCGTAGCGAAATCGTTGAAGACGAGACGGGCGATTTCAGACACGAGGACCTCATTCCGAACGAAGAGGTTGTCGTTACCCTGACCGAGAAAGGCTACATCAAACGCTTGCCCTCGAACACTTACCGCGCACAGAGACGCGGTGGGCGTGGCATCACTGGTATGGTCACACGCGAGGACGACGCCGTACAGCATCTCCTGGTCGCGCACTCGCATGATAGCCTGCTCTTCTTTACAGATCGCGGGCGAGCGTTCCAGTTGCGTGTCTATGAGCTACCCGACACGGGCCGTACCGCGAAGGGTGAACACCTTATCAATCTCATCTCAATTGAGCAGCGCGAGCGTATCAGCGCGATTGTGTGCGTACCAAAGGGTTTGAGTCGTGATTTCCTGATTTTCGCCACCAAGAAGGGCGAGGTTAAGAAGACCGCGATGGAGGAATTTGACAGCGTGCGGCGCAATGGCTTGATTGCGATGGATTTGGAAGAGGATGACGAACTGATTGGTGTGAAGCTGGCACATACCGATGACGACGCGCTTTTGATTACCGCGAACGGCTACGCCATTCGCTTTACCGTCGCGGAACTGCGCTCGGCCTCACGTACCAGTGGTGGTGTGCGTGGTATCCGTCTTGGCGCGGGTGATAAGGCGGTCTCCCTCAACCTGACGCCAGCAGATAGTGAACTGCTGATTGTCAGCGAGTTCGGCTATGGCAAGTGTACGCCTATCGATGACTACCCACGCCAGACGAGAGGCGGTGGCGGCGTCATTACCTCGCGCGTGAACGAGAAAACCGGGCAGGTCGCGACTGCACGTATCATTCTGGGCGACAAGGATAGCGACCTGATGATTATATCGGCGGCGGGCGTTGTCATTCGTATGGATGTCACCCGCATAATCCGAGGTGGGCGCGTCACGCAGGGCCGCAAGATGATGACGCTCGGCAAGGGCGATACCGTTGTTGCGGTTGCCACAACCAACGGCAAAAAGCTAGAAGATATTGGCGAAGAGAACGGCGAAGTTCTCGAAGGTGTCGAGATCATTGATGGCGTGATAGACGCGAGTACCATATCCAGCGAAGCGATAGACGGAGGAGCTATGTTGGATGTAGAGGAGACGAACGAAGAACTTGCTTCTGACGAAGAGGATGCAGAAGCGGAATAGCCAGTTCGAGACCTACGGCATAACAAAACAGGAAATAGGGGAATAGGGAAATGGGGAAATGGGGAAACAGGGGAATAGGGAAATGGGGGAATAGGTGAATAGGGAAATGGGGGAATAGGGGAATGG
>JBBQVS010000066.1:0-23292 GCA_038211295.1 Ktedonobacterales bacterium | reverse complement strand
CCTCACCTCACGGTAGGTGGCCCACGTGATACTCACCCGTCCGCCACTCGCTTCTTGCGAAGCGCGTTCGACTTGCATGTGTTAGGCACGCCGCCAGCGTTTATCCTGAGCCAGGATCAAACTCGCCATTCATGTGTCTATGCAATCTCATAGAGATGTGCGTTTAGTATGTTGGCAAGCTCATCACTCGCTTGACAGGTTAAAATCTGTGTTTCTTGTTTCCTTACCACTCTTCAGTTGTTCAAGAACATGCGCTACTTTCGCATCGCTGCACCATTCAGTTTTCTGTCGGGTGCAAGTGAGATAGTACCACTATACGCTCCTCCTGTCAATAGGTTTTTCAACGAGTTTTGTAAAAGAGAGAGAAACGCGTTGCATTTTGCAAACATTCTCACGAGAGTCTTTTCTTGTCTACATGTTCTCGCAGTGGCGTTACATTCTCTGCGCTCGTTTCTTCTCTGCCCGTTTCTGCCTGTGGATGCGTTGGTTGCGTACCCTGTCCGCTTTGCTCAAGATAATAACTCACTATGAGCGCGATACCCACCCCTAACGGAATCAGGCCAGGAAGAAGCCAGGGGCCTAAATGAAACGGTGTGGCTGCCGCGAGAGTTACAGGCAAGAAAAAACCAATAGGATAAAGACCTACTGTAAGCGAGAGGCCCACCATTGCGATAATTAGCCCTGCACGCAGCATCCGTCGGCTGCGTATTTGACGCTGTGGATCATCGCCGCGTTGACGTTGTGGATTGATGCCATGCGTAATAAGTGCCATGCGCTCTTTGTGATGCAAATAACGCAAAAGCACAATGAAACCAAAGAAAATCGCCAGTGCCATAAGCCAGCCGAGCAAGACGAGAAATGCATTTGAGAACATACTTCTACCCTTTCGTTTTCTGATACGTACTTATGTTATGATACACGAAATCAGAGGGATGTTTCAGTCAGCAGAAAATGAAACATTTTCTCACTAGTTGCCCTCTAAAGAGAAAGTATGAGTGAATATCAATTGCATCCATCACACAGCATAGGGACATCCCTTGCACATACAACGCCTGTCGGTGCTGACCAGGTGGAGCAAGATGATGTGGAACTTGTTGCTGCAAGTAAAAATGGAAATCAGGATGCTTTTGCGCTTCTTGTGCAGCGTCACCAGCATCGTGTCTTCAATCTTGTGTATCGAATGCTCCAACATTATGATGAAGCAAACGAGGTAACACAGGAGACATTTCTTGCTGCCTGGCAAGGTCTTCCATCATTTCGTGGGGACGCGCGTTTCTCTACCTGGCTTCATCGTATCGCATACAACTGTTGTCTGAAACAATTAGAGCAGCACAAACGCGATAAAGCATTACAGACTGCTATTCAGGCTGAGCAAATTCTGGAAGATGCCGATAGCGAAACGCGTGCGGACACCGACATTGACGCTCATGAGCGACAAACACTTGTACGTGAGCAGCTTGCCACGCTTCCTACAAAGTATCGTCTTGTGTTGGTTCTGCGGCACTTGCAGGAAAAGACGTATGAAGAGATGGCAGATATTCTTGCTATGCCAATTGGCACAATCAAGACGCATCTGTTTCGGGCACGAAATTTGCTCAAAGAACGGCTGCAAGCGTTTGAGCAAGAGCGGAATACAAGATCGAGAGGCTAACAATGCGATGTTCTCAAGCTATTCAGCAGTTGCAGTTATATATTGACAATCACCTGCCCTGGGAAAAGGTACGTCTACTTGAAGTACACCTTGCTACATGTGTAGAATGCAGAAGAGAACTTGCCGTACTGGAAGAGATTGCTGCTGCGTTAGAGGGTACACAGTCGGTACTGGAGCCGATGAACCTGACCACGAACATTATGCAGCTTGTGGCGTATGATGTACAGCAGCGTGAACGTGAAAGAGTTGGGCGCGAAGTGTACGTGCCGCTTCGCCCCTCACTCAAAGAGATGCTTAGTGTTATTATTCTCGCCACGATAACAACGTTTGGCATTATTCTGGGCCAGCCGTCCTTACGCGTAAGTTTAGGTTTTAGCAATGGTCACGACCAGTTCGCGCATGTCGCGGTTACGGCTGCGCTGTTTTTTGCAAGCATGAATAGCGGCACACTTACCGCCGCGTTCTGGGTGTTTGGTACATTGATCGGTGTCTGTATCACGCTCGCGCTTGCCGGAAACGAGGTGCGTGGTGAATGGTTCAAGGCGATCAGTCACAAGTTGCCGGTGTGGTAGCGTATGGAGATTGTAAGAAAGCGTGGCGCGGGCGAAATCTGGTATGGCTTCTATCTCCTCTGCCATCCCATACCTGTACTTTTTCATACCCTCGCGGTCACACTTTTTGCGCTTGTCGCGCTATGGCCTCACTTTAATTGGGGCATACTTGCGCTCGTTGTTGCCGCGCACATCGCGATGCAGCTTTCTATCGCGGTTCTCAATGATTATTGTGATCGTCGCCTTGATACACTTGGAAAAAAGCAGAAACCTATTCCACTTGGTCTTGTGCGTCCGCGCGAGGCTCTCACGCTGGGCCTATGCTTAATTCTTGCTATGGTTCTGCTTCTACTCCCACTTAACCCGTTCGCTCTGCTTGTTTCGTGTATCTATCTTGTGCTTGGACAGGGCTACAATCTAGGGTTGAAATCGACGCCGCTCAGTGGTATTGTGTTCGCGCTAGCTATTCCCCTTATTCCACTTTATGCCTTTCTTGGCGTTGGTCATGTCCTGCCCGTAATTCTCTGGCTCGTTCCGATAGCCGCCTGTCTTGGCGTCGCCATCAACCTCGCCAATTCGCTCCCCGATCTCGCGGAAGACGCGGCGAATGGTGCGCGAACTCTCGCAGTTGTGCTAGGCGAAAGCGGCGTGTATATTACTTGTCCTCTCCTCGTTCTTTTCAGTAGTATTTTAGTAGGAACACTTACATTTACTCATGTTGTGCCTGCCCAGCTCTCTCTGGTACTACCAACGCTTTTTGTTGTTGGCGCACTCACTCTTTGGCTCGCGCTTTTTCTTCGCCCCGAACAGCGAGGTCAGAGAGAGAAGACGTATTTTTATATTGTCGTTCTGACATGTATCATCCTTGCCGCCGGCTGGTTGATTGGAGTTTTACTATAATGCCATTACGTCTCACCATGCTTGAAAGTATTCTGGCCCGACTCAATATTTTGCCTGCGCCCCTGTTTGACACGCCGCTTGCTGCGGGTATCGCAAAGGTTCTTGTGACGGCCTGCGAACTAGATGTATTCGATACCCTCGGCAAAGGGGGACTTACAGCGGAGGTGCTGGCGAAGAAACTGGACTGCGATCCACAGGGGTTACAACTGCTTTTGCAGCTACTTGTTTCGGCTGGCTACCTTCGTCAACGCAATGGACGTTACCAGAATACGCGTATGACAAAGCGTTGGTTGCTTAGTACCTCTTCGGTGAGTATCGCACCCTATGTTATTCATAGTCCCGATATCGTCGCCATCTGGGAGCGTATGCCCCAAGTTGTACGTACCAACAAACAAGCCATGCATATGCCTTACGCAGAGGACGCGAGCAATCCCGATACTGCGCGACTACTGGAGCGACACTATGCTGGGCTGGCCTCGCTTGCAACCGCGCTGGGAAGCGAGATTATCAATCGGGTGCAAGTGCCGCGTGGCTCGACCCGTTTATTGGACGTTGGCGGCTCACACGCGGGCTACAGTGCGCTCTTCTGCCGCAGATATCCCCGCCTGCACGCGACCATCATGGATATTCAGGCTGGCATCGATGCCGGACGGCGCACCGCCAAGCTGATGAAGCTAGAGCAGCGTATGGATTTCGTGTGTGCTGATATCGTGCAGGAGGATTTCGCGGAGCCAATCACGGGCCAATTTGACGTGGCGTTGTACTTTCATATCGCGCACCTACTGCAACCGGAGCTTAACCAGGCGACGCTGGCGAAGGTCGCGCGGACGCTCCGCCCCGGTGGAATGCTTGTATACGTCGATCAAGTTACCGACCAGACGCATGGCTCGCGGCTGGCCTCGCTCATGGTACAATTTATGGCGTTGACGGTGACAACGATAGGTGGAACATGCTACCCTTTTCCAACGGTACACCACTGGCTAGAGAGCGTTGGCATGGAGCAGGTGAGAAGCTACCGACTGCTTACGCCGGGGGCGTCGCTGATAACCGCAATCAAACGCTGAGAACAAGCAAGAGAGCAGGCACAGCAACAAACCTGCTGCTGTGCCTGCTCTCTTGCTTTAACCAAATCGGGGTGAGAAGATTTGAACTTCCGACCCCTACAACCCCATTGTAGTGCGCTACCGGGCTGCGCCACACCCCGAAAATGGAACAAGCTAAGTATACCAGAAAAAGTGGGGCTACGTCAAGCTGTTTTTTGTGCTTTTTGTATTTCTCTCATCTCCATGGTAACGCAACGTATTCAATACACTATCTGTATGGCCCTTTAGGACTAGTTGGGAGGCCAATGTGTGAAATCTGGCACGTTGGACGTATATATATACAGCAAAGAGGTTTTGCTTACTTTTTACCTTCTATACTATAAAGAAAAACACATCTATGGCGTACAAATAAACTTGAGCATATTTTACGAGTAAACTAGAAGTAGTCATAAGAGAAGAGAGAGAACGGGGGAGAAATATAATGGCAACAACGGGCGAATTAAGAGCTATTATTAAATTATTAGAGCTAGAAGATGTTGGTGATGCCTCAAGCTATCTTGGCGAAGAAAGCATCGTTGTTTATGATTTCCTGGATGAGCAGAAACAAGACAATCTGGTTGCTCATGTATTCAACTGCATGTGCGTTTCGTGCCAGATTCTGCGCTCCTAACAAATACACTATAGACACAGTTTTGCTAGTCACCATATGGGGGAGGAGATACCTTCGTGGTCTCCCCCTGATCGTTTTATGAATACCGTGCCTCTAACAGCACCTTGATGCGCTTCTCCGCGTTGGGCATACCGCAGGTGCGGAGCTGGTCAACTACCCTGGGAATATCATACTCTACACGCTGATGCCTTGCCTGCCACGTTCCCTTTTTCCATGTCAGTATACCGTATGACGCGCGGTGGTCCTCATCACGTGGCAGACCACAACTACCCGCATCAAACAAAAGCAGGTGTCGCCAGCGTCGCTGATACGCAATGTGGAGATGCCCGAAGGCGACTGCGCCTATCGTTGTGGGTATATGCCCCAGGAGATGCTCCAATTCTTTGTCGGGTGCCGTAGGAAAAATTGTCTCTTCCTGATTAAGTGGGTTCGCGTGAACCACGAGCAGATCAGAACCACGCGGATTAAGAACCAGATGCGACGTTGGGAGCGAGTCGAGGTAGTTGATACCCGCCTCGCCAATCCGCTCGCGTGTCCAATCGACAATCTCGCGCTTCTTTGTCCCTTTTTTGGGGCGTTGTGTCGCGACATCCACATCCACGTTCCCCTGAATAACGGGCCACTCCAACGCTTGCAGCGTTTCTAGCACCTCCCTGGGGCGTGGCCCATTCAAACACAGGTCCCCAGCTATAATAACAACTTCAGCCGATTGATGTTGCGTAATGTGTTGTACTACCGCTTCCAACGCGACCTGATTGCCATGAATATCCGAGATGACAGCAATTTGCATACGATGTGATATCCTGATGAGAAAGCTAGTTTTATACAGAAAAAGCCACTTGCAGTATATCGCAAAAGAGAGGGTTGTACCAACATGTTGCACCGCGTCGGCATTATTTCAGACACCCATATTCCTCATTTCAAAAGTGTTCCAGAGAGCATCTGGCAACACTTCGTGAATGTCGAACGTATTGTTCATGCGGGAGATATTTCTTTGCCCTCGGTGCTTACGCTACTGGAGACAATCGCGCCCGTCGATGCTGTTCAGGGCAATGTTGAGTCAGAAGAGGTTATAGCTAAACTCCCGCTCAAGCGCGAGATTGTAATAGGGCAATGCAGAATCGGCATCGTCCATATTCTCGGCGACACAAAGACACGTTCACGCGCGGCGCGGCAAGAGTTTCCCAATGCCCGCGTTGTTATCTTTGGGCATAGCCATACTCCATACAATCAAGAGCACGAGGGGCAGTTGCTTTTCAATCCCGGCAGCGCGAATGATCGCCGCCTCCAACCAAACTGTAGCATTGGTTTGCTTATCATTGATGACGAAGCGAACACTGTTCAGGGGGAGATCATCCCGTTAAAATAATAGTTACTAAAAATTATATATATATATAATTTTTAGTAACGTTGGCCCCTGAAGTGGCTCTACAGGCGGGTTCAAGGCGTTACTGGCAATGGCGAAAATTTAGTAACGTTGTAACGTTGGCTCGCCTTAGACCTCGAAACGTTACAACGTTACTAAAAATTGCTAGCATAAGTAACATTGCAAAGAAGCCTTGAACCCGCCTGTAGAGCCACTTCAGGGGCCAACGTTACAACGTTACTGCTATTTCTAGTCTGTATAGAGCCTCATTACACTCTCCCGATGTACTCCTGACCACCCATATACGGGCGCAATGCCTCTGGAATATGGATGCTACCATCCGCCTGCTGGTGTATCTCTAGTAATGGGAGCAGGATACGCGGCGACGCGATGGCGGTGTTGTTGAGCGTATGCACAAATTTAAGCTTGCCCTCCGCGTCGCGATAGCGCACGTTGACGCGTCGCGCCTGCCAATCGTGGAAGTACGAGCATGAGTGTGTTTCGCGATAACGCTGTTCGCTTGGTATCCAGCACTCGATATCAGACATCGCGACCTTGCCATCACCCATGTCGCCGGTGCAAACCTCAAGCACGCGATAGGGAAGTTCAAGAGCTTGTAGAAGTTCCTCAGAATTGTGTAGAAGTTGCTCGTACCATTGAACTGATGTTTCGTGTTTTGCTTCGCAGAACACGTACTGTTCCACTTTGTTGAACTGATGAATGCGGAAGACGCCGCGTGTGTCCTTGCCATACGTACCCGCCTCCTGCCGAAAGCAGGGGCTAAAGGCGACATAGGTAATGGGCAACTCCTCGACCTTGAGAATTTCGTCTTTATACATACCGCTGATCGCGACCTCTGCGGTGCCAATCAGAAACGTATCCTCGCCCGCGATGCTGTAGACCTGATCGCGGCCTTTGGGAAACTGCCCGTTGCCGACGAAACAAAACTCACGCGCCATCGCGGGTACAATCAACGGCGTGAAGCCTTTGCGTGCGATGCGGTCAAGCGCGAAGTTCATCAGGGCCAACTCAAGCCGTGCCGCGTCGCCCTTCAAAATGTAGCTTCTCGAACCCGCGACCTTTACGGCACGTTCGATATCCACCATATTATGCTTCTGCATCAAATCGTAGTGGTCGAGCAGGGTGAAATCGAAGTGTGGTTTTTCGCCCCAATACTTGATCGGCACGTTGTCGTTTTCATCCTTGCCAACAGGTGCTTTGGAATCAGGGATGTTTGGAACGGTCAACAGCAGTTGATACCGCTCCTCTTGCAATGCCGCGAGTTGTGGTTCGTGCTCCTTGAGGTGCGTTGAAAGCTGTTTGCCCTCGGCTATCAGTGTGTTCCGCAACTCGGTATTCTTTGCTTTAGTGGCATCCTGTATCTGCTTCGAGAGCTGGTTTTGATGAGTACGCATCTCCTCTACCTCGTGTTGAAGCGTCAACACTTGCTGGTCAAGCGCGAGCAACGCGTCAACATCGAGAGGATTATTTTTGAGTCGCGCCGCCTCTTTGACGGCCTCTGGGTTGTTGCGAATAAACGCTAAGTCAAGCATGAAAGACTGCCTTTCCAAAAGAAAAACGCTAAAAAAGACAATAAAAAACGCCGTGTCCTCAAAAGGACGACGACGCTGAACCGCGGAATCGTGATACCACCTTACTTCTTCCCTTTTCCTTTATGGAGAAGAGAACTCGTTCTTGCCCGCTAACGGAGGCACCGTTACGCTTCTCGCGCAGGCTCACGGGTGGATTTCTACTCTCGGTTGCCTGCTGCGTCGCACCGACCCGCAGTTCTCTGGTGCACTATGAGAGGTACTTGTCCCGTTCCTAGCCATATAGCTATGTTTTTGCTATAGCAAGCATAACAGGCACCACCGCGCTTGTCAAGAGTCGCGGCACAGCTAAAGTTTCCATACCTGCGCGTTGCTATAGGTAACGTCAACTGGCGTACTCACATCAACCGCGGCTACGCCAATTTTGCCCTCGGTCAGCGTGCTATCCGTCGCTGTATCCACATATTGCCCGCCCACATACAGGAAGTAGTGCGTATCTTTGGCGACAACTGTCAACGTGTTCGATTGTCCAAAGCCCGTTGCAATCGCGCTACTTCTACCACTTACAAGTGTGCTCCCTTTACCATCGGTGTTATAGACATCCAACCCATACGAGCCATCAATGCTCACGCGAAAGAAATAGTATGCTTTATTCTCGGAGTCGGCACGGAAAAGAAGCCCTGCCTGTCCGCGATTGCCCTTTGTGGTGGTCACATTCACCTGATAGGCGAAGTTGCTGAATGTGGTACTTCGCGCAATGCATGGTTGAAAATAGCCCTGTTGTGCCTCGCTTGCATGATAGTTGCCATTGGTGAATGCACACCCTGTACTGGGGGATGTACTGCCTTCATCCCACTTCCCGCTTCCTGTGTTATCGCTCAACCCGTCGGTGAATGCAGGCGTTCCCGTCGTCGCTTGTGTATAGAAATCTCCCAGTGCTGTTGCCGTTGCTGTCGCGTTATCAATAGTTGCTGTCGCGGTCAAGTCATTGTTCGCGCCACTGGTCGCGGTTACGTTGATCTGCGTCTGCGCTGTATCGATTGCCTGCGCCGTTCCCTGCGTTTGTGCCTGTACTGTGGCAATAACGTTTTGTGTAGATCGTACATCGAACGTGGCAACTGCATGTAACGTGCTGCGATACTGCCGTGCGGAAGTAAAGATAATCGCGCCGAGTCCGCTTACGATGAGCAGAAACGCTGCTCCGAATAAAAGTAGTTGGAGAGTAGGCGAAAGTGTGTCACGGCGACGATACTGTTGCTGTGTGGGAGGCCAAACCGGAAGAGCCGTTTGGAGTGCGGGAGCCTCTACGGTGATAGCTGTCGGTGACACATGCTCAGACACTCCTTGTCCCGTGTTCGGCGCGGGCAAATCGGTGACAGTTCCCGCGTCTGGCGTGAAAGGGCTAGAAGATGGAAGTTGGTTTTTATTCGACATTCCTGTACCTTACCTACCCTTATCAGGCATCTCTTTTTTTCTTAACCAAGCCTTCTATACGGCGGGTATAGTACCACATGTTGCGAGAACTTACAAGTTTTCGGGCAAGAAGTAATGTCTCTCTACACTCCTGCCAGCGAATTGCCACCACTTATTTCGTATAGCCTTCTAGACTCTGTTGTAATGATGCGTTTTGCCGCGAGACGCGTGCCTTGCGTTTCTCGGCGTAGGCTTGTAGCCGTTCCTTGATCGTGGCGTCTCCAATGGCGACCTCTTTGGCGGCGTGAATGGCGGCGTTGATTGCACCTGCGGTGCCTATCGCCATGACCGCGACGGGTGCGCCTTCGGGCATCTGCACCATAGAGAGCAAGGCATCGATTCCGTTGAGCGCACCCATGTCGCGCGGCACGCCGATAACGGGCAGGTCGGCGCGTAGATCGGCGATGTTGCCCGGCAGGTGAGCGGCTCCGCCCGCGCAAGCGATGATAACCTGAATGGATGTGGGCAGGTTGTCGATATGCGCGACGACGGTACGTAGGTCGCGGTGAACCGAGTTGATCTGCACCAGGCAGGTGATGCCGAAGTCGTAACGGAGAGTATCGACTGTCTTCATCATCAGTGGCAGGTCTGAATCGCTGCCCATTGTAACTAGCACTCTTGGTTCACCACGCGCCGCCGCACCGATACCTGCGGGCGAAACCAGTACGCCATGTGTATGTATGTCGGGCGCGTGTAGCGTATTTTCGATATTTGGCATAGTGTGCGATTATAGCGAGAGCGCGGCCCTCGCCTCCTTTGCCTGTTTATAAACCGTCGCGAGATCGTCGCCCACAACGGTGATATGTCCCATCTTGCGATCAATGCGGGTTTCTCGCTTCCCGTAAATATGCGGGAAGACGTGGGAAGCGTCATAACCATGTGTCCAGCGTGGTTCTGCGAGGCCATTACGTGTTCCCAGAATGTTCTCCATCACCGCGGCGGGGTAGCGCATCGCGGTTGAAGTCAGTGGAAGATTTGTGATGGCACGCAGATGCTGCTCAAATTGTGAGGTCTGGCACGCCTCGATAGTGAAGTGTCCAAGATTGTGCGGGCGTGGCGCGATCTCGTTTAGCCAGATATGCCCTGCGGTATCCAGAAACATCTCCACGCCAAAGATGCCGATGGCATCAAGCTTGTCGATTGCGGCATATGCCATTGCTTGTGCCTCCGCTTGCAGTGCTGTTGTAATAGGCGCGGGCGCAAGCACGGTTTCGCAGATATCGCGAGCGTGTAGCATCTCAACGACGGGGAACGTGACGATCTCTCCGCGCTGGTTACGCGCGATCATGATGCCCAGTTCTTTTTCTAGCACGAGGCATTTTTCGACGTAGAGTGCGCGTCCCGCCAGTTGTGTCAGCGCGGTCTGAATATCATTCGGCCCATTGATGCGTGCGTTACCGCGCCCATCGTAGGAATCCGTTCTTGCTTTGAGAACAAGCGGATAGCCCCAATTGCGTACAGCTTGTTCAATATCTTCTGGCCCCTCAACCGCGAGAAAGGGTGCGACGGGAATACCATGTTGCGCTAGAAACTCTTTTTGCATATATTTGTTCTGAATGATACGCAGCACTGCTGGCGCGGGATAAATGTTGACGCCGCTTGTCTGTAAGTCCTGTAATGCCTCGGTATTGATATGCTCTATTTCATAGCTGAGAACATCGGTTCGGGCGGCGAGGGAACGTAGCGCGGCAGGATCGCGCAAACTGCCCTCTAGTTGTATTGCGACGGAAGAAGCGGGACTATGAGGCGTAGGATCAAGCACGGTTACGGGAGGAAATCCCATCGCACGCGCGGCCTCGCTGAGCATCAAGCCCAGCTGCCCGCCGCCAATAATCCCAATCCGTGTGTTCGCGATAATCGCTGCCGTCCTGTCAGTTTGTGCCATGCTCTCCACCGCTTTCCTGCTTTTTTGGCAATTTCTTATAGCGACCAGACTTGAGCGTTTCTAAATGAAACATCTGTATTCGCGGTACTATCACTCGCGAAGACGCCAATCTCGCCTGTACTGTAGCTACTGTCGCTCGCGCTCCCCACATACTGCTTGTTAATGTAGAGATAAAAGATATTGCCCTTTGAGATCACCGTTAGCAAGTTTTGCTTGCCTGCGCCTGTCTTGATGGCAGGGCTTGCGTCTGATGCAAGTGTTGTGCCATGCGTCTTGTCTTTCGAGACCGCAAGGCTATAGTTGCCAGTCTGATCGATACTAAAGAGATAAAACTGTGCCAGATCAAAGTTGCTATTGGCACGGAAGATCAGACCGCCCTCATTGCCCTGATTGATTGTTACCTCTGCCTGATACGCGAAATTTCCAAAATTGGTTCCCGGCGCGAAGCAGGGAAAGTAGAAATGGTTCGAGAGAATTGTAGTATGGTAACTGCCAGCGTTAAAACCACATCCTCCCCCATCAGTTGTATCATTTACGTCCCAGTTGTTGTTGTCCTGTGCCGCGAGCGAAGAGGTAAAAGCCGGCCCGCCTTGCGTGGCCTGTGTATAGATACTCTGCAATGCTGTGACGGTAGCCTGCGCCTGTGCTGTTGCCTGTGTTTGCGCGGTAGTTGTGGCGTTCGCGTTGGCGACTGCTGTGGCCGTGACCTGTGCCTGCGCTGTCGCAGTCGTGTGCGCGTCTGCCGTGAGTGCTGTCTGTATGGTAGCAGTGGCCTGCGCGTGTAGTTGCGCGGGATGAGCAACTGTTGTGTAATAAATTAAACTCACACCGCCCGACATCAGGAGTAACGCGAGAATGATAAGTCCAACGATGAGAGGGCGTGAAAGTCCGCGCCGCGCCTGTGGTGGCGTCGGGAATGGCGGCTGTTGCTGTGATGCGTTCGGGTAGGGCTGACCATACAACGGCGGCTGTTGTCCCGTTTGTGCGTTCGGGTAAGGCTGACCATATAACGGCGGTGGCTGGCTTGATGGTGGGCCTGCGCGTAGTGTTTGTTCGTTTACGGGTGGTTGTGGTGTAAGAAATAGCGGCACCTGTTGTTGTGAGTAGCCGGAAAAAGGGTGCGCATCATAAGGCGTTTGTTGTGCGCTATAGGGCATTGGAGTTTGTGGTAGTTGTACTGGTTCTACAGGTTCAGGAAAGCGTGGCGTGTTCTGTGCGCTATAGGTATAAGGCGTCGGAGTTTGTGGTGGTGGTGCTTCCACAGGGAAGCGTGGAGTCTGTTGCGCCTGTAGTATGAGGGCGTTACTCTGCGACTCCGATGGTGCGACAGGAAGCACGGGTATTGCTGGCTCAGTGCCGCCCTTTTGTTGTGCGTTTGAACTGGTTGCGGTATATTCCTGATATACCGCGTGTGGCTGAGAAAATGGCGCGTCACTCTGTGGGGCAAAGTCGAGCTGTGGCGTGTTCGCGTCGGACATACTTGTCTGGTTGCTCTGGCTATTCTGCGTTGGAAATGCGGAAATTGTACCTGTCGAACCCGTAGACTGTGGTGTAAGCGGAATCGTCATGTTATATGGTACGCTTGTACCACAACGTGGACACGTTGTAACTTCTTGTGCTATCTGCAAACCACAGTTTGTACAATGCTTCATAAATTATTTTTTGCTTTCTGTATTAGTTCGTTATATGTCGTTACGCATTCCACACTTGTGCATGATCGAAAGCTACTTCGGCTACGTTCTGGTCGTCTTCCGCGAAGACTGCGATCTGACCACTGCCAATGGTTGTATCTTCAACACTATCAATGTATGTCGAGTTGAAGTACAGCGCAATGGTCGTACCGCGTGTAAGAACCGCTATTTTATTGGATTGGTTTGGCCCCGTCTTAATAGCACCACTATTTGACCCAAGTAGGCGCGTCGAGTCTTTTGCCTGCCTGCCAACGTAGACATAGAGATCATAGCCACCTGTATCCCCATTGATACGCAGAAGGTAAAACTTCGAGTTTGTGAGGTCGGCGCGAAACATGATTCCGCCATAGTTCCCCTTGATAAAAGTCATGTTGACCTGATAAAGAAAGTGGGAGAATTTCGTGGCTGTAGCTGAACAATCGTAAAAAAAGCCCTTTTGATCCGCGACAGCATGATACGCGCCATCTTTGAAGAAGCACCCTTTATCCGTCAACCAGTTACTTGTACTGGGGGCGGAGAGCGAGTCATTGAGTAAGTCAGGCGTCTTGGCTGTAATTGTGTTGTAGTCGTTAAGTGGTTTGGCTATTACCGTTGCTGTAGCGTTTGCCTGTGCCTTAACCGTTGCTGTTGATTGCACAGTGAAAGCTGTGTTTGTGGCTTGCAATCGTGCCGTTGCTGTCATAGTTGCCTGTAAACGCTGTTGTTGAGGCTGATAAACCGCACCATAATAGATCAGACTCCCCACGATAATCAGAACCGCGAGTGCTGCGAGCATACCGGTGAGAAACAGTGAACGCCGTGGACGTCCTTTCGTTGCAGAAGGCGCAAGCGGCGTAACAGGAACCTGTCCCTGTAGGCCATAATATGGAGTGCTCTGTGTTGGTTGCTGATATGAAGCTGGTAGCGGCGTAAGTTGTCCCTGTGGTGGATAACTTGTAAAACCTCCCCCACTGCCTTGATTGATCGCTGGATATGATACCTGAGCAGGAAGCGGCGGTGGAGGGGGAGCCATAAACGCTGTCGGCGTATCGGAGCCGCTAAGGGGATAGGGTTGAGAGCCGAAGTTTTCAGCTTGCGCGATGGAAATTGTGAGAATAAGTGCGCCTGCTGGTGTCCCGCCTGTGCCTTGCTGTCCATGCCCCTCAACGCGTATCTCTTGTCCGGGGCGTGTATTGGGGGGAATGGTCACTTGAAGTGTGCGTCCATCGGGAAGGTTCAATGTGCGGGAGGTGCCATATGCTGCTTCGTTCTGGCTAATGGCTACTGTCGCACGAAGGTCGCCGCTTTGTTGACCATAGTATCCATTCGCTGTCATTCTTGTCGCCTCCAACTCCTAGAATAGTCAAATCAGTATACCATAGCAATCGTAGCAAGCAAAGAGGGGGAAAAGAGAGTCTGTTCAGTGGCATCTTGTGTACCATCATACAAACTCTCAGCAAAATTCTTGCGACTACACCATACCGAGTTCCCACTTGGCATCCTCGGTCATGCGGTCAGGAGACCAGGGGGGATCGAATGTCAGTTCTACCTTGCAGCTTTTGACATTCTCGACCTGTCCCACGCGCATCTCAACCTCGGCGATTACCTCGCCTGCCATTGGACATCCCAGCGCGGTAAGGGTCATTGAAATCTGAACATGATCTTTTTCCTCATCTACCTCAACGCCGTAGATAAGCCCAAGGTCGACAATATTAACGGGAATTTCTGGATCATAACATTCGTGCAGAGCATCCATAACCTCTGCTTCGCTGATTGCTGCCATATAAAAGTTCCTTTGTGGAGACGCTTTTCGCTTCTGCGCTATAGAGAAGAAAGAATAGTTTACCTCTGTACTATAGCCCACAAACTCGTCTTTGTCAAAACGCGAAACTACCTGTTTTGCATCCGTTCGAGAAACAACGCTATAAAACGGTCACTGTCCACTCGCAGCGAAACACGCATATTTGGTGTGTCGGAGCGTTTGAAAGAGGCAACAGTTTCGCCAAAGGTAAGCGTACCTGCTAGCTCGACATCCACAAAGGCAGGTTCCCAGGTGATGAGGTCGGGCTGGAACGCGGCAGCAAGACAGAGTGGGTCATGCATCTGAAACGCTGTGCTACCAGAGGTTTGACCAAACACATCGAAATAATAGGCCATCATCGCCTTGATCGCGGTTGCCTGCTTACCACCCTGCGCTGCCAATGCCGCGATCTGCTGCCTGTGTAGCATGACCTGCGTTGTTACATCGAGACTTACAAGGCGCAGAGGCCACCCTGCGTGAAAGACGACGTGCGCGGCGTGTGGATCGGCGAAAATATTGAACTCCGCGCTGGGCGTCACATTGCCAGGCACACGCGCCGCGCCACCCATAATCACCACCTCGCGTACCCGTTGCGCGATGCGTGGCTCACGTCGCACCGCCAGCGCGATATTTGTCAGTGGGCCAATCGGAACCAGCGTAATCGCGCCAGGATTGCCCATAACTCTCTCAATTATGAGGTCTACCGCGTGTTGCTCTACGGCCTTCACCGTTGGTTCTGGAAACTGTACATTGCCCAGTCCGTTCTCGCCGTGCACGTGCGCGGCATCGACACGTTTCCGCACAAGTGGTTGTGAACTGCCGATGGCGACGGGAATATCAGTCCGACCTGCCAGGGTGAGTAACGTTATCGCGTTCCGCGTTGTCTGTTCCACGGAGACGTTGCCGCTAACGGTTGTGATTGCTTCAAGGGTGACTTCGGGCGAGGCCAGGGCTAGAAAAAGGGCTAAGGCATCATCTATGCCAGGGTCAGTATCAAGAATAATACGCTGCATGAACTTCCTCTCTTGTTGGTAGGCCAGGTTGTGCGCCAAATTTTGTCGTTTTAAGTGCACTCGCGTTGACCGCGAAACGCAACGCCTCTTCCGCCTCTTGCCCCTCGGTGAGCGCAACAGTAAGCGCACCCGCGAAACAGTCGCCAGCCGCCGTTGTATCGACAACCTGCACTTTTGGCGCGGGTTGATAGATTGTGCGAACCTTGCCTTTGGTATCATCCATAACAAGCATGGCACCGCGCGACCCAAGCGTGAGGACAACGGTGGGAATGCCATAGCCGTGGAGTACCTTGCCCACGATCTGAGCATCTTCCAGGCTCTCGACTCGTTGCCCACTGAGCAGGCTCGCCTCACTCTCGTTGACAATCAAAACGGAGACTTGTTGGAGCAGTGCTTTCGAGAGCGGTTGCGCCGGCGCGACGTTGAGAATGACAGGTACGCCTGCTACACGCCCTGCCTCGATCAGACGTCGCACGGTTGGAAGCGGTATCTCCAATTGTAGCACCAGTGCCTGCGTGTTCCCAACAACTTCGTGAATACGTGCCATTTGCTGCATATCCTCGCCTACATGCATGTTCGCGCCGGACGCAACCACAATCGCGTTGTCACCATCGGGTGTGAGGAAAATAAACGCAACACCGCTTGCCTCTTCTATATCGATGCTAACGAGCTGCGTATCAATACCATCGCGTTGTAGTGCTTCTATCAATTGTTCTCCAAAAGTGTCAGCACCCACACGACCCGCCATTGTTACCGAGGCGCCCAGACGCGCCATCGCAACCGCCTGATTTGCTCCCTTTCCGCCCGCCACAAGCTTGAGTGAACCCGCACCAAGCAGCGTTTCGCCGGGCGTCGGCAGGCGTGGCACACGCACAATCTGATCCATGTTCAAGCTACCAACCACAAGAATACTCTTTCGCACATGTAACCTCGTTGTTTCACTTGCCAACCCCAATTACCGTTTTCATACTGCGACAGTAAGCAATGAGGCGGCTAAAAATAGGTAGGTGTTCAAGGGCGGAGACACACCCAACCAGAATGAGTTTCCGTTGAGCGCGAGTCAGGGCAACATTCAAACGGTTACTATTCGTCAAAAACTCACGCCGCAGTGTGTTTGCCTCTGGCTCGCTACTTGTGGCGAATGACATGATGATGACCGAACGTTCGCCCCCTTGAAAGCGATCAACCGTGTCAACACTAAGTAGTGTGGTGACAGGTAATCCCTTCCATTCCTGTGATGCGTCGTCCGCGAACAACACGCGCCGTATATTCGCCACCTGTGCGCGATATAATGCTATGACACCAATTTCGTCTTCTTTAATACCACGCTGGAGCAAAGCTTGCACAACATCACGTACCGCCCGCGCCTCCGCGTTGCTTGCTTTCAAGATACTCTTTTCCTGCTTGTCGCGCACATCCAGGAAGACAAGCGGAAATTCGGGCGCGATGGCCCGCGTAATCGCTTCCGTCTCCTGTTGCTGGGCAACATCACGCGGTTGAAATTCCAGGCGTCGGTGCGCCGCCGACTCATGGGCGACGAGCCGCTTATCGTAGAAGACGTTCGAGGAGAAATTGGATATCCAGCGATTCATACGGTACTGCGTTTTTAGCGAGACGCACGCGCTAACCGTCTCCCGGTGCTGCTCCGTGTAGTTCTCTTCCAGCCGTTTAAGCGAGCTAAAAAGTGAGTCCGCAAGCCCTCGTTCTGCGGCCTCTTGACTGAGTACCAGTGGAGGCAATTGCTTATCATCGCCAACCAGAATAAAGCGTTTGATGAAGCGTAACGCGCCCAGAATGGCGGGAACTGTAAGCTGGCTTGCCTCGTCGATAATGGCGACATCGAACGGCATCAGCGCGGGCGTGTACTTGTCCGACGACCATGTTGCCGTTGTTGATGCAACAACAGGGCTTGCGCTGAGCAGAGACCAGATTGCGTTTTGCCCATCTTCGTCTATGCTTTCCCCGCTTTGCCCATCCTCATTCACTCCTTCTTTGCTGTTCTGCTGCTCGATAAGAGTTTTCAGAAGCCGCTTTTGAATATCCTGATGTACGCTCCGTTCGTGTCCCAGGCGTACATAGTCATGGAAGCCTTCTTTATCGAGCCGCTTGAGCATGTTGTCAACGGCTTGATTGGTGAAGGCCGCCAGTAGGACGCGCTGCCCCTGCTGCGTGAGCCGTTTGACAATCTCGGCTATAACGCTGGTCTTGCCCGTTCCTGGTGGCCCTTGAATAAGCAGGTAGTCCTGCATTTGTACTGCCCGTTCGATTGCGATGTTCTGTTCACTGTTGAAGTCCTTGCGTAACGGCACCGCAGCACTCATGAAGCGCGGACGTACCCGTCCCGCGACGAGATCGCGTAGGTGCTGCTGCTCGACATCGAGCCAGCGCAGCAGGTTTTGTAGAGTTCGCACATGCACAAGATCGTTGCCGTAACTATCAATCAAAATCTTGTCGTTATCCGCGATTGGCCCCTCTAACAACTCGCGCGTCCAGACCGTCACGTCTCGCGCACTGATCTTGATAACCGTACCCGTTACGACCTCGCCTGTGATAGGATTGTTGCGACTCAATAATATCTCGTCGCCCTCGCGCAACTCTGATTGGTTATCACAGGTAAACGTCTGTTCCCACCCGTCATTGACGCGTTCGTAGTGCCGAAGTTTGCCGCACTCAATTGTCTTTCCCACGGCGATACGCTCAGCAACCGATGTTTTCCAGAGCAAGGCAAGGCTCGCCTCCCCTGCCTTGCCCTCGGCCTGTAGCAATGCATAATAGTGGGCAAAGAAGGCGCGGTCCTCTGGATTATCCAGTTTGGAGCGGCGCGGAATGGCGTGTTGCTCGTCTATTTCCTCCCCTGTCCCTTCCCCTTTTCCTTCTATAACCTCCTGTTCGCGCTCGACGAGTTGCTCGATGTCGGGTTGTGGCGGTTGCCAATCGAGCAATGTAGATACACGCTCACAGGTACTGAGCAGAGCACACCTGGTGCAACGGCGGGCAGGCGGCGCAGGCGGCGTCCCCGTTGCATTACTGAGAATAAGTGTATTTCTTATAGACATGATGCGTTGCAACGTGCGGGTGTCCAGGCGTAGTGGAAAGCTGATTGCCTGCCCCGGCGTTCCACTATAAAGGACGTGGGCTTGTGCCTTGTTCATCTTCGAGTCCTGGCGCACCGCCAGCAATGCCTGATAGCCGTATACCTGTTGTCGATGCTCGCTTTTGGGGTTATTGTTTGACACGCTCCCCGTTTTCAGCTCAAGCAACGACTGATTCATAGGTTGCTCCCAGTACACATCCAACCGACCACGTAGGCCGATTTCAGGCACAAGCAAAAAGGTCTCTGTGCGAACAGTAGGCGTATCGTCAGGTTGACCCCACAGGGTGATACGGTTTCCATCGTACCAGGCCGCGAGGCTTTCAAGGTGTGGTTGTACGTCAATTCGCATCGCGCTGGCGGAGACATTCGCAAGTTCTAACTCCATGCCGTTAAGTCGCAACGCCTCTTCAAACGCCGTCCATAAAATGTCCAGGGACGATTTATGGACGGCGTCACTGGTTGCATCATACTTGAGCAATCTGGTGAAGCAGGTATGAATAAGATTACCACGCACCGCCGCCGCTGAGGAGGGCGAGGAGACGAGCCGATTTAACAGGTACTTGCGATTGCAGTAGTCCGCCTGACTCAAGTCAGTGATATTGAGCAGTGTATCCGCCTCAAGCACGACAAGCGTATTGGAATAGGCGATATAACGGTAAAGTGGTTTCCCCTTGAACTCCGTCACATCGGTTGGCGCGGGCAGATGATAAATGGTGATCGGCATTCGGCGTATTGTCTTGCCGCGCACAATGATATCGCGTATCAGGTCGCGGTAGTAGTCGCCCGCAAGCGCGATAACCGCGAACTTTGTTCCCAGGTCAACGGTGATACAGGGCGTCAGCTTATTGTTGACAACACGTTCCTGCGCGGAGAGGAGATGGCCCTGCAATTTCTTTTGCTCACAAGATTGGGACATCTCGGCGTTGGGACGAACCTTCGCGAAGAGACACAAAAAGCACTCTGACTCCGGTTGCTTGCCCAACTGCATCGACACCTCTTGGACATTGGGCGCACTGGGGAGTGTTTGTGCTGATACGGCGAACTGGCGTTGAGCATCATCTGAAACAATAATGCGCTCCTGTGGTACTGGTTTATGGGTGAGGGCCTGCTCAAGGGCGTTGGCGAACGCGGTCACGCTCTCAAAGCGTTGGTGGCTATCCTTCGCCAGTGCTTTGAAGACAACATCTTCTACTGCCTGCGAGATAGTAGGTTGCTGTTGGCAAAGCGAATCAGGTTGCATATGAACATGCTGGTAGCCAAGCGCGGCGGCGTCTCCCTCGAAGGGCCGCCTGCCACATAGCCACTCGTAGACCGTTACTGCTAAGGCGTACTGGTCGCTGGCGGGACGTGGCTTTCCCTGAAATTGTTCCGGCGACATATAGGCCGGTGTCCCTGTGGTATCCTGTGTCTGTTGTACACCTGTCGCGTGCGCCGCAACCGCGATGCCAAAGTCGCTTAAAAGCACTTCGCCTTGTCCACCGAGGAGAATATTATCGGGCTTGATATCGCGATGCACAATCTTTTGTTGATGCGCGTAGTCAAGGGCCGAAGCAATCGCTTTTATCGTCGGCAGTATCGTTGCCAGTGGCACGCTTCCCCTGTGACGGGAACGCATTGAACCGCTGGGGGCGTAGTCCATCACCAGAAATGGCGTTGTGTTCTCTTGAAAGCCGAAGTCTAGAACACGTACAATGTGTGGGTGGCGCAGATGAGCAATTGTGAGTGCCTCTGTCCGAAAGTCTTCGCGCTCTTCGCTCGTCATACGGGTATGAAGAATTTTGATCGCTGCCAGCGTATAGAGATGAACGTGTTCACCCAGATAGACCTCGGCGAATCCGCCCGCACCGAGTGGACGTACAAGTCGATAATTGCCAAAACACTGTCCGCTCTTATCCGTGTCGGAAACTGTAGCGTCTATCATGAAAAATGGTCTCCCGCTCTGCTAGAGTTCTGCCCCCCGATTGTAGGGCAACGAGTACGGACTGTCAAGCAACGTAAGACGGGACGGGGTATGCAATCACTCATCTCTACAAAACATTTCTCTATATACAGAGCAAAAGAGGAAATAGCATGTCAACACCTCCACCAATACGTACAATTACGCTCGGCATCGCGGAACCGCATCCAATCGCCGCATCGACCATTGACCACGCTAGCGCGACGCTACAAGTCGCCCGCCAGCGTTTTAGCAATGCTGGCTATGAGGTTCAGACTGTACGTCTCTCGACGCGTCCGCTCTTTGACGACCTCGCGGACTGGTCAGTTTCGCGCCGCCTTACGTATGTCAAGACTCTGCAAGCTACGTTGACCAAGCTTGGCCTCGAATTCTGTTCACTGGGAACTCTTCATGTTGCGCGTCCCACCGAGCCACTTGCGCGTATTGAAGAGATCGTCGAACTGCTCGCGACGACAACCGCGCTCAATATGACGGTCTCCCTGGCGAGCGTCGAGCATGGGATGCGCGAAGAGGCGGCGTTGCCCATCGCGCGTGTAATGCAACGACTCGCGCACGAGACGCCTGAAGGCTTTGGCAACTTTCGGTTCGCGATGCTTGCCTGTGTTGAAGCGGGATGCCCGTTTTTCCCCACAGCCTATCATGCGGGGCCGCAAAGCCTTGCGCTTGGTTTACAAGGGGCAAATATCCTCACAAACGCGCTCGCCGAACAACCCGCGTCATTGACCGCTATAACCGAACGTGTGCGAGCCGCGTTACATCGGCAGGCCGCTCCGATTGTGGCGATGGGCCAGACAATAGCGCGGGAACAGGGGCTACACTTCGGGGGTATAGACCTCTCGCCCGCACCACTAGGCAATGATAGTGTGACCGCAGCAATCGAGCGGTATGCCCCACTTGGCTCCGTCGGCACTCTAGCGGTCATCGCCGCGTTGACGGCAGCCTTGAAGAGTACAGAACTTCCAACATGCGGATACAACGGACTTATGTTGCCAGTATTGGAGGATGTCTTGCTGGGACAGCGTTGGGAGGAAGCTGCATTGCATGTGCATCAGTTGTTGCTCTACTCCGCCGTGTGTGGTACAGGTCTGGATACGCTGCCACTCGCGGGAGACACACCTGTTGAGGATATCGCGCACTTGTTACTCGATGTGGCGACGCTCGCAGTACGGTTACAGAAGCCGCTCTCGGCCCGTCTCTTTCCCGTAGCTGATAAGCTTGTCGGAGAGAAAACGACCTTCAGCTCACCGTATCTTACCAATACGCTGATCCAAAGTTTACACTGAACTCATCGAGAGTACATAATGGAACAGCCTACCAACTCTGTCGCGCGTAGGCTTTCCCCTACCATCGGTCTCCTACCTACTACATAACGTTTTGCGGACACGGGTCCTGCACGAGCCAGACGCGGCAACATGCGTGTGTCAACACATAAGGAATAGTTTTGCCAAGATCGTTCTGTGTGTTCTTTCCATTGCGTACAAGGCCAATAAAAATGACGGAACAATTGTGGTCGCGTGCCTCTTCGACAATAGCGGGGCCAGCATCGCGTGCCTGCACAATTTCCGCCACAGCCTCGCAGCCAACCTTGCCAGCAATGGTCATCGCGCTATTGAGCAGTTTATCCGCCCGCTCAGACTCTTTTTCTAAAACGGCATTGAGCGGTTGTGCGCGTGGAACTTCGATAACGTACACGAGGTGAACCTTACGTTTGGCTCCTTTTGCCATTTGACAACCAAGATAGATCAGGTTCATATCGACCTTCTCGCCGCCAACAACGACGACGATATCTCCAGTGGTGCTTTCCCCTAGAGCCGATTTGCTCAAATCCAGATCATCCTTAGTTTTGGAACCCCATAAGTGAACCATGAATTTCTCCCCTCCAAACGGAGTGTGATAAACAGCGTCAACAGACACTTTTGCGATTGGCATACAACCATCCTGCTTTTGTATGGCACCGTAGAAGCATGACACTTGCATGAATTGTAACTTTTCCCATTGCGAACGTCAATGGGAAAAGTGTCTACTAAATTTTATAAAATTGTTACACAACTATTATGCCAGCATAAAAAACGCGCCCCCTTCTGTTTGCGGAGGCGTCTATATATACTACGTATAAATGCATGTTTTGTTGCGCCTCAAGGTGGCGGGAAACTAATAATACTCTCTATAAGTACATCCGTTTCTACTCAGGTTCGATTGTCGCGGTTAGGCCATAGCTTAGCAGACGTTCCTGATAATACTCTGCCGCCTCTTTGGGACAAATAATCACAATCGCGTTACCCTTGAGATGCGCGGTGAGCATGATCTCCTCCGCCGCCTGCGCGGTGAGATTGTTTACTGCGTGAATAAGCGCGAACACGACATATTCCATTTCATTATAGTCATCGTCGAAAAGCACAACTTTATAAGGTGGAAGAAGCCGTGTGAGGTTTTTCGTAATCTCTTCTGGCTTCACCTGTGATACAGGCCGCACCGTAGAATGCATAGACATAGTGAGCGATCCCCCGTTACTAAAGCACAATTAAGGGTCAGTGACGTACCCCATGCGTAAACGCAGGGGCTTCTACACTCGCGACGAATGTTGGGTGCGTCCCACCCGAAAGTGTTTGCAGTCCTTTGTTCAGGATGTTGAGAGCGGCATTGTGGTCTCGATCTACCTCTGTCCCAC
>JBBQVS010000065.1:0-23372 GCA_038211295.1 Ktedonobacterales bacterium | reverse complement strand
ACTGGAATGTCAGGCCGTGCGTCGCATGTTCGACCAACCCGCCAGCGTCGCCTCCCACGACTCGATAGAGGCCCGATACCGCAACCTGAACGGCCTCAAGGAGTCCCTCATTCCGCTTGTGGGCGGCACTCAAGCGATGGAAGTAGTGATGGATATTTATATGGAGATTGTCGATACGCCAGAAACTGCTCGCCCCGTCCATCCTGTCCCACGTGCGAAGGTGACACAACCCCTGCCCGACCTGCCCGACGACCCGCTCCCGACGGGCCTCACAGGTCTGTGTCTGGTGATCTATGGAGTGGTCAATGATCGCGAGAAATGCGAGATGCTGCAAGGATTGGAGGGCTTTCTGCTGTACGCGGGCGACGACGACGACCTTAACGAGCGCATAAACGTCCTGCCCATCGAGGAACGCATTGACCGGGCCTACATCGACAGTCGCCGCTTCTCGCACGGCCTGACCCTGCCCGACGGCACCGTGCTCCCCGCAACAATACAGGGAGAGCAGTAGGGGGATGGTGTAGTAGGGGAGGGGGCAAGGGTATAGGGCCGGGGCAAGCTCGGCCTCTACTATGCCCGATGGTTCGCCCCTTCGTGGCGCATCCGAGCGCGGCAGAGCCACGCTCCCCCGTGTGTAGTAGGGACAGCGGCTCGTCGCTGTCCTCTCTAGTTCCCCGCATAGACATATGGGTTGCCCGACCCGATCTTGCCCACACTACCTCCAATCGGGTCTTTCTGTGTCCAACGGCCCTGCATCGGGTCATGGTACCGCTCGCCGAACTTGTAGAGTCCGGTCTTGCTATCGAGGGAGCCACTGGCGAATTGCCAGGGGTTGCTCACCGCTTCGGTCTTGCTTGTACTGTTGCCGAACGGGTCGTAGCGATAGCTGTTCTTGACCGCGCCTGTACCTACTATTTTACTTCCCCAACAACTTTCCTTTATAAAAATCTTGAGGACTAACAAATAGTTGAACGTATCCACATTGCTTACAGATTAAAACACTTATAGGTGAACCTGCAAAAATATGTCCATCTGTTTTAACAGAGACAGGGCCGTGAACCCCACGAAGTTTTTCCCACACTCTATTTTGTGCATCTACACCACAATTTGGACAAATTGACGCTTGTTGCATAGATAATCCTCTCATCTTGTAAGGCAAGAACTACTAGACGTTTATTACCGAAGCAATATAGGCAAGAACAAAAAGAACAAGGAACGTTGCTATGAAAAAAGTTAAAACATGACTTCGCTTTCTTCGGAAATAGGCTAGGTAGTAAATGAACCAAAGTAATCCTACAGGTGGAAGAAAAGTAGGTGTAAAGTGTGAGTAAGGGAAAAAGAACTTACCTACTGTGTATGCGACGACAATGATAGTTATAATAATCAGTCCAGCTAACCCATTTGGGTATGGTTTTGGTGCTCGAAAATATTGGTAAGCGGCCACAACGAAAAAAAGGTAAAAACTAAGGAAAATAGTCCATTGAATAACTGGATTAACGGGTATCATGTTGTAACTCTCCATAGAACTATTATATATGCTTTCTTTCTAATTATACTTTTCTCTTGCTATCTCTTAGAGATAGAAAGGTAATGCTTTCCCTCAAATTTTAGGGGAAAGCACTACTTCAACAAATACTTTTTTGTCCTCCTTTTACTGAAATTAACCCGCAAATTGTACAGCGGGAGGAAGTCCACACACTTGGAAAGCATCATTGAGAAGATTTGCCTCAATGACAATGAGTAGAGGTGTGGCATATGCTACATACAGAAAGAGAAGGGGTATCGTAACAAGAGTCTCAAGTGTGCCACTGATCAAAGTGAGACCGGCTACGTACAATGAAGCAAAGGGAATGATGGAGGGGAGCAAGAGAGAGGATGGCAACTCATCACCATCCTCTCTCTTGCTCCCCTCCAAACCATTTTTACCTCACGTACCGCAATAGCTCCTCCACGGACGAGACAATCAGGTCCGCGCCGCGCTGCTGGTAACGTGTAACCTCTTGCGGATGCGTAACGAGGACTGCCGCAAGAAAATTCGGCTCAGTCGCGCTTTTGGTGGCGTGATAATTTCTGATGAGGTCGTGGTCATCGGCGGTATCGCCAACGTAAATGCCGCCTCTGGCACCCGTCGCGGCTAGCGCGAGGCGCAGAGCCTGGGGGTCTGGCTTGGGACAGGTGTCGGCGGAGATAACGACCTCCCACCATTTTTCGTTGCTATATGCTTCCATACGTTCCAACGCGCTCTCGACCTCGGCCCCGACGCGTCCGGTAATCATGCCGAGATGCCGTATACCAGCGTGTCGGAGGTGTGTGAAGAAGTCAGGGGGATAGAGCAAGGTTTCGTGTTGCACAAAGCCCGCGAAATGCGGCAGGTGGCGTGGCTCATAGCCGAAGCGTTGGCGGATATTCGCCGCCCCCCAGTAATACTCGTGGTAAATATCGCCAATTGTCTGGTAGTCGAGGCGTGTACCTGCGGGAAAGGTCGCGTCTACCCATGCGCGTCCGCCTTGTCCTTGCAGGTTCGCGGTACGTGATAGCTCCGCCCATTCCTGACTTGTTCGAGCGGCAAGCGGCGTGTCTTTCCATTCGCGCAACCGTGCTGTCGCCAATGCTGCCAGCAGATAGCACATGTCCCAATCGTTGTTGTAGCCGCCAGCTTGTTTGAAGGCATCGACATCCGCAAGCGTCAAAAGTTGCTTGCCCTGCTGCTGTCCCCAATCGAGGTGATGGAGAGTACCCGCAACATATTCGGCGACAGCGAGATCGGTTGCATGAAAGGAACCAAGCGTATCGATCAGCACGCCATCGACATCAAAGAAAATCGTGTCGAACGGCACAGGGAACTGTAGCCCTGGTCGTTGCCACGGCAAAGAGGACGTTTGCATCTATAGAAAACCCTTTCAAGTTACAGCGTGTGTGGGCATAACAGGTGAGAGCCATTGTCACTACTATATCACGCGTTTCGTCACTTACGCGGCTCTTGCCTTGCACAATGTGACGTAGCCACACGTTTCCGCGTTTCCCGTGTAGAGTAGTGGCGGCGGCTCGCCCCTACCATGCTCACCGATGTATTCTTGAACATCTTTTACGGTCTTCTCTAAAACTTCTTGCCAAAAGTGTTACCACCGTCCCGCCAGTAAGTGGATACATTGTCGCACGATTATAACCACGATTGTCCACACGACGATGGCGACGAGAATGTTCACGTCGATGATGAAGCTGATGAAAGGTTGCGCGGGTACAAGATTCTCGAAAGGATAGACGAGTGGCTCAGTGACAAAGTTAATCCAACCCGTGAATATGCTGGTGGTGATCTCGAAAAAGTGTAGTAGAAAACGGGTGAAGAGCAAGAGCAAGCCAACCGCGAGGGCAAGAGCGATAAACTGATTGAGCTTGCGAAAGACCGCCGCGAAAAAGTTCTTCACGCCACGTTTGATGCGCTGGCCCCGCGTCTCTTGTATAGCATAGGGCGCGGGAATCTGGGTAGTGACGTTTCTCATCAATGGGTCAGTCGCCTGACTGTATACCGTGTGAAATGTGGCGTCGTTGTCGAATCGCTGTCTCATATACTTGCTCACTCTCTATAGACGAGAAAGAAATAGTTTCCTCTATTAAAAGAACGTTGCCTACTACGCTTTTGTTGCACTCTGTCCCCGCTTTTTCGCTGTTGACGAACGTCAGAGTTGGCGCGTCATGTGTGTATCTGATGAGTACTAGACAGACCATTCTGTACTGTCCATTGCGGTGTGTGCCTCTGTTTGATATAATGCTCATGCAAATGTACACCGAATGTCGTATAGACATAGGGAGTATAATAGAATCCGTTGTTGTATATATATTACAACACTTACGAGGACACCGAAGCCCAATCGGGGTGTGTTCTTACTGCTAACAATCGTCGCGGCTCACATCGAGGAGGCTACTGTGTCCATAGATGTTACCATCACAAGTGCTCAGGTGCGAGCACGCTATCTTGACTACTTCGCCAGCAAGGGCCATTACAAGATGCCCAGTTCATCGCTGGTGCCACATAATGACCCAACAGTCCTATTGACGACTGCCGGGATGCAGCAGATGATTCCCTTTTTCTTGGGACGCGAGACGCCACCAGCGATACGACTTACCTCGTCGCAAAAATGTTTTCGCACAACCGATATCGACAAGGTGGGCAATGAGCGCAGTCTAACCCTCTTCGAGATGCTGGGGAATTTTTCGGTTGGTGATTACTTCAAACGTGAGGCAATTACCTATGCCTGGGAATTTCTCACGAGTGTTGTCGGGCTACCCGCAGACCGTTTGCATCCAACCGTCCATCCCGAAGACACGGAATCTCCGGGCTACTGGCAGGAGATCGCGGGTTTTCCTGATGAGGCGATTGTGCGCCTTGAAGAAAACTGGTGGGGGCCTCCCGGTGCGTCTGGCCCCTGTGGGCCTGACTCTGAAATCTATTATGATCGTGGGGTCGAGCATGGGTGTGGTCTGCCCGATTGTAAGCCGGGTTGCGAGTGTGAGCGGTTCCTGGAAATCTGGAATCTGGTCTTTATGCAATATTATCAGGACCTCGACGGTACGCGCACGCCTCTGCCTCGTAAGAATATAGACACAGGCATGGGTCTGGAACGCCTGACAATGGTTATTCAGGGCAAAGAGTCGGTGTTTGAGACGGACATGTTCCGCGCCGTCATCAACCGTTTCGCGGCACTCGCAAATACGACGTATGGGCAAGATACGCGCATCGATACCTCACTGCGCGTTATCTCCGATCATGCACGCTCGCTTGTCTTTCTCGCCGCCGATGGCGTGTTGCCAAGCAACGAGGGGCGCGGCTATATCTTCCGTCGTCTGCTGCGGCGTGCGGTACGACATGGCAAATTGCTGGGACTCGATAAGCCATTTCTGGCAGAAGCCGCCGATACGGTAATCGAACTGATGAGCGACCATTATATCGAATTGCGTACTCAGCGTGACCGCATCGTCGATATTTTGAACCTGGAAGAGTTGAAGTTTGGGCAGACACTGAACACGGGCCTGCTCTTGCTCAACGACCTTTTGCGTAACATGAAGCAGAAGGCGCGAACAGTTATCCCTGGCGCGGAAGTGTTCAAGCTGTATGACACGCATGGTTTTCCCGTCGAGTTGACGCAAGAGATCGCGGCAGAGCAAGGTTTCACTATCGACAGTGCTGGCTTTGAGCAGGCGATGCAAAAGCAACAGGAGCGGAGCCGTTCCGCGAGTGCCTTCGTGCAAGCGCAGGATGATAGCGCGTTGGCGGCCCTGCTGACGCGTCTCGGTGCCAGTAAATTCACAGGTTATCAAGGTATCGTGGGCAGCGCGAAGGTCGTAGGTATCGTCGTGGACGGAGCCGAGGTTGAGCAGATGAGTGCGCCACAGCAGGCCCTGGTTCTACTTGACGCAACACCCTTTTACGCCGAGAGCGGCGGTCAAATTGGCGACAGAGGCGATATTATTAGCGCGACTGGCGTTTTCAAAGTGCAAGATACGCGGCGACCTCTGAAGGGTTTGATCGTGCATTATGGTTCGCTGAATGAAGGACATCTGCGCGTGGGCGATGCGGTTCAGGCCGATGTTCTTGAGCAACGGCGTGAAGATACCATGCGAAATCACAGCGCGACACACCTGCTGCACAAAGCACTGCGTAACTTGATTGGCTCACAGGTAGAGCAACGCGGGTCGCTTGTCGAGCCAGAACGTCTGCGCTTCGACTTCACCTGCCCCCGTGCATTGACCGACGCGGAAGTCGCGCAGATAGACGAGCAGATCAATCGCTGGATTCGCTCGGACTTCTCCGTTAAGACAACGATTATGCCATTGCAAGAGGCGATGACAACGGGTGCGATGGCCCTGTTTGGCGAAAAGTACGAAGATTTCGTGCGCGTCGTTTCTATGGGCAGTAGCATCGAGTTGTGCGGTGGTACGCACTGTCTCGCGACAGGGCAGATTGGCCTGTACATCACAATTCAGGAAACGAGCGTCGCGGCAGGTATTCGTCGTATCGAAGCTCTCACGGGACGCGCCGCCGAGGCGTATCTGCGTCACCGTTCCGCAATGATTGAAAGTATTGCCGCGAAACTGCAAACGCAACCAGAGACTCTGGAAGCTCGTATTGAGCAATTGGCACAAGAGTTGTCAATCGCGCGACGGCACATCGCGCAATTCCAGCGCGATGCCGCCCTGCGTCAGGCGGAGGCGATTGTCGAACGCGCTCACGAGGTCATGGGCGTTTCAGTTGTCGCGACGACGGTAGACGCGCCCGACGATAAAATACTGCGTGAAATGGGCGAAATGGTGCGGAGCAAATTGAGCCGCCCCGGTGTGGTTGTACTGGCAAGCAACGCGGGTGAGCGGATCGGCATTCAGGTCAATATCGACGTCGCGCTGACAAAACGTGGCTTGAACGCGGGCAAGCTCGCCGGAGCTGTTGGGGAACTGCTCGGCGGCAAAGGTGGTGGACGACCAGAGGCCGCACAAGGCGGCGGCAAGAACAAGGCCGCGCTCGGTGCCGCCCTTGATTTTGTGGCGGGTTTTGTCAAAGATAATATCAAAGCGTAGGAACGCATGGAGCGCGTCTTTTTTGAGCATCTCCCACGACGCGCTACCTCGGTCCTTTCGCGTGTGTTTTTGAAGCAGGCATTGCGACTCATAGAGAGTCTGTGTTATAACATACCTGACATGCATGAAATGTAGCGATGTGGTTTATGTACACTCTCACTCGTAGTATTACGTAACATACTCATGAAAGCATTCGTTTTGTCAGGCACGGAAAAATTCAGGTGAAACAGAATAAAAAATGGTTGTAGATCAACAAAGTTTGGATAAGTAAATGGCTAATATCCTGCAACGTCTCTTTGGCTTCCTGTCAAAAAAACAAGAAGAGCCTGAATATTACGATGAGCAGTATGACGAAGAATATGATGAAGACGACGAGCCGCAACCCCCGCCAGCGGGTGGGGATGGCGAGCGTCAACTTTTCACTGCGCTCGACATTGGTACGGCTTATGCAAAAGCAATTATTATCGAGGTACATGGCGATCATGCACAGGTATTGGGAGTAGGCCGTCACCCCCAGAGCTATTCGCATATGTCCGACGGTATCGTGACCGACATTCCCGGCGTTATCTCAAATTGTAACGAGGCACTCATCAAAGCCGAGCAAGCGGCGGGTGGGGTAATCGCTCCACAGGCCGTTATCGGTATCGCGGGTGAGTTAGTCAAGGGCAGCTCCACAACGGTGAGTCGGCAGAGGCAACAGCCCTCCAAACCGATCACGGCGGAAGAACTCGAAACGTTAATCACAAACGCGCAGCAGAAGCTCTTAAAGAACGCTAAAGAGCGGATCGCTGCCGAGACCGGCTATCAAAATATCGAAGTGCGACTCACCAATGCGGCGGTCATTACCGCACGTATCGATGGTCAGATTGTCTCGAATCCAATCGGCTTTCGTGGTCGTCACTTCACCCTTACGCTTTTTAGTGCTTTTGCGCCGTTAATGCAATTAGGGGCGTTAGAAACAGTGGCACAGGGTTTAGACCTGACACTGGTGACAATCGTCGCGGAACCGTATGCGCTGGCCCGTTGTCTTAGCTCGAACGCGAGCGCGGACAGTGGAGCGATCTTCATTGACATTGGCGGCGGCACAACTGACATCGCGCTCGTGCGTCAGGGTGGCATTGAAGAGACACGCATGTTCGCGTTAGGGGGGCGCACCTTCACGCGCCGTATAGCCACAAGTAAGGGTGTTTCTATTAAAGATGCAGAGCGGCTAAAAGTAGGTTATAGTAACGGGGAAATTAAAGGCGGTAGTTACGACGAGATACAGGCCATTCTCGCACCCGAATGTCAGACATGGATGGATAGCGTCGAGTTGCTGATCGAAGAACTTGCCAAAGGTGAGTTGTTGCCGCCTGCGATCTACATGGTTGGTGGCGGTTCCGCCCTGCCCGACCTGTTTGAGCGAATGGAGAATTTCCCCTGGACCGAACGGCTCCCATTCTCGCGTCAGCCAATCATTCGGACTGTACAGCCAGAAATGGTCGGGTCTATCTCAGATCAGGAAGGTTTCCTGGTCAACGCACAGGATATCACACCAATGGCACTGGCATATCAGGCCATTGAACTACAAAATGAAAACAATGTTCTGGAAAGGGCACTTAATCGCGTTATCGACACAATGCATATCTAATAAGAAATCGCCCATTCTGGAACATGTAATTATCGTTAAAACGTACATGCGCTGTAGGGGGTAAAAGAGCTTCTCATGACTGATGAAAAACCAATCTATATTAGTCCAGAAGACGATGTAACGAGTGTACGTGAGCGTCTGGAAAAGACATCTAATCGACAAGTTACTATGGTCATTCCCGAACAGACGCAACTGCGGAGTCTTGTTGCGTGGCGGGTACTCCATTCTGATGCACGCAGAATGGGCAAAGATGTCCTGGTTGTCAGCACTGACCCACAGATTCGCTCACTGGCGCAGGCGGGCAAGTTCCGCGTTGCCCATTCGCAAGCATCGTCGATCACCAATAAATCGCGCCCGCCAACCCGCACCACCCGCGCAGGTGCACCGGGGAAGAGTCGGCTTACTTCCTCGCAGGCGCGGATGCAGGCCGCGAAAAAGCCTTCGGTACAACTCCCGCCTGACGCGCCCGACGAGGACGAGACCGCGCTACCACCAATTCAGGATACGCCGCGCACCGCCGATCCCTTTAACCAGTGGTATGGGGCGTTGCCCGAAAAGCCTGGTAGTGGCGCACGCGCTACTGACCGTTCAACGGGTGTATCAACAACGGGCAACTTGCAGGGGAAGAATTCTCCGTCATCGTCTCTTAAAAAACTAAAGCAGGAACCCGGTCAGATTTATGATCTTGACGCAGACACGTCGGCACCCGTGCAACACGCTTCGCCGCTTACACAGGACGAGGCGACATCGTATTGGGCCGACACGTTTGATTACAATAAAGCCGATGATATTCGCAAATCTGTGCGAGGTAATGAGCGTAACGCTTCCTCTGTCCCTTTGACACCGCGTGCAGATGAGCCACAGCACCAGCAACGTCCGCGCAATGCTTCCTATGGCAGCATCTATAGAACGACGCCGCTTCCACAACATTCCGCAGAGGCGGAGGAGCGTGCCGCATCCGAGGCAGACTTCTATCAAGCCATCGATGATAACGCGCCGCATCCTGCGCTGGCAGAGCAGCGGGGGGCCGCGCTTATCAACAACTTCGACACGATGGAACAAAGTACCTCTATGGGCATTCAAGATGTGCAGCCTGCAAGCGTCGGGGGTATCGTAGATGGTGAATTCAGGCACATGCAGATAGAGGACATGGGCGAAGACCCCGGCACGAACGTGAGCGCGTTCGATATCCCGCCAATCGTCGATGACCTGCCACATCACTCATGGAGTGAGCCATTGGTCGAAGACCAGACAGAGAGTACGGGGCCATCGCGCGTTCACAAGAACAACGCCCCTCGTAGCAGTCGGCGCGAGGGTCGCGCAAACGTCCCACCAATGCCCCCGATGCCACCACGTCAGAACCTAGAGATTGACGACGCCGCGGAACTACCAGACATTGAAGACCGAAAAACGCTTATCATGTCGCCGCAGGAACTATCGCCTGTGCTTCCACGTAAGGGAACACGCCCGATCACAAAGAGTTCGACGGCTATTAATGTGCCTGAAACGCCAACCATAGAAAAAAAGGCGGCGGGGAAACGCGCGTCGCAGCAGATACTGCCGCCACGCGGCACTGCCCCTTTGCGTGAGAAAACTAACGTGCTGCCACGTCCGGCAGCGAATGTGAGCGCACGGCGTCCAGTAGCGGGACGCGCTGCGACTCCAACGCGCAAATTGCCACAGCGTTCGTCGCGTATGTCCGGTGCCATTCTCGCGCTGCTGGCGTTGCTCCTCATTTTATTGATCGCCATACCTGCTTACTTTGTCCCTGTGGCTGATGTTACCTTGAAACTGCCCGCGAAAGACTACGCGCACGCGGTAACACTCAAGGCTGTCGCGAGCGGTCAACAGGGAAATAGCACTGACGTTATACCTGCCGATCAGCTTACGAATGACTTTGAGGCGACGGGAACGGGGAAAGCTACCAGTAGCGCGAAGGTCGGGACGGCCCCCGCCACCGGTACCATCACTATCACTAACAAGGGAAAGGCACTCGTCACTGTCCCTAATGGAACGATCTTTACTACGAATAGTGGAACGGCCTTCGCCACGCAAGCTGAGGCGGTTGTGAATATCGCCAATAGCAACGTCGGGAACTCTATTCAGGTGCCAATCAAGGCGCAGGCGGCGGGTACAAGTGGCAATGTATCGGCTGGGACCATCAACTCGATTCCGCCGGACAGTTTGAACTCTATCGTGATGTACAACAAGATAAGTGGGTCGGACCTGAATTTAGCGGTGACGAACGAGCAGGCAACGGCAAGTGGCGGTGTTGGTAGCGCACCAGCTATCGCGCAACAAGACATAGACGCGTCAAAGACCGCCCTGCGTTCGACCTTGAATGGACAATTCAACACATGGCTGGCACAGAAAGTCAATCCTGGCGATCAGGCTGGTACGCTGGTGACTACTGAAACATTGTTGAACGCGCCAACTGTGGGCCAGACGACGGCGGACGGGACATTTACGCAGAAGTTGCGCCTGAGCGTGACCATCCTGATTGTGCGTGCGAGTGTGTTGCAGCACGCAACAATCACTCAGTTAAATAAGGCTGTGAAGCAAGAGAAAAACTTTGTTGGCTACGCGGTGGTCGATGATGCGAAACATCCTGTGCAGGTGCAACAACTCAAAACCACAAGCGATAGCAAAACAACGCTTACGCTGGCGTTCACGGCGGCGGGCAAGGTTGTGCAGGCAATGGATGTGCAGCATCTACAAAGTATCATCACCGGAAAGAATATCAAAGACGCGCGGAGTATCCTCTCAAGTGTCCCTGGTATTCAACAGGTAGACATCAGCACAGGCCCCCAGCTTGGAGGCTGGACGCCGGGCTGGATTACCTACATGTCGTCACATATCACTATTCACCTTATACCGGAAGACGCTGCAACACCTCCTAAGAAGAAATGAGACACATAATAGGGCAAGGGGACATGACGGGGACAAGAGGGCTTGCATCTGTCATGCCCTCTTGTCCTCGTCATGTCCCCATCCTCATTGCTTTGCACTACCCAATATAGCCTATTTCGTTAGGAAGTAACAAGATAGCGCGTTCTACGTATAGAGACAAAGAGAATTATTTAGTAAGGACTGAGCAAAAGCTTATGACGCGGTTGATGGCACTTGATGTTGGCGAGGCTCGCATTGGCGTTGCGGTCTGTGACGCGAGAGGATTGCTTGCATCGCCTTATACAACATTGCATGTCACGCGTGACGAAAATCAGACGTGGGCCGCCATTCAGCGATTGATAGAGGAGACCGAGGCCGAGGGGCTTGTGGTTGGACTGCCAATCAGCATGGACGGGCAGATACACGGGCAAGGTGAGTGGGTGCAGGCGTTCGTGGAACGGCTGAAGCCCCATATCATGCTCCCGCTTACGTTCTGGGATGAGCGTCTCTCAACAGTGGAGGCGCGGCGTTTGCTTGCATTACGGGATCAACCCTGGGGAAGTGAGTGGGGAGAGAAAGAAGGACACACACGACAACGACGTACTACTCGATCAAAGACCCGAACAAAGCGAAGGCAGCAAGGCCAGGAGATTGATGCATACGCAGCAGCCGTCATTCTTCAGGAATATCTGGACGCGCCGGGCAAGAGAACAGAGGAAACAACATGAGAAGAGGACCTCGTTTTGCTATCATCGCAATACTACTGGTCGGCTTAACCATTTTCGGCTTGACTTATTATGCCTGGAACACCACAGCTGATATTTTTCAGCCTGTGACATCGGCAGGCTCTGGCAAATCGGTCTCCTTTGAGATCGCACCAGGGGAAAACGCAACTCAGATCGCGACAGATTTACAGAATAAAGGACTTATTCGCAACGCGACAGCGTTCCGCATCTGGGCGCGTGTCAAAGGTTTGGATGGACACCTGGAAGCGGGCATCTACAAAAAACTCAACACAAGTATGACTGTCAGCGATATCATCGATCAACTGCTGAACGCCCAACCCGACGCAGTTCGTGTTGTTATCCTTGAAGGATGGCGATTGGAGCAGCTCGCCCGCCAGTTTGGGGGAGCGGGGCTTGTGAAGTTCAAAGCGAGCGACTTTCTCACGTATACGAAGCATCTTGACAAGTTTCCAGATGCAGCCAAATATCCCCTTCTGCAAAACGTGCCAGCAGGAAGCAGTATGGAAGGTCTGCTCTTTCCGGCAAGCTATGAAGTACCCGTCGACGCAAACGCCAACGATATTGTCGGCTTGCTACTGCAAAAGATGACTGATACGGTCAAACAGTATACTCTCGATACACAAGCGAAGCAACATAATCTCTCACTATACAAAATGTTGATCCTCGGTTCAATCGTTGAACGCGAGGCCGGGCCACAAAATGATGTGGTCGAGCGTGGTGGTATCGCGAGTGTCTACTGGAACCGCGTTTATAAGCAAAACGACGAAACGGTTGGACGGTTACAGGCAGACCCAACAGTGCAATACGCACGCGATACACAGAAACCGCCGACAAAATACTGGACACCGCTTGGCGATACGGGTGGAAATATCGCTGCGGAGAGTCAATGGAACACATACGTCATCAAAGGGTTTCCACCAACTCCTATTTGTAGTCCGGGGCTTGCCAGTTTGCAAGCTGCGGCTGCGCCCCCAAACACTGAGTATTACTTCTTTTTAAGTAAGAAGGATGGACACGCAGTGTTTGCGAAGAACAATGCTGAATTTCAGCAAGATGTACAAAAATACCTGGGATAAAAGGTGCAGTTTTCATGAGTACGTTTTCTCTTACAAGTCATATACAGGTTTTGGGCTTACTTGGTACGCTGAGTACACCCACACCAGGGCCTAATCTGCTTCAGATTTTATTTTTAGCGTTTCTACAAGGCGTGACGGAACTCTTTCCGATCAGCAGTCTTGGACATACTGTTATTCTCCCTGGTCTATTCGGCTGGGGAGATATTCAGGGCGGGACGCAGTGCGATGGCGCGAGTTGTTTTCTGCCCCTGATCGTGGCATTACATCTTGGCACAAGTATTGCCCTGATTATTTTCTTCTGGCGCGACTGGTTGCTCGTGGGGCGCACAATCATTACTAGTGTCAAAGAAGGCGAGGTGAAGCCGGGAACCGAGGGCTGGGTAAGCTGGCTGATTATCATTGGCTGTATTCCCGCTGGTCTGATCGGCGTTTTCCTGCAAAAGCCCCTGGAACAACTCTTCGCGTCTCCACTCATAGCCGCCGCCTTTCTCGTTGTCAATGGTTCTATCCTGTTTGTTGGCGAACTACTGCGACGGCGTAGCGAGAAGCAGCTGGCGAACATGAACGCGAAAGAGCGCGAGACACACTTTCGTCGTCTCTCCTCGCTCTCCTGGAAAGAAGCGTTGATTGTTGGCACCGCGCAGGCATTCGCGCTCGTCCCTGGTATCTCTCGCTCCGGTATGACCATCGTTGCGGGTCTGGGCGTGCGCCTGACACACGAAGACGCGGCACGCTACTCGTTCTTGCTGGGTACACCCATTATTCTTGCCGCCGCGCTTATCGAGGTGCCTACGCTGCTTCATCAACCCGTCTCGCAGCTCTTACTCATTCTCGCAGGCATGGTAGTTTCCGGTGTCGCTGCCTATGTGAGTACAAAGTTCTTGATGAAATACTTTGAAACTGGTCGGCTCGATCCATTCGCGTACTATTGCTGGGGGGCTGGCATCATTGCATTGGGCCTCTTCTTCGCGGTTCCCTCGCTAGCACATGGCGCACAGGCGTTTTTGCCGTAACGGGAAAGCGGAGCTGAATACCCAAAAGTGCTATTGTCTGCTTACGTGCTTTGCAAAAAGAGGTCTGAACGTTTATTATGGTGAAGGAGTTTTGGAAGAGCCAAAGCACTTATAAGATATTTTTTCTTTAAGGAAGAGGTAGGACATCGTGAAAAATCCAGTCGTGTATTATGCGGCAATTGCTCTCGGAATCATTATTGCTCTCGTTGGCGTTTACATGCTTGCTGGCATGGGCTATCATGGTAAAGCATACGCCGCAATCGCCGTTGGCGTGATCGTACTTGTTGCTGGCGTTGCTGGTATGTTCGTCATGAAGCCTTCCGCCGTCGCCAAATAGTGGTCTTATTGTCCAAATAGTAAAGCAGGAAGAGACCGATATACTCAATTCTTCTAGCATGGAGTATATCGGTCTTGCCTAAACAACTTCTAACGTTTTGTATATTTCTCCGAACACTATGTCTCGGTTATAACAATCACGAAAAAGGAAGTATCATCACATGAACAAAACTACAATTTTTTATGCAGGTATCGCCGTCGCTGTCATTGCTCTCCTTGTAGCCATCTATTATGTTATTCCAAGTATCAACCATATTCTCGCGACTCCTTCGTCTGGCCCACACTACAAGCACGCGGCGGCGTTCGCTGCGGTTGCCGTTATCGCTGCCCTTGCCGCGGTTATCAATCGCCCACGTTCAACCGCGACCCGCTACTAATAGCGACAACAGCAGTCCGTCAATCCTTTACAAAGCAAGGATTGACGGACTGCTGTTGTCGCTATACGTGATTATTGGCATCATTGCTTCACACAGCTAGCCCAGCACTTCGCCCACGATCTGATCATAGCCACGCAAGAAGTCCTCCGTGCTCATCGCCTTTTTGCCCTCCAATTGTACTTGCCTGACAAGCAAGAAGCCTGAGCCTGTAACTACCGCGAGTACCTGATGGCCCGCTTCCTCTCTAGTGCTGACAAGGCCAACTGATACCTTCTGCTCCAATGTCTCTATCTCGACGGAAAGCGGGTGTGCCTCAAGAATTTTAAGCACCTTCCCACGCCAATATGTGTAGCCACCGGGCCAGGGCGTGTAGGCACGTATCTGACGTGCCAGCACCTTTGACGGTTTGTTCCAGTCCAGACGCCCATCTTCCTTGCGTAACATGCGGGTGTGCGTCGCACGCGTTTCGTCCTGGGGAACTGGCGCGATTGTACCCGCTATCCACTGTGGCAACGCCTCAAGTAGTGCTTGCGCCCCCAATTCGGCAAGCTTTGGTGTGAGGCTTTGCGTTGTTTCGTTATCCAGCAGGTGCATCGAGCGACTAAAAAGTGTTGGCCCCGTATCGATGCCAGCGTCCAGTAGCATGATGGTAACTCCCGACTCCGACTCACCCTGCACAATTGCCTCCGCAATGGGGTCAGCACCGCGATAGCGAGGGAGCAGCGAGGCATGAATGTTTAGTGTGCCATAACGCGGTTGATCGAGTACGACCTGTGGTAAGATTTGTCCGAACGCCGCGACGATATATAGGTCAGCGTGGTACGCTGCCAGAGCCGCGCTATGCTCAGCTTTTTTGAGGGAACCTGGTTGCCAGACGGGAATAGCATGAGTCAGAGCGGTTTGCTTGACAGGCGAGTAGATGATCTCACGTCCGCGACCAGCAGGTTTATCGGGCCGCGTCACGACTGTAATAAGTTCTAAGCCCTCTGTAAGAATTTTGCCCGGTGCCGCCCCCGCTATGAGTGCTTCCAGTGCTGGAACCGCGAACTGCGGCGTTCCCATGTACACGATACGTAGCATAGACGATGCTTCCTTTCGCTGTATGCGTTTCTCTTCATCGTAACACATTCTCGTACTCGTTTATGATGTCACTACTACTTATCTATAAGGAACGGTTCTCGACAACTTGTTCGTTCTACTTGACATACTGTTGAATCCCATGTATAGTTAAATAAGGGAATAGAATCTAAGTCTCATGTCGTAAGAAGTTTCATTCCGTAACTCACTCTTTCCAGACTGAGAAACGAGGCCGTCCAATCAGCGTCTTTCGAGTTTTACATAGTGAACAGGTGGCAACACAGAAACTTTCGCACTCACTGTATCTCAATTACGAACATCTTTTCAAGATACAGCGCGTGCGTAATCCCTTTGTGCTCCGCGCAGTGAGCTATTCAACTCTTGCTTCGTATCTTGAGTGTCCATGGTGTACTATCATGCGCAAGCGGAAGCGTGCCGCGAAAGAGTTGGCTCAGTATCCCACTGTGCAACAACCTTCACTCTTCGGCCCCGGTCTTCCCGACGCACGTGCCATTGGCACACTCTTACACACGTTGATAAACCTTCTCCACACCACCAACGGTTCACTACCACAAGAAAAGCAAGCACTTTTCCTTGCTGAACCCGATCAACTTGTTCGTTTTATTCGGCGCGACCTGCACGCTATTCTTTTGCAAGAAGGAAAGATCGCCCTTGCGCTGACGCTAAGCGACTTACAATATGATGCTCGGACGCTTTCCAACACGTTGATTGAGCCAATGCTACGGTATCAGCGCGAACTCGCCACAACAGAAACGGCGGTCTTCGGGGTAGCCGAACGCTTCCAACTCAAGCTTTCTTCGACACGCAACACCTTTACAGAACATCCGGGGCGCGGCGGTCATGTTGGTTTGATTGGCGAGCTTGACCAGATACGCCTACGAAGTGGAAGAACAAACACATTTTCCAGAGGCACGCCCGCGATTGTGGAGTTCAAAAAAAGCCTGGGGTGGAAGCAAAAAGAAGATGGAGAGGCAGGAGAGTCGGAATATCAACCACTTTTGCAACCAACCGAGGTACACGCCATGCAGTTGATGATCTACTGGCTCGCGTTCCAGACGCTGTGGGACACAGAGGAATGCGTGAGAAGGCAGAAGGGGATGATGCAAGAGATTCCGATGATGGTGCAGCAACCACTAGAGCTGATCCTGTATAACTTCCATGACGGTAGTCAGTATCAACTACTCACCAGCGATCAGAAAGAGGCACTGCTGGCACTGATTGAGTGCCTGTTTTATCTTGACTGGTCCATGAAAAGCGGGTATATGTTGCAGGCACCGGAGCATGATTGTCGGCGAACGGCTCCCCTCACAGAGATGCCAGAACACGCTATTCAGGTGCAGGTGGGCGAAACACTCCTTCCGGCGAAAGAGTGTTACCTGTTAGCGAAAGCTGCCTTCGAGCGTTTCAAAACGACTATCAGATGGCAACAGCTTCCTCAGACTGTCCTTGCATAGCATGAAAGAATTGCTCTGTCTCCACTGCTGGCACCGCAAAATATTCGGGATATGTGGCACGCAGGCTTGCTTCGGCGAGTTCCTGAATCAGGTCTTCTTCTGCCCAGGGATAGAGTTCGGGGTGTTCATAAAAAACAACCTGCATTGCGTCGCCTTGCTCGAAGGCAAGAAATGAGTTCCAGAGCTTTCCAAGCCGTACTGCCTGGGGACTCAGCAGCGTATTCGCCTGTGTTCGTTCGATCAAGAGTCCGCCATGTTCGCATGTCTCCGTCAACACTATGTGTTCAGCAAGAATGTGAACTGTGTGTGCGACGCCCCAAGGGGTTTGCATTCCTTCGTGCATGTATCGCTCCTACTTTTTTCCTACTCTGCAAGTATACAAGCATACATTCTTTTTCTCGCCTACAATAGCAGAAATGTCCTATACAAGAGAGTCTTTTTTGCGGTATAAGGGAAGTATAGAACAAAAATTCTATTCTGTCAAGGTTTTAATGATACTCCTATAGCCCATTTATGCTAGTAGCATTCACTGGCATATCAATAGTAGTGCTAGAAACGTTGCTACATAGACATACAAGAAAGTGGGGAGCGAGTTGAATGCAGTCCTTTACCTTTGGAGTCCACACAACGCCGCCGATGGTGGATGCCACTGTGACCATGCAGCGAGCCGACGATGTGAGTGCCATACAGCGAATGCTGACCAGTGCTCAGACGTGCGTAGTGATGCTTGTCGGCAACCCTGGTGTCGGCAAATCAATATTAGCCGCGCTCATCTATCATCGCTTGCTGCTGGCGAAACAGGCGGGTATGCCTGCACCGCGCTATCTTGTATGGTTGAGCCTCAATAGCTATACAACGTTGCCCGATCTCATCGCTGCAATCTTACATGGTATCGATGTGCAAGAACCTGATCTTTTTCTGCTCAAGCCAGAAGAGCAGATCGCGCTTCTGTTGCGTTCGTTGCAACGTGAGCAAGAGAATGCATTGATTGTTCTCGATCAATTCGAGTCGCTACTGTACCCGGAGACAAGTCAGGGTGTGGCTGGACGTGGCGGCTTACCGCTTTTTTTACAATTTTTGCAATCTAATCTTGGTTCTAGTCGCATTTTGCTTACAAGTTACAGCGCACCCTTTGACGCACGCACGATGGAAAAGACGCGGATGCGCTCGTACCTTGTCTCGCGCATCAGCATCCCCGAAGGTGTGGCACTGCTACACCAGCGCGGCGTCAAGGGAACGCCGGAAGAGTTATCACTGGTCTGGCAACGATGTAGTGGGCATGTATTCGCGTTGTTGCTTTTCAGTTCGCTCGTTGAGGTAAGCGGCATCGCGCCGGGGTATCTCTCGCTCGCACCCGAATATCAGGCTCTGTGGAGCGGTGAGGTTACATTGAACATCATTGATATGCTATATAGACACCTCGGCCCGGCCCACCAACAGATTTTGCGCGTCCTGAGTCTCTTTAGCGAACCTGTGCCAGCACAGGCTGTTCTGACCGTCATTGCTGACGAGGCCGCGCTCACATCTCCTAATGTAACACAGTTTCGTACAATTATCGAGCGTGAGTTACAGATACTAAGTCATCTTTCGCTCGTTCAAACAGTACGCGATAGCGCACAAACAATCTTTTGCTCTCTTCATCCTATGATTCGCAAATTTGTGCAGGAGCATTATCTTGAAGGCGAACCGTTCGCGCATGAGGCAGGCAATGCTACAATTGGTGTGAGTGGGCGACTCAATAGTGCGGAGAGTGCGGCAGAGGCACAACAGGTCGCGCTGGCAGGTGCACACATGCAGGTCGCACGCTATTATTATTTGCTGGCAGTACAATCGTGTCCTCCAAAGGAGCAGCGCAAGCAGGTGCGCGACGTTGAGCCGCTTATCTCAACCATTCGCCACATGTCTCTGGGATGGCACTGGCAACAAGCGTGTAATCTGCTTTTCAAAGAAGGGCTGCATGAGAGTCTTGTACGCTGGGGAATGTGGAATGTGTTGATTGGTATGTATACGGCATTGTTGCCCCCATTTGGGGTGCTAACTCGACGTGACGAAGGCCGTGTAACAAGCCAACTCGCGATGTTGTACGGGCGCGTTGGCGAGTGTCAGCAGTGTAAGACCTATTTTGAGCAAGCTCTGGTGATTCACCAGGAGACAAACGATAGTTACGGGCAAGCGGTCACACTAACAAATCAGGGTGAGCTATGCCGTATGCGTGGCGAGTGGGAGCAGGCGCACTACAACTTTGAGCAGATCATCCTGCTTTGTCGCCAACAGGTGGAGGCCGGAAACGAACAGGCGATTCAGCTTCAGTGTATCGCGCTTCACAATCTGGGCTTGCTCTACCACACGCTAAAAAAATATGGGCCGGCGTTGAGTTGCTACGTTCAGGCCCTGCGTCTAACCTATAAATTATCGGCTCAGCACGATAAAGGAACAATTCTTACCAATCTGGGAATGCTGCTCTATGAGCAAGGGCAACCGCGCGAAGGGATGGCGGTTCTGCTTGCTGCTCTTCAGTTACGTCAGGCTCTCTTTGACTCTGGTGTTGCGCTCCTCGAACGCTTTCTCATTGCCGTTGAGCAACACATGGGCGCGAACGCCTATGCCAGTCTGTGTAAGTCCGCGCTACTTGTGCAGCAGCAGATATTCTCCTATCTTATCGCACTCCCTGTATAGCGTTCTGTTTGACACATCTCGCATTCTGGCGCGAGATATGCGACAATGGCAAGAGGAACGAACTGTCTCAGCATAGCAACATGTCAACAATGGAAAGCGAGTCTTTTTTATGTCCACTACTACTCCCAGCCCCCGGAATGCTTCGGTAGCAGAAAAGGCGGTGGTTGCGTCTCCACATCGCAGCTTTCAAGGTGTCTGGTTGATTGTCCTGGTTCTGGTCGCGGGTGCGGCCTCGCTCTCGGTTGAGTTTGCGGCCTCACGCCTGCTCGCCCCCTACTTTGGAACGTCGCTCTTCGTCTGGGCAAATCTGATTGGGCTTATTCTGCTCTATCTGACAATTGGCTATTACGTCGGTGGACGCCTCGCTGACCGCTATCCCCGTCCCGTCGTGTTGTATGGTTTAACGGCGGTCTCGGCCCTCATGACAAGCCTGATTCCGGTGCTGTCCCGCCCGATTCTCTCCTGGTCACAATCGGCCTTTTCTACCTATTCTATTGGCGTCTTTTATGGTTCGCTGGTTTCGGTTATTCTGCTCTTCGCAATTCCGATGATTTTGCTTGGGTGCGTCTCCCCGTTCGCAATTCGTCTTTCAACGTCGCAGATTGTGCGTTCAGGACGTACCGCCGGTCAACTCTACGCCATCTCAACGATTGGCAGCATCTTTGGTACGTTCTTCCCCGTGTTTGTCCTTATCCCCTATTTTGGGACGTACATGACATTCTTCACAACCGCCATTGCCCTGTTGCTTGTCTCCCTGGTCGGATTTATCAGTTCACAAAGGCCAACGCGTGCTGGCGGCCTTGACGACTCAAAATCGCCCGCGAGAAAGTCCAATGGCAGCAAAAGCCTGCTCTCGCTTCTGCTGCTCATTCCACTGGGGCTAACGCTGTTCGGCATTCAAGGGCCGATCAAGCCTCCAAGTGGAAGCGGTAACGGCGGCGTGCTAGTCTCGGAAAAAGAGTCGGCCTACAACTACATTCAAGTTGTGCGTGTGGGACGTGAAATGCAGCTTGTTCTCAACGAGGGGCTAGCAATTCACTCGATCTATAACCCCGACCAACTGCTCACTTCTGGTCCCTGGGACTACTTCATGGTCGCGCCATACTTCAACAAGCCGCCCTTTTTGCCACAGCAAGTCAAGAAGGTTTGTGTGATTGGGCTTGGTGCCGGCACCATTCCGCACGAATTTACCAGCGTTTATGGTTCCGATGTCTCGATTGATGGCGTAGAGCTTGATAGCGAAATTGTCAATATGGGACGTAAATACTTCGCGATGAACGAGCCGAATCTGCATGTTACCGTGCAAGATGGTCGTTACTTTATGCAGACCACCTCACAGAAGTACGATGTCGTCGGCATCGACGCCTATCAGCAGCCCTATGTTCCCTTCCAGTTGACGACCAACGAATTCTTTCACGAAGTGAAGAATCATCTTACGCCAACAGGAGTCGCGGTAATCAACGCGGGCCGAACCTCAACCGATTTTCGCCTGGTCAACGCGCTCTCACAGACGATGCGCTCCGTCTTTTCCAATGTCTACATTATCGATACCGCGCGTTTCTCCAATAGCATCATCATTGGTACAAACGCACCTACTACGCTCGACAATTTCCAGAAGAACACAGCCCTGATGACCAACGCACCGTTACAGACCGTCATGAATACCAGCATAACCTATGGCAATATCCGTGAGGAGCACAACGCCAATGCCGTCTTCACCGACGACCATGCCCCCGTCGAGCAATTGATCGACTCGATCATTCTAAACGTGGCCCAGAGCGGGAAAGAATAAACGACAAACGTGAGGCAGGGAGAGTGTGCTAGGTCTCCCTGCTGTAGGGAAATGGCAAGTAAACCGATAGTTTAAAGAACGTGGTAGCACTGCTTTATGCTATAATAAGCATGAAAATCTTGGAATATAAGAATTGGAGTAAACACGCGTGGCAAGAACTTATAAAAAACCTCCACTTCTTGAAGCAGTATGTGATTTCCGATTTTCAAGCTCTCAGCAATGGGACTGGACTATTCCAGGACTCTTTTATGAGCAAATACAAGATACTTTCCCAAATAAAAATCAAATAAACGTTGTTGAGACGCGAGTTGATCCGAACGAGGGGAAAGTTGTTCAGCAATCGCAGCTAAAAATGCAATTCATTAGTGCAGATGGAGCAGCAGTTTTGCAGATCGGTTCTGACAACCTGACGATTCACCAACTACGACCCTATGATGGATGGGAGAATTTCAAAGCTCTCATAGTGAAATATCTTCTCGTATATTACAAAATTGCCCATCCAGAGCATGTTGTTAATGCCACTTTGCGTTATATAAATCGAGTAGTATTTCCTTATGCTGAAATTGAGTTGGAGGAATACTTTCGTGTTTTTCCACAAGTTCCTCATCCAATACCACAAGTTTTTCCAACATTTCTCCTGAACGTAGACGTGCCATATGACTCTTTACACAGTATTCTTAGAATAGTTTTTGGGACAATCATTCCTGAAAATGGTGCTAAACTCGCATATTTGATGGATCTAAGTATGCTTAGTTCAACCGCAAGTATTTCTTCTACTGACGAAGTTTCAAATTGGCTCGAAATTGCACATACCCATATAGAAAGTGCATTTGATGCAGCATTTACTGATAAAATGCATAGAGAGGTTTTTGAGGAGGAAGTACATGAGTAAAGCTAGTGCGTACATTCAAAAAGAAAATAGTGAGATACCTACAGAATACCCACTGACTTCAAGACCAATCGAAATGTTGACGAAATCACAAGTTTATGTAGCAAGTATGTCTACCAAATTTGCGCCGGCTTTCGATGAGTATTCTCTATATACCAGTCCGACAGGTTCCGTTTATGCTTCAATGTATTGGCTAAAAGAGCAGCTTGTCACAGCCACATATGTAGTATATACTGCATTTCTTATGCCACAACAACTGTTACTCCACGCAAAACAAGATGTTTGGGTAGACATGCCTCCACTTTCTACGGAAAAAGTAGTGATGCAGGCACAAGATATGGGTTATGGAGAACCGCTTGCAATGCTTGATCCTCTGCCTGATGATTAAGCAAATTTGGGAGTATGCTACGTGGCAAATGAAGATGAATGGTATGAGATAGTAGAAGGAGAAGAGCTTGAACAAGGTGACTTTATCATGGGCGTTCCTATATTTATGCCTGAATACACTTCTGATCTTACCGAGCAGTTACCGGAAGCATTGGTAACGCGGAATATACCAGGGGTGTTGTATAGATACAATGTTATAGTGATGAGTCAGACATGTGATCTCGTACAACATAAGCTCAAACATGTGCTTGTATGTTCATATTGGTTATTAGAAGCTTTAGGTCAAAAGGAACCAAATTTACCTAACGGGCCAGAAGGCCCCTGACTTCTAGTCATGGGGATGAATGGCCCTCCCTTTGAGGGCGTGATGGGCGGTATCCACATGGCAAACCTATATTTTAAGCAACGCTTGACTTTTAGCTTAAAACATGGTATACTT
>JBBQVS010000064.1:0-23608 GCA_038211295.1 Ktedonobacterales bacterium | reverse complement strand
AACGTTTTGGATTTGTCCGTGGAGGCTGGATGACAGTAAGACGCATTGGGCGTTGTCAACCATTCTATCATGGTGATCTCTACGATCCCGTCCCAGAACGCCTGGGGAACTAGATCGGGGAAGGCAGGAAATACTCGTGGGTCAGTTAGGATACTTATTCAATCTCGTCCTTACATTTCCAATTCTCAATGGCCTGATGCTGTTGTATGAACTCTTTGGAGACTTCGGACTTGCTATTATTGTTTTGACAATTGTCATCAAACTTATTCTTTTCCCGTTGACGCTTCAGCAACTCAAATCTATGAAGGCGTCGCAGGCACTGCAACCCCAGATGGCGGAAGTTCGCAAGAAATACGCGAAAGACCAGCAGGCCCAGGCCCTGGCGATGCAGGCACTCTACAAAGAGTACGGTGTTAACCCTGTCGCCGGCTGCTTGCCACTCCTGATTCAGTTGCCTGTGTTGTATGGCATGTTCAATGCGTTCAATACCATCCTTCGGTTTACTGGATCGGGCCAGAAGTTGCTGGATGAGGTCAACCACCTTATCTACCCGTTTCTACCACACCTCACACGTGTGCCAAATATCGACCTCAACTGGTTTACCTTCATCAGTCCGGCATGGCACTTCTCTTTGAGCCACCCCGACCCAACACATGTTTTGCCTATTCTGGCTGGCCTTGCAACGTTTGTGCAGCTGCGTATGTCGCAACCTAAGACGGCTGCCGTAACCTCTGGCGCACCAGACCCAACACAGCAATCAATGAAGATGATGCAGTACATCATGCCACTGGTAACGGTCTACTTCGGCTGGACATTTCCCGCAGGTCTCGCGATCTACTGGACAGTCTCCTCTATCTTTCAGGCGGTACAGCAATACTTCGTTACAGGCTGGGGCGGTCTCCTGACTACGCCTAGACTTGTGAGCAAGGCCGCTATGCCAACGCTTGAGCGTGACTTCACAAAAGAGAAGCCGGGCCTGTTCAACACTGATAAGATGATTGCGAACAGACAGGCGCGACTCGCTAACAATGTTACCGGCGATGTTGTCGAAGGCAGTATCGAGGGAAACAGCGACGGCGACGGGCCGATAGGAAGTCAGCTCCGCGTCAATGGCTCCGTTCCGGCCCGCCGGCGACCTGCTTCTGCGCGACGCAGAAGTAGCAACAATGTTCAAAAAAGGAATGTTTCGCGTCGTTAGTGGTATACTTCCTGAACGAGACGCTAGGCAACCAGCGCGTTTCAGCAGTCGAGAGGCTACCCCGATGTAGCCTCTCATCTCAAACGAAGACATAAAGGGAGGCATGAAAGCCGTGGAAAGCATAGAGGCTAGTGGCAAGAGTGTTGACGAGGCGGTGCAGCAAGCATTGATGCGCCTGGGGAAACGACGCGAAGATGTCGAGATTGTCGTGCTACAAGAGCCAAGTCGCGGAACGTTCGGTCTGGGCAGCAAGGAGGCACACGTGCGCGTGACTGTCTATGCGGCTCCATTTGTTGCGCGTGTAACTACCAGTAGCGCAATCATTACACCCGAAATGGCGGATGCTATCCTTGGCCCTGAAAATCCTGACGAGGCTATCGCCGAAGAAGAACTGTACGATGAGGACGAAGAATTTGAGGACGACGAAGAAGGCGAAGAGTTCGGGGATGATGACGAAACAGACGAAGAGGTTGAAGAAGAGCCTGCCCCATTTCTCGCGGCCTCTGACCCTTTGTCCAACATCGCTGAATTTGGTGATGTGAGCGCGGCAGAGGGCGAGATGCAAGAGGTGGAGACGCCATCACGCGAGGATGTCGAAGTCACCGTTGATGTCTTACAACATATTTTACGCTACATGAATATTCACGCGACGGTACAGGTGCGCTCAGCAAATCCGCTCGCGCTGAACATTCACGGCATCAACGAGAACCTCGGCCTGCTGATTGGACGACGTGGCGAGACGCTGGCGGCTCTTCAACTACTGGTGAGCCTGATTGTCGGGCATCGCACAAAGCATCGAATGCGTATCACGATTGACGCGGAGAATTACCGCGAACGCCGCGAAGAGAACCTTCGTTCGCTTGCCCTGCGCGTGGCTCAACAGGTACGCAACTACCGACGGGCAGTGGCACTGGAAGCAATGCCACCAAATGAGCGGCGCATTGTTCACATGGCACTCGCAGACAGCAAAGATATCGGGACGGAGAGCATTGGCGAGGGAGAAGAACGGCGCGTCGTCATTTCGCTAAAACGCACTGGAAGATAGCATGTCAGACCAATCGGATGTCCCTGAAAATAGCGCGGGAAAAGGTGGAGATGAAAGGAACTCATCTCCACCTTTTCCTTTACAATTTTTGACGCTTGGACATGTGACGCGTGACATACAGCGCGATGGCTCATTTTTGCCCGGCGGCACCGTAACCTTTGCCGCCCTCGCCGCCTACCGTTTAGGATTAGCGGCGGGTGTCGTCACCTGCGCCGCGCCCACGTTCGGGCAAGAACTTGTCCATGCGTTGCCAAATATCGCGTGGCACATTCGCCCCACTAGCGAGACAACAACGTTTAGCAATACTTATACACAGGGCTTTCGCATACAATATCTTCACACACGCGCCAACACGTTGGCCGTGACGGACGTTCCTCACTTGTGGCGCGATACGCCAATCGTACTGCTTGGCCCACTAGCACAGGAGATTACACCCGCGCTAGTCGCCCTCTTTCAACGCCGAACGGGTGCGTTGATTGCTGCGACACCGCAGGGTTGGTTGCGTCGTTGGGATGCTAACGGGCGCGTCTGGCCCACACCCTGGATGCTAGCGGAGCAGGTCTTGCCCCTGCTTGATGTGCTGATTTTAAGCCATGACGATCTGCTGCCCTTCGCGAACGGGAACCGCGCCGATGCCGATGCCTTGCTATACGCGTGGAGCACACGCGTCCCGCTTCTAGTCGCTACCGATGGACGGCATGGCGCGACCCTGTTTCAACATGGAGTCGCGCACCACTTCCCTGCGTACTCGGCACGCGAGATAGACCCAACGGGCGCAGGCGACGTGTTCGCCGCCGCTTTCCTCGTCTCCCTCTATCAAGACGAAGACGCCCTCCGCGCCGTAGACTTCGCGAATTGCGCGGCTTCGTTCTCGATAGAGCAACAGGGGACACAAGGTATCCCAACTCTGGCAATGGTCGAGGCAAGCTTAAACAAGATAAAGTAGATTCAAAGGACATGACAGGGGAAACAGGAGCATGGCGCGGCTCGCGCGGACAAAATAGGGGCATTGCGCGGCTCGCGCGGACAAAACAGGTGTATGGCGCGGGCAAGCGGCGGGCATGACAGCGGCTCGCCCCTGTCACTACTATACTACGGGGTATCGCCACTTCGTGGCTCTGCCACGTGAGTTCGTGTATAGTAGTGGCGCGGCTTGCCCGCGCCATGCCCCTTATCACACTCCTACTCTCCTGTATGTATCATTCCCCAAATGATGTTCTACTTCCCTGTACTTGAATTAGTGGATGTGAATTGTAACCTCGGCACTCATGCCGGGGACAAGATCGGTGCCGCCACTGCTGTTGAGCGTGATGATAACCGGAACACGCTGCCCAACTTTGGTAAAGTTGCCACTCGCGTTATCTTGTGTGGGCAGAAGTGAGAAGGAACCCGCCGTTGCCTTGACAATCTGCTGAACATGCCCTTTATAGCTTGTACCATTATAGGCATCGACTTTGACATCAACTTCTTGTCCGGCAACGACGTTGCTGATCGTATTCTCATCGACATAAGCAATAATGGTTGTATTGCCCAGATCGGTCACTTGAGCAACCGTCAAACCGGCAGCGACGCCCTGACCCTGTACGGCGGGAACCTGGACAATTGTCCCATTGATCGGGCTTGTGATGCTTACAGAGTTGCTTTGCCCGTTCGCGCCCGCGACGGTAATGGCACCGATGGTCTGACCTGCATTTACCTTGTCGCCCTGTTTCACGGAAAGCGTGGCGAGCTGCCCACTCCCTGGCGCACTGATGTTGACGATCTGACCGTTGACCTGCGCGTCATCGGTGGTGTAGTACATGTAGCTATTGTACCAGTAGTAGCCGATGCCACCAAGAATAGCAAGAAATGCCAGTATGATAAGCGATTGAATAAGAATTGCGCGACGCATTATACATGGTCTCCTTTCAAGAGAAAAAAAGTAGGTCTGAAAAAGTTATTCTTCGAGCAGAGCCGGAATACCGTGCTGAATTTTTTTGAGTATCGTTATGAATTGCTGTTGCTCATCCTGACTTAAATTTGCCCGTTTAATCATTGCGCCAAAGCGTTGAAAATGCCTGGGGAACATTTCGTCGATGAATGCCAACCCCTGCTCCGTCAGACGGATTGTGAGCATCCGCCGATCATCAGGATGATTCTTGCGTTCGATGAAGCCCGCGCGTTCGAGACCGTCAAGCAAGCCCGTGATGGTTCCGCGTGTCACCTCGCACCGCTCCGCCAACTCTGAGGGTGTCAAACTACTGTCGGGGGCATACCGTAGTAGCATAAGCAATACCAACTTACCGTCCGAAAGGCCATGACGCTCAAGACGACCCTGAAAGGCCGCGAGTATCTGACGCGCTACATGCAAAAATGACCAGTACGCTTCCACGGTATCTTCGTCAACCTTCATAACCTCTTGTGCTTGCTTCCGCATCATTTCGTGTCTAGGCAATTTGTCCGGCCTGATCTGCAATTCATTGACCTCCTTATAGTTTCCTCCCATATTATAAGGGGCCATACTATGCTTGTCAAGCTGGTCGCACAAAGAAAAATTGTTCACCGCATGGTTATAGCGTATAATTTGTAGCGAGGTAAGCGTAGCCTGACATCTATGGTTCTCTATAGAAGAAAGAAGGAGTATTGCGTGGCAGCAAATCGACGAGCAAGTCTTGCACGACGCATGAGAAGATTACAACGAGCGGAAAGAAGCAAGTGGAATAAATATCTCTGGAGCGGTCTATTGCTTGTGCTAGGGGGACTCCTCTTGATTGGGGTAGGCACACTTCTGCATAACGGGGCGTATTCTACCGAAGGACTCCTGATTGGTATAGGCGCGTTGGTGGTACTCGCGGGTATTATTCGTACATTGATTGGCGTTATCAATCCTTCATCGCCAGAAGAACTTCTTCCCTATGAGGAGCAAGAGAGACGCGCGGCAGCAGTCGCGCGCGGTGAAGAACTTACGCTCGACGACCAAATATTTGAACACGAGGGTGATCGAACGCAAGGGTGAGTGTAAACCATGTTTTGTTGCGCGATGCACACTCTTCATACAGATAATGTTCATCGCGCAACAAAACATGGTTTATCCTACAAGCGTTCGGGGTGTTTCTTTTGCCAGTAGCGCATGTAGCCTTGCACCGTCATAGCGTAGTTGGTGGCGATTTCGTAGCGTGGAATAGTGGTAGGGTCGTTGGTGACGCGCCATATCTCCGGTTCCGTTTGTGCGATGAGTAGAGCGAGTATCTCTTGCTCATTTTTGCCTTCGCGCATAGCGTGTAGTACGATATCGCCCCATGAGCGCAATTGTGTGGTGAGTCGTGCAAGATGGCGCGTGGTGTCGTGAGTTGCGCCAAAGTGTCCAAGATAGAGAACCGCGGGGCGTAGTTTATTGATGGTCTCGATACTGGTAAACCACGCTTCGAGGTCGATATCAGGTGGAGGTGTGGGTGGGCGCACATAGTCCACGCCTTGCAGACGTACCCCCGCCGCATCACCCGCGAAGAGGTCTTTGGAGGAAGCGTCGAAGAACACCACATGATGTACCGCATGTCCCGGTGTATAATGCACCTCTAAACACCGACCCGCGACGTTAAGTGTATCGCCTGCTTCCAACGTGTGCAAGCGTTCGACGGGTGTTGACTCGATTGCGCCCCACAGGTGTTGCATTCGTCCGCCATAGATACGCGTCGCGCTGGCGACAACTTTTGTCGTGTCGAGCAAGTGTGGAATGCCTTTGCTGTGGGCGTACACCTGTGCGTGCGGCATTCGTTTGACCAGCGAACCGACGGCTCCCGCGTGGTCAAGATGGACATGCGTCGCGAGCAGGTGTGTGACATCCTGTGGTGCGAAGCCCGCCTGCCTAATGGCATCAAGGAGCGACTCAACCATACTCTCCGGCCCCGGATCGATAATTGCTAGCTCGTTGTTTCCCGCGAGCAGGTAAGAGCCAATAATCTCTTCTTCTCCCAGAAATGGCAGGGAAATCTGCCATGTTGTGGCATTCAATGGAGTGACGATAGTCATAATCGCTCCTCATGTTTTTGACTGTTCTGCAAATATTTCTTCCATTCTACGATACCCTGTATGGCCCGTGCTACGGAATAGCGGTCTGCTTCGTCTTATTAAGTAGAAAGCTGTTCAGGTCTAAGTAGAGACCGATGGAGCATTCCCCTGTTGGTGACAAGCACACGGGGGGGATGCGCTCTATCGGTCTTTGCGTGTACCCATTTAGAGAAGTACATGGAGGTATGTCCGTGGAAGGCGATGCTACCGTTTCCACCTCGTTACCTGTGCCAGAAATTGCTACACTGTCTCATGTGGTCAATGCGTATCTGGAAGATGAAAAGACGGTTGTGGTGAAGCTGTCCGACACCCTGAGGTTGCCCTTTAACTCCTCTGATGTCGTTGTGACGAATCAGACAAACGGCGCGAGACTCACCGTTACCAATGTGGACATCGTACAACCGCAACGCGTGGCGCTTGTTGGAAACCTGCAACTTGCGCTGGGAGCGCAAAGCGAGTGGAATCCCTGCGACGATGTTACCCGCATGACGAAGGTAAACGAGAACCTGTACCAGTTCACAGGCAAACTTCCCTCTGGCACGTTTCACTACAAAATAGCCTTCAACGGTACATTTGATAACGCGCTTCCCTATGCCGATGCTGTGTTGACCGTGCCAGAGGGTGGCGCGACGGTTGTATTCTCCTATATAATGTATGATCTGACCACACGACAGCGCGAGATATACGACTCCATTAACGCACCTCACGCGACCCTGCCAACCTCAACGGATGGCGTTTTGAGCGATCTGCTCGCCATAACGCTCGCGGATGCACCCGATATCACAGACGCGCTGCTCGTGACGCTCGCGGAACGCGGACAGAACAGCGTTGTGCCGCGTAGCGTCTTGAACAACGTTCGTTACCAGTACACTGGTGATGACCTTGGCGATACCTATACCTCGGAGGCGACCACGTTCCGTGTGTGGTCGCCCACTGCGTCAGATGTGCAGGTGCTACTCTATAACAGCGAAATGGGGGCATTGACGCGGCAAGTGGCGATGCACAAAAGCGATCAAGGCACATGGTACGCGCGGGCCGAGGGCGATTTCGCGAACTGGTACTACCTGTACCTTGTCACCATACATGGCGTGACCCAGACCGTTGTAGACCCTTACGTGCGAGCAATCGCGGTCAACGGTATACGCGGTATGATTGTGCAACTTGCCGCGACGAACCCGAATGAGTGGGAGACGGACGCACACAAAACACTGGCAAATCCTGTTGACGCGGTTGTGTACGAGGTGCATGTGCGCGACTTTTCCATTCATCAAAATTCCGGTATGACCAACAAAGGCCGTTACCTCGCCTTTACCGAGCGCGATACAAAGGGGCCAGACGATGTAGTGACGGGAGTTGATAGCCTCGTACAACTGGGTATCAGTCATGTGCAACTCTTGCCCGTCGAAGAGTTCGCGAGCGTCGATGAGAACGCCCCAGATCAGTATAACTGGGGCTACGATCCGCGCAACTACAATGTGCCAGAGGGAGCATATGCCACGATTCCGCATGGTACTGCGCGTGTGACGGAATTCAAACGACTCGTGCAGAGCTTGCATCAGGCGAACATCGGCGTTATTTTGGACGTTGTGTATAACCACACCTACGTTACGTTCGACTCAGATTTTAACAAACTGGTGCCGCAGTATTATTATCGCACGGACTATTCTGGCTATTACACAAACGGGTCAGGAGTTGGCAACGAACTGGCGACGGAACGCCCAATGGTGCAGAAATTCGTCTGCGACTCGTTGCGCTACTGGATGCAGGAGTATCATGTCGATGGCTTCCGCTTCGACCTGATGGCACTGATTGGCGTCAGCACAATGAAGCGGGCGTCTGAGGAACTGCACACGCTCAATCCGAACGCACTGCTCTATGGTGAACCCTGGATGGGTGGTGGTTCCGCTCTGGCGGGTGCTGAACTTGTTACCAAGGGGCAGCAAAAGGGACTTGGCTTTGGTGCGTTCAACGACGATATGCGAAACGCGCTGGTGGGTAGTATGTTCGACGCGCACAATCGGGGGTTCCCAACGGGTTCAGTGGGACAGGGTGGTCCCGTCAAAACGAGTGTAATGGGTAGTATCGATAGCTTCGCGGCAGCACCGGGCGAGACCGTCAACTACGCGACAAGTCATGATAATTACACGTTGTGGGATAAAATCGCGATCAGCAATGGGGACGACACAGAGTATGATCGCATCTTGATGCAAGAACTTGTCATGGCGATTGTGTTTACATCGCAGGGGCAACCGTTTATTCAAGGTGGTGATGAATTTCTGCGAACGAAAAATGGGAACGACAACAGTTACAACGCAGGTGACGCGGTAAACCAGTTCGATTGGGGGCGCAAGGCGCGGCATCACGATGTATTTGACTATTACGCCGGCCTAATTCACTTACGCAACAACCATCCCGCGTTTCGGCTCCGCTCTGCGGACGATGTACGCAAGCATCTCAACTTCATTGGCAGTCCCGACAACACAGTAGCGTTTCAACTTACAGGACATGCCAATGGTGACGCGTGGACAAACATCGTTGTGATATACAATCCCACCAGAGCCAACGCCATCATTGTGCTCCCAGAGGGAAGCTGGACGATTGTCGGCACACAGGGCCACGTCGGGGAAGCATCGCTTGGTCAAGCGGCGGGAACCGTTGTTGTGCCGGGCATCGCCTGCATAATTTTATATCAATAAGAGCGAGTGATGCGTGTAAAGAAATGCCGTGGTCAAGCGGATGCATGGCGCGGGCAAGCCACGCCACTACTATACATGCAAGAGCGTGGCTTCGCCACGCACGAGTGCGACCTGGATAAGCAGCGCAACACGTAGTATAGTAGTGACAGGGCTTGCCCCTGTCATGCGTGTGCTTGCCCCTGTTTGCCCCTCCATCATGCGTGTGTTTGCCCCTCCATTATGCCAGCATTTACCCCTGTCATGCCAGGGCCTGCCCCCCTGTTATGCTCACCTTGTTTCCCAACGGGCCGCTTGCCGTTTCCGCACATCTTTTATACATTACAGTTTCGTCGAAATTGCTTTTGCTTGTGTGAACAGGAGCAGGTAATCATGTCCACCAGCTTTGGAGTCCGTGCCGGACATATTGAAGCCGCCAAAGGGATGCACGCCGACGAGCGCACCTGTACACTTGCGATTGAAGTACAGATTGCCAACGTGATACTCTTCTTGGGCGCGTTCAATGCGCTCCGGCACGTTCGAGTAGAGCGCACCCGTCAGGCCGAACTCGGTACCATTGGCGATGGCGAGCGCGTCGTCAAAGTCTTTCGCTTTAATAACAGCGAGCATCGGCCCAAAGATTTCCTCTTGCGCGATACGTGCGTGCGGCGCAACATCGGCAATGACAGTCGGTTCGATGAAGTAGCCTGTGGCCCGATAGCCTCCGCCGAGGACGAGGCGACCTTCGCTCTTGCCAATCTCGATGTAATCGAGAATTTTCTTCATCGCGCTCTCATCGACAACCGGCCCCATGTAGGTGTCAGGTTGCGTTACGTCGCCGAGCGTCAACTGCTTTGCCTTCTCGATAACCTTGTGCAGTACCTCGTCATAGACGCTTGCGACGATGATAGCACGCGAGCCTGCTGAACACTTTTGGCCTTGAAAACCAAAGGCGGAGGCGACAATTGCCGTTGCCGCGGCTTCGAGATCGGCGGTTTCATCGACAACAACGGCGTCTTTTCCGCCCATTTCGAGAATTGTGCGTTTGATCCAACGTTGCCCCTGCTGATGCTTCGCGGCAAGCTCGTGAATGTGCAGGCCAACCTCACGCGAGCCGGTGAACGCGACAAAGCGCACCTGTGGACTCGCGACGAGCGCATCGCCAATCACGTTGCCGGAGCCAGTGAGGAAGTTGACCACACCGGCGGGTAGTCCCACCTCTTCAAGAATGCGAATGAACTGGTATGCAATCGCGGGCGCGGTACTCGCGGGCTTCAGAATAACAGTATTGCCAGTTACAAAGGCGGCGCTGGTCATTCCTGCCATAATCGCGCATGGAAAATTCCACGGTGGAATAACGGCACAGACGCCAAGTGGAATGTAAACCAGTTTGTTTGCCTCACCCTGAATCTTTGTAATGGGTTGTTCATCCGCAAGACGCAACATCTCACGCGCGTAAAATTCTAGGAAGTCGATAGCTTCTGCGGTATCACCATCGGCCTCGACCCAACTCTTGCCCACCTCGTAGGTCATCCACGCGTTAAGATAATAGCGACGCTGGCGCATCAGCTCTGCGGCCTTAAAAAGATAGTCTGCGCGTTGCTGCGCGGGAACACGTTTCCACGTCTCGAACGTGGCGGTGGCGGCCTTGATTGCCTCTTGTGTCTGCTCAACGGTGGCGCGTCCAAAGTAGCCAATGACCTCATCGGGCCGCGACGGATTGATGGAGGTAAAGGTCTGTGCTGCGGTAATTCTCTTGCCACCGATGATAAGCGGGTACGTTTGCCCAAGCTCGCCTTTAACCTGCGCGAGAGCTTCGGTCTGGGCCTGCCTGTGTGTCGGCTCCGAGAAGTTCAAAAAGGGTTGATTTATGAAAGGAGAATGTGTTGTGCTGTGTGTTGTCGTGTTCCCAAATACTTTTGCCATGCTGAATCTGCTCCTTGCTTGCACATCATTGTGCCGCCTCTATTAGGGACGGGGACGTAGGCGCGTGGTGTTCGCCCCTGCGGTTTCTCTCATTGTACCATACATGTACGGGGGGATTATGTGAAGAAGGGAAATTGGATTTTAGCCTAACCCCCGAACTTGCATACTATATCCTTTTTATATCATCGCTCGCAATGCCTGAGTCATCTACCACGTCGTCCTTCTCTTGTTTATGGCCCTTTGTGGAGCGATTGAAAAAGTAGCCGAGCGAGAACAGCACGAGGCCGATAGAGACGCCAAGTGAGAGAATGTTTGTGTTCCCGTCCCACTCGACAACATACGCGAGAAAGGTGACGGCCAGCAGGACGGTGATAACGCCGATCAGCTTCGACTTGAGATCGTCAAGGTTGCTGATAACAAGCCAGGGAAGAACAGGAATGTCTTCATCGATGAAGAGTTCGTAGAGGCCCAGTGCAACGATATACAGCACGGTGGCAAGCAGGAACAGGTCAATCACCTCTATACTTTTCACTTCCAGATATTTGGCCCCGCTTGAGGTAAATGTGAGGTGCGTAAACGCACTATAGATAATTCCCACCATCAGCAAGCCACCATAAATAAGCAGTGAGACGGCGGCGAGAAAGGAGCCGATGACTGCGATAATGACGAGATAGCGACTGCCTGTAAGAATACGTCGTAGCATAGAGTGTCTTTCCTTATCTGCTGCTTGCGTTTGTCGTGAGCATAGCAGATGAGCCTGCAAATGGCAAGAGGGATGTCCGAAGCACGCTTTCTTTTTCACATCACCTACGTATGATATACTTTTATAGTAAAAATGTTTGTGGTTATTCTGGTTGTACTATTTGGGGAAATATTATGATGCCTATACATGAGGACTGGTCATCAGAGAAGCCTGTTTTCTCAGGAAACGCCGACATTGATGCCAACCTTTATGAACATAACAGACAGATAACGTTTTTGCTTGACACGCTTAACGATGCCGTTTTTGTTATTGATAGGCAATGGAATTTTACCTATCTAAACAGGCAGGCCGAGAAGCTCATGGGCAAGGGGCGTACCGACTTGATTGGCACAATTATCTGGCGGTATTTCCCAGAAGCCACTGACCTCGCCTTTCGCGCAACCGCGCAACAGGTGATACAGGAAAATCAACCCGCAACCTTTGAGGCTTTTTATGAACCACTTGCCAAGTGGTTCGAGAACCGTATTTTCCCCACGCAGGACGGTGTAACGGTTGTCGCGCATGACATAACGGAGCGCAAGCGGGCGGCAGAGCGTTTGAAGCAGAGTGAGCAGGATTTTCAGACGCTCGCAGAAAGTATTCCGCAAATGGTGTGGATTACGCGTGCCGACGGGTATCACGAATATTTCAATCAACACTGGTACGACTACACACGCTCGACGCTTGAGCAGACACGGGGCGAGGGATGGATCCATCTTTTGCACCCAGACGATTATGAGCGCACGATCAATGTCTGGCAACATTCGTTGCAAACGGGAGAGCCATACGATATCGAGTACCGTTTTCGCAATGTCCAGACGGGCGAGTATCGGTGGTTTCTGGGACGGGCGCTGGCGGTCAGAGACGACAAAGGCACGATTATAAAATGGTTTGGGACGTGTACGGATATCAATGAACAGAAAAAGCTTGAACAACGTAAAGACGAGTTCATCAGTATCGCGAGCCACGAGCTAAAAACGCCCATTACAACAATCAAAGCTCTCGCACAACTGTTAAAGCGCAAGCTTGAAAGACAAGGCTTGCCGGAGCATGTCGCGTCAATCGCTAAAATAGAGACAAGCGTCAACAAACTCACACGGCTGGCGGATGACTTGTTGGACGTGTCGAAGATACAGGCGGGCCGCTTGAACTACGCCGAAGAGCGTGTCGATATCGTTGCTCTGGTGCGTGAGTCCGTAGAGACTATGCAACAAACAAACACCACGCACACAATAGTGTTGCACGGAACCGCTACGGGTAGCCTGACAGGTGACGGTGATCGACTGGGACAAGTCTTCATGAATCTGCTGAGCAATGCTGTCAAGTATTCACCTCTGGCAGATAAGGTAGACGTGTGGCTTGAGCAGATGGAGAAACAGGTGCTTATTCGCGTGCAAGACTACGGGGTGGGTATCCCCCAAGAACATCAATCTCAGATTTTTGAGCGTTTCTATCGCGTCTATGACCAGAAAAACATGGCATTCCCCGGTCTGGGCATGGGTCTGTACATCGCCTCTGAGATTGTCAAACGACACAACGGCGATATTACCGTGAGCAGTGAAGAGGGTGTGGGAACAATATTCACCGTATCGCTACCTCTAGCATAATACCAGCGAAAAGCATCTCCTTAGAAGCGGCAGCGAATTACAGAAGAAGCCTGCTGTCTTCTGTATGTTTCTTATACTGCTTTAGAGAGATTTCTGCGCTCTGTGCTTCTAAAAACCTGCTGAAATCTCTCTTTTGTGAACGTTGCGCTAAAGGCGAATGGAAGGCGTGTGTTGTATACTCATGTTTAAGATAAGTAGTATGTAGAAACAGTCGGGGGACTGTGGGAGCTGTACGAACTCTAAAACTGTATTGGTTAGAAGATCACACGTAACTGCTGCTACTTGTCTCTCCTTTCTTCATCGCATCACAAGGGGGTGCTGTGAAGTATTTCAATGGAAAGGAGGCTAGATAGTACAGAATTGTACTACGAATATCTTTACCGCAAAACATGAGGTTGCGCTGTTTCCCCATATCCCTTACCATCACGGAATGTTCGTTATCCCACGCAGAGCGGAACGGCGTGTTCCGCAAGAAACTTGTTGTTTTTTGTGTTTAGAAACACTCTACAGAGGTGAAAGTGAAACGCACAACATTCTGGCAATTGCCCCTTCGTCTGGCGATTACCGCACTTATCGCGCTTGCCCTACTAGCGACTGTCGCGAGCGGCTCCGCGTTCGCCGCGTCAGCAGGCCGTCCAAGCAGTCGGTACACTCTCCCAGGGCATCTTATTCCGGCACTCAAACATCGAGCATCCGTCCATGCGACGGCGGGTAGTAACACATTACAACTTTCCATCGCGCTGAGTCTGCGTAACCAGGCAACGTTAAACGCATTGCTTGCCGCGCAAAACGACCCCCATTCAGCACTGTATCACCAGTACATCACCCCGCAGCAATTCGCGAGTCAGTTTGGCCCAACTCAGGCAACCGTCAACAGCGTCGAGAGTTACCTGCGTAGCCAGGGTTTATCTATCTCTTCCGTTTCAACAAACCATCTGCTGATCGACGCGTCTGGTTCTGTCGCGAACGTAAGCCGAGCATTCAATGTATCTATCGCTGACTATGCCGTTGGCAAGCGTGTTGTCTACGCACCAACAAATGAGCCTTCGATTCCTGTAAGTATGGCGGGCGTAATCGCGGGTATCAATGGTCTGGACAATGCCGCGCAGTATCATCCCTTGAGCAATCTTAGCGCACGTCACACTGCGAAGGCGCAGACCGGCCCCGGTGGTGGTTACACACCCACGGAGCTACGCACTGCTTATGACATCAATCCGTTAATTAGTGCTGGCAATACTGGCACAGGTAGTACAGTAGCACTGTTCGAGTTGGACGGCTATACGCCTTCTGACATCAACACGTACCTGAGCAATTATGGTCTCGGTGCCGCGAAGTATTCCAATGTGCTGGTCGATGGTGCGACCAATACGGCGGGCGCGGGTGCCATTGAGGTCGAGCTGGACATGGAAATCGTCTCAGCAATCGCTCCGGGCGCGACCCAAAAAGTCTACATTGGCCCCAATTCCACGCAAGGTGTCAATGATACCTACAACCGCATTGTAACCGATAATGTGGCGAAGGTGACAAGCATAAGCTGGGGCGAGTGTGAAACCGCTTCCGGCAGTTCTGAACTGACGGCTCTCAATAACATCTTCAAGCAAGGCGCGGCACAGGGTCAAGCATTCTTCGCGGCGGCAGGCGACTCTGGCGCGTATGACTGCAACGATAGCAACCTCGCCGTCGATTCACCTGCTTCTGACCCAAACGTTGTCGGCGTCGGTGGCACCAAGCTTCAGGTTGGCTCTGGCGGAACCTACGGAAGCGAGTCGGTCTGGGGCAACCCCAGTGACACACAACGCAGTCCAAAGGGTGCTGGCGGTGGCGGTGGTATCAGTTCACAGTTCGCGCGGCCCGCATATCAGACGGGTACAGGTGTCTCTGGCTCGTCGCGCGAGGTTCCCGACGTCTCGGCTGATGCTGACCCCGCGACTGGCTACTCCGTCTACTGTACCGCGACGGCTTCCGGGTGTAATGGCTGGCTCTCCGTTGGCGGCACAAGCGCGGCAGCTCCTCTGTGGGCGGGCATCGCAACCGATACAAACCAGTATCTTACTGGCCTCGGCAAAGCAACGCTCGGCAGCGCAAGCGCGACCATATACAAACTCTTCAATACCGCACAGACCTACAGCGCGTATCATGATGTCACCACAGGCAATAACCTGTACTACTCCGCGACTGCTGGCTACGATCCTGCCTCTGGTGTTGGTACACCCGATGTATGGAACTTTGCCCGCGACGCCGCTGGCACAACAACTGGTGGCGGCGGTGGCGGTGGCGGTGGTGGTGGCGGCACAACCACTCAACTGCTCGTCAACCCTGGCTTTGAGAGTGGACAATCGCCCTGGTCGGAGTCTTCTAGCGCGGGCTACCAGATTGTTGACACTAGCAATCCGCACTCCGGCACGTCAAGTGCGTATCTGTGTGGCTATAACAGCTGCAACGACCAGATTTACCAGAGCGTTGCCCTACCAAGCTCGACAACCAGCGTTGTGTTCAGCTACTGGCTGAACATCAGCACTCAAGAGACGGGCAGCACTTGCTACGACAATTTCGTTGCTCGCATCCGCACAAGCAGTGGAGCTGCGATTACGACAGTGCAGACAAAGTGTAACGCGAACGCCAGTGGGTGGACGCAATACAGCTTTGATGTGACCTCGGCTCTTAGCGCGTACAAAGGCCAGTCCGTTCAGGTCTTTTTCCAGGGAACAACCGATAGTTCACTGACAACCAACTTCTACGTCGATGACGTGGCGTTGAACGTCACCAAGTAGCATCAAGCTTCATTTCATTTCCCTCTCTCCTCGCAACGGTGAGGGGAGGGGGCATGCCCCTTCCTCTCATCATAACCCCCGCGCCGTATTGTCGCTACGATACGAATGGATTGCCTTGCTTGACATAGTATACTAGTGAGACGAGAACAATCGTTACCCAAGGAGCAAAAAAAGAGCATGGCAGAGACACGACGGGAATTCCCGATAGAGCTACAGTTGCGGAAGGATATCCAGGACGCACAACGCGCCCGTAGTCAGCTCAAGCTGGACACGTTGCGGATGGCGTTTGGCGCAATTCACAATCTTGAGGTCGCGCGAACAGACCGCAAAAACCCAGAATATGGGCAACCAGTGACCGAGGCGGACTGTTACAAGGTGCTTGAGCAAGAGGTCAAGAAGCGCAATCAGGCAATTCCCCTGTATAAACAGGGTGGACGCCCCGAACTTGCCGAAAAAGAGCAACAGGAACTGGACATCCTTCAGGTATATCTGAGTTCATCGCAAATAAGCGACGATGAGATACGCGCCATTGTGACCCGTCTGGTCGCTGAGAACGGAAAAGAGTTTCGGCGCGTGATGCCACTTGCAGCGAAAGAGACGAAGGGACGTGCCGATGGCTCGCGCGTCCAACGTATCGTTAAAGAAGTGGTTCAGTAGTAGCTCAAAAATACCCGACAATTGCGGTTAAATTTCGCAATTGTCGGGTATTTTTGAACTAACGACAGTAGGTGTTATGCCTGCTGAGGTTGCGTACTAATGGTAGGAGCGGGCGTTTCTTGCGTCTGTGTTCTGGTTGCCTGTTGCTTTGTACGTCCAGGCAGAGCCAGAGCCAAAATTGCCGCGATAATCGAGAGCCAGAAGGTCACAAAGTAAGCATCATTGATACTCGTGATAAAGTTCAACGGGAATTGCTGGGCCATAATCTGCCCGATGGCTTTGCCGTAAGCGGCCTTCTCCGCGATGGCCTGCGGCAGGCCCTGCTGTTGCAGACCTTGCGCGATATTTTGCACCGTCTGTATAAGGTGTTTGCCGAGATCGGTACTGGGATTTTTCAGATCGTTCGCGGTCCTGGTAGTGTAGGTCGCGAGCTGATTTGTGACAATCGTTCCAAGTGCCGCGACTCCAAATGATTGGAACACGTTGCGCGTCGCCGTCAGAAGTGAGCTGGCACGAGGCAATTGTGCCGGCCTGAGACCCGTCAAACCGATGGTCAGCGTTGTTTGCAGAACCAGGCCGAGGGCGATACCACGCACAAAGATGATGCCCATGAGGTTAAGAAACGGCGTGTCCACCGCGATGTGCGCGAGATACCAAGTGTTGACTGCCAGCAATATACACCCTGTTACCACAAGCCAGCGGCCCCCGATACGGTTATAGAGCGCACCGGCAAGCGGCGTGATGATACCAGCGGCAACCGCGAGCGGTAGCACAAGCAAACCGGCCTGTACGGGCGTCTGCCCCCGAAGCGTTTGCAAGTAGATGGGCAGGAGAAATTCCGCGCCAAAGAGCGCGACACTACTCACCCAACTGGCGATATTGGCAACGGCGAAGGCGCGACGCGTGAAGAGGCGCAGGTCAAGCAAGGGGTCCTGTACGCGCAACTCTACGACTACCAGTGCCGTCAGACACAGGATACCAACGATCAACAGCGTCACAATGAGTGCTGAACCCCAACCGTCGCTACTGCCGCGCTGAATAGCGTAGAGCAGCGTCCCGAAGCTGAGTGTTGAAAGTATCACGCCGGGAATATCGAGTTTCGCCGAAGTGCCACGTTTGTTTTCCCGTAGCCAGAGCGATCCCAGGATGACACCCGCGATACCAATAGGAATATTGATAAGAAAGATGTAGTGCCAGCTCAGGTACTGCACAAAGAGGCCGCCCAGAATAGGGCCACTTGCCGGAGCAACAACGAGTGGAACACCATAGACACCAAAGGCTAGACCACGCTCGCTTTCGGGAAACGCTCCGAACAAAAGCGAGATACCCAGAGGGCCGAGCATACCACCGCCGAAGCCTTGTAGGGCGCGGAACGCGATCAGGAACGCGAGATTGGGGGCGAGCGCACACGCAAATGAGCCTATCGTAAACGCGATAAGCGAGAGAATGTACATGCGCTTGATCCCGAAACGCTCCGAGAGATAACCCGACAATGGGGTAACGATGCCGAGCGCGAGAATATACGCGGTCAGCACACCGTCAACCTGATCGACTGAGGCCGCGTGACCGCCTGTACCAAACACTTTTTGTAGAGTTGGCACGGCGACATTGACCGCCGTCGAGTCGAGAATAAACATAAACGTGCCGAAAATGACGGAAAAAAGGACGCGCCATTTATAATTTTTTTCACTTTTACTTTGTTGCGGGACGTCTGTAACGGGTATTGCACCCGTCGCGCCCGTCGGTTGAGGCGTTGTTTCCATGAAGAAAACCTCCCTGTACTATTTATCGTATGATAAGCAAAACGCGAAAAATGTTACTCCCTGCTTTGCTCATGCTCGGATGACGTAGTCGCCAAACCATGAAACAGCAAATGCACAATGATTTCTTCCGCGCTCTGCCTCTCTGGTGTATCGCGTTGCACTGACACGTTTTGGCGCAATGCATCCTGTGTATCTTGCACCAGAAAGCGCGAAAGCATACTCATGAAAAGGTGTGTTGCCGTTGTCGGACTAACGCCGTCTTGTGCCTGATCGCGTAGTATCCCCTGCTGCATTCCTTCCTCAAAAAGCGCACGGATAGGCGCGATGATGCCAGTGAGAAACGCGGTGTTCAATGTCTGCCGCGCTGTCATCGAGAGTTCTTGCTGAATATCGTGCATCATCAACGTGTGGTCGTGTCGGGTATTGCTCAAAAGATACCGCGCGACCCGCTTTAAGCGTTCCTGTATACATTCGCTGCGCCGTCCGATACGCTCCAGTGCGGCTTGCGTTTGTGCTAGATTGTCTTGCATCACTGCGACATACAAGCCTTGCTTGTCCGAAAAATAGTGATAGAGGGCGGGTTGCGTCAGGCCACAGGCGTCTGCGATCTGGCGTGTTGAGACAGCGCGATACCCGTGTTCCATAAAGAGCTGTTGTGCTGTTCGCAGAATTGTACTACGCGTTTCCTCTTCCGGCACAAGCGGTCTACGTTGACCTCGCGGCATATTCTTTCCTCTACCTTCTATTTATCAGACGATAAATACTATACAATACAAATATGTGTACGTCAAGGGATGTCGATAGCGGGTGGTTTGCTCCCATCATGGCCTGCCTCTTGCCCTCATCATGTCTATCGTGTTAATTTTACATACACATATTTGTACTCTATAGTTCGACTCAAAGGTTGTGAGCATGAGAGAGAGAAGACATTCGGGCGTCATCGTCGTACTGTGTTGTTTGCTACTTTTTATAAGCGCGTGTTCTACATCCACGCCATCTCATACACCATCGTCGCGTGCTACCGCAGGCGTGCCACGAGGGACAGCAACGGTAAGCGCGATGGCGACGGGTACGCCGCTTACGGACGCGGATATCGCGCTACGTATCGTCAAGGGCATGAGTCTTGACCAGAAGTTGGGGCAGATGGTGATTGTCGAGTTTCAGGGCGCGACACTCACAGGCGACCTGACACAGATGGTGCAGGCGGAACAGATAAGTGGTGTCCTGATTGAGAATAAGAATGGGAACGCGCAGAGCGGCCCCCAGTTGACTGTATTAGATAAGGCGATGCAGGGTGTCGCGCGTGTTCCGCTTTTCATCACGACGGATTACGAAGGTGGAGTAGTCAATGAACTCCGCCAGATAACGGGCGAGCGGCCCTCGAATGCCTCGCTCGGCGTTGGAGATGATCCACAGAAGGCGTATAATGCTGGCAAAGGGGCGGCGAATGACCTGACAACGCTTGGTCTGAACGTCAACTTTATGCCGATTGTGGACGTGCTGACAAATCCAAATAATCCCGGCCTCCCACAACGCTCTTTTGGAGCCAACCCGACGCTTGTAACAACGCTGGGACGCTCCTATCTCAAAGGGTTGAGTGCTGGCAGGGTCGTGGGATGCCTCAAACATTTTCCCGGTCTGGGAAGCGCGAATCTTGACCCGCACCTGTCGCTACCGTATATGGATAGAAGTCTCGCACTGCTCAACACGGTTGACCTTGTGCCGTATCGTACTCTGATTAGCGAGGGTATCGTACCAATGGTGATGGTGACACATATCCTGAACCCACAACTTGACCCGAAATTGCCAACATCGCTTTCGCCTAATGTCGTCACAAGCCTGCTGCGTAACAACCTGCGTTTTCAGGGCGTAATTGTTAGTGACACCCTTTGGATGGGCGGTATCAGCAATACATACACGCTCGCGCAAGCGGCGGTGCTCGCGGTCAAAGCTGGTACTGACCTGTTGCTTGGGCCGAGAAGCGTTTCCGAGGCGCAGACGATGCTGTACGGCATGAAGCAGGCGGTGCAGAACGGCACCTTGACCGAGAGTCAGATAAACACATCGGTGGCGCGTATTCTCGAACTCAAGTTACAGTATAAAATTCTGACACATGACCGCGCATTGCAGCTTGCAGGTGTGCTGGGTACAGGTGAGATACGATGAAACAATTTTCTCTTTTGCTCCTACTCTGTCTTGTCCTCCTGAGTGCGTGTGCGACGACAAATACTCCCCAACCGAAAAAGCCTGCCGCGCGGATGTGCGACGTTACCAATACTCCATATGTCATGAATCGCAAGCTGATGCTACCCGCCGCGCAAGGCAACTGGACGACGTTTCATGGGAACCTCAATCGTGACGGTGCCGCACCCGCGAGCAAGGGAACGCGTCCCCTACAACTTGCATGGAGCTACTGTACGGGTGCCTCGGTCTTCTCGTCGCCGATTGTACAAAATGGCGTTGTCTATATCGCGTCAACCGCGACGACGCTTACGGCAATTGATATTCAGAGTGCGAAGATACTGTGGCAGATTCAGGCGGACGACGCCTTCTTTGGGACGCCCATCCTGCAAAACGGTATTCTCTACATGGCCTCGCTAAGTGGCGTCATCTACGCCATCAATACTAAAGATGGCTTTGTGCGCTGGCACACACAGATTGACACGCCAGGCTCTAAGGTGTGGTCTTCGCCCGCAATCGCGAATGGCCTGCTTATTCTCGGCGCGGCCTCCACGCTTAGCGAAAATCCCAAGCGTTCCGGTCAGGTGCTGGCCTTCGATCTGCTCACGGGCAAGCTGCGCTGGCGTGCCTATATCGAGGCGGGTGGAAAAGTCGGCGGCGGCGTGTGGAGTTCGCCCGCGATTGATGCCGCAAGCAAAACGGTGTACGTGGGAACAGGCGATCCCGATGATGGCGTCGAGGCTCTAGACTCGCAAACGGGCAAGCTGCGCTGGCACTGGCGGTCAGTCGTGCGCGATGTAGGCGACACCGATGTTGGTGCCGGCCCCCTGCTCTATCACGATGCGAAGGCACAACTGCGCGTTGTGGTGGGCGGCAAAAACGGGAACATCTACACGCTCGACGCGACAACAGGGCAACGTTTGTGGCAGAAGCGGGTGGGTGAGCACGTCTTCAGTTCCCCAACCTATGCGAATAACACACTTTACGTTGTGGGAGTTGTGCAGCAGCACGCAACAGCGTATGCGCTTGACCCACAGACGGGGAAGACGCGCTGGCAGCACGATATCCCTGTGATTGTGTATGCCTCACCTATCATCGCGGGCCAAAAGCTCTATCTCGCGATTGGCGATGGCTTCGAGTCGGGCGATGGTGGTGTGACCGTCCTGAATGCCGCGAATGGGCAGCAGGAACAGTACGTAAACCTGCACAGCACAACCTCTTCCTCGCCCGCCGTGTTGTCAGCGTGGGTACTTGTGGGAGCGCATGATGGGAACCTGTACGCGTTTGTGCGATAAACGCAACTTTATAGGTCGGCATCCCGTGTATAAAGAGTACAATAGAGCTGACTTTTTTAGAAAACGCATGGGAAATGCATAGGAAATCCGAAGAGGGAGCGTACCCACATGGCAACTACAGAAGAATCAATGGTGATCGGTGTCTTCCGAGATCATACGCTAGCCGAACAAGCGATGGCCGAATTGCGACAATCAGGCTTCAGAAATGACCAGATCAACCTGCTGGGCCACACGAGCGGCAATGCGCTCGGCGGCATCATGAACTTTTTCTCACCTAAAAGCACAACACCGCCTACTACTGCGGCGGCTCCCAATGAGCTTGCAAGTTCAGGTCTCCCACAGGGAGATATGGACTTCTACCAGCGCGAACTGGACTCCGGTCATTTTGTCGTTACAGTACAACCATATGGACATCAGCAAGAAGCGATAAACATTCTGCATCGGCATGGTTCGTATGATGCTGCTACGGACACGACGCGCATGGGTGCCGGCGGGACGCGCCTTGTACCGATACGTGAGGAACGCCTTGAGGTCAACAAACAGGTTGTACAGACAGGTGAAGTACTCATTCGTAAGCGGATCATTACCGAGAACAAAACCTTCACTGTTCCCGTGACACGCGAAGAGGTAACAATCGAACGACTGCCTGGCAGAGGAAATGTAGGAGCAACGGCACTCAACGCGACGCCTAACGAGTCACAGTTTCAGCAACCCGTCCTGGACCAGAACCGCGCAATCGATGCCGCGATGACCGATGGGGGCGAAATTCTCAACAATGGCGGCACGATTCGCATTCTTGTACGTGAGGAGCAAGTCACGCTCAACAAACAGACGGTTGTAATCGAAGAGATCGTTGTACGCAAGCAGCAAATACAGGAGATGCGTGAGCTGACGGATACCGTCAAGCGCGAAGAGGTTCACGTCGAGCATACTGGCAACGTGGTTATTCACGAAGGAACCGACACAACACGCGCGCAATAACCCGTTTTGCGGATGCTACAGGTATTCTATATGCATTACATAAGTGGTGGATATACCTATAGAATACCTGTAGCATCCGCTCGCAGCCGTTCGGTCAACAGCGTCATTGTGCGTAAGTTATGCATAGTCGCGAGCCGAAAGAACAGTGTATCGCTGATTTTGAAGAGATGATGCAGATAGCCGAGCGAATAGTTTGCACAACATAGACAATCACAATACTCCGATATCGGTTTATCATTTTTGATGTGTTTATCATCGTTCGCATAGACATACGCGAACCACTTATCCGTGAGTCCCTCCGCGCCAGTGAAGGTATAGAGACGGGCATGGCGTGCGTCACGCGTGGGCATCGCGCTATCGAAGATACCATAGCCGACGCGAGTGCAATCGACGATATTTTGTGGATGTCCAATGCCAAGCGCATGCATCGGAAATTGCGGCGGCACAAGCTCGCGCGTATATGTGATGATATCGGTTAGAAGCTTGCCATGTGCATCCAGAGGCCATCCGCCGTAGCCATAGCCATCGAAACCGACTTCGAGGAGTGCCTCGACACACTGCTTGCGTAACTCCCGCGACCCGCCCCCCTGCACAACCGCAAACAGCAACGGTTGCTGCTCCTTCGGCAACTTCTTCTGCCGCATGAGATGCTCAAACTCGCGTTTACACCGTTTGGCCCACGCGATTGTGCGCTGCACCGACACCTCTTGTATCGCAGATGAG
>JBBQVS010000063.1:0-23638 GCA_038211295.1 Ktedonobacterales bacterium | reverse complement strand
AGATAGAAATACGGCTTCATATGTCATCGAAATGCTTGCGCTAAATCTTCGCTATATCTCCGCAGTTTTAGGATAGAAGGGGCAAAATACTTTATGGCACAGACCAATCATGAGCGTGTTGGGCGAGCGTTAGAGTTGTTGAACAAGGGATTGCAACCATTTATCGAGCGCGAAATGCAGGCTATTCACGGAGAACGTTGGTTGCAGGTGGCGGCGGCAGATTTGCGCGAGTATCAGACGGGGGGGACGAGCGAGCTAACGGGCGATACACAAGTGTTGTTGTTGGTGTTGTGGAATCAATGGCAGACGGTGTTTCGCAATGTGCTTGGACATGCCGAACGTTCGTTGGTGAGCGAGCTACGCGAGACGCGCAACAAGTGGGCGCACCAGTCGGTGTTTAGCACCGATGATGCCTATCGCGCCCTCGATAGCATTCAACGGCTGCTGACCGCCGTATCTGCTGCGCCACAGGCGAGCGAGGTCGAACGCCAGAAACAGGAGCTGCTCCGTCTGCGCTTTGAGGAACAGGCACGCAATGAGACGCGCAAGATCGCAACCGCGCCACTTGGAAGCAAGCCTAGCAATGGCCTGCGTGCGTGGCGCGATGTTGTTACGCCACAACCCGATGTGGCCTCTGGTCGCTTCCAGCTTGCAGAGTTCGCGGCTGATCTGGCGCAGGTACACCGTGGGGCAGGCTCTGACGAGTACCGAGTGCCGCGCGATTTCTTTCAACGCACGTACCTCACCAGTGGGCTACAACGGCTCCTGGTTGATGCGTTGAAGCGATTGAGTGGGCAGGGCGGCAATCCAGTGGTCGATCTGCAAACCAACTTTGGCGGAGGTAAAACACACTCGTTGCTTGCCCTGTATCACCTGTTCGCGGATGTGCCGTTGTCCGACCTTATCGGTATCGAGCCAGTGTTGCAGGAAGCACAGGTGGAGCGTCCGCCGCAGACGCAACGCGCGGTTCTGGTGGGCTACGAATTGTCGCCCGGTCAACCGCGTGTCAAGCCGGATGGCTGCGTTGTTTACACGTTGTGGGGAGAGCTAGCGTGGCAGTTGCTGGGCAAGGATGGGTATGCCTATGTTGCGGAATCTGACCGACAAGGGGTCAGTCCCGGCTCAGAGATTTTGCGCGAACTTTTCGATGCCGCCGCCCCCTGCCTCATTCTGATTGACGAGTGGGTCGTCTTTGTGCGTCAGCTCTACGGTGTGTCGGGCCTGCCCGCTGGCACATTCGACGCCAATATGAGCTTTGCCCAGTCTCTTACGGAGGCGGCGAAAGCCTCGCCACGCACGCTGGTTGTCGCGACCATTCCCGCGTCCGATACCGAGATGGGCGGCGAAGGTGGGCGCGAGGCGGCGACGCGGCTCAAAAATATCTTCGGGCGTGTCGAGTCGCCGTGGCGTCCGGCGAACACGGAAGAGGGCTTTGAGATTGTGCGTCGTCGCCTCTTTCAACCGATGGCGCAACAGGCGCAGTTCGTGGCGCGTGATGCCGTCGCCAAATCCTTTGCCGAACTCTATCGGGGACATGCGCAAGAGTTTCCGTCCGAGTGCCACGAGAGCGACTACGAGAGGCGCATTCAAGCGGCCTATCCAATTCACCCCGAACTTTTCAACCGTCTCTACAATGACTGGTCGAGTATCGAGAAGTTCCAGCGTACACGCGGCGTTCTGCGACTCATGGCAACCATTATTCATACGTTGTGGGTGGGACAGGATAGTAGCCTGCTCATCTTGCCCGCCAGTATTCCTATTGAGGACGCCATTCTGAATGAACTGATGCATTATGTCGAGGATAGCTGGAAACCAGTTATCGAGAAGGATGTGGATGGCGCGTCCTCGTTGCCGCTGCGTCTCGATAGCGAAAACACGACGCTGGGCCGTTATTCCGCGAGCCGTCGTGTCGCGCGAACTATCTATCTTGGCTCGGCACCCAACCAGTTGAACCCGAACAAGGGCTTGACCGACAAGCAGATTCGGCTGGGCTGTGTGCAACCGGGCGAAAGCACGGCGACCTTCGGCGATGCCTTGCGGCGGCTCTCCGATGCGTCGGCGCATATGTATCAGGATGGACAACGCTACTGGTATGCGCTGCAACCCAGCGTGGCGCGACTGGCACAGGATCGAGCGGCGCAGTATGACGAGGATAAAGTGTTTGTGGAGCTTGAAAAGCGTTTGCGAGAAGGGCAGGGTATGCGCGGTGATTTTGGCAGAGTGCATGTTTGCCCAGAGTCGAGCGCGGATATTGTTGATGACGAGACGGCGACGCGACTAATTATACTCAAGCCACAGGCGACACATGGGTTGCGTGATGCCGCGAGCGCGGCGCAGATGGAGGCGCGGCAGTTGCTAGATCATCGTGGCAACTCGCGGCGCATGTATCGCAACACGCTGATTTTTCTCGCTGCGGATCGCACGCGGCTGGAAGAGTTGAAGCAAGGTGTGCGCCAATACCTGGCCTGGGATTCTATTTATGAGGCTAAAGAAGAGTTAAACCTGGATGCATTTCAGCGCAATCAAGCAAAGAGCAAGCGCGACGATGCAGATAAAAGCGTCAACGCGCGTATTCCTGAAACCTATATCTGGCTGCTTGTTCCCGACCAACCTGACACGCAACGGCCCGACATGCTACAGGAGTTCAAGCTGCAACCGCAGAGTCCGCTCAGCGAGAATGCTGGTCGTTATCTCAAGAAAGAGGAGATGTTGATTATGCGGTATGCCAGCGTTCTCTTGCGCGGACAGCTGGATTCCATTCCGCTCTGGCGTGGCGACTCTGTGAGCATCAAATATCTCGCGGACTGTTTTGCCAAGTATGTGTATCTGCCACGCTTGAAAAATACAGAGGTATTGTTGCAGGCTATTCGCGATGGTGTGCAGGCGGCGGCGTGGGAACGCGAGACGTTTGCGTATGCCGAGAGCTGGGACGCCGAAAGCAAGCGTTACCTGGGGTTGAAGGCGGGTGAGCCGCTTGCAGCGTTGCAGGTGACGGCGCACAACCTGCTGGTGAAATCAGAGGTCGCGCTGGCACAACAGAGGGCTGACGCGGCGGCGCGGGTCGTGCTGTTCACGCAGAGCGAGCCACAACAGCGCAACAAGCCCGTTGTCGCGGAACGTGGGGAGACCAGTTTTCTGGAGAATGTCTATGGCCTTGATGCGCCCGTCGCGCCGATACCGTCGTTTTTGTCTGCACCACCAAAAGTTGAGGAGAAGCAATATCACCGCTTCTATGGTTCGGTTAAGCTCAACCCGCGCATGATGGCGGGTGATGCGGGCAAGATCATGGAAGAGGTTGTGACGCATCTCATCAGTCTCAGCAAGGCAGGCGTCGAGGTCACGCTCGAAATTCAGGGTACGCTCCCGAACGGTGTGGCGTCCGATACGGTGCGTACCGTCACCGAAAACTGCCACACGTTGCGCTTCGAGAGTTACGGGTTCGAGGAAGAATAAAGCAGGGGAACCAACGTTATACAGCGTACAGGAGAGTGCTCTTCTCGCCTGTACGCTTGTGTTTTTCCATGACTTATAGAGGAATTTGTACCAATTGTGGGCCAATACCGTGTTTTTTTGTGAGAGAAGAGATATACTACAAAAGCAAGGTGGTTGTTGTACAAGAGGAGTACGTGATGCCGTCAAGTGTTGCCAATCCCAATCGTCTATCTGAGCAGGAAGAGAACTCTTCTTCCCGCCGTATACATACATCGAAATCTCACAATGTAGAAAAAAACGTAGTGGTTCCTTCGCGCGGTATCACGCCAAATGAGGGCTGGTTTGTGCTGGTCTTGCTCGCGGTAGCTGTCTACTGTGTAACCTTCTCTGTAGTCGCCGTTGAGTGGGTCGAGCATAGCATGATTTTGCTATTCAGTCCTATTGTTGGCCTCCTCGTGGGCCTGATTGTCGCAAAGATACCGCGTATGCCGCAATCGTTGTTGCATCTCGGTGCCTGCTTGCTTGGTCACTGGCTCTCTATTCTCCTGACAAGCGTGTTTGCGTTTCACGTCTCATGGCTGCTTCTACTGGGCCTCTTGCGCTCCGTCATTGTTGGCGGGGTACTTGGTTCAAACATGGTGCCGCCAAATGGCACAGAGATGGTTTTTTTCTTTTACCTCTCTTTCCTCTGTTTCTTTCTGGGCTATTTTGGGAGCTGGCTCATTTATCGCGCACATCTGCCCTGGTTGGTTGGTTTTGTGTATTGCTCAATTACGCTGGTGAATCTCAACTATGCGAAGCAAGACCTGACACTGCTGTTTGTTGTACTGCTGTCCGCTTTGCTTTTATTGATCGCGCGGACGCAGTTGACGGCGCAGATCGCGCAATGGCAACATGAAGGGCTTTATACTGACCGCACCTGGACGCGTGGTATCACTCTGCGGTGTATGCAGGGAGCTTCTGTGTTGACGCTTGTGGTAATTTTGCTTGGCCCACTCTTGCCTATCGTCGATCAAGCCCAAAGCGGAAGAGCTTTCTGGGATCGGCTGAGCAATGCCTGGACAAACATCCTCAACGGGCATATCTCTTTGCAAAATCCTGGCTCGCTCCTGCAATCGTATCAACCACCCACAAACTTTTTTGGCGATCAGTTGACGATTGCGGGTAGCGTACACTTGCCTACTGGCGAGGTGCTGACCTACACGAGTTCCAATGGGCCACAGTACCTGGAAGGCTTTACCTACAACGTCTTTGACGGTCATACCTGGACTTCAACGCTTAGCACGAACGACAGTCATTCATACGAGCCAAACGTGCACTTGCCAATAGATGTGATGCGTGACGACTATGTGCAGGTGCGAACGGCTGTAACCATTGTGCATTCTCCAGAAAGTATCAAACATTATATTTTTGGTCCCGCGCAACCAATTGGTTTTGATGTTGCTACTGCAACCTACATGGATAACATCTCCGATGGCACAGGTGGTACCACTGGCACGACGGGCATGTGGACACAGCAAAGTCCTCTGACCGTTGGTGAGCAATACCATGTGACTTCCATCCAACCTCCTGCTGTAACGCAAACATCGCCCTATTACAAAGATGTACCGTTACCTACAGATAATACTGATTACTGGGATAAGTACAATTATGGGGTGCTGAAACAAGTGTATATGCAGGTGCCAAAAGACCTCTCGACCAACGAGCAAAAAATCTTGCTTCAATGGACGAGCGGCGCGAAAGATACCTACACGGCCCTCAAAATGCTAGAGGCCCACCTAAGTGACGTGAATCAGTTCACCTACTCGCTCGACAATGTGCCTGTACCCAATAATGTAGACTCTGTCGATTGGCTGTTGCAGACACGTAAGGGCTATTGTACGTATTATGCCAGCGCGATGAGCATTATGGCGCGTCAACTGGGTATTCCCACACGCGTTGTTAGCGGCTTCAGTCATGGACATTTTGATGCGCGGCGCAAACTGTGGGTAGTGCAGGGCGATGACGCCCATAGCTGGGTGCAGGCATACCTGCCCACGTATGGGTGGGTGAGCTTTGACCCCACACCTGGCTTCTCGCTGGCTGTCGCGCGTGGTGTGAAGCCGCCCCCAGTAGTAACGCCAGCGCCAACAAAGGCCGTTCCAACCGTGACTCCGGGCAAGGTGACGCCACCAGCAACGCCGCCTAAGAAGCCACCTATACACGTCACACGCCCTGGCACTGCTTCGACTGTTCCGCCGATCAATACATCGCTTTTGCTCTGGCTCGCCAGTATCGTGTTTGTGCTCTCGTTGCTCTTCTTTCTTGCCGCGCTTGGTCGCTACTGGTGGCGCGGCTTGTATCAGAATAGTACTTTTATCGCGGGTATGTATTGGCGCGTATGTTATCTCGCGCGTTTTATGGGACTTGGCCCGCGAGCCTGGCAGACCCCCTACGAGTACAGTAATGTCCTGATACGTCAGGCACCACAGGGTGAAAGCACGTTCCGTCACCTCACTGAGCTGTTCGTGCGTGATCGTTGGGCTGCGCCCTACCAGGCACCGCAACCTGATGAGCAGCAAGATGCCGAACAACTCTGGCCCAGCCTCTGGCGCATCATGGGCCGACTCTTCTTCCGCAAAATAAAAAAATAGGTTGTTTCATTGCTATAAATATATGCATTCACGGATGTATCAATGCACGTTACTGGCCCCTTTTCCCCTCGTCTCCATATGCAGAACGGGAAAGGGGCCAGTTGTACTTTTTGGAAACTATGTGTGGAGGATGGGAGGAACAAAGAAATGCAAGCTAAACCACTTATAAATTTTGGCTATGGATGGAAGCGCACCCTCGCGCTCTATCAGGATCGTATCGACGTAGACGGTACTGTATATGCTCTTGACGACCTGATACATGTACGCTCAGTGTATCGCACCGTGCTACGCGTCCCCTCGGTGAGGCTCGAATTGCGCTTTCGTAAAAAGGATGTTGTTCTACGTGGTATTGCCGCGATAGAAGAGGCAAAACGGGTCATTGAATATTTAGATACGTACTGCGCGGACACGCAACATGTCACCTCGCGGTTACGCTGGAGTCGCACACGTCAGGAGATACCGCTCTCGGAGCCGTTACAAATACCTGCGCTACCACCTGTGCCGCCATCGGTAACAACCGATGCCCTGCGTGCTGTATCCGACTCACTTTTCTCTTTCCCGAAAGGAGTACGAGCTGCCGTGAGTCCCGATGATAGAAGTATGCAAGCATATGCTCACGCCTATGCACAGGCAGTAACGGCACCAGTAGAGACTCCCGTCTGGTTGCGCGACCTGGAGCAGCACGTTGTGTACACGCGCCAGCAGCAGCGAATACAGACAAACCGCTCGTTACGCAAGTATGGCTTTGATGTACAGACACGCGTGCAACAGGCGGAGAGCGACATGTTGCCAGCCGTGACGGTGCCATTACGCCTGTTGCCGCAAGAGATCGCGCACTATTGTGTCGATAGTACCCTGTGCTGCGAGACGCCTGTCCTGGTGGGGGAGCAGCCAACGCGTTTTATGTACACACCAACCGATCACGGGCGGCTCATATTGACGAATACGCGCATGATTTATCTTGGACGAACGGGTCAAGTCGTGTTGGAGTATGGACGGTTGACACACGTTTCGCGCCTGCGGAACGCACTTGTCTTTTCCGCCGACTCCTGTTCGCAACGGCAAATCTTCGAGGTGAGCCGTCCGCTTGAATGTGCTATGTATCTGGATACCATTCTGCGGCAGTTTCAGCACCACGCGGTCAATACGCAGCAGGCCGTGCAGGACACGCCGCCACAGGCACATGAGGTGCCTGCACGTCCGCCTCAGCATGTTCATACTACTCGTAGCATACAACCGCGTTATGTCGCAGCCAGTCGGCAAACTGCACGGTCAATCAAACCGGCAATTGAACTCGCGGACATCGAAACGTTGCCACTCTCGTTGTTGAAGCAGACGGTGGAATGAGCATGAAGAGGTGGGAAGTAGGGAGACGCATCTGGGGAATGACAGAGTCTTCCTACGCCCACAAAAAGTTTCTCTCGTGTGTAGTTGGGGAAGGATAGGATAGGAGAAGAAGATGATAGACACACTTATGGCACTCTGGAATCAGAATCGCAAAAAAAGAGGCATACAGGTCGTACTCACGTTTTTTGTTATGTGTATCAGTATATCCCTACTTTTTGTTATAACCACACAATCGGCTCAATCGCACCGTCAGAATTCGGCACTTGTTGGCGCGAACCCGACTGTGCCTACTTTTGGCAATACCGTTGTACCCAATTTAACACCTACAATCAGCGTAGTTGTTGGCGCACAGACAACGCCGCTTCCGACACAAGCCGTGCAAACACCCCCGTGTGTAGCGACGCCGGCAGGAGCGACGAGCCGTGCATCAGGACTTTACAGTAACGTCCTCGTCGGGCAAGCGACTTCAGCCGTCTCGCCAACTCCCACGCAGCACGGTGTTCCAAGAAAGCATAACGATGGTGGCGGAGGGATACCCGTTATAGTCGCAACACCTGTTTCTTCGGAACCGACAACCGCGTCCACTCCCGTTATCGTGAGTACACCAACAGCAGTGCCCGCACGTAGTGGCTCTGGCTGGGTCTCGAATTGTACAACCAGCAATAGCATCAGCCTGATGACGAGTAGTGCTATTATCGACACGATTATACACAACGTATGGCTCATTCTGGGTAGTTCGCTGCTGGGGACAATGCTTTTCTACTGCATTCTGTTTGCGTTAAAGCGGCGCATATACGTCACGCGATAGGAGGAATAGGCAACAAAAAAACGTGATAGTGCTACCACGTTTTTTGTTACCTGTTGTTGTCTATTCTTTACGTTACTTTTCCAACCGCGATCACTTTGCCTTTGGGAGCGTCTGGTGTCGCTGTTGGCCCACTCTCAATACTGACAGCAATGGCGTCGTTACCTTTCACATTGCCCGCGATATTGAGAGTGGCGGTTGTACCATCTTGTTGCACATTGAGCAAGCCAACGCTAATAGTTTGCTTCCCCTGAAGTTTCCAGCCCTGATAGACCTGCTGGCCTTCCAATTTGGGCAAACCGTGTACCGTCATAACGGTAACATCAACGCCCTTGCCAGAGAGGTATTTCGCATCACCTGTCACGCCTGGTGCGCTCTGCGTCCCTTTGATGGCATATGTCGTCGTGTTTATCGCGTTCGCCTTCAGCGTTGAAACATCGTGTTGTAGTGAGACATTCCATGTCGCGAGACCGCCCGAAAGCAGCAGGAACAGGACTGCCGCCGCTGCGAGCAGAGGTGTGACCCAGCGGCGCGGTGTAGAGCGGCGTTGTGCTGGCGGCGTTGCCTGCCTCTGCTGTATCAATGGCGGCAGTGCTCGCAAAGGTGGCGTCGAACGCCCTGCATGTGGTGTCGTTTGTGAAGACGCGGTGGCGCTGGCTTGTACAGCCGCCAGAATACGTCCTTTAAGTTGAGGCGGGGGGGCCACCTGTGACACGGAAAGCGGCAACAGGTCTAGTGTTGCCTGCATTTCTCCAATAAGTTTTACGCAATCCGGGCATTGAGCAATATGTGCCTCCACTGCCTCCCGCTCTTCAGGCGTGACAGCGTCAAGGACATATGCCCCAGAAAGCTCTTCAATTTCCGTACAGGTCATAATGGACGCTCCATTCAGTCTTCTTGCCCTTAACTACGTAGGATGGTCGAGAATGGATTACATTTTCTCAGCAAATCTTAATACTCGCAAATATTCAAGTCGTATCAAAACACACATTCTTTTGCGTGGATGTAGCACCATTTCTCTCTATTGTGTATGGTAACATAGATGGGAAGAGGGAACAACGAAAGTAGGACTCTTCGTAAAGGAAGGTGTATGACACGTTTACGTGACCTCGGAATTGTCATAGGGCAGTTGCCCACTGGCCCTTATAACGCGATCACTGATGTCGCAGGTGTACTTGTCGGGCATCGTACTCTTATCCATGATGCGCCCTCTGTCGCGCGTACTGGTGTGACGATGATTGTGCCGCGTGATGGTGACATCTGGGGCGATAATGCATTTGCTGGGGCGTTCTCGTTTAATGGCTGTGGCGAAATGACTGGCCTATCCTGGGTCGAAGAGTCGGGACTGCTGCACACGCCTATTGGTATCACCAATACCAATGCTGTTGGTGTTGTGCGCGATGCTATCGCGGCCTACCCAACCGAGTTGGCGAGGCAGGGGCGTGTATCACCCTCACTCTCAAGTAGCTGGTACGGTTCCCTGCCTGTCGCGGGTGAGACATGGGATGGCTGGCTCAACGATATTGATGCCTTCCCAATTACAAAAGAACATGCGCTTGAAGCACTGGTCGCCGCCACAGGTGGGCCAGTCGCGGAGGGCAATGTTGGTGGTGGAACAGGCATGGTCTGTCACGAGTTTAAGGGGGGTATTGGGACGGCATCACGCCTTGTTGATGCTATGAGGAGCCGTTACACGTTGGGCGTGCTTGTGCAGACAAACTATGGGTCGCGCTCGACTTTACGTGTGGATGGTGTTCCCATTGGCCGAGAGCTTGGGTTCGAGGTGACGCCGAGTCCCTGGCTTGAAAAAACAAAGGACGGCTCAATTATCGTCATCATCGCCACAGACGCCCCGCTTTTACCTGTGCAGTGCAAGCGGCTGGCGAAACGCGCGACGGTAGGGCTAGCACGCGTGGGCGGCATGGGAAACAATGGCAGTGGCGACATCTTCCTGGCGTTCGCCACAGGAAACCATCTCCCTGTTCCCACCACCGCGCCCTACACGCTTGAAATGCTTCCTCACGACGAGCTAGATAATTTTTTCGCTGCTGTCGCGGAAGCGGTGGAAGAGGCTATTCTCAACGCGCTGACCGCAGCAGAAACGCTGATTGGCTGGAAGGGCCGAACCGTTCACGCGTTACCATTGGAGCATCTTCAGCGCGTCATGAAAAAGTATCGCCCATAGCGAAGGCCCCTGTGAGTTCTGGAGAGTACGTATTAACTCCAAAGAAAATAAGAGAGGAAATAATATTCTTTTATACTTCCTGGTTACTCTTCACATTGAGCCGCAACACGCGCAACATGCGCTCTGTCGCGTCCGTCGTCAGAGCCGCCGCGTGTTCAATTGCGTATGGGAGCGTCATGGGGCCTGAGGGAAGCACCGCGATACCATCGACGCCGAGCGGGTAGACGTTCTGATAGCCCGCGCCCAGACCGCCGGTAAGTGCTAGTACGGGTATGTTGTAGCGTTTGGCAAGCGTCGCAACTGCGCCGACGCTCTTGCCAGACGCGGTCTGCGCGTCGATCTGGCCCTCGGCGGTGATTACCAGATTGGCGGTACGAAGAGCATCTTCAAGCTTGACTGCCTCTAAAATAAGCTGAGCGCCAGGCCGCAATTGGGCGTGTAAAAATGCCAGCAAGCCGGCTCCCAGGCCACCCGCAGCACCCGCCCCAGGGATATCGCGTATCGCCGCCCCCAGATCACGCTCGATAAGCGTGGCGTAGTGGTTCAGTGCCGCGTCAAGTTCTCTCACCATTGCCGATGTCGCGCCCTTTTGTGGCCCGTAGACTGCTGACGCGCCCGTTGGCCCACACAGGGGATTGGTGACATCGCACGCGACCTCAATCACGCAATCGCGCAGACGTGTGTCCAGTTGCTCAACCGAGATGTGCGAAAGCGTTGTCAGAGCTGCCCCACCATGCGTGATGGCCTTGTTTTCGGCGGTTTGCAGGGACGCGCCCAATGCTTGCATCATACCCGCGCCTCCATCGTTGGTCGCGCTGCCTCCGATGCCGAGAATAATATGGCGGCACCCGCGCCCAATCGCCGTTAACAAAAGTTCGCCAACACCATACGTTGTCGTGATACGTGGGTCGCGTTGGGCATGGGGAACCAGTGGTAGGCCGGCGCAAGCCGCCATTTCGAGCGCGGCGGTACGACCATCGCCCAGTACGCCAAAAAACGCGGAGACGGGCGTTCCCAGAGGCCCCGTCACTGTCTCCCACACAAGTTCGCCCTTTGTCGTATCGACCAGTGCCTGTACGGTTCCCTCGCCCCCGTCGGCGACGGGTACAAGCACAATCTCCGCGCCTGGGTATACGGTCTGAACTCCCAGCGCGATTGCCCGTCCAACCTCCGCCGCCGTGAGGCTCCCTTTTAAGCCCTGTGGCGCGATGACAACACGCATGGTTATTTCCTCTCTGAAAAACACGTTTGATCGAGTGGGAAATGGCGCGTTGACGCGCCACTTCCCATCCTGTCCGCCTCTGCCCCTCTTCTATCCTCACATGGACAATTCTTAGCTCTCGACGATATCAACTGCGATGATGGTGTCGCCGGGTTGATGGTCACGCCCTGGATCGCGCTCGCTAATCGAGTTGAGCGTCTCCAGACCTTGTGTGACTTGACCGAAGACCGCGTGAACGCCGTTCAAGTGTGGTGTTGGGCCGTAAGTAATGAAGAACTGGCTCCCATTGGTGTCGCGACCAGAGTTCGCCATTGACAGAATACCAATCTTGTCGTGCTTGAGGTCAAGCGCACCGGCCTCGTCGCGGAACTTATAGCCGGGGCCACCTGTGCCTGTGCCATTGGGGTCGCCGCCCTGCACCATGAAGCCCTTGATGACGCGGTGGAAGGTTGTCCCATTATAAAAGCCTTCGCGGGCAAGAAAGACAAAGTTGTTGACGGTTGTAGGAGCTTGACGCGCGAATAACTCGATCTGCATGTCTCCCTTGCTCGTGTGCATGATTGCCGTATACTTCTTTGACGGGTCAATCTGCATCTCTGGTTGGCTACTATATTGTTTCGCCATGAAATTCTCTCCTCACATATCTGTGGCAACCGACAGAGCGGTAGCACAGAGGCGGGACAACTCACATCGTTGCCCCTACATTCCATTCCGTGTTATGCCGCCACGATAACCACGCGGTTCATCGTGTCTGGCACAACGCTTTTCGTGGCAGCGTCGTCACCGGGGCCTTGAACTTGTTTCGCGACCTCAATGCCTCTCACGACACGCCCAAAGAGATTATACGACTTCGGCAGAGAAGTATCATCACCTGTACAGATGAAAAACTGACTTCCGTTCGTATTGGCTCCCGAATTCGCCATCGCCATCGCGCCATCCGTGTACTCGCCCTTCACCGGCTCGTCCGCGAACTTGTAGCCGGGGCCGCCCGTGCCACGCTTGGCGGCGTTTCTGCCCAGGGGGTCGCCGCTCTGAATGATATGCAAGCCTGTGCCGGTCTGGATAACACGATGAAAAACCATACCATCGAAAAATTTGCTTTGCGCGAGAAAGACAAAGTTATTGACTGTTTTGGGCGCGAGCGTGGGATTGAGTTCAACCACGATAAGCCCGCGATTCGTATTAATGCCAGCACAATAGGTTTTGGTCGCGTCAATAGTAGTATCAGGTGCTTTTGTATAGCTATGTTTGATTGCGTCGAATGCCGCCTGATCGGGAGCGGGCGTCTTGTCTGTAAGTTTCGTCACCATACTTGTAGTAGAACAGACAGATTTTAGAACTATAGGTGTCGCGACCACCGTTGCTTTTGGCTTAGGTTTTGGGAGCGCGAATGGCCCAACGTGATAAAAATACAGAGTATAGACACCCAGGCCAATGATGAGCAGGGTTAGCACCGTGGCCCAGGGATAGCGGGCGAGGCCACGCGCCGGTGGCTTATAGCCGGGCAAGCGACGTACTGGTGGTGCCGCCTTTGTCTGTAGCTTCGGCAACTCGGTGGCGTGAGCCTTCGCTATTCGTTCCGCACGCTTGGTTACGTCTCGTTTTGTCGTCTTTGGCATAATGTTTTCGCAGATGCTCCTTCTATGTTACGCGCTAGTGTGACTCACGGCCCTCCGTGTAGTTGGTTCTGCTATAATAGCGTTCTCGTCTGCTTGGGTCAAGTCCTCATTACCCAATCGACAACCAAGAGGATTGCACAGGCCGCTCATCCACCGGCACAGAGTGCGCGAGCCGATAGACCCAGGGGACGACTTCGTTGGGCGCGAGATGCGCGAGTTGCACCAGGTACTTCTGGTTGCGTCTCACAAGATAGCCGCGTCCCGTCGCCATATCACTCAAACGCACACCCAACACCTGTGGGTCGGCAGGGTCGCCACCAAGCACAATACCGAGTCGCGCGGTACGAACGGGTGTCAGTAGTGAATCGGTTCGCATCAGGTCGCTGGGTGGCCCTGCGACGATGATATGAAAGTGCAGGTCACGCGCCTGTGGCATGAACTCTTTCAAATCGTTGAACGGGTTTCGTGCCAGCACACTCAACTGATCGTAGTCGTCAATGACAAGCACAAGTGGCGTCATCGAAGCTCCAAGCACCACGTTCGAGTCGTCCTGCATCTGCTCCAATTCCTCGCGTAACTGCGCCGTTCGCTTGCGTAACTCTTCTTTGAGCTTCTCCATGACCTTGCCGACCCGTTCCTCCGTGTCAGCATACATGCAGACATTGGGCAGACGGCGCATCAGGCGCGAACTCCGCCGAAAGTCTACAAAAACGACTTGCGCGTGTCGGTTGGCGGGCGTCGCCAGCATCAAAAGACACGTTTGCAACACGGTGGTGCGTCCACTGCCAGGGCCGCCCGCGACGAGCACATGTGGTGTGTCCGAGTTCAGGTCTACCGCGATTGGGCGCAATGTGAAATCTTCCATGCCCACGCGCATCGAAAGTGTCTGCGATGGCGCGACACTCTCTACAACCGTATCTTTCGCGCCCAGACTGGAAATCGCGTCCATCAAAAAGTAGTCCGCCCGCACATATTCGGGCAAGAGGCGAATTGGTGGTGCCTGTGTCGCCTTCTTCTCGTCGCGTAAGAAGCTGGCGACCAATATTTCTAGCTGGCTTGTTTGCTCGTCGTCGTCCTCCCCTGGCACTGGAAGCGCGATATGCACCTCTTCCAGCGTCTTCCCGCGCTTATAGCCACGTCCTGGAAACGCAGGGTCGATGTGCGCGGCATCGTGTTTGCCCACGAGAGTCAGAGAGTCTGTATATTCGACCAATCGTAGCCCGATACGCAACTCGAACAGGCTCAATAGCTGCATCGGCACCGAGATAGGCCGATCAACCGTTAACACAAGATAAACGCCATAGGTGCGACCCTGACGTGCGATCAAGAGTAAGCGGTCAAGCTCTTTCTCGTGTGCCTGCTTGAAGTCCACAAATTTGTCGATCACCAGCACAACGGCGGGCATCTCTGGCAGGTCGCTCTTCTCGGTACGGCGTCGCTGATATGACAGGAAATCGTCAAGCTGGTTCGCGCCACAATATTTTTTGCGTTCCTCGATGATCCCTTCGAGTTTGCGTATAAGCCGACTGATATACTCTGCGTCGCTCTCGCTGAACACTCCGCCGACATGGGGCAATTTCTCGAATACGCGCAGTGCTTGTCCTCCGAAATCAATCAGGTACAGGTTCAACTGTGCGGGTGTATGAGTCAGGGCCAGCGACGTTATCAAGGTGCGGAGAAACACACTTTTGCCCGAACCTGACGCGCCGCCAATCAGAATATGCCCACCATTGCGGGGCATGTCCAGCAACCAGGGTTCTTGCCGTTGTTCCATTGGCAGGTCAATCATTCCCACGGGACAGGTGAGCCACCCGTACATCGGTTGTTTGCTCTTTGCCGTCTGGACGGGTGCTATCAGTCGCACCTGCTTATACACCTCGGTCAAGTTAGTACGTTGTGGCAATGGCGCGGGCCAGGGCTTGAACAGGTGTATCCCTACCGTCTCCTGATATGGCTCGATGGTATCCATCAAAACCTTCTGATCGATAATCTCGCCATTGTTCGTCGTCGCCTGTTTCGCGAGGAGCGCGGCCTCATTCGCCACTCGCGCGGGTAGCGAGATACGCGCACTTTGGAAGAGGTCGAACACTTCCGACCCAATCTGGAAGTAGGCGCGTCCGGGAATAGTGCTTGGCAGTAGCGCGGCCTCTGAACGGCCCAGCATATCGCGGCTATCTTGCAGCGACGCGACGCGCAGGCAGATGCGAAATTTGAGGTTTGACCAGATATTCGGATTGACCGAACCCGTCGGCTTTTGCGTTGCGAGAATCAAATGCACGCCCAGACTACGCCCCTTTTGTACCACGCTCACCAGACCTTCCATAAAGGTCGGATGTTCTTTCGCCAGTTCCGCGAACTCATCGATGATGATAAAAAGATGTGGCAGGGGTTCAAGGCTCTTTGGATTTTGCGCCCGCATCGCGATATACTCAGAAATCTTCTTGGCATTCGCACTACTCAAGACATGCTCGCGTCGCTTCAATTCGCTTTTGAGTGCCACCAGTGCGCGTTCCGTCAGCTTGCCGCTCAGGTCCGTCACCATGCCCACAGTATGGGGTATTCTCTCGAACGGCTTGAACGCGGCCCCACCTTTGAAATCGACCAGCACAAAATTCACAAGATACGGATGATGCGTCACAGCAAGCCCCACAATGATCGATTGGAGCAGTTCGCTTTTACCTGCTCCAGTCGTGCCGGCAATAATTCCGTGTGGGCCATGCACGTTGTCGTTGAGGTCAAGCCAGACGGTTTCATCTGCGTTGCGTCCAATTGGTACCCGCAACATGCCGAAGCGTGGTTGATTCGCGCTGGCATTGCTGCCATTGCCCCACCACTTTTCGGGGTCGAACTGATCCGCGAACGGGATGTCGAGCAGGTCAAGCAGACGTACATTTGTGGGAATATCGGCGGCATCGTCGTCATCGCTTACAACATGAATTGCGTTCAACGTGCGAGCGATACGCCGTGCGTGGTCAAGCTGTATCTTATCTGCCTGGACGCCTTCGAGCGTTTCGCGTTCGACGCCAATACCGGCATAGGTCAACATGCACTCCTCTGAGAGGCGCACGATACCGCGACACTGGCTCGGAATCGCCTGTTGCTGGGCAACAAGATAGATAACCGACACGCCAAGTTGCTCGCCCAGCTTGAACGCGTGCGTCAATGCCGGATGCTGCCGCACGTCAACATAATCGTGCACCAGCACGACGAGGTGTGGCAGCGCGACAGGTTGTAGCGTTGTGGTCGTGTTGCCTGCCGCGTTGTTCTGTTCCGCCATCTTGGACGCTCGTTGACTCAACTCCTCTAACATAAAATTGAGCAATTGAATCGCTTCATCCTCGCCAACCGCCGTCAAACGTTTGAGCTTGCACCCTTTGAGCGGTGCTGTGTGTGGCAGGTCGCTCATCCACTCCCAATCCTGCTTCTGCGAGAGCGGATAGATGCCGAGAATACGCACATCCTCCGGCGAGTGATGAGTGGCGATCTGACAGAGCATCTCATGCGTCAGCGCGGCGACATCCTGACGACGGCCCGTGATGCCCAGCGATTTCACTTTTGGCAATGAGATCCCACAGGGAATCGTGTTTACCAGCGTAAAATCGTTTTTGAGACGCTGTACCTCCACCGCCATCGGGTCTACCGACTCAACCTCTGGCAGCTTGACCGTCACTGAAAACGGTTGCTTGCCCTTGCCAACCCGCACCGTAAGAAAATCGGGGTCATCGGGCCGCCTCTCCCAGAGATGGGCGCGTTCTTTGATGTGTTCTTCAAGCGTCTCCGGGTCTGGGTCTGTAAGCAAAGCTACAAGCCGTTGCTCTGCCGCCTGCGCGTTGAGCCGCGTCCGTAGCTTTGCCAGCAGTTTCTTATACTTTCTATCATTCTCGCGGTTCACGCGGCGCACCGCCTTGACCTTTTGCCGCGTCGTAATAATCGACGTGAGCGGCCCCATGACGGAAAAAATCGCCATTGGCAAGAGAAACGCGAGTTGTTGTAAGGATGCATGGCTCACAAAGATATAGATGCCAAACATAATGCTCACGGTAAGCAACGGCATAAGAATGGGCAAGAAACCGACAGGAGGCGGGGGTTGCTCTTTTGTGGGAGGTTTGGGTACGTCAATCGTCTCGCGTGGTGGTAGCATAAAAATACGTGGCGGACGATTGAAGACCTCTGGAGCCGTGTTTGTACTCGTTTTTGGGTCAATATAGGTTGTCTTCTGCATGTTCCCCTCCCTTTTATGTTCTCCATTGTTCTCCGTCGCGTCGCTACGAACAGCATCACGCCCTCGTCCCGCCGCAGTAGCAGAAAGAACGAGGGCGTGATAAAGCAAACCCGTGTTGTGCAAAAATGCGAATGTGCCTAGAGGCTCTGGTCGGCCTGCTCGAAGCGGGTGGAAGTCTCTTGCAGGTGACGGCCTAAATCCTCGCCAGTGGCAACGACGCGCTGTGTCGCCGCACGCCACTCCTGATACATCTGCTCGTAACGCTGACGGCTCACGCCCTGCCAGTCGCCCTCAACCTGACCCGTGACGTTCTGGATTTGTGGCTCGATGCTATTCGCGATCTGCTCGTTCAACTGAATGAAAACTTTGCCAAGTTCGCGCAACAGGTCTGTGTTAATATGAATTGTACCCATGAGTATTTTCCTCCGTTATAGGTATGAGAGAACAGGTTTGTGTCTGCCCCTCTATTTTTACTGGTAGACTTCCACACCGCCGCGATAAATATGTTCCCGTTCGCCGCGCTGTGCTCCTCTACTCATTTGCAGTATAAAGACACTCACCAAATAGACAAAAACGCATGTTGCCCTCTGCCACTAGCACACCAGATTTACGGGCTAATCCACCTGTAGTGAGATGTTGGTAGCCTCTTTTTCGCAAGTTTCAGACCAATTTTTGTGGATAACTACGTGGATAACTTTGTGGATAAGTAGGGATAAGTCCCCTTTAATGGTGGATAAGTCCCCTTTAATGGTGGATAAGTTGGGGATAACGCGGCGTTTTTTTTATTGCAAGCACACTTCTCGCTCACCATCGAAAAAAAGATATCCACTTATCCACATTACCCAAAATAGGGGACGGTTGATTTAATCAGAAATATAGTCTACACTTTGTGAACACAAGCGAAAAGAGAGCGCAATACACATGCAAATGACACCGTAAGACGTTATTCCCTGAAGCGTCCAGTGTCGAACATCTGTGCCAATAAACGTGCTATAATGCTGCCTGATAACAGCGCATCCACTCTCAGCTTTTAGCACCTGTACCGTTTATTCTGGAAGCCTGTCTATATTCTTGTCATGTATATTCTATAAAAATATATTTATCAATCTGGCAGCGGCAAGACTTGTACCTGTAGATGGAGAGCGTAAAACGTGGAAAAGTTGTTACCACAAAATATTGAGGCCGAAAGCGGTGTACTCGGTAGTATCATTATTGATCCGGAGGCGATAGTCCAGATCGCGGACTTTCTTCTCGCGGAAGATTTCTACCGCGACGCGCATCGCACCATCTACGAAGTAATCCTGCAACTCTATCAGCAGCAGCAGCCCGCCGACTTTATCACGATCTGCGACGAGTTAGAGCGACGCGGCAAGTTGGAGGATGTAGGTGGCCCCAGCTATGTGACTTCGCTTATCAATCAGGTGCCGACTAGTGGCAACGTCGAGTATTATGGGCGCATCGTTGAGCGTACCGCCATTCTGCGTCGGCTCATTCATGCGGCGGGCGAGATCGCCGCGACAGCCTATCAAGAGGGCGATGCTGATATCGCGCTCGAAAAGGCCGAGCAGCTTATTTTCAATATCAGCCAACGCCATGCTCACGCGGACTTCTCGCCTCTACGTGATATTCTCTCGGAATACATGTCGAAGCTAGATCAGTTGCACGAGCGACGTGGCAGTATCGTTGGCGTTCCCACCGGCTTCACCGACCTTGACCGTATCACGGGTGGCCTGCAACGCTCCGACCTGATTATTCTCGCGGCGCGACCCGCGATGGGCAAGTGTCTGACCGCGTGGACAATGATAGATAATCCGCTTACCGGCGCACGGCGCACGATTGAAGAGTATGTGAAGCAGCAGCTGCCACAGGTGTTGAATATTTCAAAAAAAGGCACTATTCAGGCCGCGACCATAGCCGATTGGGTAGATAGCGGTGTGCAACCCTGCTACCGCGTCCAGACGTGTCTGGGCCGTATGGTGGAAGTCACGGCACATCATCCCTTCCTCACGGAGCAGGGATGGCGACCACTTCATGACCTGCGCGTGGGTCAGCGCATCGGCGTCCCAACTGTCGTTCCCGTTTTTGGAACTGACGAAAGCTTGCCGTTAGAGAGAGTACGACTTCTGGCACAGTTTCTTGCGAAAGGTGAACGCCCTCTTGAAGCGAACGATGACGCTATACAATGGCTTCGTGAGTCAGGCGTGACAGACAACGCAGCGTCAGAGACGTTTTTCCCGCCGTATGTTTGGTTGTGGAGCAAACACTACCTTGCGGAGTTTCTCCGTGTACTCATGAGTTCTAATGGCTCGTTCGTAACAGTGCAGGGTCGCCAGAAGATCGAGTTTGCGGGAGCGTCGCAGCAAGTAGCCGCCGATGTACACCACGCTTTCACCCGTTTCGGCATTGTTGCTAACTACTATCATAAAAGTGAAAGTGCGTGGTGTGTTGAGATTACCGCGCCCGAAAGCGTGGCGGGCTATCAACAAGAGATTGAAGGTCAACATTTCGTGGTGGCATCGTCGCCACGCGGCGATGACGCCATCTACTGGGACGAGATTGCAGCGGTTGACGCAATTGGAATGCATCAGGTATATGATCTGACAGTTCCCGATGGCGCGAACTTTATCGCGCAGGATGTCTTCGTGCATAACACATCGTTCGCGTTGAGTCTGGCACACAATTCAGCTATCAAGCATAAACAATCGATTGCCGTGTTCAGCCTTGAAATGAGCAAAGAGCAACTCGTACAACGCTTTCTCTCAATGGACGCAGGCATCGATCAGCAGCGTTTACGCACTGGTTGGATCGAGGACGACGAGTGGGAGCGTATCGTCTTCGCGATGGGGACGCTTTCGGAGGCCAGTATCTGGATTGACGACACGGCGGGTATCTCGACAATGGAGATGCGAAGTAAAGCGCGACGGTTAAAAGCCGAGCATGGTGTTGACCTTGTGATCGTTGATTACCTTCAACTCATGCAATCAACGGCGGGCGGCTCACGTAACAAGAACCGTGAGCAAGAGATATCCGAGATTAGCCGCAACCTCAAAGGTCTGGCGCGTGAAATCAACGTCCCAGTGCTGGCACTCGCTCAGTTGTCTCGTGCCGTTGAGAGCCGTTCATCAAAAATACCACAACTCTCCGACCTGAGAGAGAGCGGATCCATTGAGCAAGATTCTGATATTGTCATGTTCATCTATAGAGACGACGTGTATAATCCAGAGTCGGAACGCAAGAATATCGCTGACATCATCATCGCCAAGCATCGTAATGGGCCGGTGGGCGAAGTGAGTCTCTTTTTTCAGGCCAGCCAGACACGCTTCCGTGATCTGGAAGTCTCACCACCAACAGAATAATACCATAACGGGGGGAGACACCAACCAATGAACAAAATCAATCCTATTCATGACGATATGACTGCTTTTAATGGCTTTCCTTCGGGAAAAAACCCGTTCGTGCCGATACCCGAAATCTTCTTCACGCAAGTGTTACCGGAGATCGAGGATAGTGCTGAACTGAAAATTACCCTGCACCTTTTCTGGTTACTGGCACAAAAGCAGGGCAACCCGCGTTGCACAAGTGATCGCGAACTCCTGATGGATGCGACCCTGTTACATAGCCTTAGACGACGCGGCGACCCGCGTCCGACGGAGGAGCGATTGCGGCAGGGGTTAGACCTCGCGGTGACACGTGGCACACTGCTTCGTATTCACCTGAAATTGATGACCGAGGGCAGAGACGGAGCGGAAACTATTACATGGTACTTCTTCAACACGGCCCGCAGTCGCAAGGTCGTCGCGGAGTTACAGGGAGGTGAAATGATTCCTGTGCGTCTGCTCAATTCAGTCGCGGAACAGGAACCCGACGAACAAGAAGATAGTCATGAGATGCTAGCCCAAACAGAAGAAAGAGGGTATACTGAAAGGAGTCCCGAACAACTATCTCACCACATGCAAAATGTACAGGTACATATAGAGCGTCCTAATATATTTACATTATACGAGCAAAATATTGGTCTCCTCGCCCCGCTTCTCGCGGAGGAACTTCAAGACGCGGCAGAACATTATCCTGCGGACTGGATTGAAGCGGCATTCCGCGAAGCGGTGCAACACAATAAACGGAAATGGACTTATATCCGCGCCATATTACGGCGTTGGGAAACGGAAGGCAGGCACTCATGGAACGCCTGAATGATATTATGGGTCGAGCGGCGCAGCGACGCCAGCACTATACCGAGCAGAGATCGCCATTGCATTCACAACAAAGCCGCTCGGCTCCGCAAAACACGCAGGAGCAGCGACTACAGGGGATGCGCCCGCCGTTGCGCGAACAAAACGCACGGCAGGGCCAGCAACGTCCCTATGTGCCGCCAACACAACAGAATGTACAGAACGGTCAGAACCAGCCACTGCCTTCTCCGCGCACCAGACCAGAGCCAACTGGCTATGAAGAGCGTCCCTACGGGCAGGCTCCAGTCACACGCCAGATCGCCGCGTATCCGCAACAACAGCGTTCTACCCCGACCAACGGGCCGACAGCATATCAGCCCGCGCGTCCCCCTGTGCAAAATCAGCACCCGCTTCAGACGCGACCCGTACACATCTATCACCGCGCTGATGAACACCCGCTTACTCCTATAGTGCAGGCCGATGTGGTAGAGGATTGGGACGACGAAGAGGACGAAGAGGCCGGAATGCAGTATGGCGATTGGGAAGAGGGCGAAAGCGAAGTTGTAATCTACCAGCGCCCTGCTGCTGAGACAAAGCCGAAAAACGGAGCGCAACCACGCAATGGTTACGGACAACCCTACGCGCCCACAGAGCAACCACACCATGCACAGCACCCTCTGGTGACGCGTGAATTGTCGCGCCCCTCGAACGCGGGAACGCCAGCCTATCAGGCTCGCACCATACGCGAAGTGTCGCAGTCGCCCGCGCCACAAACACGGGTGCAGGAGGTGCGCCATCATCGCACGACACAGCCACTCGATCCCCGTATTGTCACCGATGCCGCACGCGAACGTCACACGCCACCATCGCAGATGCAGCAGAGGCCCCTACGACCCGCGCAACATGTCGTACCACCGCGACCTCAGCAGGTGCGCGAACAGGCTGTCATGCCCTACACGTCTACCCCGTTGCCACAGGTTGCGCCGCTTGCTGCTGCTAAAGTCGCCTGCCCACTCTGCAAAGGTGCTGGCTATCTGCGCTCAAACGTTCCCTTTGGACATCCGAACTTTGGCAAGCCATTGGCGTGCGAGTGTAAGGAAGCGGAAAAGAAAGAGAAGCGACGCCAGCAACTGCTCGAACTATCAGACCTGGGCGCGTACCGGGCCAAGAGTCTCGCCAATTTCAGCACGCACTTTCCCGGTATCCATCCGGCAATTCAAGAGGCATTCGAGGTCTCGCAGGACTACGCGCAAGACCCGCAAGGCTGGTTATTGCTTGTTGGCCCAAATGGATGTGGCAAAACGCACCTGGCGGCGGCTATCGCCAACAAGTGCCTCGACAGTGGCTCGGTAGTGCTCTTCGCGGTTGTGCCTGACTTGCTGGCTCATCTGCGCTCGACCTTCGCGCCCACCGCGCCGGAAGGTTACGACAAGCTGTTCTCTAAGATGCGTGAAGCGGAACTGCTCGTGCTGGACGACCTGGGTTCGCACCAGAGTTCCCCCTGGGCCAACGAGAAACTGTTTCAACTGCTCAATTATCGCTACAACTCGCAGTATCCCACCGTCATTACCGCGAACAACGACGGTCTGAGTAGCGTCGACGTTCGCATTCAGTCGCGCCTGAGCGATGTTGGCCTGGTGGATAGCATCGTCATGTCTGGCGCACAAGACTATCGCCGCCGCAATCCCCGACGCGGGTAGGACGCGCTAGGGACGGGAATGGGGCAGATACTAGGAAAATACAAGCGGGCAAGTATGAGCATGGTGGCGGCTGTGGAGCATGGAGAGAGAGCATGGCGGGGTGATGGAGCACGGAGAGAGAGCAGGGTGATGGCGGGGGAAAAGAGAGTATGGTGGTGGTAGTGGAGCATGGAGAGAGAGTATGGTGGTGGCGGTGGAGCATGAAGAGAGAGCATGGCGGGGGCGGGGGAGCATGAAGAGAGAGTATGGTGGTGGCGGTGGAGCATGGAGAGAGAGTATGGTGGTGGCGGGGGAGCATGAAGAG
>JBBQVS010000062.1:0-23660 GCA_038211295.1 Ktedonobacterales bacterium | reverse complement strand
CCCGCAAGGGGGGCAAGCGTCGAGGGTGGGGTCGGTGATTGGGGTGAAGTCGTAACAAGGTAGCCGTACCGGAAGGTGCGGCTGGATCACCTCCTTTCTAGGGACATGCTTGTCTTGCCGCACGCGGCAAGACACACCTCCCAGGTCGATTCTCACCTTCATTGGCGAGAGTACGATGAGTTGTAAGCTTATTACCAAATATACAGGCGTCTGGCTTTTTGTCAAACCTTGCCACTCTTGAGTTGTGTAAGATACACTGCTCTGTTCGCATCTTCTACGGGCTATTAGCTCAGGTGGTTAGAGCGCAGTCCTGATAAGACTGAGGTCCCTGGTTCGAGTCCAGGATGGCCCATTACCCTATATTAGGGGACGTAGCTTAGTTGGTAGAGCGCCGCCTTTGCACGGCGGAGGTCAGGAGTTCGAATCTCCTCGTCTCCACCAGGGAAGCACAAGTCAAAGACGATTTGGCATTCTTGATCGAGCGTTTGCAAAATACCCGCTTGTGTATGCAGGTGGTGTGGTGACTATAGCGAAGGGGAAATACCCGTTCCCATCCCGAACACGGAAGTCAAGCCCTCCAGCTCCGACGATACTTTAGGGGCAGCCCTACGGGAAAATAAGACGTTGCCATTCCACCCGCCTACAAAGGCGGGTATTTTTTATTTTTTGCGCTCGTTCTTTTCGCACACTTCTTCTCTCACGTACTACAATGCCCTGCTCCACTCTTAGCAGCACTCACGCTACGCAACAGGAGATTCACACTTCGATACACCGTTTCTGGTCTGTCCAGGCGATATAATTCGGCCTTCACATACGCGTCTTCCTGCGGGTTGAGCACAACCTGTACCGCTTGATTCCATTGCTGATGAGGTGCTAACACGATTGAGGCCCATATTTGCGCGGTCTTACCATTGACGGACAAGTTCAAGCGGTAGCTAACCGAAGTGGCTTCAAAGCTACGAACACTCAGTTGCACAACACACTGCTGCTCACTCTGTGTCGGCGGTACTATGGAGAGCTGCGTAAAGCCCGCACGCGGCTGCTGATCCGCACTGAATGCTGAGTAGAGCAGCGAGAACAACGCGACAACAAGTGCGAGCCAGAAGAGGCCCAGAGCGCGAAAGTTCACGCGCTCAGTACGTGACACCTGCTCCGAGGCTTGTACTGAGGGCTGCGCCGAACGCTCAGTTTGGTACTTGTGCAGGCGTAGCAAAAGCGCGAGTAGCACCAATACGATTGTTAGAAGGCTCAGGAACACAGCCCATGACACGGCATGTAAACCAATTGGCAGCAGGTTGAGAATAAAACCGCTTCCTATATCAACTACAATGCTCAGGCTCAGGCTTAAAATGAAGCGGTCAGAATTCGTCAGTGTGCGCCGTTTTAGCAATGTATCGGTAGAGCCAAAACGCCCCCACGCGGGTATAGTCTGCTGCTGTCTGAAAAGCACTTCCGTCATGGCGTAGCCTGGAAGCACAAATATCAGTGGTATCGCAAGAATAGTTCCCACAATTGTGTTGTGATAAACGGGAAGAAATGCATAGAGAATAGTAAGAAGGCTCATCAGAAGCGATACAATAAGATCGATATTTCTAGTACGCACTGATAAAGCCCTTCACGTCATAGATGATGATATTGCCACTATCAAAGACGCGGTTAATCTGCTGGAAACCGCTGAATTTCTTGAGCGAACCAAGGGGAAGCGGACTCGTGTGATGGTAGGAGTCTGGTTCACCATCCTCAAAATAAACGCCTTCTAGTGGCGGTGCCGTGCTCAAACGGAGGTCTACCACGAGATACTGTATACGCTCGGATTTTAGCAATGCTACCTCATCAGGGCCAAGCGTGTCCGCGAAGAATACCGGCGATACGTCTACTTTGTCTTGCAGACTGGTCACAACGTGCTGGTCTCCATACGTACTCATCAATAAGCGATTGATGCGATCAGTCGCGACACGGTTATTAAGACCAATGTTTGTCGGCGTCCACTGCGCGGCCTCTATGCCCTCCGTTTCAATAGAACGGTTGTCCGCACCAACGAGATAGGGGCCAGGAAGGGACGAGAGCGATGAACCAGCTTGGAGAATAATGCCGCCAAGAAAGATAATGGTGATAACGCTCGTAATCAACGCCATTTGTTGCCAGTTGAGCCAGCGTATGGGCCAGAACTGCGTAATGAGAATTGCTAGTAAAAAGGCAAGAGGGATAAAGAGAAACGCTTCCGAACGGTCCGCAATCTCCGAGCCAAAATTTGTGAAACGAAATGCCTGACTCACGGGGTATGACAACACGAAGATACCGAACATACAGGCCAAACCATTACGCATATAGCGTTGTACCAGACATAACAGTCCGAAGGGAAAGCCAAGCGCGATAATCGCGACACTCGATATTGTGAGCAAGCGATCCCAGATGGGCGTGGGTTGCCCTGAGTAGTTGACAAAGAGCTTACGGGCTGCACTTGTTCCCGTGAGAACATGCCCCAGCTCGGCAAACGAACCACTGAAATACGAAGAGAGGTAGTCTACAACGGGATTGCCAGGCACCAAAAAGACATAAGCGAGGGCCACCGAAAGACCGAGCAATGCAGTAAATGTGAGCTGTTTGTGTCGTGTACGAGCACGTTGGAAGCTATACGTAATCGTCCATAGGAGCAGGAGAGCATCGAACACAAAATCGGTTACATGGTGTGTTACAACAACTGAGCCAAGCATAAGCCAGATAAGAGCGGCAAGATAACGGCGGTTTTCTTTCGTCAATACCTCGTACCGCGCAAGCAACATAAGCATACAGAGCGCGAGTGGCAATGATAATGACTCATAGCTAAATTGGACATCAAAAGAGATAAAGTGCGGATTGGTCATATACAAAATAGTAGCGATACCAGCAATACGCGCGGAGTCTGTTATTTGCTCGTAAAGTATAAAAAGCGAGAGCACCATGATGAGCCGCGCGAAGCCCAGCACGATCATAGCAGCATGAAAAATGCTGAGTCCACTAAGCGTACTGAGTGCGTTCGTTACGATTTCCAGACCTGGATAATAGGGACTCACGGGGAGTTGCGAGTTTTCGCTGAAGAGATGTCCACTCGTGGCGATATCCTCGGCGGTACGCCAGTGGAGAAACTCATTGAACGCAGAAAAGTGTAATGGGCTATTTTCTACCTGTACAAGATAAAAACCTACACCGACGATATACAGTAGACAAATACGTTCAAGTCGAGAGGCTGACGAAGAGAGCAAGCGGATAACTGTTGGTACAAACATCAGGAGCAGACCGAGCAGAAAAAAAAGCTCAACCGTAGTGCCACCGACCATCGAGACATGATAAGAGTATGCCACTATCAGCAAACCAAGTGCTGCTGACAACGCGATCTGTGGGGCGAAGCCAAACGCATGTGTTTGCATCTCTGCGGCTCTCTGACGTGCTGCATAGGCGTTGCTGAATACCTCTGGCTGTGGGTCTTGCACTCTGTTCAACACGATTACAAACGGGTAGCGAAGCGGAGCAGGTAACTTACTTAACGTTCGACGGAAAAATGCGTGCATGGGCCTGGACTTAGGAACAGTGACGATCATCGCCGTATCCTGGTAATCCAGAGGTGGTGCCTCTGCCTTCAAGGCCGCTTTTGTAGAGCCATTCACTGTAATTAGCATCACCGTATCCTGAGCTTCCAACGTGTCAGCAGCAACAGGTGGCGCAACATTCTTCGCATGCTCAGGCACTGTGAGCATCACCGTATCCTGGTTTATGAGAGCGTTGGCAGAGGGCGGAGTGTTCGCGCTCACATGTGCCACGGGCATAATCACCGTGTCCTGCTGAATAATGGCATTATTTAGCGACTGATGACTCGTATAGGAACGTGCAGCAGGCGTAACCACAGTATCTTTGCTATCGACTATCGGCATATGTGGCACTATTTTGGTTGCGAACTGCGGCACTACCAGCATCGCGGTGTCCTGCCCCTCTATCGGTTCGCTATCTTCGTTGGCTTCCTCAAGTTGCCCCTGTACAGGAGTCGCTGGTTCTTGCTCTATTTTATTTTCGTGACTAAATTGCTTAAATTGATGGCCCACTGCACATGTTACTCCCTGTACCTTTATAGTAAATATATGAACTTTGTATAAAAATATGCGAACTTCTACTATTGTTTTTCTTTGTATAGACGAATAGAAGAGCGACTATTTGCTATAGCCCCTATAGTATCACCTCTAGCAGGCGAGTCAGGCTAGCCCCTACTTTTGTACTAGCTCTCGATATACCTGCTCGATGCGCGGCACAATCATGTCTTCACGAAAAGCATTGACGCGTTCTCGCGCGGCTTCTCCCATACGGGTACGTAGCGCGACATCAGCGAGAAGTGTTCGCATCGCTTCCCGCAATGCAAGCGGTTCTGCGGGTGGAACAAGCAGACCGGTCTCTCCATCAACGACGATATCAGACAGACCACCAATTCGCGAGGCGATGAGAGGTCGGCCCATTGCCATTGCTTCTATCGCGACAATGCCAAACGCTTCTAACCAGATTGAAGGAACAAGCGCGATTGTGCAACGGCTCCACGCTTGCATAATCGCACTATGTGGAAGGCTGGGCAGGATAGAGACGTTGGGCGGCATCTGCTGCGTGAAGTCTTGAACAAGACGACCTATTAAAACTAGGGGCAATGCTGTATCCAGTCCCGCGTAAGCGTGTAGCAAAACTTCTACACCTTTGTCGCGCCGCACATCCCCAACAAAGAGCAGGTAGCCACCTTGAGGAAGCGTGAGTAACGGAGTTTCTTCCGTCTCATGAAGCTGGCCTATATCGTTTGCAACGAAATTCGGTATCACACGGTAGGGCGTGGTGTGCGTATCCAGTTGTGTGACCTCTGCTATGGCCTGACTCACCGGCAAAAACATGTCAACCACGTGCCGCTCTCCACGTTGTGCCACCCAGTTCGCAAGCGTGGTCGGCACACCTTTTGCTACGCCATAATGGTGTGCGGCGCATGAGAGGCACTTCGCAAGAGACGGGCCGCTACAGACAGCCTCATGGTACATATAGCGTTTCTGAGGACACACAAGGCTGCTATCGTGCAACGTGACAACAAGTTTAGCTCTACTCCACGCTTTAAGAGGCGTGAAAGAATGTACCATCCAGTTGTGGGCGTGTACGATATCGGGACGCTCGTGTTCGATGATACGCCGTAGCGATCTGAGTACCTCCGGGTCTGGAAATGGCGGCGAGTGTTGCCGCCCTTTTTCACTGAACAGCAGCGCAATCCGTTGCATCGAGCCACGCACACGATAGATACGCACACCCTCATCAATCTCAAATTCCGGTTTCCCTTCGTGCCATAATGTTGCAAGCACAACATCATATCCCCGTGCTACCAGCGCAACGCTGAGATCGTGTACATGCCGCTCCTCACCCCCAACAGTTGGCAGATAGAACTGGGCCAGCATCAAGATACGCATACATCACCGATTGCACAGGTCTCATAGAGCGATTGCAGCATGTCCGCGCACGCTTCCCATGTTGGGAGGGTAATATGCTCCGCCTTGATGGGATGCGCCATCTGCTGAAGTGCCGCCGCAGCGATCTCATTGGGCGTACTCGTAAGTGGAATAGCTTGCACCAGTCCTTGCTCCGCCAGTTCGCGCAAGCCCGATGTATCGGCGACAAGCACCGGACGCGCGAGAGCAAGAGCTTCCATCACCGCGATTGGGTGCGCTTCGTATTCGCTAAAGAGCGTGACAAGAGTGGCCTGTGCCAGCGTCTCAGTCATCACCTCCCGATTGCCCGCCGCGATAAAACGAATTTCCACAGCGTCCGCGACGCCGAGGCGAGCCGCCAGTTGACGTAAGGCTGCCTCATAGGGGCCACTGCCTAGAATGAGCAACTTTATGTCTGGTCGTTGTTCGCGAATTTTTGGCAGAGCCGCGATGATATGTTGGTGGCCTTTGTATCGCTCTAACCGCCCAACCGAGAGAATCAATGGCTGCGTCGGCCTATCCGCAAAGCTCGCTACTGGCGGCGTTACGCCGTTTGGAATAACAGTAAAGCGTTCAAGAGGTAGATGTAACGTGCGCTGAAAATACTCGGCCTCGAAGCGCGAGACACCAATTAGCTTTTCCGCGCCCGCAAAGAGTGGACGCGCCAACCGCCATTGCGTATCGCGTATACGAGTACGCACAGGCGATGAGTGACCGCCGGTGTGAAAGGTCACGACGTAGGGAATAGTAGCCTGCTTCGCGGCATACATCGCGAGGAGTGGCACAAAGGTATGACACCCCTGACAGTGTACCAGGTCCCACTCTCTATATCGTATGACCGCAAGCATCGCTGGCGCGATATAGTAGTCCCGGTCAGGAGGCCACGCAGGAACGCGCACAATGTGCATTCCCGCCTGCTCTTCCTCTGTAGGCGGCAAAGCTGAACGCTGTGAGGCGTGTGGCATCGTTGTAAGAAGTGTTATATCTACGCCGCGTGCGGCGAGGCGGCGTCCCACTTCATGAACATGCGTCTCCACGCCACCCATATAGGGGAAATAGCGCGGTGTCACCATCAAGACGCGTAGCCTTTTCTGCTTTTCCGTTTTTATCATCAGTTTTCAATTTCTACAAATGGGTGCGTATCCTGTTCGTATTCAACCTGCGGCATCGGCGTTTCCGGTACGTATGCTCTCACCTCTGCTGTATATCCGGGCGTGTATGGCCGCAATGGAGGTGGCTTCAATCCGAGACGATGCGTATTTCTGACACGCTCTAATGGCCCCGAACGCACAAGCGGCTGACTTACTGGCACGCGTTTGCCCTGCTCAAGCTCTTCTTTAGAAATCTTTCTAATACGCATTTGCGTTGTGACATCCGCGAGCCGCGCGATCTGGATACTGGTATTGGTCTGTATGATAGCCGGCATGGAAGGCATAGTAAGCGTCTCAAGCCGCCACATGGCCTCCGCTTCCAGATACGTCTGCTCTGGTATATACTGATCCGCCACTTTGGAGATCAACACCCGATACACAGTCGGAACCATAAACAGCGACTCACAGCAAATCGCGAGCGTCCACCCCAGGCTCAACCCCGAAAGACCCCCAAAGCGTGCGCCAAGTGCCGCCGCCGCGAGTTCTAGCACACCACCGGGTATCATACTCAACATAGCCTGTGTAACGCGATCTTGAATGCGACAAATAGAAATATAGTGAACTTTGATGACGAGCGGAAAGGCTGCCAACGCGAGGAAGCGCATACTCCATGTAGCCTGTGTCGCATAGTTTGCGCCAAACAGGTCAAGTATCTGTTTTGTCCCGATAAGCAAAATCACATTTGCGAACGCGGACGCCAGAAGCGCGAGAAGAAGCGTAGAACGTGCCTTTTTCGCGAGTGTGGAGGCTTGCGCCGCGTTCATCGCGTGCAGCACAGTTGTGAGCGCACTCGGAACCAGGAAGACCACGTTTACAATCATCCACGACACATAAAACCAGGCGTTCATCTCCGCCGAAAGCAGAGCCGTTACAAGCACTGGCAGCAGCATCGAGGGTGCTTGCAACGCGAGGTTTAGCAGATGGTGCTGTAACGCTGGCAACCCAAGCTTTCTGAGTAGGCCCCATTGTGGTACGTAACTCTTACGGCGCAGGTTCTTTTTGAGCAGCACGAAGCATACAAGGGCCAGCAGCGACAAGATGCCACCAATCGCCCAGGTCGCGTAAATACTCATGCCTGTAGCATGAGCAAGCCAGAGACTCGCAGCGAATAGCAGCGCGAGTTTGCTCACCGCGAACACTGTGTTGCGCCAGAGTTGTATATGTCCACGCAATAGGCCAATGAGTGCCTGATCTAACACAAGCGTAATCGCCGTCTGACTGACGCCCAAGCCAAAGATCAGGATGTCAAAAAGACTCGCTCGTAGCGGAAGAAACTCATGTGAAACATAGGGTGCAAGGAGCGCGAATAGAATACCAACAACCGCACCCACGCCACCAACCAGCAGAAGTGCGGTACTGATAAGTGAGCCTTCACGTCCAGGCTGACGTGGTAGCTCTGTGATGAGCAACGTACCCAGACCCAACGCGCAAAACATGCCCAGCAACGACATCACAGAGAGCGCAGCAGAGGCAATCCCCAGAGCTTGTGGCGCGAAGCCTCGCGCCGCGACCCACCAGTATCCAAAACCAATGGCTGAAGTTATGCCTGTTGTTCCAATTAAAGAGGCAGCATTGGTGAGCATCACTTTATTGGCCCTGATCCAATGAGAAAGTCCGAGTAATGCTTTCACAATAACCGATATCCTTTAATATAAGAGAAAATACATACGAGAAATATCTTCATTCCTAAATTTCTATGCATAGAAGAAAACTACAACCATACTCGTTTTAGATGCTTTTCACTTCGACTTGTGACACCTGAACAGGGTTGGCAATGGAGGCCGCCGTGTTTGAAAAGATACGCCCGACACAATAGCCGATTGCCGTCACCATGAAGCCGACGGTGATTGCGCCGGCGCGTGTGAAACCGTTGAGCTTGCCACGCAAACAGGCGTGGGCCAGGTTACGCGCAACGCCACGCGGCAACGTCTCACGAGTATAGGTACTTTCGGAGGCCAAACTATCTTTCGCCCCAACATATTGAGTCACGACGGCTTTCGAGAGACCTTCCGAGTAGCAACGCGACCAGAAGTAGTGCCAAGTCGCGCGCGTATCCGTCACGCAATGCTCGACACTCGCCTCTGGCTGATACACAAAGACACGTTCGGGCCAGTAATTGTGGGCGCGTATGCACAACTCTGTCTCTTCACATCCGATTGGACGCGTGCCTACACGCCCTATCTCGCTGCGGAACCCGCCCACAGCAGCAAAAACGTCTCGTCTGAGACACATGTTCGCCCCGATGGGATTACGGATGACCGCGCCCTCTCGTGGCATTCCACGATAGGTACATCCCACGACCCAGTAAAATTCTTCAGGAAACCACGTCGGTGCCACCTTTTGCCAACGGGGATGCACCATGCCCCCCACCCCCAGCACCGCTGGGTCGGCGAAGGGTTCACACAATTTTTGCAGCCATTGTGGTTCAGCTACTGCGTCATCGTCTAGAAACGCGATAAGCGTTCCCTGAGCCACCCCGATGCCGGTGTTACGCGCACCCGATAAGCCACGCGTTCCCGCGTTCCCCACAACCACACAGCGCGTAAAACGTGTACGTGCCTGCTTGAGCAATGACGGGTTATGGTCGATGACCACGATTATTCCCTGCGGCTGCAACTCTTGTTGCTTCACCGACTCAACGGCCGCGACCAGCGCATCCCAGCGTTCCTGCGTATATGCACAGATAATAACGGAAATAGTAGGAGTCGTTTGCATTAGCGCGACAACCCTTCTTCCGAACCCGTATAACGGAATACCTGTGGTTGTGCAAGCGTGTGTACTCGCTTTCTGCGCTCTCTAACGATTGTTTTCAGCACACGCCACCCATCACGAAAGGTACGCAAGTTGCTCTTGCCATATATGCGCGGATGCTCAAAACTCGGCACCTCAGCGATTTTCAGGTTGGCGCGATGCATTCGGAGGTTTATCAATGTCTCGACCTCGAAGCCATCACAATCTACCTCAACGTAGTCGAGACAACGACGCCAGAATGCATTATAGCCATAACAGAGATCGCTGAAACGCGTTGTAAAAAGCAGATTGACCAGCGAACTCAAGCCGTAGTTTCCGACGCGCCGCACAAGCGTTATATCATGACTACCACCACCCTTCGCGAAGCGCGACCCTTTCGCGAAATCATTTCCGAGCAAAAGAGCTTCAACGAACAAAGGTATTTCATTGGGATCAGCAGAGCCGTCAGCGTCTAGCATCACGATAATATCACCTGTACAAGCAGCGAAACCAAGCCTGAGCGCGTCACCTTTGCCTTTTCCTGTCTGACGAATAACGTGAATTGCAGGCAAAAGTTCCCGCGCGACTGCAATGGTATCATCGCTCGAAAGCCCATCAACCAGAATAACTTGATGTACCAACGGCAGAACTGGCAAAACATGACGGAGATTCTGCGCTTCGTTTCGTGCGGGAATGACAATGCTAATACTTGGAGTCGCTGGCGGTTCCAGCACGCGAACAGAAGCATATAGCTCTTGCGGGTTCTCTTTCATGAACAACCTACCTTGCCAACGCCCACAAAATATGTCGTAGTGCGTTATTTACAGTTTTATTAAAAATATATACCAGAATATATAAAAATACGCTAAAGAAATAGGAATAAAGTATCTTGATTGTGCATGTTGAGGCAGTGATGAAAGAGAATGTCTTTCTCAGATATTTACTTTGCGCGGACTATACGATAAAAATATTTCTATTCATCAAACTACAAACAATACTCAACTGTTTCTTAATATACATGGCTGTATATCTAAAATCAAGCAAATTCGGTTGCGGTTTCTTAACCATGTTTTAGAACAGAAATGTGTGTGATATTTCGCCTTGAAACCGCCTTCCCCTTATCTTTTTACTCTTCTTCCAAGCTAATACTAGCTCTATATTACAATTATTGCTGATGCTGGCAACCAACCAAAGATAGTACTTTTGGTAAATACAGGTGCCATGCGCGAGTAAAATGCTGATTTTCGCCGTTTGGGACGTGTTGAAATGGTTAATTTCTCGCGCTTTTGGTTATCGAAATTTCGGTTGTTGACCGTCTAATGGACGCAGATGCTCGTAAGCTAACCGTAGACCCTCTAATGGCAAGAACTGATTGACGTACTGTATTTCGGGAATGATTGGGGCCATTAGTTGAGCAAGGCCGCCATGTGCGATTACGCGCACAGTTTGTTCCGAGGTAACGGCGGGCATCTCGGCACGCAGGCGAGCAATCAAGCCCTGCACAAGTCCCACATGCCCGTAGATAATACCCGATTGCATCGTCTCAATCGTATTTTTGCCCAGTGCCGAGCGCGGTGGCGTCAGGTCTACCCGATACAAACGTGACGCCGCGCTACTGAGCGCCTCCGCCGAAATCACCAAGCCAGGAGCGATTGCGCCCCCTAGAAAATCACCCTCGGACGACACTACATCAAAGGTGGTCGCGGTGCTGAAGGCAATCACGATAGCGGGACCACCATAGAGCCGATGCGCCGCGAGCGTGGTCACGATGCGATCCGACCCAACTTCCCACGGATTATCTACCATCAACTGCACGCCCAGGTTCAGCTCGTGTGTGATGAAAAACGCTTCTTTGTAGCAGTAGCGTACCGCAAGATCGCGAAAAACAGGCGTAAGCGGTGGCACAACACAGGAAATGATGATGTCATCAATATCGCTGAAGGTGTGCTTACTATGAAACATCAACCCCATAAGCACTGTCGCGTACTCATCGGTGGTACGCTGTCGCGCGGTTGAGACAACCCAGTGCTGCTTCATTGTCGCGTCCTCATAGAGACCAAACTTGATGTTTGTGTTGCTAATATCAATCGCGAGTAGCATTCTCTCTCCTCATCGCGCACAACTCTTCCCCGAAAAAACGTCTATTTCTACTGAGCGGAGGCAGCGTATTGTTTTAGCAATGCAGCAATCATGAAGGGGTCCCCGTATGCTCCATCGGTAACAACGACAACTTCGTCTTCAGTCCGTGCGTCCACAAACGCAAGCGAGGTGGGCGTGCGCCTTCGTCTCCGCAAGCTCCGCGAACCATCACGCGTGACCACTTGCCCCATAAGAAAACCACTGACACGCTCACCGGAAGTAGGCATCTGCGCGATCATCGACCCTCTGGGAACGGTACGATCTGGCGGTGGCGTCCCCTTAGCCGTTACATAGCGCACATCCGTGAAGGGAACCGTGATGATCTTCTTGCCTTCTTGCTTCACAAATACTTCCGAGGTAAGCACGATCAGATGTTTCTCGGCTTCAAGCAAACGGCGCGTGTCCTGTATTATCATCCAGATGCTTCCCAGGCCGATAAATAGGAGAACACCGAGCAACAAAAGGGTAAATATGGCAATCGGGAGGCCCTGCTCGAAGTTTGCTGGAATGACCGCGCGAGCAGCAATCGTAAACAAACCAAGTCCCAGCAGCACCCCGAAGACCCACCCTGCAATACCAATACCAACCTTGACACGTGAGAGAGGAAGAATAACCCATCCATGTGGCAGTGTCACGCTTTTTCTCGCCTGCTCAAGTATCTCTTCTGCGTTCACGAGTGTATAACCTTTCACAACAAAAAGAGTCAAACAAATTCAGATATATGACCCGTATTATAGCAGACCACACAACACTCTAGGGAGTCAGCACTTCGTCAAATCAGGCATCTATGGGGTATACTATAGGTACAATTGTTTTCGCTAGTACGTTTTGTGAGGGGTGTGTATGGACGAGCAAATGAGGTATCTACGTCGTGAGGCTGAAGAGGTGGCGCGGTCAGTTGGGCGGAGTTTCCGCGAGGCATTCCCGCACTGGCTCGATGATTGCGTGCCGATTGATGAGGTGGCGACGTGGCTAGGTCTACATGTTGAGTCGTTTCACGCGGAGAGCCGTCCCGCAGGCATCTACGGATACGTAGACCCAGACGAAAACGAGCGACTCATCTGGCTCAGACGCGGCCTGCTTGACCCGATACGACGTTTTACGCTGGCGCACGAACTGGGACATGCGCTTTTGCATTGCCCTCCCACGCCGCAGATGAACACGCTCCTCGGCAATGCGACAATGATTACCGCAACAGAAGAATATGTGGTTTCACGTGCAGACCCAGACATGTGCAAAGAGACTGATGTCGAAGAAAGCGCGACAAACAGAACAGACCAGGCGCAATTTCAGGAGCGGCTCGGAGTTGAACAAAGATACGATCCACGAAGCCAGCGCGAACTAGCCGCTAATATGTTCGCGGCGGAACTGCTTATGCCACTTGAGCGTGTACAAACGCTCTATGTAGTAGAGCAAGTGCCGCCAGCAAGCCTCGCAGCACGCTTTCAGGTTTCGCCCGTTGCCCTGCTTAATCGGCTTGTAGAACTGCTTAATCCTGTCGAGACTGCCCCCACACCACAGGCAGCACCTGTGCTATCTTCTCCAAAATCCAGCAAGCGTTATGACGCCTTCCAACAGGCAGCGATAGAAGCACAAACTCCTGCGCTCATCGTGGCGGGGCCGGGAAGCGGGAAGACAAGCACGCTAATTGGACGAGTCGAGTATAGCATAGAAACGCTTCACGTGCCACCACAGAACATCCTGGCGTTGACCTTCTCGCGCAAAGCGGCTCAGGAGATGGCAGAGCGGCTCCGACTGGTGCTTTCGGGACGCCTTCCCAAAGTAAGCACGTTCCACGCGTATTGTGCTGACCTGCTGCGTCACTATGGCACCCTCGTAGGATTACGCCCTGATTTCGCGTTGATCGATGAGGCCGAGGGCTATTTTCTCTTACGCAAACAAGCAAGCAAAATGCACCTTCGTCACTATCAGTTGCTTCATGCGCCTGCATACTATTTCCCAGATATGCTCAAAGCTATCTCTCGTGCGAAAGATGAGCTTATATCGCCAATGCAGTACGCAACATTAGCACAGGCGATGCTACGCGATGCATACGATGAAGAGGCGACGCAGAAAGCAGAAAAAGCCGCCGAGGTCGCACATGTCTACTCACTCTATCACGAAGCATTGCAGCAACGTGGCGATACCGATTTTGGCGGCCTGCTGATGCTGGCAATACAGTTACTCACAGAGCATCCAACGGTATTACAGGAACAACAACAGCAGTACCATCACATACTTGTAGATGAGTTTCAGGATGTGAACCGAGCGAGCGGCGTGCTGTTGCGCGTACTCGCGGGCGAAGCCCGGCGCGTCTGGGTCGTGGGTGACGCCAATCAAGCTATCTACGGGTTTCGTGGCGCGTCACCCGCGAATATCACCCGCTTTGAGCAAGATTTTTCGGAGGCGGTAGTTCTGCCATTGAGCCGTAACTATCGCTCTCGTCCCGATCTGGTGCGTATCGCGGAAGCGTTTCGCTGCCAGCAACTAGAGTTTGGACAGGAGCCGGGGAAAAATGAGCCTGTCCGCCTGACACAACATAATGCTTACGTAACGATTGCGAAGGCAGCAGATGAAGCAGCAGAGATAGCTGGTATCATTAGCGACATCAAATACAGACGTGCCATCGGTTATACCTATAGCGATATACTTATTTTGTGCCGCACACGCGCTCATGTACAGAAAGTCTCGCGAGCATTGGCAAAGGCAGAACTTCCCGTTGTCGAGCGTAGCGGACTCCTCGAACAAGAACATATCAAAAATGTGGTCTCGCTTCTCCTCCTTATGACCGATTACGGCGGCTCTGGTGTCCTACGACTGGCAAGACAAAACGAGCATCCGCTTTCACAGCAGGATATCGAAGCGCTACTACTGGCGGCTCGCGAGCAAAAGGTAGCCGTCGGCGTGTTGCTCTATAACGGCGAACTCCCCCTGACTATGAGTACACAGGGCAGAATGTCACTCTTGCGTATCAGAGACATCTGGCATGACCTGCAACAACACACAACGCTCTGGTCTCTCCTGACACAGTATCTTTTTCTTGAAACGACACTGATACGCGACGTGCTGGCCTCTGCCGAGAAAAATACAAAACGGGACGATTACAGCGCATTGCTCCAATTAGCACGTCACTACGATCAACAACGTAGAAATGATGATATTCCTGAAAGTCAGGCTATACCCTCTTTACCTATTGAAGAACAAGCACGCGACTTTCTTGAGTATCTTAGGTTGCTTGTATTGCTACGACAGGACGGCGCACAACGTCAGCAAAACGACGAAGAAAACAACGCGCCACCTCCTGATATGTTGCGCGTTATGACGGTTCATGCCAGCAAGGGGTTAGAGTTTCCAATCGTGTATATGCCCGGTCTCGTGCAACAACGCTTTCCCACATCGGCACGAGGGAGCGCGATCACAGCACCAACAGGCATGACAGAACAACACACTATGGAGAGCAACAGTACAGCACATGAAAGCGGCGAGTCGTGCCTGTTCTACGTCGGTGTAACACGCGCACGCGATGCTCTAATACTTAGCTATAGCACCCGGTATGGTAAGAAGAATTACAAACGCTCGCTCTATCTTGACGCATTAGAAGCGGGCCTATCGGCAGAGCGCATCACGAACAGTATATGGGAGAGTACAACACCGCAAGCGGCACAACTCGATGAGAACGAGTTGGCAGTTCCCATGAGTATGTTAAGTGAGACATTCATCAACGCGATGAAGCCTGCAATGTTACATGTTTCAGCAATTGAAGCGTACCTGCGGTGTCCGCGGCAGTACGCATATAGCAAGTTATACCACTTTGGTAGCGAGGATGATGGCTACCAACTTTTCTGGCAAGCAACACAAAAGACCGTCGAGATACTCCGTAATCGGTTACAGGGCCTGCAAGAGAACACACTGCAAACACCCTCAGTCGATGAAGTTCGCGCCCTCTATACACACCACTGGCACGAGGTGCAGGGACAGCATACCATCTTCGCCCCTTTGTATGAGCGATACGGACACGAAGTAGTAGAGGCGGTACAACGCGACCTCCTGCTACATGGTGATACAACGTGGGAGCTACGTCCGCACTACCCCGTTGAAGTTGATGGAAAAATAGTGCAGGTCACGGTTGATCGCGTTGAGTTTGAGCAACACAGAGAAGCCGTCACTATTTCCCTGCCGGTACAGAGCGCGAAGTCTCATGCGGCCCCCCTGTCCGTCACAACCTCGACGGAGAAAACGCGTGTAGTTCCTCTTGCTTCACCGACACCACCAACATTCAAGCGCGCGAGCTTTGGCAAACAAAAAGAGAAGCCGACGACGGATACACGCGAGCTGTTTTACTTGCTCGCCTACCGTCAGCATTTTCCTGACCAGACACCCGAACTCTATAGCCACAACATGAATACAGGAAAAGCGTTACCGATTGCCATGACGGGCAAAAAAGAGCAGAGCCTTTTAGAAGAGGCCAAGCAAGCGATACAGGGAATGGAGCGCAATGAGTTTCCCGCGCACCCTGCCGAACCGTTTCGTTGTCCGACGTGTCCCTTCTTTCTGATATGTCCCGCTTGACATCCCCGTGCGAAATACGGGATTGTATGAAAGCAACTTTTTTATAGCTCCACACGTATCTGTAAAGAGGTTACACATTTTGCTTTTTGAATCTACCTCATATCTAAGAAGAGACATTCAAAACAAAAATTCTGTGTATGAAGGAAGCGGGGAAAACTGATGAGTGATGATACTTCAGAGACCGGACACTTCCATAAACACTATAAGCGTTCGCTTACTCAGTGGGTCATAACGCATGGTGTACGGTTGATACGTTCTCTCTCTCGCGCAACACAAGTTGCGCCATTAGCACTGCTCATTGACGGCGAAAACATTTCTGCTGATCTAATTGGGCCGATTCTCGTTGAAGCTGGCAAGTTTGGATGCGTGACAACCAAACGCGTGTATGGCAATTGGTCGCAACCCTCTATGCAACGCTGGAAGGATGTTAGCCCACATTATGGCCTAAAGCAGATACATCACAGCGAAATTACCTCTTCGTATAAGAACGCGGCAGATATCGCGCTGGTAGTGGATGCGATGGATATGTTTTACCGCGACCACATTGACCACTTTTGTATTGTCACAAGCGATAGCGATTATGCGCCACTTGTGCAACGGCTCTGCTCCGCCGGTTGTATCGTGCTTGGCATTGGCCGCCCCGCTACATCGCCTGCACTCGCGAAAGCCTGTACCGCGTTTGTAACAACCGAAGATATTCTTCCACCATTACACGTACCTAAACATACCCCCTTTACTCATGTACCTACTCACGGTGAACATACTTCGTTCACCTCACCCGTTATAACGATGTATCCGTCATCGGCACCCGTACCAACGTTCGTGAGTCCCGCGTCTACGGTGATGACAAAACCAAGCCTGGAACTTATCGAGCTACTGGAACGCGCATACAAGCGGTCATCGGAGGGCAAAGATACCGAGTGGGTACTCATCTCGCGGCTCGGCCTGACACTGCGCCAGATTGAGCCACGCTTCAATCCTAACGCATATGGACAGAAAGACCTGTCTTCTCTTGTGCGTATGTGTGAGGATGTCTTCGAGTTACGCAAGCGCATCACAGGCCACCCCGAAATGCGAATGCTTCCCGAAAAACCTGCTGAGCAATAACGCTGAGCGTTATTGCTCTCAATAGAGGAGTTATTGGTCGCTGTATACTCCGCGATACGAGAGGGGAAGCATTGCCGCTATTGCACGCATGACCTCTTCTGTTGCGTTGTCGATATCTTCACGCGTCATTTTCGCTCCTTTGGGCTTGAACACTATCGGTTCGCCATACGAGATGGTCACGCGCGGCCCAAACTCCTTCAGGACTTTTTCGCTTCCCCAGATAGCAACCGGCACAATAGGCACGCCTGAACGCAGGGCAATCATGCCAAGGCCCGCGTGCGCTTTCGCCATCGCGCCAGTCTTGCTACGCGTTCCCTCTGGAAACACGATGACCATATTGCCCTTCTTGAGCTGCTCATCCGCGGTCCGCAATGCCTGACGATCTCCCTCGCCACGTTTGACCGGAAACGCTCCCAGAAAGCGCACCAACCACGCGATTTTACTACTGAAATACTCTTCTTTTGCCATAAAGATGGCCTTGCGCGGCAAGAAAAGCGGAATGTAGGGGATATCGGTCCAGGCAAGATGGTTCGCGGCTATCAGAAACGGGCCATCTTTGGGTATGTTGTGACGACCTCGTAAACGAATACGCGAGAGTAGCAGAAGAATTGGGACAGCCATTCCCCAGCGAATAAGATTATAGAGAAACGGTGGCGTCACATAGGGTTCATAAAGATTTATTGTGGACTTCTTTGCCTTTTCAGGTAGAGTAGAAGATGGTTTCGCTTCATCAACTGGCAAGGTGGTGTTGCTTGCGTCAGGTTCTAGTTTCATCTAAATTTCTCCACATATTTCAAAATAGTGTCGAGAACCTGTGGAATGTTCAAGCCATCCGTCTCGACAATGATGGCATCGCTTGCGGGATGCATATTCTCGCGATCCTCGTCGTCGCGTCGATGAATGTCGTCCACCAGTTCATGTAGACTTGGCAGTGTCGGGTGTGACTCACCCAATCGCGCGACCAGCTCGGCATGGCGACGACGCGCCCGCTCCTCAAGGCTTGCAGTAAGATATATTTTCAGCTCGGCGTCTGGTAAAACAACCGCTCCGATATCACGCCCGACCATCACTACTTGTCCCTTTCGCGCCATCATGCGCTGCCATTGACGCAAAACTGCGCGTACCTCTGGATGCGTCGCGACGGTTGAGACGTAGCGCGTCACTGAGGCATCGCGAATATCCCACGTAATATCGCGCCCATAAATAGTCACAGTATATTGTCGTCCGTCCTCGATGGTTGGTCGCTCTATCTCGATCTCGGTATGCTCTGCCAGACGTGCCAGCGCGGGGCCATCGTGCAAATCCACTCTTTGCTGTAGAGCAAGCCACGCAACGGCTCGATATGCCGCCCCCGTGTCTACATAAAGATAGCCCAGTGTATGGGCCAGATGTTCACCAATGGTACTTTTGCCAGAACCAGCAGGTCCATCAATAGTAATTCTTCCAGGCCCCAACGCACCGTGCATGACTCCTCCATCTCACAAATTTCGGTAAATAGTTCTGCCTTCGCGATTATATCATAAGCATGTGGAGCAGAACAGAGCGCGGAATACAGCATCATTCAGAGCAGAATTCTTCCCGCTCGTTTTCGGTGAGATACCGCCACTTACCACCCGCAACGCCTTGTAGTGTAAGCGAACCCACGGCGACGCGCTGCAATTGCAGCACGGGATACCCAACAACGGTGAGCATACGACGTATTTGCCGCTTACGGCCCTCATGCAATGTTAATGAGAGCAGACAGTCACCGCCCATTCGTCGCACGATGTTAACAACAGCAGGAGCCGTAATGTGTTGCTCTCCGTCATCTTCAGGAATAACCACACCCCTGCGTAATGCGTTGAGGACTTCCGGTGCGGGACACCCCTGCACGAGTGCCTCATAGCGTTTGGTTGTAGAGTGGCGTGGGTGCGCGACATGTTGTGCGAAATCGCCATCGTTTGTAAGCAAAAGCAGACCGCTTGTATCCGCGTCGAGTCTGCCAACGGGATAGACGCGCAACTTACGGATGTCTGCTGGCAACAGATCAAGCACAGTAGGACGCCCGCGCTCATCACTAACGGTACACACGTAGCCTGCTGGCTTGTGGAGCAGAATGTAAACATGGGCGACTATCCCCTGTATCGCTTTACCATCGACCCGCACGCGGTCATGCGTTGGATCAATGCGCGTCCCCTGCGCGGTTATCATTGCGCCGTTTACCTGCACGCGCCCACTCGCGATCAACATTTCAGCATGACGGCGTGAGGCAACACCCGCGTGCGCGAGAAAACGCGCGAGCCGTTCGCCATCCTCCTGCGCTTCTATTTTTTCTCTGTTCGTTGGTCTGCCCTCATTTTCATACTCAGTCATAAAATTCTTCTTCCCATAATACAGTCTGCACAGTGCTTAGCACGACATGTTTGTTGATAAATATAGTGTAGTCCTTGTTGCCGACAACTTCCATGTGGCTCTTGTGGCAGCAGAAGTTGCGAGGTCATCATCCGTGTAATCATATTTGAGGACAGGGTTGGATGCGTTTCATACAATCGCTGAGTGCGTTCCCCCAGTAGCGTATCCTGTTCTACTAGCGCGACGGCTGCGGCGAAGGGCAATACGACATTACACAACAGTATATCAGTACGGGCAAGGCTTAACCCTCGCGTGCGAAAATATGTGCGTAGCTGATGCTCCCGCCACTCCTGCGCCTCGCTTATACGCGCACGTAAACTCCCCCATACGTCCTGTTCTCGCGTAACAAGTTTTCGTAGTACATCCAAGCGTCGCGCGTCAAGCGGCGACGGCGCGGGAGTACGTCCAAGTGGCTCCGGTACTGTATGTTCTAGCCCAAGAAGCCGTTTGCCCGCCGCGCGGAAAAACGCCCTGTCGCGTCCATATGCCAGTGCCTCGGCTAACATCGGCAACAGGCACGCGTTATACCAGTCCTTCCTTTTAGCTCGCGCTTGCTCTTCGGCGTGCAACAACTCCACAAAAGCGTGTGTTTTTTGCTCGAAACGCAGGAGACCCGCACGCTGCAGCAACGTATCGCATTCCGCCACATCCAAAGTACGTATGACAGCATGGCAAGGCCAGCGAAATTTTTCCGAGTGCTCACTATATCCTGCATGAAAGGCTGGAGTATCATTGAGCGAACAGACGGGAACGCTGGCACCGTTCTGACAACGCGTTGAGTTCATATCATCACAGAGAAGTACAACGTGCAGTATGACGTTATTGTAGCGTGCGTCACTATGATGGTTATGGGCGACCCAATCGCTGCTGCGGACATGAAACTCGACATCGCCCACACGCGCTGCTTCCCCCGATGCGAATACTAGCACCGCGTCACACACATCTGGCCCTGCTGGCCCACCCGCTCGTCCACTGAAGACAAGTTCACACGTTCCACCATTCAGCAATGGGAGCGGCGTTCCCGGTGGCAATGCCCACCAACGCCGCGCTACGACCACCTCATAGGGAAGGCGGTTTTCACGAATGTTGGGTATGCACAACGGGTAACTCGATGGTATCTTCATCTTCTAACTGCTTCTCAGGTGCCGAAGGTAATTGCTCAATCTCGCCTGTATCGCCTGTATGCTGTCCCGTAAGTAAAGCTGTTGCATCCTCTTCGCACTGCGTTTCGGCGGACTCAGTCCGCTCTTCTGTGGCAAACGCCATACCCTCCGCGACCTCCGCCTCGGCTTCCGCCTCCATCGCGGCACGGCGGGCGCGTTCCTCAGCGGCTTCGGCATCCGCGAGCATCGCATGGGCGCGGGTCGCGTCGCGTTCCGCGTCAAACAGAATAGCCTCCGCCGCGTCTCCGCTAGAGGTTCCGCTCCGAATCGCGTCACGAATGCGTTCCAGTACAGCGTCAATCTCATACACCAGACGCCTTGCTTCCCGTGTTCGCGCACTCGCCTCCTCCGCGAGTGCTTCCGCGTTAGCGGCATTAGCGGCGGTCACGTCGGCAATCATCATTGCCGCAACCATTTCAACCATCCCCTCTTCTTCATCAACCTCCGCGACCCGTTCGCGCTCCAGCATCGCGGGTGGCCCCATATGCGTGTTTATTTCTGTCTCATCTGTAAACACGTCTTCTACGCTCGGCACCGCTTGATCGGACGGGTCGTCGGCACGTTGTGCTATTTGGTGAGACACGTCTTCTCCACTCACCACCGCTTGAAGTGCATCTTCATTATGCTGTGTTGAGTCAGAAATATCTTCAATGAGCAGGATTTGCCCCTCTGTGCGTTCGGCCTTCTCGCTTATAGCATCGGTGGTACTCTCATTGAGAGGCAAGAGTACAAATGGTTCCGCGTTCGCCAGTTGCTCGGCTTCCTGTGCCGCAAGTTCCGCGTCCAGTGCCGCAACACTCGCCCGTGCGGCGTCTTCCTCCAACGTAAGCAATTCTTGTATCAGATGCCGACCCGTCGCCATGTGAGCCAGATGTGCCGCGACATGGTGAGCGCGTGCAATCGCGAGCCGCGCCGCTTCCTCTGTCGCCTCCGCAACCGCGCGGGCGGCCTGTGCTTTCGCAAGCGGGGTGCTGTTGTCAATTATGTAAGACATTTGCGACTCATCTCGCGTAACGTTCCTACGTATACCAGCGTGTAGTAATATGGCATCTACATCTTCAAATGCCTCTATTTGTTGGCGCACCGTCGCCAACCGCGCTTCGATACGTTGCGTTCGCGCGATACGTTTGAGTAGACGCGCCTCAGCATGTCGAAAACGTTCAAGCGCACTGGCTTGTTCGGTCTCTGCCTCCCGCAAACGTTCTACCAGACGTTGCTCTTGCCTGCGTAACTGCTTTTGTCTATCTTGATATGCTTGCTTGCTCTGTTCGGGAAAAGCTTCATCTACCATAATACGGCCTCTTTGCTACCTGAAATCTCTGTGCAACCTGTTGTTATACCACATCTCTATGTATGAACGTTTACTTTGGCAAGTATTTCACATCTGTACCTTTTTATACGGAAAAGCTCAACTATGAGGTTGGGAATTCCCTGCATTCATGCATGAGGAGGAGGTCAAACAAGCAACATTGTACGTCATTCATTAGGAGAAATTAGGAGACCATGAGAGTCTCCCCTACGTGTAGGAGAGATTTTTACGGTCTCCCAATTTCAGCTTTATAGCGTTACTATGACTTATGTACCTCAATCGAACCGTTGCCCGTCTCTAACGTTAGTGTGGGACGCGTGCCGCTTCCGTTGTCTTCATTCCCAAAATCATTGTGGTACTGGCCATTGTTAGTATGATGAGTGATATGAAAAGCCGTGTTTTCAGGCAAGGTGGCACGCACATCACCATTTACCGAAGTGAGTTTGTACGTTCCCTGTGCATCAAGTGTACCATTGTATTCCACTGAACCATCTGTACTTTGTAGCGTCGATGCGCCGCTTAAACTACTATCCCTGACAGATACATCACCATTTGTAGAAGAGAATGAAGCTTGTCCAGTGATATGGTCGGCTGAGATTCTTCCATTCGTTACGTTTGCGTTGATCGTTCCTGTTACAGTGCTGATGTCTACATCACCATTGCTATCGTGTAGTTGAATATCGCTTGTCTTTGGTGTTGTTATGTCAATATCTACATTGTCGTTTGTAAAGTTCTGCTCGATTGCCTTGATGGTTACGGTGTTTCCATCCTGTTGCACAATTGGGTCAGGTTCTGCTTTGTTGCTCTTTGAAATGTGTACAGTGACTGTATTTGTGCTGTCGCTATCGCTATGAATGTGGACATGGCCCGCATTTGTATCAATGATAAATTTTGGTGTACTAAGTGTGTAAACATGGTTTTGCATATACATATCGCCAAATCTATTATCAGAGTCGTATTTGCCCCAATGACTATCGGAACCCGAACCGAGACGATAGCCAATGCCACCTATCAGCAAAAGCAGCACCAGTGGCAGAAGCCAAAATATGCGTCTTCGTTTTGGCTGGCGTCGGCGCGGCTGGAGCTTTTGGCCTGCGCCTGTGTAGTATTCAGCAGCACCATACATTCCTTCTTGCTCGCGAGGATCGATGTTTGCGCCAGTTCGCACTTCATGTGATGGCGACTGCGGCGGGTAACGGTCAGGGGTATAAAATTGTTGCTCCTGATTGCTCAAAAGACGCCTCCTTCTCACTTGTCTGTAACATTTTCGTGATCACACTGTAGTCACAACATATACGTTGTTATATTACGTGACGTACCCCATGCGTAAACGCAGGGGCTTCTACACTCGCGACGAATGTTGGGTGCGTCCCACCCGAAAGTGTTTGCAGTCCTTTGTTCAGGATGTTGAGAGCGGCATTGTGGTCTCGATCTACCTCTGTCCCACACTCGCAACTATGCCAGCGTTCGCTTAGTTCTTTCTTGTGGATCGTGCCACAACCTGAGCATACTTGACTGGTATATCTGGGGTTGACTGTCAGCACTTCTCTCCCGGCGCATTCTGCCTTGTAGGTACACATGCTCACAAACATATTCCAGCCAGCATCTTGTATGCTCTTGTTTAAGC
>JBBQVS010000061.1:0-23728 GCA_038211295.1 Ktedonobacterales bacterium | reverse complement strand
TGACGCGCCACAAGAAGCCCCTGTCTGGAGCGATATCGGACACCTCTCCTCACTCAGCACTGACGACCTGTGGAAACATGAAACACAGAGTGGGCAGATCGAGAATGCTTCTTGGATGTCAGCCACACAAGAAGAGGCTCCATCCGTGTCTCCTGCCTGGCTAACCATGTTGACACAGGACGAACAGCAGGAGCAACCGCAACCGAGCGAACCAACGCCACCCGTGGTACAGAAGCAAGAATCACCCAGTAAAGAAACGCCAGTCCTTGCCACCTCTCAAGAGGTTGTTGCCTCTGTCAACGAGACGCACACATGGCATAATGAGCCACAAACATCGTTGAATGCGCCTGTGGAGAATGAAGAGCCGTTCTTCTTTGGGCCAGACTGGCTAAAGGCATTGGGCGCGGCAGAAATAGGCGCGAGTGGTCAAGAAAAACCCGCACAACAGTCTGTGAAGCCGCAACCTGAAGTCGCGCAACCGACGCCAGCACCTGTGCAAACTTCTGTAGTAGCACAATCTGACGTAGATGTATGGTCTGAGCCAGCACAAGCCTCTCCTGTTATGTCTGAACGCAATGCATGGACGGAACCAGAGCAAGCATCTCCTGCTATGCCAGAGGCGACACACGATGTACATGCGTGGGCGGAGCCAGAGAACTCCTCTCTCATCGAACCAACCCTCGACTCGTATGAATGGTCGAAGCAACTTGTGCCTGAGCCAGTTCGGACGGAACCATCTGAACAAACACTTGTCAACACATTAGAGAACCTGGAACAATCGCTCCGTTCACGGGGCTTTGTGCCTCTAGAGCCAAAGTCGCTTTCAGCCATCGCGCAGTCACAAGAACAACAGCTAAGTGAGACACAACTAGCTCCGTCGTATGAGCAGAATGAGGAGCCATACGCCGAAAAATATGAGTCGTTGTATCAGGAAGAGCAGTATCAGCCGTCATATACTGAGTCACCGCTTACATCGGCACTGGCACAACTGGGAAATCTCGTATCACCTTACACACAAACACCGTATGTTGCACCAGAGCCGATGCACACCGAAGCACCGTTGGAAGAGCCAATGTGGGCCTCTGGCTTGCGCTCAGTTCCGGCACCCGCGCCTGTTCCGCCTGTTGTTTCAGTAGCTGACGACACCACGCGCCAGCCTGTTGCCTCAGTCGAAATACCCGCGAAGACAACCTTCGATGTGCCATATACGCCTTACGTGCAATCGGAGCCTATGCAAGCATTCACGCAATCGAGTCGTGTTGAGCCGAGTCCTGTCTTTGAGCCAACACCTGTGGCGAAGCAGATAGAAGCAACACCTGTCGCGCCTACTCCGCGCGTCGATGCCTTCTTCGAGAGTGAGCTAGAGACAACCATGAAGCGGCCCGCCATTCGCTTACAGGCCATGCCGCCGCGCACCACCACTCCACCTGCGTATCAGCAGTCCGGTGTTACAAACGGACGTGGCAACGACGGGCGGGCAACGACGGGCGGTGGTAAAGAGCGTCCACAGAGTTCGCAGGAGCGATTGGTCAAGGGGTATCAACATCAGCTTGTTGGCGATTACGATGAAGCGATGCAGGAATACCGTATCATCATTAAGAGTGCGCCCGAACTACTTGGCGAGATTGTAAGCAATGTACGTGCGCTACTCAACCTCGCGCCCAAGTATTCTGCTGGTTATCGCGTACTCGGTGATGCGTACATGCGACAGGGAGAATATTTGCAGGCGATGGAGTCATATAACAAAGCACTTACAATGGCGAAGAAGGCAAAAGCTTAGCCAGAGAGAGGGACGTTTATCATGGAAACAATTCTACAATGCTTGACCGACCTGGACGACGTGTATGGGGCAATCATCGTCGGGAAAGACGGCCTTATCGTCTCTGGCACACTTCATAGCGAAGACGAAGAAGTCATCGGCGCAATGTCGGCAGCCGCTTTTGGCTCCACAACAAGCTACACCACTCAGATCAGTCAGGGGGAAACTCACCGTATCATTATCGAGACCAAAAATGGGACTATTCAAATGGAAGAAGCGGGTGATCTCATTCTCGTTGTGACAACGCGTGGTCCCGGCAACATCGGGCGCATCCGCTCGGAAATGAAGAAAGTTTGTCGCCAGGTAATACAACTGGTCGCAAGCTATTAACTACGAAGGAGCTACCATTTTTTCATGGAGCAGACACTTATCATTGTAAAACCCGAAGGGGTACAACGCGGCATTATTGGCAGCGTACTTACACGTTTTGAGCAGCGCGGACTCAAGTTCGCCGCACTCAAACTTATTCATATTACGCCACAACTCGCCGAGGAGCATTACGGCATGCACAAAGGCAAACCGTTTTATCCTGGGCTTGTCAAACACATCACGTCGAGTCCGGTTGTCGTTGGCGTGCTAGAAGGCCCAAAGGCGATCAGCGTCGCGCGTACAACAATGGGCGCGACCAACGCCGCCGAGGCAGTCCCTGGCACAATTCGTGGCGACTACGCCATCGAGATTGGCTTCAACATCATTCATGGCTCTGATAGCGCGGAGAACGCGGCGAAAGAAATCGCTCTGTTCTTCAAGCCAGAAGAACTGGTTAGCTATACGGTTGCCAGTGAACCCTGGATTCACGAATAGTCTACCTCAAGCAAAAAGCGTGCGTCGTATACTACTTGTATACGGCACACGCTTTTTTATAGCGAGGCAAATGGTGTCTCTTCAGTAGAAGAGGGACGCTGTTGCGCTCGCTTTTTCTCTGCGAGCCGCCAGCATTCCGTCTTACTCCGAAAACACTTTTCTTGCTCTTCTTGTGTGACGGGGGGAGTGTTTTTCAAACAGAAGACCTGATACATTGGTTCTCCTGCCCCAACATCGTTGCATGGAAACCAACGCTCACGATAAAATGGGCAGGCATTTCTATGCTTACGCCAATTCGAGTTTTCAGATGGATCAGTATGTAATGTGCCTGCCAACCGGATGTCCTTCCTGACTGTGTGTTTCCTGTAATAAATTTGCGATGAAGGTAGTATACCATATCATCTTTAGAACAATAGAAGTATTCCTACAGACAAAGAGGCCATCTTTATGGTATACTTGTACATGGAAAGGCGAGAGAGAGAAACAGTGGTTGAGCAGAAACTAGAACAAACTCCCTGGACGGTACGACAAACGCTAACTGGTCTGGTTGTAACTCTTGTTCCCTGGATGATTTTCGCGGTTAGCCTTACAACTCTCAATAAATCGGCAGGTACACCCCGTACCACGCGCCTTTCGCCACAGGCAGACCTGACAGGTGCGTTTATTGTGTTCTTCTTTTCATTGCTTGCCGAAGCGGTCTTTCTGATTGCCCCCTTCTACTTTGCCACTCGTACCGCGCCGCGTGTCGGCAACCGTTCCGAACATCGTAGTAGGCCGATTTTTTTCGCGCTCGGCTTCAGAAAATTTCAGTGGCTTCCCAGTCTCGGCTTGATTATTCTGCTGTTTCTCAGTTTCTACCTCATCAACGGGCTTTATCAATATATCATTATGCTTTTTCACCTGGGCTTGCAGACAAACGATCAGGCTATCTTGCGCCAAAGCAAAGACGCGCCATTCACAACCTACGCCACGCTTATCGCGAGCGTGGTCGCCGCGCCAATCTGTGAAGAGACCTTTTTTCGTGGCTTTGTCTTCGCGGGCTTTCTCAATCGAATGCCGATAGGGGTGGCAATCGTTCTCAGCTCACTTCTTTTCGCTCTTGCTCACGCTGACCCCGGCTCGTTCGCGGTTCTCTTCTTTATCGGCCTCGCTCTTGCTTTTATTCGTTGGCGCACGCGTTCGCTCTGGCCCGGTATTCTGCTTCATATGCTCAATAATGGTATCGCAACGCTCGTAATCGTGCTTGTCATGCATGGTGTGATACGTGCCTGAAGCGCGGCTATGCTTGTTGTAGTTCTCCTTGTAGCACACGCATCACCCCCAGTAGCGTGCAAAGTAGGAGTACCTGTGCCAGAAAAAGTGGTGTTCCGTTGTTATCTGTGGGGACGCGTGGCAACAGTAAGAGTAAGAGCGGCGCAATACCTAGCAGGAAGGTAACGCATGGTTGGCTTCTCCAACAAGAGGGACGTAGCCACCAGATGGAGACACAGAGAGAGAGCAGTACTGTTGTAGCCGCGTCAACCAGCACGCGAATATGATGTGGCTCTGCTCTCGCGATACTGTAGAGAACGAGAACCGCGATTCCGCCGCCAGGTGGAGCAAGCCAGAAGAAAAGACTATCCCAGCGTCGGAACGGGATACGATGCGTCGAGAAGCAGATATACGTGCCAAGCAACGCACATGCCATTGTCGCGTGAAACTGTGCCAGTATCCCTGACCTGCCGCCTATACCGAGTAATACCGCCACATAGCTCATCCCTGTGAGGACAGCCCAGATACAGCCGATAACTGCACCTGCCCGTATCCATTGCGATTTGCCTTGTCTTATGAGTACAATCAGACCTATCAGAACGAGCACTACCTGCACAAGCGTGACCCATTCAGCCCTGTAAAATCCGTTGAGCAAGCCCTGTGTGAGCAGACTTTCTATGCTGAGTCCGAGAACTGCCGTCAGGAAAAATAGCACAATAAAGCGCGGAGTCCACACGACTCCTGTTGGCGCAGGTTGCGCTTCTTTCCCTGTATGTTCTATAATCGGGCCTTCGTCGTTTCGTGCTTCCTCAACTATCGTCTCCGTTTGCTCTTGATAGTCACCCTCCCCCTCCGCTTGTGAAGTATTTTTAGTCATAACAGCTCTTTATTTTTGCTTCTACTTTTCAAACGAATAGTAGAGTCTTGAGGGTACGTATGGAGTACTTCCTTATCGTATCGGAGGCCAGAGCCACTCATAGGTTGCGGGATGAACCTTGAGCAGGTAAAGAACGCGAATGAGTACAACGGTCAGCTGTGTGCGTAACAGTCCCCAACGTTGGTGCCGACGCGCCGATGTTTCGACCTCGCTTTCGAGCAACACAACGTGTCCACCTTTACTCATGCGTTCGCTATACTCGACATCCTCCATGAAAGGCCAATCACGATAGCCGCCGAATTTTTGCAGGCTTGTGCGACGCGCGAAAATGGCTTGATCGCCTGTATAGCTTCTTGTGCGAAGCGAACGTTGTGTGATATTCGCGCAGATACGGCGGTACACAGAACGTGTGTCATCGAAACGCATTCGGAACGCGCCCCCATCTACCTGCCCGTTCTGCATTGTCACAAGCAGCTCATCAATGCCAGCCGTGTCGGGCAACGTGTCGGCGTGTAAAAAGAGCAGGATATCCCCCTGTGTTGCGGCCACGCCAGCGTTGAGTTGTCCGCCGCGTCCACGCTTTGCTGTAATGACGTGCGTATGTTTCCCTGCGAGCATTAGTGTTTGATCGTGACTACCGCCATCTACGACGAGTATTTCGGCATCGGGCGCACATGCTTTCACATGCAGTAACGTGCTTTCGATGCATTTCTCTTCGTTGAATGTTGGAATAATGATTGAGAGGTGTGGCATCGGTTTTCCTTTCAACGGATATCGGTATACATCTGTTGTAAACGCAAGGGCGAGATGCCAAATGTATAGAGCGTGCGGAGATACCACATAAATAGCACGCTTCGCAACAACCCTATGTGCTCGTGTCTGCGTGCGGATGTGGTGACATACTGCGATAGCAGGACAACACTTCCTATAGCATGCAATCGTGTAATGATTTCAATGTCCTCCATAAGTGGTTGCTCTGGATAGCCGCCAATCGCTCGAAAGCTTCTGGCCCGTATAAAGTAGGCTTGATCGCCTGTGAAGATGTGTGTGATAGCTGAACGCAAGTTTGTGATGCTGGCAACGAGTTTGTAGGATACTTTTTGACAATCGAAGCGCAGGCGAAACGCGCCCCCGACAACGTTTTGCGTCTGTAGCACTTGCTGAATTGCTATGAACGCATCGTCGGGCAACTGGGTGTCGGCGTGTAGAAAAATAAATACCTCGCCCCGCGCCACCTTCGCTCCGCTATTCATCTGGGCGGCCCGACCACGCGCTGAATGAATGACGCGCCCGTAGCATTCCGCGATAGCCACGGTTGTATCCGCGCTGCCACCATCGACAATAAGTAACTCATACTCGTGACCCACGAAGTGTTGTTGCAGTGTCAAAAGATACTGTTCGAGGACTGCCGCCTCATTCAACACAGGCATGATGATTGAGAAAAGCATTCTCAAAGGTCGCCTTTCAAAGTAATGCCACGCACGTTTTCTTTGAGAAAAGAAAACGTGCGTGGTTTGTTCCAGATGTTTATCGTGTACTAATTTGGTATGGTTTGCTTGGCGCGGCGTGTTGGCAAGGGGACAAACGCGCTTTCCTGTGCATGGGGTTGGGCCGGACGCATCTTCGCATTCAGCGCACAGAAGGACATTACGCCGCGTGGTGATGCGTTGTGGAAGCAACACCGTTCGATGCGGCTCATGTCGATGTCGCTCTCGTCCATAAACGGCTTGACGAAGAGCGTGAGCGTCTTGCGGCTCGTCCAAAACGATGGGTCTGTACCGATGTGAGGCCAGAGCGTCTTCATCAATTTGAGGCTACCACCAATATTTGTGACCAGTTGTGGCAAGATGGCGGCACGTCCACGCGTCAGCATTCGCAAGGTCATGTTCGGGCGTGGCCCTACCACTTCCATAAATTCTTTCAGAGTGAAATTCGGCGCGATTGGCTTGTAGCCATTCTTTGTATGCTTGAGCAGCGAGAATGTGTTGCAGAGTGGCGACCCCTCGCCAACGGGAAAGAAGAGGTCTTGTGAAACGCCCGCCTGCTCCTCGATGAGTTTAAGAATTTCGGGCATCCGCAGCTTGCGTAAGGGCTTTTGCTCTTCCTCTTCACCATTGGAGTTGTCAACCTGAAAGCGTCCAAAGGGTGTCGCGGCTTGAAACGCAATCGCGCATACAGTATCTGGGTGCAGCCATGCGAAGTGAATGACCTGTTGGATCTGGTCAGTGTTCAGGCCGTCATAGAGCGAAACTGCGAGTGTCGAAGGCAGATGGGCGCGTTCAAGGGCGGCGATTGCCTGCACCCGTACATCCCAGAGGTTTTCATTGCGTAGCTTGATGATATCTTCGGGACGTGTGCTATCGAATTGCAGGTAAACGGAGGTAAAGCCCCATTCCACAAGCTTCTGGGCAAACCCTGGTTCGCGTGCCAGACGGATGCCGTTGCTCACCATCTCTAGCTGTCCAAAGCCTTTCCGTTTGACCATTGCCGCGATCTGGTCAAGGTCTTTACGCACGGACGGTTCACCGCCGGAGATTTGCAGCGAGATACCCTTGCCCTCAACCGCGATCAGTTGGTCAAGGCGCAACTCGATCTCTTCGAGTGAGTAGTCACGTTCCGAGGGGCTTGAATATGCGTAACACATAGGGCAGGTCAGGTTGCACCGTTCTGTGACCTCTATAATCGCGAGGCCCGCAGGCTTGCGGAGCGGGAAGGGAGAGAGTCCCTGAGAAATATCGACGTCTCCGCCATCGCCATATCGCGCAATCATAACCTTTTCAACCTGAAATGACTTCCGATAGAAGCACGCGTGGTAGCCGAGGTTGGTATCAACTACGCCATGTGTGGGACAGGTGCGTGTGAAAAAGACCTGTTCATCGGAGCGTACTTCATACGCGGCGGGAACGATATCTCCACATGTGGAACAAATACTCCGTGTCTGTTTCAAAACTTCAACCATTAGCCCAGCCTTTCTCTATGGTAGACGCTGCCTCATTGTGTCATAACAAGCTTCTATAGAGTATACATTATTTGCTTTGGACTATGATATATATTCTATAGAAACAAAACATCAACTAAATGTTTTTTCCGACAAGCTTGGCGGCTTGTTTGCGTAATGACTGCAAGCCCTCGCTGAAATGCACGGGGTATGGCTCTTCGACACGCAATGCGCGATACTGTAGCGGAAGCTGATGCAGGTTTTGTTGAGCAAGTTCGCGTATCTCGGAGAGGGGCGGCAAGCTTCCTGGAATCATCTCGCCGTTTCGCATAACGGGGCGCAGAATGCGATGATAGCTGTCTGTGCGCGGCTCTTGTGCAAGCTGAATAATGTCCTCCTTCCAATCGGGGTGGCGATATATCTCTTTTTTGCCGGGCCACGTACTTTTGGGGCCAGCGATCTTCACTTTAGGATACTCAGTTCCCGACTCATCTACGTACCATACCTCTTTATACACTGTGCCAAGCGACCCCCCCTCGACGCCCTGTTCGAGAGAGCCGGCACCACTGCCAAGCGACGTTCCCACACCAAACGAGTCCACCATCGCACCCGCTTTTATCATCTCCGCTATTTTCCATTCGTCGAGGTCGCCGCTCACGAGAATGCGTACCCCGGAAAGACCCGCCTTATCAAGTTGTTCACGCACATAGATACTGTCTGCGACCAGATCGCCGCTATCGAGCCGTACAGCCGCAAGCGTGTGGCCCATCGTCTCCTGCGAGCGCAACGCGACCTCGATTGCTGTATGCGTCGCCTGTCGTGTATCATACGTATCTAGCAACAATGTATAACGGTTGTACGCCTCTGCTGTGGCCTCGAACGCCGCCTCTTCGGAGGGAAAGACTTCAACCAGTGCGTGAGGAATGGTGCCTGTGGCGGGTAGGCGGAACTCATATGCCGCGTTCAACAGGGATGTGCTGGAACAACCGCCAATATATGAGGAACGCGCCACCGTCAAAGGTTCCTGCGCCCGCCGAAACGCGAACTCCGACACACGCCGCTGATGCCCTTGCTCGGCCGCATACACTATCCGCGATGCCTTTGTCGCAATCAGTGTTGAGAGGCCAATAGCTTGTAACAAGCCGGCTTCAAGCAATAATGCCTCACGAAAGGGAGCCGTGACGCGCATGATTGGCTCGTTGGGAAACGCGATAGAGCCTTCGGGTAGGGCGACAATTTCGCCCGTGAAGCGCAAATGCGCTAGTTCGTCAAGAAACTCCATATCATAGTCGCGGATACGTGCAAGAAATTCCAATTCTTCGTCCGAGTAGCGAAATGCCTGAACATACTCTAGTGCCGCCTCTATGCCTGCAACCAGAAGATACGCTCCACCAAACGGAGCTTTGCGTGTGTATAGATCGAACGTGGTTAGCCCATTGATGCCGCTTCTCCACGCGATATACGCCGAGTCTGGATGATACATGTCTGTCATTAACCCCGTATGTAGATGTGGTGCCCGACGATTCATGTCGCTACTCTCGCTTTCCGCTAAAGAAATCCTGCCTAGTTAGTGTATATGGTACAATATTAGAGATCTCAGGGTATATTGTATCATACGGAAGAGACACAACGTGCCATCAGGCGTAGAGTGAAGCATGGTGGGGCCATGCTCCCGCCGCACTTTGTGAGTTAGTTGGCTTCAATGGGGCTACCCCCTTTGTATCATGGAATCGTCCTATCTGGTAAGAACATGTATACTTCCAGTAAGAGAATTTGTTGCGTTTGAAATTGAGGAATTTTCATGAAGATAGTTGTTATTGGCAGTGGTTTTGGTGGATTGACCGCCGCTATTCGCTTGCAAGCGCAGGGGCATCAAGTGACGATGCTTGAGAAACGTGATAAGCCGGGTGGTCGCGCTTATGTCTATGAGCAAGATGGCTTCACTTTTGACGGTGGCCCCACAATCATTACCGCTCCCTGGCTCATTCACGATCTTTTCGCGCTCTGTGGTAAAAAGACAGAGGACTATGTAACGTTGGTGCCGATTAGCCCTTTCTACAATATTCGCTTTGATGACGGCTCTGTCTTTCACTATAGTGGAGACCGGGAAAACAATATCCGTCAGATACGGGAGTTCAACCCTGATGATGTCGAAGGCTATCTACGTTTCGCGCGGGCGGGCGAGGATATCTATAAAACGGGCTTTGAGCTAATCGACCAGCCTTTCTCGAAATTCTCTGATATGATGAAGGTTGCGCCCGACATGGTGCGCCTGCAAGCTCAGAAGTCAGTTGCCGCCTTTGTAAATCAGTATATCAAGGATGAGCATTTACGGCAGGTTTTTAGCTTCCACCCCTTGCTTATCGGGGGCAATCCATTTCAGAGCACTTCCATTTATGCGCTGATTCATACATTAGAGCAAAAGTTTGGCGTCTGGTACGCGATGGGTGGCACGGGTGCGTTGGTACGTGCGTTGGCGAAGTTGTTTCAAGAGATTGGTGGCACGCTGGCACTAAATACCGAGGTCTCGGAAATTGTCATCGATGAGAAGACGGGTCGTGCGAAAGGTGTGCAGTTGGGAGCAAGCGAGTTTGTGGCGGCGGATGTTGTGGTCAGCAACGCCGATGTCGCGTATACATACCTGAATATGATTCCCACGCGTTTTCGTCGTAAAAATACCGACAAGAGAATTAAGAGCCTGGAATATGCCATGTCGCTCTTTGTCATCTACTTTGGGACGAACCGTAAGTATGAGCATGTCGCGCATCATGAAATTCTGATGGGGCCGCGCTACAAAGGTCTGCTCGAAGATATCTTCAAGCACAAAACACTTTCCAAAGATTTCTCGCTTTACCTGCATCGTCCCACCGCAACGGATCCCGCGCTTGCGCCAGAAGGGTGTGATAGCTTCTATGTCCTTTCACCCGTACCGCACCTGGGTGGCGATACTGATTGGACAACGATGGCGAAGCCCTACCGTGACTCCATCATGGGCTACCTGGAGGAGCGTTACCTGCCTGATCTCTCGAAGCATCTTGTCACCGAGCAGTATATTGACCCCTTACACTTCCGCGATACGCTAAATAGTTACCTGGGCAGTGCCTTCTCGGTTGAGCCAATTCTGACGCAATCGGCCTGGTTCCGTCCGCACAACCAGAGTGAAGACGTGCCAAACCTGTACTTCGCGGGCGCGGGTACTCACCCTGGTGCGGGGTTGCCGGGGGTCATGAGTTCTGGTAAAATAGTAGCGGATATGATTGGAACGTCCCCCTCTATAGGGGCGCAGTCAACGCGTGCCTCGGTTAGCGTTGGCGACTAACAAGCAAAAGACTAGTATTTTCTTCTAACAATTGGGGAATACTGTAAAGTGTATTCCCCGACTGTGACAATTTTTGTGTCTACCAGCGTATTACTAAGTACAGCGATAGCATAAGAGTAACTGCCAAGGAGTAAATACTATGTCTGGCCTCCCTCGTTGGACAACTATTGGTCTTGCCACTTCCACTGGCCTATTAGGGCTTACTGTCACCAGTGGTATTGGTATTCTAGCGCATCGCTTTGTTGAAGACTTTTCGCGGCCCCATACGCCTATCGATGACTCCGCATTCACCTGGGAGATGCCACACGACGTGCTAGAACCACCTCTTGCCAGTCAAGAGGCACTGCTTTTTCAGGGAAGCGATGGCACCGTTTTGCGCGGTGACTTCTGGGCGCAAGCAGAACCAGCCCCAACCGTTATTCTCTGTCACGGCTACCGCATCAATCGCACGCTGCTTCGTGCGATTGCCTCCACTCAGTATAGCTATGGTTTCAACATACTCACGTTTGATTTTCGCGGGCATGGGGAAAGTGAAAGCGTCATAACAAGTGGCGGTAATATCGAAGTACGCGATCTGGAAGCGGCGATAGAGGTCGCGGCGCGTCAACCGGAGACCCTGGCGGGGAAAATCATCGTTCACGGCTTTTCTATGGGTGCCTCTGTCGCGCTTTTGACTCCGCCCAGTCCGCACGTTGCGGCGATTGTTGCCGACAGTCCTTACGCTCGCTCGGACGAGATCATGCGGCGCATTGTCCAGTACCAGATGCTCCGCGAGATGCGACGCTGGCCCCTGCTCTTGCGCTCTATAGGCTCGTGGTGTCCCGCACTGGTCTGGCTTATCACTTCTTTAGGCTTCGTCGCGTTTCGTGTGCGCTTCGGGTATGATGTTGTCGCGCGTCCCGCGACAAGCTTTCGCCGTTGGAAGAGGCGTGCCAGAACGACGCTCCAACAGCATGTTATCCCGATTCTCCTCATACATGCAACAGGCGACGAACTCATTCCGATCACGCACGCGCGGCAGATCGCGGCGGAAGCTGAAGCATGTGAGACTCCATTGGAAACGCTGTTCGTGGATGGTGGCTCGCATTGTGGCGCGTATGGTGCAGACCCACGCTTATACAACAAAACGCTTCGCAGCTTTCTTTCGCGCCACCTGGGAGAAGACTTTCCAGCCTCTTTTAGTGAGGTTGCTTGAAACCTCTCAAAAAACCCTTGCATCTTGCTTAAATATTAGGCATACTTGCAAGAGAGAAGAGAAACACCTGGTTTCTTGACGTGCAGTATCGGCTAGATGGTTTTTAAGCGTTTGTTCGGGAAGTGTTTCAGGAGAGAAAGAAAAATGCTGTCGCCAGATGATACCACGCGCACGACTGAGGCAATGCGGCAACTTCCACGTACCTTCGATCATCGTAGTGCGTTGAGCGAGCGAAGACAAAACATTTTACAGCAGAAGCAGAGCGAGAAAGAGACCGAGACGCTCCCCGCAGTCAAAAACGAAGTAGCTGAACAAGGTACTGCTGGCGCGAAAGTCGCGTGGCGACAGGTGACGCAGCTACGCGAAGAGAACAGACGTATCCGTCATGAACTCGACGCGATGCACGGCGAGATGCAACGGTTGCTCAAAGAATACACTGCCATGCAGGGGGATTTTGAACGCGAAGTGACCGTTATTCATAGTGGACACTCGCACGAGCTGGAACAGTATCACGGACACTTGCAAGAAGTGACAAACGAACGTAACCACCTGCAAGAAGCGTACCGTACTATGGAGCGGCGGTATCAAGAACTATACAGTAATTTTACTGCTACCGTACAAGAGGAATGCGAAAAACACCTGTCCGTTGCGGCCCAAACGCTTGTGCTTGAGCCGGACGCGGCCCCGATAGAGTTACAAGATGCCATGAGGACAATCAAGTTACGCGCCACTCAGATTGAGCAGAAGCAACTCGTCGAGGCGCGTTACCTGACGGGCGAGGCGCAACGTATCACGACGCAGTTGGAACAAGAACATTCGGAAGTAGAGGCCGAGCGGCAGAAGCTGCTTGGGATGCAAGACACGGTGCGTGAGCAGGCCGAGTTACGCTACTCTATGGTACAATCGCATCTTCGCGCCCGTTGGACTATCGCGTTTACATTGGTGACGCTGAGTGTGCTGGTTCTACTTGTTGTGCTACAATATAGCTTTCTTACACTGTTCCATGTACATCTCATCCTGGCAATCACCGTTTCACTGCTGGCGCCCATTCTCATTTGTATCGTGTGCGCTCTGCTGTTCTCGCGTCCATTCTCGACCCTGAAACAGTATTATGAGGCTGCGCCACACAAAAGAAAGACGAAGTGATGTGGTGAAGTAGGAGAGTTTGAGCGATTGGTCTACACCAGGAAACGTTTCTTAGTATGGAGCAATCGCTCAAACTCTCTTGCTCACCCTCTGAAGTTGAGCAACGTGCGTACAATTTTGCGATTACCTGCGGCAGTATCGCTTTTCAGGTATGCCTCGAATGCTGCTTGCTGAATGCCCGTTGCCATTGTAGGATAGGTATGAATCGTGTTATAGATGTCGTTGACAGTCATTTTGTGCTGTATGGCGAGAGTGATTTCGCCGAGCAGTTCGCCCGCGCGTGGCCCAACAATGTGCGCTCCGATAATCTCCCCTTTTTTTCCTGCCAGAATAAGTTTGATGAAGCCTACCGTCTCGTTTTCGGCTTGAGCGCGGTCAACTTCCGCGAATGGGAAGCTCTCCACGCGAACCTCTTTATGTTGCTTCTCTGCCTCTTCAAGCGTCAAACCGACACGTGCAACCTCTGGCTCGGTAAAAGTACACCACGGCACAACACGGTAATCAACCTTCTTTTTGCTGACAGGAACAAGGGCGTTGCGTACAGCTATACCCGCCTGATAGGACGCGACATGTGTGAAGAGGTAGCCCCCGCCAATTACATCGCCGATTGCGAGAATGTTTGGGGTCGATGTTTGCAGGTGCTCATCAACTGAAATACCTTTGTCGTCGTAAGTGACATTGGCAGCTTCAAGATTGAGTGCTTCCACGTTTGGCGCACGTCCAAGCGCGACCAGAAGTTCGTCGGCTTCAAGCGTTTTCTGCTCTTGCCCATGCTGAATTGTGACAAGCTTTTTCGTGCCTTTCCGCTCAACCTTGAGCACGGTGGCTTCTGTTACCAGTGTAATACCCTCGGATGTAAGTACCTGTGCAAGTGTGGCGGAAGCATCGTGATCTTCCTTTGGCAGAATGCGCCTGGCACGTTGCAGGATTGTAACCCGCGTACCCAGACGTGAAAACGCCTGGCTCATCTCTACTCCAACGGGGCCACCGCCAATCACAAGTAAGGAAGTGGGGAGATGTTCAAGGTCGAATAGATCATTATTGGTATAATAGCCTGTTTCTGCCAGTCCCTCGATGAGTGGAACTGCTGGACGCGAACCAGTGGCGATAATCGTGTTACGGCTTGTGAACGGCTCGCCATTCAGGAGTAGTTCGGTAGCGGAGATGAACGTAACTTTGCCGAACTTAACCGTTACATTTTCGGTGTATACCTTTTCAGCTTCACTCACTCGCTCGATAACTCCCTGAACATATTTGCTCACCTTTGCCATATCCACTGTTACGGGAACTGAGGTCAAACCCAGCAACGCGATCTCCCGCGCCTGGTGGACAATGCGGGCGACATGAAGAAGACTTTTGCTTGGCACACAGCCGTAATACAGGCAGTCTCCGCCCAACTTCTCCTTATCTATTAGCAGTACGGTTGCACCAAGTGATGCGGCGACGCGTGCTGCGGTAAGCCCCCCTGATCCACCTCCAATGATTGTCATATCGTACTGCATGTGGCTTGTACGTGCCATGCTGCTGTGCTCCCATTTTAGTGTTTTACGAGATTGGCAGGAATACAAAAATGTATATCTGTGTCGCGCAAATATATTGTACGATATCACCGCGTTGTTTATACGAAACATCGTTCTCTTCCGTGTACTGTATAGAGACCGAAAAAAACAGAGGCCGAAAAAATCGACAGGAGAATTTTCATATGACACAAGGTGTTCAAGTAGGAACCTCACTCAAGCAGCACGCGATCTGGCAAGAAGGTCACACGCCGGAGCCGTGCGCGATTGTGATTTTTGGTGCTACGGGCGATCTTGCTCAGCGAAAGTTACTACCGACCTTGGCGCATCTTATGCATGACCATCCATTGAAGGAAGGCTTTAGCATTGTTGCGTATGCGCGTCGTCCAATGAACGATGAACAGTGGCGGGCGATGGCGTTAGAGTCAATTAACAAGTACATGCCAGAGGACGATAAACTGGATAGTGAAGCACAACAGGCATTCGCGCAAAAGCTTTTTTACTGTCAGGCCAATCTGGACGATGACGAAGGGTATCATAAGCTCTCCGACCTGCTCACGAAGCTTGACAGAGAGCAGGACACAAAAGGAAACCGCATCTTCTACCTATCCACGCCACCAGAGATGGATCCGCAGATTGTAACGCATTTGGGTCGTGCTGGTCTGGCTCAACCGGAATGGCAGCAGGGGAAAGATGGTCACGGGTGGACGCGCCTCATCATTGAGAAACCCTTTGGGCATGACCTTGAATCCGCCAAAGAGCTGAACGAGGAGATTGGTAGAGCGTTCCGTGAAGACCAAATCTTCCGTATCGACCACTATATGGGCAAAGAGACGGTGCAAAACATTCTGGCGTTCCGTTTTGCCAATGGCATCTTTGAGCCACTCTGGAACCAGAATTATATCGATCACGTCCAAGTCCTGGTTGCGGAAAGTTTGAGTATCGGTTCGCGCTCGGAGTATTACGAGTCCGAGGGCGCAATTCGCGATATGGTACAAAACCACATTATGCAGGTGCTGTGCCTTACCTGTATGGAAGCACCATCAGCTTTTGACGCAAACGCGATACGCGATGAAAAGGTGAAGCTGTTGCGTGCCATTCCACTGATGACGCCAGACCAGGTAGAGAGGCGAACCGTGCGTGGGCAATATACAGCAGGCACTTCGGGTGGTGAGCAGACGGTTGGCTATCTGGAAGAAAAGGGTGTTAATCCGCAGTCGCACACAGAGACGTTTGTTGCGCTCAAGCTGTTTATTGAAAACTGGCGGTGGGCCGATGTCCCGTTTTACATTCGCACGGGCAAGTGTCTTCCCTCGCGCAGCACCGAAGTCGCGATTCAATTCAAGCGAGTCCCGCATCAACTATACAAGCCGGACGAGACAAAAGGGCTTACGCCAAACCGTCTGACTATTCGTATTCAACCAGATGAAGGCATCTCGCTCAAATTTGGCGCGAAAGTACCGGGTGCCGCGCAACATCTCGCCTCGGTTGACATGAACTTCTCCTATAAGACGGCTTTTGGCATTCAATCGCCAGAGGCATACGAGCGACTGCTCGCTGATTGTGTGCTTGGAGACTCGACGTTGTTTATTCGTCGCGATGAGATCGAGGCATCTTGGGCTATCATCGACAGTATCACAAAGGTCTGGGAGAAGATAGAAGAGCCGGAAATACATTCATATGTTGCTGGAACATGGGGGCCACAGAAGGCAGAGGCGTTAATCAAGAGGGACGGGCGTGTGTGGGACAACCCAGCTAAGTAAAGAAGTACGAGAGAAACGACTCTGGGCGCATCCAGAAGGTGCACCCAGAGTCGTTTTATATCTGCTAAAAGGAAAGCATTCTACTCTTTGTTTGGATTGAGAGCGTCGTCTACCTTCTGCTGTGCATTGCCAAGTGTAGACTTTGCTGTGCCGCCAACCTGCTTGGCATCGCCCTTTGTCTCCATCTCGGTGTTGCCAGTGACCTGACCAACCTTTTGTTGAACCTTGCCAGCAGCCTGATCGAGCTTGCCCTTGAGAGTGTTTTCCTGGCCCTGTGTACCCAAATCTTTATTCTCTTCAGCCATTGTGGTGTTCTCCTTTTTATCCTCTGGTCTTCACGGAACATCAGCGTTCCTTCTGCTTATAATACTCGCAAGAAGAATGAAACGTATACAAACGCGAAGAGGCTTCTTGAAACAGGAAGAAATAGTATGAGGCATGATGATGTAATTCTATCATGTCTCATACTATTGCAGTCTTTAGCCGAGCAACTGTTCCATCCTTGTCAAGTAGGAGTCGAAGAGTTGAAACGCCTGACGTATTGGTTCTGGCGAGTTCATATCCACGCCCGCTTTCTTGAGCAGTTCGATACTATAATCGGAAGAGCCAGAGCTAAGAAAGTTGAGATACCGTTCGACGGCGGGTTGGCCCTCTTGCGATATCTGTTGTACCAGAGCGGACGCGGCAGAGATGCCTGTTGCATACTGGTACACGTAGAAATTGTAATAGAAGTGTGGAATGCGTCCCCACTCGATGCCGATGAGATCATCAATAATCGTCTCGGCACCATAGTATTTCTGGTTCAATTGCTTGTACTGTTCGCTTAGCACGTCAGCGGTCAATGACTCGCCCTCTTCGGCAAGACGATGAATAGTCTGCTCGTACTCTGCGAACATAGTCTGGCGGAAGAGTGTGCCGCGAATATCCTCTAGCGCGTGGTTGAGGAGTGCGATCTGCGCCGCTTTTTCCGTTGTGTTTTTCAGCAGGTATTCAGTGAGTAGCCCCTCGTTCAGCGTAGACGCAACCTCGGCAACGAAGATTGTGTAGTCTCCGTATTGATAGGGTTGATTTTTGCGTGTAAAAAAAGAATGCATCGAATGTCCCAGTTCATGCGCCAGCGTGTACATGCTATCGCGCTTGTTCTGGAAATTGAGGAGAATAAAAGGTTGCGTTGCGTATGCGCCGCCGCTATAGGCACCTCCGCGCTTCCCCGGTGTCTCGTAGACATCGATCCAGCGTTGGGCAAAGCCCTGTTTGAGTGTATTGATGTAGTTTTCACCGAGTGGAGCAAGCGCGGCGGTCACAGTATCGCGTGCCTGCTCATATGTCAGCTCATCAGTTGTTTCTTCGACTATCGGCACATACAAGTCGTACATATGTAACTCGTCGAGTTTGAGCATCCGCTTTCGCAACTGCATGTAGCGATTGAGCAGGGGAATGTGTTCGTGTACCGTCGCGATGAGGTTATCGTATACACTCACGGGAACGTTGTTTCCTGCCAGCGCACGCTCGCGGCAGGAGGCGTAGTTGCGCTGGCGTGTGTAGAAGAGATCGCTCTTGACCTGTGCCGACAGGGTAGCGGCGAGGGTATTGCGCTGTTTGAGAAACGTACCGTGAATGCCCTCGAACGCCTCTTTGCGTACACGTCGGTCAGCACTGCGAATAAAGCTCAGGTAGTTGCCTTTAGTTAGCTCAACTTCCTGGCCCTCTTCGTTCGTGATGGTTGGTAACTTGAGATCGGCATTGTCGATCATAGAGAAGATCGAGTCGGGCGCGTCAGTCACTTCGCCCGTCGCAGCCAGCACTGCCTCTATCTCAGCAGAACGTACATGTCCACGCTTGCGGTTCAAGTCATAGAGTTGTTGCTTGTAGAGTGCAAGCCCGGATGTTTCTTGCACAAAACGGTCAAGCGTCGCTTGTGGCAACGCAAGAATTTCAGGCTCGATAAACGAGATCGCGGTAGTCGCGCGAACGACGAGCTGCATCGCGCGGTCTGCCATCGCCTGATATTTGCCATTGGTTGTATCTTCATCTCTACGCATAGAAGTGTATACGTACAGCTTCTCAAGCAACAGAGCCATATCGTCGCGCTTTTGCAGGACGGTGAGCAGCACCTGTCCGCTCTGCGAGAGTGTATCTTTGAGAGCTTCTACTGCTGGCAAATCGGATTGGAGCGTCTTGAAATCCCGCTCCCATTCTTCATCGCTTGCAAAAATGCTTTCGAGGTTCCACGTATATTCTGTAGAGATATCTTGTCGCTTTTGTAATGTCTGCAAGGGTGATACTACCTTTCCAAATTTACTCTTCCTCTTCTTCGTCATCCTCATCTTCAATAGAAAGCAGATCGTCGCGTTCGCCCCACTTTTCTCTAAAGCGGTAGAAGTTGCGTTTGGTCAAACGCAATTGTTCTGCTTCTGAAAGGCGGGCATCGGGAGCTGCCGCGTGACGGGTAATAGGAAGATCAGGTGTGACAACCAGTGTTGTCCCTAGATCGCGCATGGTGAAATTGAAATCAACATCCATATAATACGGAAATCGGTAGCGTTCGTCAAACAGTCCCGATTTTTTGAGCAAGACGCGCTTGAACGCCATACAAAGAGTATCGATAACATCAACCGTATCGTCAGCACTCTCGCACATCTCGAAGTTCCGCAGGTCAGTGGTATGGAGGCCACGAAGGCCTGTAATGCCTACGTTATCGTCTTCCAGCGTTCGCATAAGTGGTGTAAAGATATCGCCTGTCAGCTCGACGGTGCTGTCCAGCACAAGAATGTAGCGGCCCCTGCTCTGGGTCAGGCCGACATTGCGTGCTTCAGCCTCGCCCATTGTGCGTGTGATATGCACGAGACGTAGACGTAGCTCCTGATACTTGAATGCCTCGGCCCACAGGTCTATACCGTCCTGTGAAGCGTTATCGATTACAAGAACTTCGATATCGGTTGTGCCAGCGAAGCGAAAGACGCTTTCGACACAGCGCACAGTCTGTTCATAGGAGTTACGCGCGAGAATATTGACCGAGAAGGTGCAGCGATCAGGCTCTTCGAGGCGAGAAGGAAGATGGCGCGTTGAACGGAAGAGCTGCCCGTCAACCTCGACATTTGGTATTGTCATGAGGTGTGCGCCGCGCGGGTTATCACGAATGAGGTAGCCGGCATCTTCTATCTGGCGTTTCAGCACGTCTGCGCGGTCATATTGTCCACGTCGGCGCAAAAGATCGCGTTCGTGTGAAAGGGCGAGTACCTCTGCTGGTATACTATTGCGAAATGAATGAGTTGTCATAGTATTTCTAATCCTCTCTTGCCTACAGTGGTGTCTCACCCGTTGTTGAGGTGTTGCGCCTTGCGCTAAACGTAGGTCGTGTCTTGTAGTTGGAATGTATTCTCACACCTTGCAAGAATTCGTCTTGTGCTTGTGCGGCGGGATTTGAGCATTCGTACCGCGTATGTAGAGGACAAGCTTTCTGGAGAACATCGTTCTCCGCTTTTTATGTGCCAATAGCTTTGCATATTATAGCACAGCGCGTCAAAATGACCTGTCACGACACGCGGTGCGACAGGTCACTTGCTCCATTGAAACCAATAATTATGACTGCGGTAGAGAGCGGTTTGCTCGCGCCCTGCTTCTCACAACGCATGAACTACGAATTTTTTTTCTGCGACTCTGCTAGTTCTTTGACCCGTTGTACATGATCTTTATGGCAAACAACAGTAATGTTCTCCATTTCAACGACAATCGCGTCTTCCATACCAATTGTGTAAATTTGCCGTGCGGTATTGTTGTAGACAATGATGTTTTGGCTTCCCATGCCTGTGTGGTTGCCAAAGGCACGGATGCCCTGCTCGTTTGCGGGGAAGAGTGCGCCATACTGTTCCCAGTTGCCAACGTCGTTCCAGTCAAGTTCGGCGGGAATAACGACAAGGTTATGTGTCTTTTCGAGGATACCGTAGTCAATCGAGACACTTTGCAGGGTGGGCCAGAGTTCGTCGAGCATGGCCTGTCCATTTGTAGTCTCCATTGCCTCGACGATGGTATCGATCTTCCGCATCATTTCGGGCAAGTGCTCGCGAAATTCCGCTACAATCGCCTCTGCCTGCCAGATAAAGATGCCCGCGTTCCAGACATAGTGACCGTCGCGCAGGTAGCTTTGCGCTGTACTCAAATTCGGTTTTTCAACAAAGCGTTCGGCACTGAAGGCTTGATGTCCGTACCCTTCGTCAACCTCGTCTGCGAAACGAATGTAACCATAGCCTGTTTCGGGCGTGGTTGGCTTGATACCAATAGTGACGAGTCGCCCCTTCTCCGCCAACTCGTTGGCGAGGTGGAGCGTTTTGAGCAGTGCCTCGACATTGAGAATTACGGCGTCCGCGCTGAAAATTGCCATTACCGCCTGTGGGTCTTTGCGTGCGATGGTTGCTGCTGCCCATGCGATGGCGGGGCCGGAACTGCGACCCATTGGCTCGCGTAAAATGTGCTGTGCTGGCACCGAGGGTAGGTGTGTCTGTGCGAGTTCCGCCATACTACGTCCCGTTACCACCCATGACTGTTCGGGTGTGGTAAGCGATGAGACACGCGCCAGTGTCTCCTGAATCATACTCTTGCCGTTTGGCAGGGGCAAAAATTGTTTGGGAAACGCGGGCGTGCTAAGAGGCCACAGGCGGGTTCCGCTCCCACCGGCTAAAATAACGGTGTGCAAGTGTTCCATAAACGTTGTCGCAGGGAACCCCTACGCCTTCAGGCGAGGGGAGGAATGCGACACTCCTTTCTCATACTGATAGCCGTCATTGCGTTGAATACGTGTCAGATATTTGGGTGCGACATCAAAGCCGTTCAGGTGAAACGAAGGACGAAACCGTATTGCTATACGCCCCTCGTGGGTTCCCTGATATTTACCACGTGGTGCAACCGCCTTCACTACATCGCCCGTTGCATAGCCCATAGAGGACTTATGACGTGCCTTTGGTTTCGTTCTCGGAAATCCGTGTTTGCTCATCAAACACATCTGCCGACATCCATAGCCTGTTGCCACAATGAGCAAAGGATGCACGCGGTCTATCAGCAACACACTAGGGGTACTTGCCCCCACACAGGCGGCATCAATCCAATGCGCTTTGTCGAGTCCTTGTGTCATGCGGTTAAATTTCGCGCGCCCTCCAGTGCCACATTCAACTGGCAAGCCCGTTTTCTTCAAACGTTCGTACAAGGCCCATCGGGTGGCATTGACCGCCGCCGCGTCCTTCAAGGGGGCTTTGGCATGAGCAAGCACCCGTTTCAACACATCGGGCTTGCTTGCCAGAAACATGCGTATATCTTGCGTCCCCTTACGGATATTGCATGGCTCACACGCTAACGTGAGGTTGCTCACTCGATTGGTTCCTCCAGTGGCTCTTGTGAGAATAATTGTAAAGGGATATCTTTTGAACACCGCCGCTTTACCACTGAATAACAGTTTTCGTGCATATCCAGGGTGTATAGGGTCAAGCGGTTTGTGCATGGTGTCTAAGACAAAAACGTTGCTCATGATGAGCCTCTACTCTCGTAGGTAATGTTGACCTCGACAATGGTAGAAGGTGGTTTAGCGTTGCAAGCACTGGCCTTCCCTTTCAACCTGTTTACCTTATAACCGTAGTGGATGAGACTGGCCTCGCATCTCTTGATACCTAATTTCACCTCTAACGTAGCTTTCGCTGAGTCTGGACAAGATCAGGCTTACGCTTTCACGCAAACCTCTCCCGTTCTACGGGAGAGGTTCTTGACTTATACAAACCTCCTCAGAAATATTTTACGCATACTGATAGTATACACAGGGCATAAATGTACAAAACAGACGGTTTTACACTGGGATTGTATAGGGCTTTCGCTGTGTTGTCAATCAGGAGGTTTGAGGAGAAAAAGACCGCCTGCGTTTTTCTTCTCGTAGGAGAAACGCAGGCGGTCTTTCTGTTTTTTCTTCTATCAGCGAGTATTATGAAACCGCTTGTTCGGCTTCCATTTCCACAACGTCGGCACTGCTGAGGGCAACTGCTCCACGTTTGGCGGAACGGCGTGCGAGCATCTCAGGTGTCACGCGGTAGACATCTTTCACGAGGCCCACGCGTTCAAGCGTCCAGATGAGGTAGCCGGAGAGGTCGAACTGCCACCAGTGCAGGCCGTGAAAGGCCGAGCGTGGGAAGGCGTGATGGTTGTTGTGCCAGCCTTCGCCAAAGCCAAGCAGACCAACAACCCACTCGTTGCGGCTCTGATCGTTTGTCTCGAACTCGCGCTTGCCAAAGGTGTGACAGACCGAATTGACGCTCCATGTGATATGGTGGGCCAAGAAGATGCGGACGAGACCGCCCCAGAGTAAGCCTGTCCAGCCACCGAGCAGAAATGGAACGAGGAGCGAGAGGCCAACCCAGAGAAAGAATGTGCGACTTACAAACACCACAATCGGGTCTTTGAGCAGGTGACGGGCATATATTTCGGGTGGTGCCATGCGATCCTTAAAGAGCCAGCCAACATGGGCGTGAAAGAAGCCTTCTACAGGACTGTGGGGGTCGCCCTCTTTGTCAGCCTGTGCGTGATGCTTTGTGTGTGTGGCGGCCCATTCGAGCGCGGCACCTTCGAGAGACATCGAACCCATTACGAGAAACAGAAATTTAATAACCGGGTGCGGTTGGAAGCTCCGATGTGTGAGCATTCGATGATAGCCAACGGTCACACCTAACGCAGTGATCGTGTACATGCTGAGTAATAATACAATGTCGAGTGGATGAACGGCCCGTTGCCAGAGCAAGTTGATCGCGAAGATGGTCGCGAGTAAAGGGCCTACGACAACTACAAGGATGATGGCCCTGTAGATAGCCTTAGCATTCATGAAAACCTCCGAAAGTAGCAACTCCACTTTGGGGTGGAGTAAAATCTACGTCATTTTTACGTGATGTACTAGTAAGAGATACTTTCCTGTCATTTTGTTTCACCATCTGCCGCGAAATATTTTTGCTTGACGCAAACGGTGCTTTTGAGGAGTGTCAAACGTTGATATTCCCTGGATAGCCAAAAGTCTGGAAGCAAAGAACTGGAACAAATTCGGCGTTTAATAGGATGTCTGCATGCATCTTGG
>JBBQVS010000060.1:0-24613 GCA_038211295.1 Ktedonobacterales bacterium | reverse complement strand
ATACCAGGGAGTTGTTTCCCCTTTGTGGAAAGTGGAGCGAATGCATGAGTACGTGATGTGTGCGCTCTGTGGAGGTGAGCCATGCGCCTTGTGAGGGGTCATCTTTTAGAGCCTGGCAAGACCGCCCCAACGCCTGCTTTGTGTCTTCTGTTTGCTGCGGTAGCAGGTATCTTTTTTCTTGGTATGAAGGTATAATGAGGTCGAAAGACAAGGAAAGCCCATTGCTCAATGCCCTTCGACGCTTGATAGAGCAGGGATGAAAGAGGCAAAAAGTGACAGCAAAAGTGACAGCAGAGACAGCAGATAATGGCGAACGACTACAGACAGTAATGGGAAAAAGCAAGCCGAAACCACGCTAGGAACCGCACAAACACATCCGTTTGTGCGGCCTATTTCTCTTGTCACATATGTATAACTTATTTAATGGCAACAACAGTTACGTCAAAAATCAGCACGGAGTTTGCTGGAATAGGGCCGTTCGCCTGCGACCCATAGGCGAGGGATGGGGGAATGAGCAGACGGCGTGTACCACCGACTTTCATACCAATAAGACCCTCGTTCCAACCCGGAATCACTTGTGCTTTGCCAAGTGGCGTTACGTCATATGGTTGCCCACCACGGTCAAAGCTGCTATCGAACTTTGTGCCAGAGCTTGCCAGCCAGCCAGTATACTCGACTGAGACGGTGCTACCCGCCTGCGCGGTTGCGCCCGTCCCAACCTTTACATCAAGATATTCCAGGCCCGTAGGCGATTTCACGACAGCACTCGATGATGATGGTATGCTTGGTGGTTGTGAGGGGCCTGCGGAAGGAATGGGCGTGCCTGCGTAGGCGGTTCCCACTATCCGCGCAACGCTGGTCGCGGTTACATGAGCAACAGCCGTAACCGTCGCCTTTGCCTGCGCCGTTGATTTTATGCTTGCCTTTGTGGTGCTTGTACCAGTTGCAGCAACTGAGAGGTCTTGCTGGTGCTTGTTATACGCCTGATATTGCACAGCACCTGCAATGCCTATCCCAATTAGCATTAACGCAACTATTGTACTCAAGATAATCTGGTTTCGCCGCCTTCGACGCGCAATGCGTTGTAGACGCTCCTGCTGACGTTGCCCAGGACGAGCGAGTTTTTGTGTTGTCTTATTGCCATCGTTCGCGGTCTGTGCCATTTTAAATAGTTTCTCCTTATACTTTCTGGCTAATTTATTGCAAGTCGAGGTTATCACTATTTTGACATTCTGGCAAGGGGTACTACACAAAAATATGGCGCGATGCACGGAAACTTATACAGAAACTATTAAGTAGCGGTTGCCATCACCGCAAGTATGATAGGCAGTCGTACCTCTGAGGCAATCGTTGTACGTGCTTTTGAAGTCTGAATGGTCAAAGCTTGCATAAACGCGCTCGTACCTCGATGGTATACGTCGATAATACCGAAGTACAACTTTATATTATATACACAAGAGTAAAGCACAGTTTCAACGAGTAGGAGCTATTTTAGCTGTGTTCCCTGCACCCAGACATGTTTTATAACATCCGACGATGCGCCGAAGAATAGCACATCCAGCATATCGTCCTGTGTCCAGCCGTGTAGAGAGCGGTGAGTAAGGTCAATTGCCACAAAATCGGCGGACATGTCGGGGGCAAGGAGTCCAGTTTGCTGTCCAAGCGCGACGGCTCCGCCATGCGTGCCTATATTGAGCAGCAGTGGGCCGGGCGAAGCAGTTTGCTCACATACGAGAACGCGCCGCCGTTGTGAACGCATCCGCGCAGTATATTCGGCCCAACGCAACTCCTCCAGAGGGTCTAGTCGCGTGTTGCTGTCCGAGCCAATCGCGAGCAAAATATCGTGCTGCATAAGCTCAGCATAGGGCGCGATACCGTCGCCAAGATCGCCCTCGGTTGTGGGACAGACACACACGGTACAGCCATATTTCGCGAGCAGCGCAAGCTCATTCTCGTTTGCGTGCGTCGCGTGAATAATTGTTGTTAGAGGCCCCAACACCCCAAAACGCTCCAACAACTCAATTGGCCTACAACCATGCGCAGACAGACATTGCTCTATTTCCGCTACCTGCTCATCAGCGTGAACGTGCAATGGCAGGGTATGGTTTTTGCTATAAGAAGCAATTGTACGAAACCAGGGTTCTGAGACTGCCCGTACAGAGTGGGGAGCGACACCGATGGCGACACCTCGCACGCGCAAATCTTCAACCCGTTGCAGGTACACGTCAACGGAACGATCACAAAAGCGGCGTTGCTCTTCCTCCGGTGACTGATTGAAGCCTGCTTGATTATAAGCAGTCATAAGCAGCACGACACCAATACCCACGTCGCGTCCTGCCGCCAACACAGCTTCAGCCATCACGTTTGCGTTAGCATACGGTTGCCCATCAGGTTGATGATGCACATAGTGGAACTCGCCAACGGTAGTATATCCCGCCATGAGCATCTCGCGATACGTGCGAAGCGCACCCTCATACAAACTATCGGGTGTGAGCCGTTGCGCCTCTGCGTACATGGCCCGCCGCCATGTCCAGAAACTATCATGCGCGGAGAGCGCGTGCTGTGTGTGACCTCGCAGGGCGCGTTGAAAAACGTGGCTATGGGCGTTGACAAATCCCGCAAGCAAAAGCGTATCAGGAAGACGTGTAACTTCCTTCCCTCTAAGCGCGTCCGTTGCTCGCTCATCCCACTTCTCGATATTAGCGATACGGCCCGCGTCTGTAATCGAGACCAGCATTCCCCGCTCTATGCCCTGCAACGTGTGTATATAGTCGGGAATCAGGTATTTCATGACTCTTTCCTACGCTTTTTTTGCTCATTCCATACAGCGATGGCGTCTTTCAAAGGTTTATCAGGATGAGCTTGCATAAAATTTCGGATATGTTGATTATACTCAAATTGGGGAGCGATTCTTGTTTTATAAGCGGGGTCTCGCTTCTGTTGCTCTTCGCGATACCATTCGTCAATCGCATCTTGATACGTTTTGCCTGCGTTCTCTTTACAAAATTGCATGAAACGCGTCGTAAAATGGAAACGAGGCCCGATCACAGAGACAAAGAATGCGCGATGCTCTTGACTCGATGTGTAGTCTTCAGGAATACGTGTATCTGCACTCAACGGTGCCTGAACTTCCTGTGCTGTTTGCCGCAATACGCGTGGCGGCTTCTTTTCTTGAGCTTGTGTATCACCAGATAGGAGGAAGTTCTCAATCCGTTGAGTCAACTCAATCTTCGCGCCTGTCGTTCGTAGTTTATTTGCACGACAAAACGTTATCAGTTCCTCTTTAAGCCAGTAGAAACTCGCAAAGTTGTGAGGAGCTATTGCTCGTGTAAGTGATGGGCGCGTTTCCAGTGTATCATGTTCGCTTCTCATTAGTGTTATCACTCCTTTCTCGCTATGACATCATGGGTATTTTTCTTACATTGCCCAAAACACACCACCAGAAGTACAGGCAACCAGACCCACGCACCTCTGAGATATGCCCAACGAAACTCGATGAGCCAGGGAGCAAAGCTATTGTATACCCCCCAACTAAAGAAACAATAGGAACTCAGTAGACAAAAAGCCAGTATGTATGTTGCGTTCCCCGTGCTTCTATTTGTCCATCTCGACTTTTGCCTATTCATCTGCACAAGCGCGAGGAGACCAAAGAGCGTAACGGCGTACCAGGGCCAGAACCAGGGCGCACCGAGCAAGCAGTACAGAAACCAAGCTCTCATCATCCATTCAAGAAGCTGTGCTATAGTATACAACCGATGAGACGTAAAGAGCGCGTGCCAGCAGAGCAATATATACATCAGAGCAAAGCAAACAACGCTCAACATGTGTGTCACACGCTCGATCTGTACGCTATTCACCTGTGTGAGACTAGCTAAGAGTTGCCCGAAGAAATCTGCAAGGCTATTAATGTTACGATACGCTCCGGGGTTCACGCTCAGCAGGTGTAGTATTGCTCCATTGTGCCAGAATGGGGCGTATAGCACAAAAACAGTGCCGCAATAGAGCAACGCAACAAGGCTAACCGCTTGCTTACGACGTGGTTGTTGCCATAGAAAAAACAGTAGACCAGGAAAGAGGAGAGCGGCGTTGACCTTGAGACATGTTGCGAATGCGAGAAATAGAGCCGCAAAAGCGTAAGAGCGTGGCATGTTCTGATGTACAAGAAACCACAGACTAAGCAGAATGAGTAGAAGCAGTACGGTATCATTGTGTGCATTGACACAAGCTTCAAACAAGAGCAGTGGATTCCAGACAAAGGCAAGCGTGGCTATTATACGCAGACGCGTAGAACTTCGCGATACTTGTAGATGTCCACTCATAGACCAGATGAGCCATGTGGAGCAGAGGTGTGAGAGTAAGCCGAAGAGACGAAACAGCAGGACAGTCGCGAAGAGATTTTTTGCGCCGAAGAGTAAATCGCTCAACGCTTGTAGCAGACTACTGAGTGCAATCCAAGTTGGGCCGTATGCCGAGGGTTGATCTTTCCAGTAAAGATAACTATACAGTGGGTCTTTCGCGACGACAAATGGTGCGGTTACAAGTGGATTAAGGTGATAGAGCGTCGCCATGCGTGCATAGAAAATATAGGAAAAGAGGTCGGGCGAGGTCACGACAGGAATAAGGATACAGATACCACCGAGCAGAGTCCCCGACACAATGATAAAGCGCACGGTAATATATGACGACAGGGAGCGTAAGGCAAGCAGATAGCAGTAAAAGAGCAACACCAGAGCACTCAGAAGCAAAAGAGTAGCAAACCAACTTTCCCCACCTGATGGTGGTACATGATGGGATGGTTGGAAAGCAGGAGAGAAGAAGAGGCCACGCAGGGGTAATACCAGTGCAACGAGGCACCACGCGGTTAGCATCGCGCCAAACCATCTATACAATACAAGAGATCGCCAGCGTTTCACACACGTATTGTTGTTTGCTATTTCCTGTGCTTTGAGCATCACCATCAGGTATCCTTCGTTTTTTCTCCTCTCTTATAACGACGCGATGATGACAGAAGCAACGCTTCTCAGATTTCAGCACTTGCTCCTGCCAACGTGCTTCTCTTCATACAGCCTGTTGTGGTGTTCGTGGTGGTATTTACTCATCCTGCTTGGTCACAAGACAACTATGACTTTGGCTATAAGCAAAGTAGACAATTGAGGCCAGCCAACAAACCTGAGGCAGGTTATAAGCGACAAGACACGATGCTATTTTTCGTGTGTACTGTTCTACTTGAAGAGGGGGCCGAAATCGCCAATCAGATGAAACGCAGCCCAGAAATAGGGGTGAACACGGTATGGGCGCACAGAGGTGCGGGCGCGGGCGAGAAACGCACGCTGCGCCTGAGCGAGCGCGGCGGCCTTCGAGTAGCGGTGCAATAGAGCTTGATAGAACATTTCCATTAGTTCCGCGCTACTCGCGTCATCCACTTTCCACAGGGTGGGCAACAGGGAGGCAGCACCGGCGTAGAGGAAACCACGCCCAAGCCCGATAACCTCATCGACGCCACGCACAACCGCGCGGCCTGTCTCACAGGCACTGAGCGTCACCAGTGAGCAGTTCGAGAGGTCAAGGTTAAACACTTCTATCGCGCTCAACTGACGGTCAGCGAGGCGAATATGCGAAAAGTTGGGGGCATCAAGTCGAAAAAGACCATGTGCCGCGATGTGTACAATCGGGCTATACGCGCCTACCTGTGCCAGCAATGTGGTCGTTGCCTGCTCGTTCAAAGCGCATTGCGCCCCCAGTTGGTGCGCGACAACCTCAGCCTCATGAGTAGCGTAGGCAAGACGCCCGTTATCTGACAACCCCATGACTAGCGAGTCTTCAAGCTGTACCTCGTTCGACTCGATGCGCTGCCCACGCTGACGACAAATATCGAGCAGGGCAGCCGACGGTAAGTATGAAACGTTGAACTGCTCTACCAGAAATTGCACACCATCGAAGAGACAATGGAACGGTAGATAGTGCAAAACGCCATATGGGACAACAATAAGATGTTCACAGGAAGAGAGAGCGTCCGCGACTGGACGCAAGAGCAAGTCATAGAGGCGTTGTAAAAGACCAAGACTATTTTCCTGTAAGCCAAAGAAGGCTTGAGCACGGTCTACAGTCCCAGCGGCTTGACTCGCAAGGTCGAGATTGGCCCGCCAGAGCGTGAGCAAACGGTCAAGTTTTGGTACAGCACCCTGTACAACGTGTATATCAACGCCGTTGCGAGTAAGCTGAAAAATGTAGATATCTTTATCAGTCAAATAGTATTCGAGCATCAGCGATGTAGGATCGAGCCGAGGCCAGAGCGCGGAAGCCACACTAGGCGTCCAGTTTGGGCGAGGTCGCGCCACAAGATCACCAACGGAGCGCAGTTGCATCTGCTCTAATAAGTTTTCAATCTGCTTTTCACGCTGTTGCATCTCGTGCCGCGCTTTTGTTGGTCCGATAGCCTGAATACGCATAATCGCGGTATCGCTGAGATTGGCTTCGTTTTCGGTCTCGTACACAATTGAGCTAAACCATGCCTGCTCCTCACGTAACCGTGCCAGATCGCCTAGAATTGCCTCTCCGGCTCTATCACCCGCGCGTAAGCGAATGTCAATATTATTGCGTAAATAATCACCAAGCACGCGTGATTTGGCCTTCTCGACGTAGATGAGAGCTTGATTCTTGTCGTCGCGTTTCAGCGCGAGCATAATCGCACGTTGATAGATACCCGCTTTGTCTTCAAGAAAACTGGTTCGCGCATCCATCACCAGACGGCTCTGCACATCATCGATACCTTGAACCGCACTCTCGTAGTAGTACGCGGCGGCGTCTAAGTCGCCACGCTGCTCTGAAAGTTGCCCAAGCAGGTCGTCGCAGTGGTATTTGAGTTCCAACAACCCCTGGCTCTTCGCAATATCGAGCGCGGAGTCGCACAGATATTGCGCGGTAGGGATGTTGTGCTCGGCCTCGGCAATGCGTGCCTGGAGCAAGGTTACACGCGCAAGCTGGGGTAAATCTTCCTGTTCCGCAAAAGCATCCGCGACATGCTGGGCTTCACGCAGGCTCTCGACCAGCTTTTTATCGGCGAAGTATAGCTCCGCTCGGCGCAGACGAGCGAAGGCCGCGAGCCGCACCAGTCCGCCCTCTTCAAGCAGATCGCTTGCTTCTTGTAACATCGCTTCAGCTGCGTCAACATTGCCCTCAAGCGAGGCGGCGGCGGCTTGATGCATAAGCGTCTGGGCGAGGTTGTGCTGGTGTGCGGGCGAGATGCGGAATATTTTGACGGTCTCTTCCGCCAGTTCATATGCCTCACGGACGCGGTTCAGGCGCATGAGACAAAAACACATCTGTTGCGCGACCTCTGCGGCGGAGAACTGTATAGCGCAGCGTGTAAACAATGCGCGACTCTGGTTATATAGCAGCAACGCCTGACTATAATGGCCCTGTGCAGCGTAAATATCAGCAATATTCAGGTCTTCGCGTGCCACCGAAATCTCTTCACGCTCGCCATATATAAGAAAAGTTGTTCGCGCCTGCTCGTGAAGCGCAACGGCCTCGCGGAATCGTCCCTGCGCGGCGAGTGCCAGAGCTTTGTTACCACGCGCACGCGCGATATTCAGATCGATATGTTCTCCGTGCATCTGATACGTTTCGATAGCGCGATCAAAGAGGCGAAGTGCGTGATCGTACTGGCCTAACTCGAAGTTGATAACCGCAGCGTTTACATCTATCTGACCGGCGCGAAGAAGTTTCCCGTTTCGCATAAAAATCTCACGTGCCTGGGCGGCGTCGCGCAGGGCCTCGGTAGTGCGGTTCAGACGCAGGCAGGAACTAATACGCCCAATGCGTGTTCTGGCCCACCCTACTTCGTCTTTGATGGAGAGAAATTCTTCGCCCGATGCATCGAAGAAGGGAACGGCGTCCTGGTCGCGGTCTAAACGGCGCAATGCATCGCCCCGCGCCATTAAGCCGAGAGCGTGGTAGTAGGCGTTATGCGTGAGGTCTCCAATAAACAGGAGGTAGCCCGAAAGCGTGAACGAGGATTGCGCGTCGTTTGTCCACCGACGGTCTGTTTCTTTTTTGAGTAGAAAAACAAGCTGATCGCGCATAACATCGTTGAGGACAGGGACGTGTGTGTGTAGTAGCTGTCTGCCCTGCTCTTCATTTTTGAGTAATAGGCTTGCGATCAGTTCTTGAGGTGTCATGCCGTGTGTTTTCGCTTGTAGAAAATGCGGGCCATAAAGCTCCATGACGAAAAGTTAGGAACGTCCTGGCCCATTGAGTATCATTCGAGAAAACCTGTTACAAAAGGGTGATTGAGAGTTGATCGATAACGACAGTTCCCTCTGTAAAGTGAAGTTCCAGTGTATACATGCCTTCCGCGACTCCTGGCAGGACAAAATTGCCCAGATCATCGATTGCTTCAGTATATTCTGTTGGCGTCGCGTGTGTTTGCGCGAACAACTTTACAGGAGTGCCATCGAGTGCTTCAAGCGTTAACCCTTTACGGGTGACAAAGCCAACCACTTGCAAGAGATTATGCTGGTTCGCGGTCTGTTCTACCTGAATAGAAACATTCACGTCCTCAGCTGCGTACCGACGAGGCCATGCAGCAACCTGTTGTCCACCGTCGCGCTGGTAGATGGTGCGCGGTTGCTGTGGTACAAGAGTGGCGATAATACGCCGCGCACCCGCAAGGGAGGCATCGCGGAGACCCTCCAACACGCGCTTGGCCTCTTGCACAGGTCGCACAGTGTGTATGGCGGAGCGGGCAGAAGCGGTAACATTCTGTGGTGCCAGCATTGGGTCGTGCGCGAGAAACTCGGTGAGCGTTGCAACTTCCGCTTTACACAGCACACACATGCTCAGATGGCCCGCAACCTCAACAGCCTGTTGTGGACTGAGCAGGCCAAATTGATAGTCGCCAAGTACCTGATTGGGGGGACAATCCCAACGGTACAGTTTGTTGATAAGTTTGAGTTCTAACCGTCGATATGTTGTCGCCTGAGATGAGCAATGCTGGCAAGTCGCGAGATGTTGTTGTACCGCCGGGCGGACACTTTCTCCCTCACAATAGGCAAATAACTCTTCATCGCGGATAGCACCCGGATTACTACACTCCATGAGCGTTTTCCTCTAGTTCCATGAGAGTAGATTTGGCAGTAAACCTTCGACTCTCCCCAGTGCCGCTTGTGTACTACTTGCTACTCAGCAAATTTTTCTTTTCATCTCAATAAACGACATACTTTCTCATTTTAGCACTCGCTCTTCCATTTCGCGATGGATTTGAGAGAAAAGTCTTACGAGCAGCACAATAACGCTATAGATGGTCTCGGAAGAGCATCAATAAGCGGCGATTGCGACGCAGGCGTTCTAAGACGTTGCGTTTGATGCGATAGACATCATCTACAGTAGGAAAGAGCCGTTTGTGTTGACCGCTAATTTCACCTGGCTTCATGCCTTGAATATATGCAAGGTAGATGAGAACGCGCTCATCCTCTCCATTTAACTCTTCTTGAATGACCTTCCAGAGACCCTGCGCTGAGATGTTCGAGACGACATCATCGGCGGGATCATCCGAAGCCGGCTCGTGCTCCACGAGTTCCAGTGTTTCTTCATACTGGCGTGCTTGACGAGAACGGACTTCATCGGCAACCACACTGTGAACACACATTTTTAGGTACTTGAGAATCGCGGCAAGCGAGTCGAAGTTCGCCATCTTGACAGGCGTCAGTGCCTGTGAAAACTTGGCGAACGCGGCATTGACGAGTGGCCCACTTCCGTCTTGCCCCAAAATGGTGGCGGCACTTTGATGCTGTGTCACCCATGTTAAGACCAATGGCGCGTACTGCTGATAGATACACGCCCATGCGTCGTCGTCACGCTTTACAATCGCGCGTCGAAACATTTCCAAGCAGAAGCGATCATTTGAAGCACTCTGCTTGAGAAATTTATTGGTCTCTTCGGAGCAACAGCGAGCCAACGTGTTTATCGAGAGCAGTTCAGGCTGTTGTACGGTTGGTTGTGTGGTGTACAAACCATTCGCGCCATCACCCTGTCCCCTCGTATCAGGAAACGGCCCTGACGACTGGGAGAGGTTTCGAGACTCCATCAAGCATAGCTCCCTGCTTCAAAATTAACTACTCCGTAGTATGCTCATGAAGTATAACATGAGCACTATATAAGGTACAAGTTTGACAGCAGAGTGTGCGCCTCTCTCTGATCCCTGTCAACATATCCTAGCACAGGTTTTACTTATTATCGCACATTTTATCGTGAAGGGGGCCACATTTTACCTGCTCGCCTCCATTAAGCGGCTTCCCTTACCAACGTTTCAATAATATGATATAAATAGAGAGTACGATCCGCTAAAAGTACTACTATAATATCTAAAATGACGAAACATTACCTGCAATAGATGATATAGCCACACATATTTTGTCAAGTTCGGTCATGTGTGTTATGCTTATGTCACCAACTCATCTGGAAGATAGTAGAGATGCGCCACACAATGTTCTACTGTTGCCACAATATGTCTCTATTATAAAAAAACACGTATTTGTATGTTGTTTAGAGTCGGAGCACTACATCCATGCCGCCACAACGTGGAACACAGACAGACCAGCTTGCCAATGTCATCGAGGTTATTCAGCTCGGACGCAAAACAGGGATACTTACCGTTGAGCGTAGCACTGACTCATCCTTTGAAACGGGGGAGATTACCTTTATGAATGGGCAAGTTACGCAGGCACACGGTGAGCGTGGTCTACACGGGCAGCAAGCTCTGCTCTGGTTCAAAGGCTGGGGACAATGCCGCTTTCTCTTCACTCATACACAGATGCTAGAGAAAGACACACAACCACTTATAGCAATACGCCACCAGATGATGATAGAACAGCCCCAAAAGCAGATGACACAGGATAGCGGTAAACAACACGTTGTTCCGTTACACAAGCAGATGTCGCCTTCGCAGCCATCGGGACACTCTATTTTGGATGTTATACCCAGGCGTGTGCAGCAGGGCGAACAGGCACTACAGCACATAGAACATGCGGGACTTTCACGAGTACACCGTCAGCTCTTTTTACTCGTTGATGGTCAAAGAAGCATGGCAGAACTCTTACGTTTAACGGGACGAAAGCAAGATGAGGTCTTCAAGCTCTTACGTGACCTCGCATATATTGGCGTTATTCGATAGACAGTAAAGGATGGTTTACTTATCATGGCTCAACACGAGATGCGGGAGACAACACGATTGCAACGACGACAGCCCTCGTTGTCTGTACGTATCTCCTTTGTACTGGGTGTCGCGGCGGTATTGCCCCTCATTCTTACATTACTATTTACGGTATGGCAGTCACGTCCAACCTTGATCGCACAAGCGAATGAAGCAATGACGACCGACGCGCAATCGCGTGTTCAACTCATCAACACCTACTTTAACGAGCGATTACTCGACGCGCAAACATTATGTCAGGTGCAGCCAGTTCAAGACTTTTTACACTCTACTCCCAGTACTAGTGACACATATGCCGGCCTCACCAAGTACACTGTATATGCGCTAATAGCGGGCAGTTTTCGTGACAAAAATTACACAAACTGGGCATTATTTGATCCGCAAGGCAAGTTACGAGTCTCTTATCCGATTGTGCCGCCAATGCATGGCAAGTACATGGTGCCACCAGAAGATTTGAAAAAGGTAAGTGCGCTCAAAACCTTTGCCTCTTCGGTCTATTACAATCCCGTAACGGAAAAAGCGTCCATCAACATTTACAGTCCTGTTGGCGGAACAACCAATGTACCTTTTCTCGGTTTTATGCGTTCTACGCTCACTCTTGACTACATCTGGAATATTGTGAAGCAAGATGTGGGTAAAAATAATGATGGTCGTTCCGCCTTTATTCTCGACGAGAATGGGGTGAGTATCGCGGATATGGATGCGGCGCGTCTATTCAAATCGGTAGAAAATTTGTCACCACAGGTTCAGCAGCAGATCACAAACGAGTCCCGTTATGGTTCAGCGAATGCGGTGCCGGTGGTTGCGGATGATATGCTGGCGGCAGGTCTTCACAAGACCTCCAATACACCAACGCAGGGAAAGCTGGTGGGGCAGGACATTGATTTTCAGGTTGTGCAACGCGCGACAAGCACGGTTGATTGGACATATTATGTGCTCAGCCCTACCAGCACTGTAACGCTTGTTGCGGATCAGCAACTTGTTTTCACCGTAATTGTTATATTGGCACTTGGGGTACTTGCTATCATACTTGGTATTATTGTGGGGCGGCGCATCTCATATCCTGTAATGACCTCGGTAGAGTCGTTGCAAAAGAGTAGTAACGCCTTAAACACGCTCGCGACCAGGCAACAGGACGCCGCCTCGGAGCAGATGTGGGTGGTGGATTCGTCGCAAGTTGGGTTACAGTCGGTACAGTATTATACCGATGCGACAAAAGTGGCGGCACATCAACTTAACGATATCGGCACGGAACTGGCAAACAACTGGTATACCATTGACGAGCAGTCCGCGCGGCAACATCTGGAACATATCATCACGACGGCACAGTACATTGAGAACGCAGCGCATTATCAGGGAACAAGCAATCAAAAGTTGGCAACCGCGCTAAAGGTCGCGACGCAGGTCACTGAGCAGCTTTCCGCCGGTGCGACATCCGCAACCAGCGCGGCAACACAACTTGAGCACGTTGTTGAAGAACTACGGTATGTCGCGGGTAAATAGAATGTTGCGCTGCTGCATCTGTGTTAGACAAGCATTGTGTACAATAGCCTGAAAGTAATATCTACACGGGGCAATTTGACACATTGTGATATGTTTATACAAATCGTGAGGTATACAATGAGTGGCCTTTACGTTGATACTCAGAGCTGAGCATCATGTGGTGATGTGGAGGGATGTTTTGCAGCAGCGAGAAACAATAACAGAGAGATTGGCTGATGTCATCAAAGTGATTCAGCTGGGACGTAAAACCGGCACACTCACAGTCGAGCGGGGCCAGAACGCTACCTTTGAGGAAGGGATAGTCACGTTTGTGCATGGGCAAGTTACTCATGCGAGTGTCGGGTCTCGTTCTGGACAAGAGGCGTTGAGCCGATTACAAACGTGGCAACACTGCATGTTTGCGTTTCTTGAGCCGACGAACGACACACCAGCCTCTCCCTTTCAAAGGCCGAACTCGCCCTATACTTCGTATGTCTCCAATCAGGGAATTAGAACATCGCCAGAGCGTGCAAATACATTCGCGTCAACGAATAGAGCACCTTGTCACACACGCCCTGTCGAGGAAGCACTCTTGCTCCTGGGGTCAACGGGACTCTCGCGCACGCATCGCAGGATTCTTTTGCTTATAGATGGGCGGCGCGAAGTTTCAGAAATTGCACGACTAGTAGGTCGCAATGTCGAAGAAGTGTCACAACAACTACAGGAATTAGAGCAAGCTGGCTTTATCCGTCAGTAGTTACTTTAGTGAAAGAGGAGGTATCTATGTCACAACAACGTACAAAAAAATCGCTTTCGTTGAGTGTCCGTATTTCTATTTTGCTTGTCTTTACTGCCGTTCTTCCTTTGCTCATCGCCGTCGCAAGCAGTGAATTTCTTTCGCGTCCGCAACTTATTGCTCAGACATCAACTGAAATGGAGGCTGACGCGCGTACACGGGTTTCTTTAGTTGACGCATATCTTATCGAGCGTATTCAAGAGGCAGAGACATTAGGCAAGTCAGCAGTTATTCAAAGCTATCTTAGCGGAAATAAGGCCGACACGCAAGGAGCCAGAGACGGGCTTACGACCTGGCGGCAGCTCGATCCAAACTACGACACATGGTCATTGCTTGACGCACAACGGGGTAAACCCCTTCTTTCTTATCCCACGGACCCACGTCCACACGGAAATTTTTACATCGCGCCTGACATACTCACACAACTGCAACAGGTCAACAAATCGCTGCTCTCGAACGTCTCTTTTGACGCGGGCCTGAATCAGGCGTTTGTCGATATCTACGCGCCTGTGTATAGCACAGGTACGCACCTGCTCGGTATCATTCGCGCGACGCTTAGCATGTACCATATCTGGGATTTGGTGAACCGCGAAGCCGCAGATCGGGGAAACCAGAGCTATGCGTGTATCGTAGACCAGAATGGGGTACGCATCGCGTATACGACGCTACAAACCAATACCACCTATAACTTCTCAGCGAATAATCCATCGGGCTATTCACGACCACCAGAACTCTTTACGTCCATCGAGCCACTCACGCAAAAGGTTCAGCAGCAGATTAGCGCACAAAACCTTTACGGCAATGACAGCAAAACAGTGCGTGTACTCCCAGACCCTGAACTTGCTCAAAAGCTGAATCAAACCACGCCGCCAAGCACATTCTCGTTGACGCCTACAGGCAAAAATGAGCCTTTTCAGGCGGCAATATACAAGAGCGCGGTCATGCCCTGGACATTCCTCGTACTGAGTCCACTGAACGTTGTTACCGCGATTGCTAACCAGCAGCTTATCTACTCAGGTTTGATCGCGTTAGCAGTTCTTATTATAGCGGCTGTGATCGGATTGGGCATTGGTCGTCGCATCGCTCTTCCTATCATGAACTCGGCAGTGGCACTTAGCACAAGCAGTCAATCGCTCAAAACGCTCGCGCACAAAGAACAGACAACCGCGACGGAGCAACGGTGGATTATCGAGTCGTCGCAGGTCGGGTTGCAATCGGTGCGTTATTACACAAATGCTACAGGTATCGCGGCACACAAACTTACCGACGTGAGCACACAGCTTATAAGCCGTTGGAAATTGCTGGATGAGCCGACAATTTCGCGCCATCTGGACGAGATACTAGCAACATCAAAATATATCGAGAGCGCGGCTACGCGGCAAGAGGAAAGCAGTAAAAATCTCGCGACTGCTATTCGTGTTACGACTCAAGTGACCGAACAGCTTGCCGCCGGCGCGACCTCCGCCACCGATGCCTCGCGTCAATTGGAGCAGGTGGTCAATCAGTTACGTACCGTCGTTGGAAAGTGATAGTGTATCATGCAAAAAATTGGGCGCATCCTGCTGGTACAGGTTCAACCAGAGTCAATCAAAGTGGGGAAACCTGAGCGGTACGACTCAACACGGCTGCTTGTCGTTGAGCGGCTTTTGCTTTCGGAGCCTGGTGTTGTGGGTGTGACAGACGATGGTGAGTATGTTCTTGACGTTCATAACGCCACTCACCCACGCACAAAAAGTCGTGGTGACAATGGCTTCTCGCTCGGCTTCACCAGTTACTACAACTCGATGCGTTCACGCTTTGGTGAACATGTCGTAGATGCCTGTGCAGGCGAAAATATTCTTGTCGAGACAGACAGGATGTACACGCTCGCAGAGCTACAGAGCGGGCTTGCTATTCAACAACAGGCAAGCGGCGACTGCATCTTGCTTACCAATATAGAAGCCGTTGTGCCATGCCTGCCATTTAGCATATACGCCGCAAACAGGCCACTTGCACCTGATGAGGTGAAGGCGACATTGCAGTTTCTAATGCACGGGCGGCGTGGTTTCCTCGCGGAACTCAAGGACAAAGCGCGACAAGTTAGCGTGTGCACGGGTGATGTACTATTCAGAGTAGACACGCGGTAGCGCACTCCTACGCCTCTGTGCCTACCGCGACAACAACCGCGCTCACATTGTCGGCTCCGCCCGCGTTCAGCGCAGCCTCGATCAAGGTCATGCTGGCATAAGCTGGCTGTGTCAGGGAAGTACGCATGATATCCTCTAACGCGTGGTCACGTACCATCTCCCAGAGACCATCGGAGCAGAGCAAGAGGGCGTCACCAGGAGTTAGTGTCTGCTCGAAAAGATCAATCTGCACCGATGCGTGCTCACCCAGGCAGCGATAAATCTGGTTGCGTTTGGGATGCGTGTAGATATCGTCACGCGTGATCGCGCCTTTTTCGACAAGCAGCGCAACGTGAGAATGATCGCGCGTCACTTGTTCTAACGTGGCGTTTTCGCTCCTATATATATAGGTACGACTATCGCCGACATTGGCGATGTATGCCTTCGCGCCCACGAGTAAAGCGGCGGTAATGGTGGTTCCCATACTGTGTTCCTGCTGACGGTTGCGTTGGTAGATGTTCAGGTTCGCACGGTGGACTCCATCTTTCAGCATATCGACGAAGATGTTTTCGTCCTCGACACTCCGCAGCATGGCAGGCACAACCACATCACTGAACGCTTGTATCGCCAGACGGCTGGCCTCGCGCCCATTGGCATGTCCTCCCATGCCGTCCGCGACCACAAAGAGGCCAACGGGCAAGGGGCCTGTCGGCGTTATACAGGTGCCTTGAATAGCAAGCAGGTTATCTTCGTTGGGCTGATCTTTGCGTGCAATGCCAGCATCGGAAGCAATACCAATCGCGAAACGTAGCGACTCTTCTTTATTATTCTTGTTTGCGGCTATAAGAGATTCACCGTTGTCGTCAAGCATTGGCAACGTGTCGAAGTCTTCATCATCGCTATAGAGATGCGTTTCTTGCTCCTCACATTCATCTTCCTCCTCATAAACTGATGGCATGACGTGCAACGCCGGGCGCGGTACAGAAGAAACGCTTGTCGGACGTGTTCCGTAAGTGCTCGATTGACGCATTGGCAGAGGGGTCGCGGGTTCATTTCTCACTTGAGCACGCACCGCCGAGGCTACCGATGCAGGGTAATACGTTCCGCTTTGCTCTCTTCCAGTTCCACCCACAATTTGCCGCACAAGCGGAGGTGCTGACGCGCGTTCTCCTGTGACCGCGTGAAGCGCAGGTTGCGTTTGCATCTGATAGATGGCCTGCGCGGCTGCGGGGGATGTATACTGCTGTGCTTGCTGCGGTGGTCGAGTTTGTACAAAGGTTTCCTGTGCCGCGAAGTCTTCTCGCTCTTCCTGCTCTTCTTGTGTGCCAAGCTGTTTCATCTGTCGCTCTTGATACCAGTAAATCAGAATGTTCAGCCATGCGGTCACAAAGACAGACCACAGGACGAGTAGCGCAAGTGACAACAACACAAGTCCAAATAGTGGCACAAACACAATAACGCCGCGCACCTGTACAAGCCTGGGGACCTGCGGCAATGTCAGCACAAGAAACCGCCACGCCCAGGGCGGAAAACCACCCGCGAGCGAAAAGAGCAGTGCCGCATAGAGACAAAGCGCGGCATAACACACCAGACGAAACCAGAGCGATTGAGCATATGCTCTCTTTACTTGTTCAAACATACGCATAGCTCCTCACATTCCGCTATTCGCGATTGTGACAACAAACGAGGCGATATTCACAACCGTGTCATTTCTGACACGCACGCGAATACCTGCCTGCCCCGTGACCAAGTCGGTGTCATTGACCGTTAGTGTCCAGTTCGCAGGCTCAGCATGAGTACTACTCCAGCCCCTGGCGAATAGTACCGCGCCTACAATACGAAAACGCAGCGAGTACAGCTTGCCCCCTGTCGCTGGGAATGGAGCGGTTGCGAGCTGCTTTGTGACGCCATTGACACGTTTGAGTAGCATGATATTTGTGCCGTCGATGAGCAACTTGTACCAGTTGTTTGTATCCTGCCAGCGTAAGACGACACCGAGGTTTACATTCCCCTGCGCGAAGTGATTAAGCGAACCGCTCATCACGAGTTCGGCATTGCTATGAGCGGGGCCAAGTACCGCGTTGAGAGTGCCTTGCCCATTGGCGATACGCCCCATCATGTTCGTGACTGAAAAAACCTGCTGGTTGTTGGGACTGTTCGCGTCACTTTCCCAGGAGCGCGTGTCTGTTGCGGTTCCCCAGAGCAGTTGGTCGGTACGTTGAAACGTGTCTTGCGCGACCACTACTCCACCTATTGGTTGCCCTCCCGCTACGGGTGTCTTCGCTGTAACAGGGTTCACGGGTGGCTTTTGAGTACCAGGTGTATTTCCTCTGGCTATAGGAATTCCCTGCACAGCATGGGCAGGCGTGGCGGGTACGGTAAGCAGACGCTGTATACCATTGGCGAAGACGCCAGCGACAAGTCCCCCAATAATCATTATGACAAGTAGAGTGATACCCAGAAGGCGCATATTCATTGTTTTCTCCCTATATCATTGTAATTGGCGATGAGCAGAGCTTTTCCCATTGCATGGAGCGTATCATTTCAAGCTCCTACGGTTTTGGGCGCAATCATCTGAACCGAAGAGTTATTCGCGCTATATTTGGTCAAGTTCAGTACCGCTAACGATTGCATTTGATTGTGTACCCAGGTGATACCCTGCTGTACCTGCCCTGTTGTTGTATCGGTCTGCCCGACATACGCGGAATTCGCGTTGGCGATCATGTCGTTTAGCAGCGCGAGCGTAGTTGGTCGGTGCAGTTGCGTATCGTTCATCTGCATAAGCTGCTGGGCATCTTTCCGCACTTGCATCAGCCAGAAACGCGCGTTATTGAGCGCGACAACCATCGCCGCGATATGAGTACGCAGGGTTGTATCTGTAGCGTTCGCCTGTAGCAAGCCGTTCAGATGAAACGCGATATGGCTCAGGTACGCGGGCGGGTCTTGAGCAACTCCATTAACCGGAAGCAACCCGATGCGTCCGAGACGGTCATTGATGCCAAGTGGGATAGTCGGTGGGACGTCCTGTTGTACATACGAAAGACCATCCAGGTATGCCAGTGTGCGGATCGTCTGGCGGCGGATAAATGTTACGTCCGGCGTCTCTTCCCAGTGTTCGCGCATACTCCCCGTCCATTCGAGTATCTTGCCCGTGTTCCTGAACAGCCAGGTATTTAGGCCACCGGGTAACTCCATTTCATCTAGCAGTGGGTCGGACGCCAGCACATGCCGCAGATGATCGAGGTAGCTAAATGTTTTGGTCGTGCCGTTTTTTCCATCATTGCTACCAGCTATCAGAGTGGTAGAAAATGCGCCAGAGTAGCGCCACGTTCCGACGTCTGGTGACGGCGTCAGGGGCGCGATGGTTGCGTCTTCCTCGGTCACTAACATACGGCTGGCAATTGTCAGCAGGTTTGTGTGTTGCGCGTCACCAGCATACAGGAAATGGACGCTACCTTTACTGACGGGTAAGGCTCCCAGCAGGAGTGCTTTCATATCGGCCTGACTTTTGTCGCTTAGTAGCCATGCATAATAGCTTTTTCCAGGCGCGGGAGCAGGAAGATTACTCAGGTCTATCTGTATCTTATCGTCAATGCCGTGGTTGTTATTTTCGCTCAGTTGCTCGCTATTCAAAAAGTAAAGATGCCCGACGATAGGTGGCGCGGTGACGGCACTGCCTTCGACATGCATAGAGACATTGGGAACAAATACGAGAAATGTTCCCAGGGCCGCGGCGAGCAGGGCGGTAACGGTAAGCACAACAAGCAGGAGGGGCAATTTCTTTTTACGCGCACGCTTCTGCTGTATAATTGGCTCTGTTGTTTGTTGCGCCAGGGAACGTGAAACGCGTTCAGGCTCTGGCGTTGGTCTGCTGTGCGTCTGGTGCGATTGAGTGGGTCGCGACACATACACGGGTTGTGGAGGGAATTGACGCGCCTGGGTTTCAAGCGGTTCAGCATGAAGCTTGTCCGTCAAAGGCGAAGTGCGGACAGGATACGTTTGACGCTCTGAACGCTCGACGGGGGCGAGCGGGTGCGTCTTCGCGTGCGAGTCCATAGTGTGTGCAGGCTCAAGTGGCATCGTTGTCTTGTTAAGCTGGCGGGTCATCTGGCCCCGTGTGAGCGCGTCGGCGAGCGCGTCCATCGAGGGATAGACGGAGAAGCCGTTGCGAGTGGCGAGGTGTTGCAGACGTTCACTTTGTGCCGCGACAAACACAATTGGTTGCGCGAGGCGTCGCTTGACATGTTTTAGTTCCGCGAAATCCTCTGGTCGTTGCAAGATGCGTGTTTGCTCCGCCAGCATAAGCACCACGGGTTTTATTTGTGTACCAATCATGGCGAATAACGCGGTTTTCTCGTCTGTCGGCTCTACATAGAGAATGCAGAAGTCGCCCGTATCATTGTGTTTCATCATTTTCTCATTTCTAACTAGCGCGTTCGGCAGGAACTAGACGTGGGCGACGCATTCGGGGACGGGTCTCAAGCACGGCTTCGCGCTTCTCGGTTGGCGGCGCAAATACTTCGTATGACGCAACCGCCATTGGAAGATCCGAATATTCTTCCCAAAGTTGTACCTCTGGCATTGTCGGGAGGTCTTCGGTTATCCGTGCCGAGGTGAACTGTTTGTCCCAGTCATCCCACGCCACATCATCCTCAAGCTGGAAGGGATGGGCGGGATAAGAGAGATTGAGCGAGACGGTGGGTATCTCCTCAATCAGTTGTTCTATGTCTCTGGTAGCTGACCCACGCAGACCGCGCACGATGCCGATACCGCCGATTACCGCTACCGCACTCCACGCGACCAACCAGCAAGCCGCCTGCGCTACCGTGAGTTGTGTCGCCGTGTTTTGCCAGAGTTGTGGCGATGAGAATACCGCGACACGTTGCGCGAAGAGTGTTTGCCAGGATGTTGGGGGCAGGCCACCAAGTTTGATGAGCAGAAAACCACCCGCGAAGAGAAAGAGCAGGGGATAGAGCGCGGTTTCCATGTTTCCAATATGTGTGCGAAGCCTGAGTTCGCGTGTGCGCGTCCGTGCTGGTCGCTGAATGCTACCCCAGGTCTGGATAATCGAACCAGTGAAGACGAGACCGCCGCCGATGTAGCCCACAAGTGGCAACAATTCATGCAGGTAGAGATTTGCGAGAACGGCCCCGATTACCGGCTCAAGCACGTAGATAAAGGAAACCGTAAGCGGGGAGACATGCCTTTGCAGAAGTACCGTGAGCAGGGTCGGCAGAAAGGTGCAGGCACCCGCCACGTAGAGAATAATCCAAATATCTTTTGGGAAGATGGGATGGAAGGCTTGCCAGTCGCCAAAGAGGAGCGCGACAAGACAGGCCCAACCCGCCATTGTCAGCAACTCGATGCCGAAGAGGGGCCAGGGGGCAATCTCGTGCTGCTGCTCGTGGTCGCTTAAAAACACGTAGCAGGTGAAGAAGAGACCACCGAGAAAGGCGATCAGGGAACCACGTCCGCCACCCATTGGCGAGTTCAGAATGAGCAGCGTTGCACCACCAATCGACAGGATACCCGCGCCCCATGTCGCCTTCTTGAGTGGTTGCTTCAGGAAGAACCATGCGATCATCGCGGCGAGAAAGCCGTTAAGCGCGGGAAAGAAGGCGGTGCTTGTGGCACTGGTGTATTTGAGCGCAATCGCGATGGTGAAAAGCGCGAGGCAGAGTGTACTTCCCAAGATGACGCCACGCTTCACAACCGTGCGCGTGATCTGTTTACGCGAGAACACCAGAATACAGAGGGCGGCAGGCACAAGCGAAGTCATCTCAAAAAAGGTGAACACAATTGGGTCAATGCGCCCCAACGCCTCTTTCGACACAGCATAGTAGGTGCCGAACAGCACTGTGTTGAGCAAGAACGCGAGCCAGGCAATACCCTTGAGTTTCATACCATTTTTCCTTTGCTTCGCTTAACGCGAGACTCACACGCTAACAGACGCGGCTCGATCAGCGTATATGATGCGTGGTGAACGTGTGGCACGTTCAACGGCATGTATCTCTATGTCTTGTGTCTGAAACTTTTCACAGGCAAAACGTGCTACCGCCGCTACGTCCAGAGGCTCACATGAAAAAATGTCGAGGTTAATCATGCCATAAGGAGGCCACGCGTGCAGACTCACATGACTGGTCGCGATAATCACAAAGCCTGACATCCCGTCGTCGAGTGGGCTAGAAGTTTTGATATCACGCAATACAACCGGACTGGCTTTTTCCATACCGATAAAATCGGGGTACTCGTCAAGAACAGCGTGCAAAAATGCGCTATCCGCCAACAACGCGGTGTTGCAGTGGTACAGGTCAAGCATAACGTGTTGCATCTGGAAAACCCCCTGCTCACTAATAATTACTGCTTGCTTCTGTACAAAGTATAGCGAATCAGGAGGGGAGATGAGGGCGTTTCTACCCTTGCTTGTAACTATGTGAAATACGCTTTTGCGAAATAAATTCGCGAGGTTCTGCGATGAGGTATAAATGGAGGGCTAGTGGGCGTTACGCAATTCTGTAATCCGCACATTTGACACCTCCCCGCTTAGAAAGACGGGGAATTCTTCTTTCCACCAGACGACTTGCCCAACGTACCTTTCGAGACGCGAGTAGAGGTCTTCTGTCCAGAAGCGTTTTCCTCCTGCGAACAAGAGGCCGTTCCCGTCTGCCCAACGGTACGGGATTTCTCTAGAATGTTGAGCGCGGCGTTGTGGTCTCTCGCCATCACCAATCCGCAGGTGTAGCACAGGAGACTCTTTTTGACGCGTGTGCCACATGCACTACAATCCTGGCTCGTGAAGTTGGGCGCAACCGCTAGCACAGGAACGGTGTGTATCGTCCCATAATAGTTGACCCACATGAGGAACTTGCCCCAGGATGCATCGCTTATCGACTTGGCAAGGTGATGGTTCTTGACCATCGTGCGTATTGAAAGCTTTTCATAACGAATAGCGTTGTCAATCGCTTCTCGTTGCTTCTTGTTGGCATCAATCTTGTATTCGTAGATGAGCATGAGTGGCGTCCTCCTTCCCTTTTTTGTATCTCTATGGTATACTCTTCTTATACAGCAGTGGAGAATGTATGTCAAGAGGGAAGATATGAAAAGAACAAACGTCTACTTAACTGAAAAACAGGTAGAACGCTTGCGCGAGCGTGCCGACAAAGAGGGATTAGCGGTTGCTGAATTGATACGTCGGTCAGTTGATGCATTCCTTGCCTGGGATGACGCAACCTATACACCCAGCCCATCACGCCCTGAGAGGAACGGGCTTCTATCCCCTGCATGAATGACAGGGGCTTTGCGCCCCTCACTGTAAAAAGGTAAGGGTATGGCGCGGACTGAGGACATGACGAGTCTTGCCCTCAGTCCGCGCCATACCCTGTCGCTATTGACCAGCTACCGACGATTGCTCTTTGTTTTCGGTGTGCTTCTCATCGAGTTGTTCGCCCTCTTCCTCGATCTGTTCAAGCGACTTCTGCTTAGGTTCTGGTAGAACGAAGGTCAGCAGGAAGCCGAGGACACAGATGACTCCCGCGACACCCATTGTGCCAGGAAGCTTGAACGCAGCGTTAGCCAGCAGAAGCGGAAAGGTGAACGCTCCGATGAACGCGCCAAACTTGCCGAGGCCAGCTGCGATACCATGCGCGGTAGTGCGTACCGTCACCGGAAAGATTTCGGCGGGATACAGGAAGGTGGTAATATTTGGGCCAAACTCGGTAAAGAAATACGAGAGACCGTAAAGCAAGAGAAAGGGAACGGTGATTTTTGTCAGTTGTGGGAAGAAGAACATCGTGCCAAAGGCAAGTGCCATCATACCAAAGCCGAGCAACTGAATGGGCCTGCGTCCCATGCGGTCAATCAGGAAGGCGCAGACAATGTACCCCGGCAGTGCTGCGACCACGAAGATTAAGAGCGTGTACAGCATGTTCTGCGGCAGAGTAACGTTGGGACTGAACAGCTTAACCACAATTGGCGTCGAAACAGTTGTACCATAGTAGGCGATGTCGAGCAAGAACCAGCTACCAGCAGCACCGAGCAGCCAGATGAGCCAGTGGCGGGTGGTGAATAGCTCCTGCCACTTTGTTTTGTTCTTTACCTCTTGCTTAGGTTTAGGTGCAAGACTATCGCTCGTATCACCAGCTTTGACGGCATCGGTCTTTTTGCCCTGTGCCATGTCCACGGCGCGTTGCACACCGGCATCGTCGCCCTGTGCCAATGCGAAACGTGGCGACTCGACAATCTGACGGCGGAGCCAGAAGGTGGCGAGCGCGGGAATAGCACCGGCCCCCAGAATGAGTCGCCATATTAGCTCTGGCGAGACGTGGCTAACCAGCAAGATGTAGGTCAGAAGCGGGCCAATGATAAGACCGAGTGCCTGCGTCGAAAAGACAAACGTGATAAGTTTGCCGCGATCTTTGCGGTTCGCGTATTCGCTAATCAGCGTGGAGCTAACGGGATAATCGCCGCCAATACCCACGCCCAGAATAAAGCGGAAGATAAGCAACCAGATCAGGTTAGGCGCGAGTGCCGAGGCGATTGCGCCAGCAGCAAGTACAATTAGTTCGTACCCGTAGACAAATTTGCGCCCCATGGTGTCCGCGATACGTCCGAAAACAATCGCGCCCAGCACCGAGGCAAGCAGCGATACGCTACTCAATAATGACACTTCAAATGATTTGATATGCCATACCTGCGTTAGGATGGTCGAGACAACGCCGATTACAAACAGGTCGTATGCGTCCGTGAAAAACCCCATACCTGCGGTAATCACCGTCTTGAAATGAAAGCCTGACATAGGACTCTCGTCTAGTTGCTTCAGAGCTTCTTGAGATGAGGCCATGATGTTCTCCCTCTCTGTTTTTCTATGCCGCTAGTGATGAAACTGTACCATTTTGTTCATCTACATGGAATACGGGATAGCTCTTGTATAATGAAACAGTTTTATGTTAAGTGAAAGTAATATTTCGTTTAAGAGGAAATATTACAGAGTAGGGGGCAACGCTGCGTCACTATCAATAG
>JBBQVS010000059.1:0-24694 GCA_038211295.1 Ktedonobacterales bacterium | reverse complement strand
GTAAGCGTCCAATCTACACGATAGTAGCCTGTAGCAAGCGGATCGGGAGAGAATTGAACGGCTGGTGAAGGTAGTTGTGCATAGCCCAAAAAGGCAATCGGCGCAGCAACCTCCACACCAGTTATTTGCTTAACTTGTTGATACTGTAGTATGCTAATCCCGCCGTTGTACCCTTGTAGTGTATCCGCAGGAATAGCTTTTCCAGAGAGCAGTTGTGCCTGTGGAGGCAAGACAACAAGATCATACGTGGGCCGCCAATTCTGAGTGACAAGATGGTTTGTTTGCAAAACGGTGGTCTGGGTCGTCGCGCTCAACAAAATAAGCGCACACGCCGCCAACAGAAACCCACTGCCCGCCAAAGCATTACGTCCCCTTTGTTGACAAAACTGCAAGAATAAATATTGCCACATACACTAAACCCTTTCAAAAATACGCACCTACTTCTCCATTATGGCTTATAAACGTAATATTCGTGTATTTGCACTTGCTTCTCCTTTGGCAAGTTCATATTAATCTTTTGAATAGCAGAGACAATTTGTGGTTTACAGATTTTGAGTGCATTTAATAAGGGGCCTGTAATTACACGCTCATTATCCGTTGACAAGTCGTTAGTGCTTTGCTGACTGGTACGAAGGAAAATCGAAATTTCTTGTATATAATCTGGATCGCCTGGAATTGAGGGAGTATCCTTATAAATTTTGACCTCTCTGACCTGATTTTGTGCTATCATCTGTAGTCCCTGCTCACAAGTAATTTGTGAAACGTCCATAGTTATTGGAGTATGAGTATCCTGTACAATAGTAGGTGGAGGTGTTGGAGTAACCTTTGGAGCGTCGTTTGCACAACTTATGAGCGATAAAATTATAAAAATAAGTGTTCCTCTTGTTGAAAGGAAGAAAAGATACCTACAAAAAGTTTTGCTTTCCACCATTTGACTCTTTCATATACAAACTATCGGTAAGATAGAGGAAAACAGTCCATCTGCAATTTGTTTACCAAACAACAAACGCTACAATTTTCATGCGTCATATTACACGCACAAAGGGACACAAAATTGTAGCGTTTAATTCTCTATTTTGCTCTAAATGTAATATTGAGGAGTTTTAGCAAGAGACGAAGAAAGAGTTGGATAGCGTCATTATCTAGCGGAATTTTCATCTCGCCTCCCTCTCCTAAAAGCAAACTGTTCTCAAAAATATCTACGTTCTACAAAGGTAAGTATACTGAGTATGTACGGATAACTACAATGGACAAAGTGATGACTTTTTACAGAAAAGAGAAAAAGGTTGTTACGAGTAAACTAACATAAATATGTTACTGGCAATGCTCAGGTAGTGTAAGCGATGGCACTTGATAACGCGTAATATCCAACTTTTTTAGCACACTTGTAATATGTGTTCTTACTGTCGTTGTCTCTATGTCTAACAACACTGCGATCTCACAGTTTTTGCGTCCTTTATGAAGTAAAGATAACACCTCGCATTCACGTTCGGTAAGCATTGTAATATCTGTAACTTTTAGACTTTTCTTCGTCCCTGTTGCGTCAAGTAGTGCCGAAAGTACAGTTGTATCAAGAAGAAACGCATTAGTACATTCTTTTTCAGTAAGAAGCAAGGCAGTTTTTAGAAGGGCTTCAGAAGCATTTTCTCGTAAAAGATAGGTGCATATATTATAATCGATTACTGCTTGTAACAGTTGTAGATTCACTTCTTCTGCGATAATAACAAAGCGCTTGCCTGACAATACTGTAACATCTGTAATCAATGCTTGTCCGATAAGTATCAAGTCTACAATGTGAGTGGCAAGCGTATCTTTCATACTCGCAATTGTTGTAACGTTGGTGATAGTGGTGACAACTGGAACATTTTTTAGCAGCATATATAATGCTTCCCGAACAGACTCACATCTTTCGACAATAACAACATGCAGTCCCATATCATCCTTTCCCTTAACCAACTTAAAGTTTCTCTCTATTTCGCTTTATGCAAAACAGATACTTCATATTACTCTGCATGAACTCCAAATTTCTCTGTAGATTAGCTATAGTACCTGATAACTGTCGAACAAGCAAGATTAAACGAGTCTATTACTCTTCTCCAGCAAAAACACATAACTGTCACCTTACGAATTTGTTTTAGATTAGACTTTTTCCAAAAAGAGTGGTCGTGTGCAAAAACAATATTGCCTTTGCACACGACCACTCTTTTGTTGCCTTGATTGTCAACTGACTACTTGAACTAGTTTTTCAGCATCTTGATAAGATTGAGAACGAGGCCAACCGTCTTGGGCGTTCCCCAGCCTGTCGCGGCATCCCACCCTGGTGTGGCATTATAGCCCGCGATAGGCAGCTGGGCATTGTTACCAACGGTGATATCGTTGTAGCTATAGGCACTCGCCTTGCTATTGCCAATGCGATAGAGAGCGGTATTGAGAAAGCCAAGCGAGTGACCCGCGCTCTGGTTGGCGTCAGCGATGATACCAGCCCATTGCGGTGAACCCGCGCTTGTGCCACCAAAGATGTAAAAACGTGGTTGACGCTGTGGTAAGAAGCCAAGATAAACTGGCACGCCGCTATTTGGGTCAGCGTTATACGAGATGTCAGGAATGGCGCGATGTCCATTCAACAACTGCTGATTTGCTTTTGACAGGTTATCCTTCTGATAGTTTGGCTCTTTGAAGTATTGACTGATGCCGCCACCAGTGGCACTGCCAACACCATCATTCCATGTGGTTTCAGACTGATAGTTACCAGTGAGATCTGCGTTCAATGTCGTACCACCAACCGCAGTCACCAAAGGTGATGAGGCAGGAAAACCAACTGTTGGGAAGGGATAGGTGTTCCCATTCACATCAGGGTTGCCAGTACCGGCGTCGCCTGATGAAGCAAAAACGGTTACGTGGGAGTCTACCGCACGCTCATAAAAGTTCTGGAACGCGGTAAGAACTTTTTTACCAGCAGGTGTGAAGAGAGTGTTCTCGGTTGTACCCCAACTCTGTGAGATAATCTTTCCCAGATGATGGTCAAGGGCATATTGCTCCAGTTTGAGAAACTCTGGTAAACCCTGTACACCCTGTGTCTCAGAGACGGGACTTGTCAACACAACGATATTCGCGGCGGGTGCCATCGCGTGTGACCATTGAATGTCTAACGAAGTCTCTTCGGCCCAGCCAAGCTGATCGGCACTGGTCGGGTCGAATGGAACCGAGCCAATAGGCGCGAGTTGCTGAAACGAAGGCGGATCAGGCAGGCTATAGGCCGCGTCAAACGCCTGTAAGTCCTGGTACGCTGTAGGACTACCATAGGAGTCGATGATGACGATGGTCTGCCCTTTGCCAGTGTACCCATTGTTGATGAGCGGAGCGATACCATACGCATTGCGGATTTGCTGTGGGCTATAGCAGTGGTAGCCTTTCGCGACACAATTAGCGTCCGAGGGAGCTTGATTGCCCACGCCGATATCTTTGATGTGCATGTTTTTCGTGAGTCTGCTTACACCCAGACCGGCAGCATGAGCACTTGTTGCCGGTTCGCGTAGAACAACGAACGTCAGAGCACTCATAATGGTGAGCAAAGTCAAGAGGGAAAGCGCGATACGCACCTTTGGACGAGTTGAGAAACGCATAAAACATCCTCTCATTTTTACAAATAACATAAATGATGAGATGCTCACACCAAAAAGCTTTAGTGACTTGCAACAAGATATATGCATCAAGAGTGTATGTAGAAAGCCTCTGGTACGAGCAACGTCAGATGGCCCCTGTACCTTTTGCCCTTATTGAGTGAAAGTTGGCAACAGAAATTCACACGTAAAGAGCAGATACATGCATTTTTTAGATACAGCGTAAATATTCATTTTGATATCTACACCTATCTACTGAGAATAATACTTGATATGTAAGAGAAAAGCAAGAAGAAAATAGAGCAATTTTGACATTTCTCTATTTTACGAAAAACTTGTCTCTGTAGAACGCAACTGGCACCTCGTCCGGTGAATAGTCGCTACGATAGAACAGAGCCTTGCTGAAAAAGCTGGTGTGTATGGGCTATTAGGCCGCGGTGCCAACTCTGTGTTCAAGCACAAGTGAACGAGCTTCCGGTGATGGCTCCAGCAAAGAAAAAATATTGCCGTAGGGATCCGCGAAAACAGCTTCAACGCCGTACAATTGTTTCGTAGGCGAGGTAATGAATGCTACACCACGAGCACGCAGCATTTCGTAACTCTGACAACAGTCGTCGGTATCGAACATCCACGCGATACCATGCGCGGCGCGTTCCATTACCTCTTTAAGATACGTCGAGTTCTGGACGGTAACGAGCGGCTTCGCAAGCGCGATTTCAGGCTTACTTTGTCCTTTTGGGGCAACCGTCACCCACCGCATTCCGGGGCCATAGCTTATATCTACACGCTTCTCAAGACCAAGCTTCTCGATATAAAATCGCAGGGCCTCGTCTTGGTCTTCAACGAAGACCGAGACCATTGCTAAAGGTGTCTTTCTTTTTTTCACGATACCATCTCTCTCTACGTTAGCGTTTACAGGGGTGCGATAGAGCAGATCGACCCATTGATATTCCTCTCTCTTATTATATAAAACATTTGTTCTAAAAGCAAGTAAAATAGCCCAATTTTCTTGAGTAAAAGGTGAAATAAGAACATGCTGAAGAGAAGCAAATTGAACGCTTACACTAGAGCGTTTTGCCACTAACTCTGTGATATGATGATAGTAAAGCAAGATGTGTTCTTTGCGGGCGATACTGGGAACAGTGCCGCTTCTCTGTATCATAAACGAGGAACTTCACCAGCATCGCCACCTTCGCGCACTCTGTCGGCGCGACGCGTGTCGCAACAGACCTCGAACTGCTTGGCGACACGAAGCAGATATTGCCACTCGCGGCAACACTTTTAGAAGAAAAACAACATGCAGAAGCACAATAAACGACGACAACTCTTTTTTACACTCTGTCTTGCCTATATAGGAACGGGGATTGTCACAATTCTTCCCGGCCCCACGCTCTCTCTTATCGCGAAACATGTGCAGGTGCCATTGGATGTAGCAGGATGGGCATTTACCGCCGCCTCGCTTGGCTTTAGTAGCGGCGTATTTGTGGCGGGTATCGTGAGCAACCGCTTTGGCTCAAAAGTATCCTTGATGTGCGGCATGGCCACAATGGGTGCAATGGCTTTACTTGTTCCTTCGACTCATAGTTTTGCGCTCTTACTTGCCGCAGAGTTTGTATTAGGTATCGGCTTTAGTTTCGTGGATGTGAGCGTCAATGTCATCGTCACGCTCACGTTTCACGATGTACTTGGCGAGACGATGAATAATCTTCATAGCGCGTTTGGCTTTGGTGCGCTGATTGGCCCATTGCTTCTTTCACTAGCACTCCAAACGCTGCATGAGCCAACCTGGGCCTTCGCGGTTGGTACAGGCACAGCACTTGTAGTGCTGCTCTGGCTACTTCCACAGTACGTTCCTACGCTCGCGAAACGCAGCGAGGTCGCGGCAGAGAAACAGGCACAACGTGCGGTTACACGCGGCATCTTCATGCAGTCCATACTTTGGCTCATGGCACTGCAAATGTTTCTCTATGTCGCGGCGGAAGTCAGCTTTGGTGATTGGATCACGACGGCGATCAGTCAGGGCGCGGTGGTATCGCTTGTGATCGCGGCTCCCGCAGCAACGCTGTTCTGGCTCGGCCTGACGGTGGGAAGGTTGCTTGGTGCTCAGGCACTCAAACGAGGGCTACTCAGCGAAACACAATTACTCTATACGAGTTTTATTGGCGGCGGGGCGGCTGGTCTGCTGGTCGCGGCATTTCCTAACCTGATCTGGCTGGGCTTCGGCGCAAGTTTGCTGGTCGGCTTCTTCTTTGGCCCCATCTTCCCAAGCGTAATGACAATTGCTTCGCGTCGGTTTGTTCACGCACTCGATGCGGTTTCCAGCGTCCTCTTTTTTAGCGCGGGTGCGTCCGGTATTGTTATTCCTGTACTGGTGGGCGTCTTGATTGCGCGTGTCGGTATCGGCTGGGGGATGGCTGTTCCTGCGCTCATCTGTCTACTTATCACTCTTCCCTTCACACTTACACTATCGAAACGTTCGCAGACACCACAGGCACCATTGCAATCAGAGGACGGTATGCATACAATAAGGACGAACGAAGAGACACAGGTAACGATGCCATAATTTTGCTAAGGAGCGACACGATGAAAGCGGTACAATTTTCACGCTATGGCGACCCCGACGTGTTACAGATGCAGGAGGTGACAGACCCCACGCCTGCCGCGACGGACGTATTGATCGAGGTCAAAGCCACAACCGTTAATCGGCTTGACCTTTTTCAACGAAGCGGTAGCAGACCTATCGACACATTTCCATTCACACCCGGCTTAGAAGCGGCGGGTATCGTGGCTACTGACGCGAATGGATTTCATGTGGGCGAGCATGTTTTCACCGCCCGCGCATCATCAGCGAAGGGCGGCGGTGGCTATGCAAGCAGAATAGCGGCACCTGCGTCTGACCTTTCGCGTGTTCCTGAAAATGTCAGCTTCGAGCAAGCAGCCGCGATTGGGCTGGCAGGTTCTACGGCGTGGGCAAGCCTGTTCGATCTGGGGAGCTTGCAAAAAGGCGAACGTGTGCTGATCTGGGCTGGCTCAAGCGGCGTCGGTTCGCTTGCGATTCAGCTTGCTAAACAGATCGGTGCGTGGGTCGCAACAACCGCGAGCGACGACGCACGAGCCGAAACGCTACGAAAGCTGGGGGCTGACCTCGTGCTTGACCATTACAAACAAAACGTTGGGCAGGCTTTACAGCAACAGGGAGGCGTTAACCTCGTTGTCGAACTGGTTAGCTCAACCCTACAAGCAAGCCTTGACGCCTGCGCTCCCGACGGGCGAATTGTGTTGATTGGCAATCTTGGCGGGCAACAGGCAGAGGTCAATACACAGACGTGGCGGCTGAAACGTGTCTCCGTCATTGGCGGTGGTATGGCACGCACGGCTCCCATAAATGAGCAGAAAATGCTACAACTCGTCGCGGACAACGCGCTTAACCCGCTTATCGCCAGAACGTTTCCGGTTGAGCAGGCCGCGCAAGCGCATCAACTGCTCGCGTCGGGTGAGCCACAGGGCAAAATTGTTTTACGGCACTCGTAAAACACTAAAAAGGCCATAAAATATGGCAAAGAAAGAGACATCATGCAAAGTTCCATCAGTACAGAACAAATTTCGTTGACGCGTGGCGTTCCCGCCGTTGAAGCTCTGCCAACAAAGCTCCTCAGTGAGTGTTTTCAAGCCGTGCTAGAAGCTCCCGATGGTTGGTCGGTTCTACAATATGGACACAACGGCGGCTATTTGCCACTGCGCCGCTTACTCAGCGAGCAGTACGCGGTCTCGCCCGATCAAATCATCGTTGGCAATGGTTCACTCCATTTGCAAGACCTGCTTTCTGCGCTCACCATCAAAATGGGTGATGTGGTATTTGTGGAGCAACCAAGCTATGACCGCGCAATCAAAACGTTCCGCAGACGCGGGGCAAAAGTCATTGGTATTCCTTTAGAGCATGATGGCGTCGATCTCGCGGCCTTAGAAAAAGCTCTCGCGAAACAGGTGCCAACCTTTATGTACGTCATTCCCGATTTCCAGAATCCGGCAGGCGTCACAACATCGGCTGCGAAACGGCAAGCACTGGTAGACCTGGCGCAAAAGCATAATTTCTGGCTTGTCGAAGATATTCCGTATCGCACCTTACGCTACAAAGGCGAGTCGGCCCCGCTCTTACGCGATCTCAATACCGAGCACGTCCTCACCATCAGTTCATACAGTAAGCTAATCAGTCCCGCCCTGCGTGTTGGCTATCTTGTTGGTCCCGCAGAACTTGTTAAAAAGCTCACAAAATTGGCGGAGGATACAATACTCGCACCCGTGCTGCCAACACAGGCGGCGGTTGTCGAGTTTCATAAACGCGGCTATTTTGCCTCAAATCTGGAAAGCCTCAAACAGCTTTACACACCACGCCTGAATAGCATTGTCTCCGCCTTGAAAAAGCATATGCCATCCATTCCATTCGCGGAACCAGAGGGCGGCTTCTTTGTCAGCATCTCTCTACCGGAGCAGACGGAGAGCGAGACATTTTTAGCACGTGCTCAAGCAGTTGGCTTAGCTTTGACGAACGGACGCGATTTCTTCGCAGACACACTTGAGGGGAGCGAAGATGAAATGGGGAAACGCTTTGTGCGCCTGCCTTTCTGTGCTTTGACACCAGAGCAGATCGAAGAGGGTATTAGAAGATTGGCGACACTCGTGTAGCGGAAAAAATTATAAGAGTAATGTATAGCTCTTTCCTTTGCTTTTCTGCGTAGTGACTAGCTACAATAGAAAAATGGACAGAGAAGTCCAAACAAGCAGCGGCTCTCCTATATTATACATAGCAATAGCGATGAAAAGGTGCGATGATGCATTTTTATGTCTGTTAGACAAACACCTGATAGTACCCTGGTCTGTATCGACCTATCTCCGGGCAAGTTGATAGCGAGCGTTTTGTCCAGATACTCAATCCCGTCGATGCCTGTGCTATTGAGGCAGAGGTACGACTCAAACAGATTTGCGACATCGTTTCAGACGACGCTACAGGCTGTAAGTCCTGGTTGCCGTAAGGCACACCTGAAGAACTTGCGAGCGCGTCAGTGAAGTTTTTGAAGACGCGCGGGTTTGGGTGAATCTCTTAACAGAAAAAACTGAAAGCGTGCATTTCAGCTTTTGCGCTCGTTACCGTGCTTGAAGTTACCCGTAATTTTCGCCATTATTAGCTGGGCGTCCCATGTATCAGCGTCGCTGATCTCTTCAAGAAATTCTTGCGCGGCAACACCCTTGAGTGCCTTGATCTGTTTACCACGCCAGAAAAGAAAAATCTTCCCATCTTTTGTGGCGCGGTATGAAAAAACCTCTTCGTCAAGTTTGTTTCTCTTGTCTATCTCACTCATAGAAACCTTTATACCATAAGCTGCTTGCCATGTAGATATGTTGTACGGAGAGAGCCTAAAACTATCAGGCTCTCTCGTGTTTTAGTAGCATAGACGCTAGGGTGTGATGCCGGTATCACTGCGGATGAACAGAGCCATATCATACGCGCCATCGGTACTACCAATTGCTTTACGCTGCCACCACCATTGCCAGACATTGCTTACAGCTCGTCCCAGGTTGAATGTTGCGCCTGGAGGAGTCGAGCCGCCATAGCTCAACCAGACACCAGGCCCAACGCCGCCCCACGTTGGCTCACCATCACATGATTGTGTTTTGCTTGGTATACACACAGGGGGCTTATAACCTTCATCCCACCAAGTACGCAGATGGTATTGGTGAAGCGTGTAGCCAGGCCCCTTGCCTGGCGTTGCCACGTATTGCGCCTGTGTATTGTAAATGTCTTCTTGCCCTGTAATAATTACCGGAATGGTTTTAGCAATCGTGGGACATCCTGTTGGAAACTTGAAACATACGTTTGGATAGTCGCGTAGATACCACGCGAAAGGCCACGTCGCGGAGTCCATCAGACCGATAGATAACTCATGGCGTCCACCATAGAGTTTCTGATCGAGCGCATCAACTTTCGCCATAACCTTGTTAACGTCCGTTGTTGTCTGTACGTAAACCATCATCTCATGTGGGCCATCTGCCGCATGAACATAGGAAACCTCGTACATATTGTGAAGCGTGGGCAGTAAAAGCAGTAGCGCGAGCAATACACCAAGAAGTGCCGTAGTTCCCTTGATTGGGGGGACACTCTTGAAGCGGGCTGGTGACGTAAGTTGTACCGCAGATTCGCTAGCACCCAGAGCTACCTGTGTTCGTGAACCAAATGAAACATGTTCCATTCTGCGCTGCTTCACCCAGTTATACAACGTTACTACAACAGGCTCAAGCCCAATCGCACCAAGCAACATCAATGGCATCGTCATGTGAATCATCAACCAGGGCATCTTTTCAGCTGCCCAGGAATAGATTGCTACATTACCGAGGAACCAGTACACGAGAAAGAGACGGAAACGTGTTGGCTGCGTCAGACAGCGCACAATGCCGACAAGCCCAAACACCAACCCAATCTGTTCGTACAGAGGAATAAGCATGAGATAGTAATACCAGGGCTGACTGCCACGTGCGACCTGCTGCTGTTGCAACCAGTAGTATAGCCCTTGCCATATCCCATCACCAATACCGCCACTCAGGTTTGTGAAAAGAACTGTAAACAGTAAGATGAAGATCGTCCAGCCAGCAAGTAGCGCGAAGAACCAGTGCGTCCAGGGCATAGTAAAAATGGTATCCAACACAGGCTGCTTCGTCGGATCGATATGTCGCGCAATAAAGTTACGTTTGCCCGGCTGTGGCGTCTTGCCAAATATCTCACGCGCGAGAACGCTCAATACATAGACACCAAGAAAAATGCCAAGCCAGGGAACAATCGCAACAGTTTTCTCTTTCAGCCCCTGCACATACAGATCCGCCATCGGAATATTTTTCTTATCGGTGATGAAAATGGACAAATTTTTCATCCAGCCGAAAAAGATTTTCGCTGCAATACCAAGCACAACAAAGTACACGGCTAGCAGGATTGGAGCAAATGTCTTTGGCAAATACACCGCGCCCTGCGCGTTAGAGGCTACATCAGTCCGTAACGACTTCTTGAGACCAAGTTCCCATATCACTAATGCACCGAAGAAACTACCGAAGACCGCAAGAGAAAGGAACGTAGCCTCTTTTGTTGCATATGAGAGCGCGAACCCGACTGCGGCTATGACCAACCAGCCAGGGTTACGATCCCGAATGTACCGTGCGGCCCCGACGATCAAGAGCAGGGTAAAGCACGCCATGTAGATGTCTTCGCGCGCGAAACGCGAGAAGTAGACCATACTGGGAGAAACAGCGAGCAAGAAACACGCCAGTAGCGTACCCACTTTGCCCAGGTAATCGCGCAAAAAGTAGGGTAAACCAACGATCACCGTGCCAAGTGTCGCAGCGGCGATACGTACCGTCGTCGTGTTGACGCCATTATCGTATGCACCCAGTAGTTGACTAATTTTGTATACAAACGCAATAGCATGAAACTGGAACGGGCCGTGCAACAGAGGGTTATATTGATAGCAAGAGACGCTATGATCGAAACAAGAAAACCAGTTTTCCATGTTGTGCATAAGTTGCAAAGAATAATAGGCGTGTAAACTCTCGTCATGATGAAGCGGCTTATAACCGAGGCCCCAGTAACGTAAAATGGCACCAAGCAGAATAATACCCCAGAAAGGGAGCCATATCAGTAGTTGTTCTCGCGTCGGCGGAGCAAAGCTCTTCTTTCTAGGACGCTCTACACCTTCCTCTTCATATACAACATCTGTATCGTTAATACCTTCCGTTTCCATAACGTCCGCCGCATACGCCGTCTCTACAGTTCCAACGCTATTTTTCGCGCCTGTAGTGTTTTCAAGCGTCTCTACTTTCTGCGACGTAGCATCTTCGTCAATCTGCTCAGGACTTGCAACTTCCATAGGTGCCTGTTCACTAGCAGTATTGTTTTCTTCTGGCGTCACTCTTGCTTTATCTTCTGTCTCGTAACTCTTCAAAGGAATCTCCCCCTTGCTAAGACTATCCTCTGGAGAAGGATACCCTCTTACAGCCAGTCATTGTTTTACCTCGTTCCACGCACTTTATAAATGGTTACACCATATGCATTGTAAACCACTTGCATATATGTGCCAAACCGATGCAGGTTTATGGAATGGTACTTCAAGTATTCTAATGGCCCAACATACACATATTGAGCAGAATAGGCGTTCATTGTTGCCAGCACTGTAGCAGGTTGTGGATTGGTATAAATTGTATCTACAGCAACTCCTCTACTGGCAAAATCCGTATAGTTCGTCGGGTTGTTCAGCCAATTCGCACGCCACTGCTCTTCATGTCCAACCCACCCCATGAGTGTAGGCAGCCCAGTGAACACAGACACACGTCCCGCGTTCACCGTGCTATAGTCTTCACCTATAGCTTCTACGATAACAGGATCGCCCTGAACATGCTCATTTAGCCAGCGAATAGCCTGATAGTCCCCTGGATTGCTTGAGGCCGTTTGCAGATAGGTCAAGCCATCAAGGCTGTTTGTGCGATGCAGATACGGCTGTCCCGTCAATGGATCGTATTGTGTCAGACGTTGTGCGGGCGCGACAAATGGGTAGACACTTCCCGCAAGAAGAAAACACAGAAGCGCAATATTCCATACTATCTGTAAGTCGCGCTGCGCCATACGCAGTGGGGGCGTCAGCGATGGTACAGGTACGAAGCTTTGCAATATAAAGTACAAGCCCGTGCCAGAAGCAATGGAAAGCAAGGCCCACGCCTGAAAGTACAACTTAAAGACGGTGTTCATGCGTGGAACAACATTCGCGAAAACATCTTTTAGAAAGAGCACCTCACAAAAGGCAACCAGCGCAAAAGCAACTGCCCCCAACAGCAGCGTAAACGCATGTGGACGGTCTCCAAGATGGACAAAAACTAGAATTGCTCCAAGCAGCGCGATGGTGGCGGCAAGCACAAAGGTAAGCCCATTCCTCATAAAAATCAGTAGTGCAAACTCAAGCACCATAACCATACCAATACTAGTAAGAGCAAGACGGCGGCGGTTTATGGCAGAAAGATGAGATAAGACAGTACCTCCGCTTGAAGGAAGCTGGGCAATTAGGGGTCGTTTAATTCCACTCGCGAAGAGCAACGAGAGAAAAACAAACGCGAAAAGGCCGTAAATCAATACTTCATCACTTACTTGCGAACGGTCTGCGGCACCTACGATACCAATGCCCTGAGCGGGTGAGTTGAAATTGAGGTAAAAAGGAATATAGAGCAGAAACGAGAGCGCGATCAAGCTCCCACTCGCGGTAAAAATATCGAGAAGAAGCGCAGGAGTAATTTGCCGTTCATAAGCCAACCATTGCTGTAGTGCAATGCACACAAGGGCGAGCGCGATGTAAGTTGGAAAATCCCAACCATTCATTGTATAGAGGCCCCCGATGATAAGTGCGGTTGTTCCCAGTGTCAGAGGGAGCCGCCAGCCACGCCCAAACACGTTAAGACCTCGACCCTCGGCTTCAAGAAAGAGATTGAATGCAAGACCGATTGCGACAATCGTAAACGTGAGCGCAAGCACATGAGCGTGAAAGCACGAGAGCAAAAAGCTAAACGCAGGAAACTCGTTAATCGTTTTTGTAATGATGCGCGTTGTGTTGAACCAGTAAACTGGGTTCTGTGAGACATTGCCGTGCAACTGCCACCACATTTGTGTAGAAGCAAGATTGCCCAAGACGAGTCCTAACAGCATTGTGACAATTCCATAGGGGGCCGCGCCCAGTAAAGGTGGAAGGACAGTATCAGGACATTCGATACTGTTATTGGAGAGCGTTTGCCTGCGTAAATACCGCGCCCAGGCAACAATATTGCTGGTCACGCCAAATAAGCCCGCGGCGGTAAGACCGAAGAAGAGAGAGATACCTGTATTGAAGGCGATGGATGGAGATTGTCCAAGCAATTTCGCCAGCATCGCGACAGTAAAATGCGCGTAATAGTAATAGTTAAGCGAGTATCCTGAGAACCACATATCGTTGGGTGGGAAGGTGGGACTTCGCATAATCGCAGAGATGAAGCCTTCATCCATGTACATTTCATACGAGCGGATATCAGGCAAGTAGGAACGCATCCAGCCCAAAAGAAACATCATGCCAAAGAGAATAAGCTCGACCAGGAGAATATAGCCAATGTTGAGACGTATTGTTTTGACAATGGTGTGGCGCATTCGTACATAAGCAACCAGATTGAGGGCAACGAGAATAAGCAAAATACCAGCTATAAACAGCTGAGTAAAGGGCAAAAAGTGTAGCGTCATCAGTGGAAGCCAGACACAAAATGCCAGCAGAGCAAGACCTATAGCTTTGCTAAAGGCCCAGCCGCGATCCGGTAAATTATGAAAAACGGTCATGGTAAGGGGTAGGCAAAGCAGTCCTAAGGCCCCAACCAATGCCCACATTTGGAATAGTTCAATCATAGCCATTTCCCTGTAAAATATGTGCTGTGTATGAAGACGAATAAAAGCCACTCTATTTACAGAGAACTTATTTCGCTACAAATACTAACGTAGTTTATGCTTTATTGGTTCCTTTCCACGCCATCAGTCCTATAATAGAACCTTTGTCAAAGTATTACTAAGGGTGGCACATCCGAAAGAGACAAGAAAAGTGTTTTTCTTGCCTCTTTCCTCTTCTCAATGCAAACGACAAGCGTCACACTACTCTATCTGTGAGATGTTGAGTACATAAGTATCGTAGTCTAACCACGCGGTATAGAGATGACCAAAGGCGGCAGCTAACCCTACCCCAAATAATGCTCTGGCGTTGCTCAGAGTATGCATATCTGATAAACTCGCACTTCCTGTGTAGTAGCCAGAGTGTATCATCTGGTCTGGAAAGCCTGTCCACCCTATATACATATGATTGTTGTACACAGTCATACCCATAGGCTCATCGGTAGTTGTATTTAACACGACAATCTTGCTCATCTGTGTTCCGGTGCCGGGATAGCTGCCATAGTTAATGGAATGGTAGTAATCTGTTCCTGCCCAGACGAGATAGAGGTGATTGTTGATGACACCCATTGCCGAGAACGCGTGTGTGATGACATTGGTTTTCGTGATGGTGAAATTGTAGCCATCACTGGACGTTGCGATATCGATTGAGGCATCATTACAATCCGCCCAGGCAACATACAATTTGTTGTTGAACGTGGTTATAGCCGGACCGGGATCACCCTCTCCATTTGTATTGCCACCAACACAGGAGCCGGGTACAACGGTATGGTTAGACAACGTAGGGCTGTTATTGTAGTATCCAAGATACACTTGGTTGTTCCCATTTGAACTGAACCATGCGAGATAAAGATGCCCCTGAAAAGAGGTCATCTGCGCGGCGTATCCATAGGTCGTTGTATCTGTTAGCGCAATCGGAGTGGTAAAACTCGTACCATTACTGGATTGTGCAATCGTGAGATGTCCAATATTATCTTTTGCTACCCACAGCGCGTAGAGCTGGTTCCCAAAGGTGTAGAGCGCGGGGCTTGCTGCGGCTTGGGTTGAGCCAAATGTAACATGTGGGCGGACTTTTTTAACTGGAACCTTGAGTGGTGACGCAAGAGCGGTTTGAGCAGAACATACAAGAACAAGGTACAGCGATACTACAATACCACAAATAATGGAGAGCGATGTTCGGCTGTGTTGACGCATCAACGATCCCTTTCTTCAGAGCGACGAGAAATTGGGAAGAAGGTCTCTTCCCATTGAGTCGCCTTAGAAGAATATACCACGTGTGCCTATCATGCAGCAAGAGCGATTATTAATTAGTAAAGTTGTGAAGAGTGAGTGGAGCAAGCAAAACGTCTTAATGCTTATAGAGAAACAAAGGAACACAACGCAAGAGCTTTTTCCGTAAAACTCTTGTATTGCTCTTTTTAAGGAAGACGAACGCCAGCCAGCAACTTCTGTAGAAGCTGTTGAGACGTGTAGGGATAGGGAGTATCACGCACAAAGATACGCGCGGTTGGATGATCGAAAACAGAGTAACTCTCGTCCGCGTTGCTATCATCAAGCGTGATTCCGAACAGATGCGGATGATTCGCGAATGTCGCGGCAAGGTGAAAGCCAAGTTGTCCACTAAAAAGGAGGAGATAGTAGCGAATAGTGAGCGGATAGCGGTCTGGTAGGCGTGGAATAGACTTATCCAGACGGTTCGTAGGCATGACGATAGCATCAACTTGTGGTAAGAGACGCGCCAGAACTTGCGCCTTCGCCATCGTATCATCACCATACAAGTCTAAGCCCGTCGTCGCTTGCCCATAGCTATTCATGTACTCAACTTGCGTAAACACGGACGGAGTATACTGGCCAACGGTAATCGGTAATGCATCATCCCATTGTTCGTAGGTAAGCGTGCTACCAGATGCGAGATGATGGTACATCCAGAGCGAGGCTTGTACGCGTGTATTTGGCTGGCTATAGATATTGAGCAAAGCCAAACCTTGAAAGAGGGTTCCCCCAAGCACAAGCACAATCAGGCCCAAGCTCACTATCCGCAGGACACCATCATTGCTTTGTGTAGTTCTCGACTTCTCATCTCCTGATGACGGAGACGAGCTATTCCAGAAGCGTGAGGCGAAAGAGAGCAGCGAAGCAGCGGCAAGCAGAGTAAGAAAGGGATAGAGCGGCAACATATAGCGCATAAACTTTACGTAGAAGCTCCCCGTAATCGCACCATACACAAAAATCCATGAGAGAATAACAAGCCAGCCGCCATGCTCACCAATACGCTCCTTCCATATCCGCCCTCCCATGCTTACCAGTCCTATGGCTGCCGCAAGGCCAAGCAAAAGACCCGTACCCCAGAGCACCATGTTCTGCGCTTCATAGAGATAGGGAGTCGTACCCGCGAACTGACGCACGTATGGCAGGTCGAGCGTGCCACGCGCCAGACTACCCTGGTCGGCAACCTGCTGAATGAAGTTTGTCATGTCAAGCAATGCATATGGCTCGGCTATAAGAAAAATAATAACAGTGAAGAGGCCAGAAATGAAAAGAGCTGTAAGCGACGTAAAGAAGTCGTGGCGTCGCCAACGCAGGAGAACCGCAACAAGTACGGGAACCGCGAGTGGAGCAGCACTAAACTTTGTAGCAAGGGCCACACCGTACCCCAGCCCGATCACTAGAGACCAACGTATCGACTGTTCCGTATCGACAAGCTGAACACAAGCGTAGAGCGTAAGTGTGACAAAGAAAAGGAGAAGTGTATCAACGGCATAAAAATGTGAAAGTTGGAGTTGGAGTGGTGTGCAGGCAACAAGGGCCGCGCTCAACAAGGCAACGCTCCATGCCTGTTTGCGTAACAGCGATGATGTGTAGGCAAGCTTGAAGCCTAGAAGACCTGTTAAAAGAATAGTGCCGCTATCGAATAGTGCGGAAAGGACGCGTCCAAGTAGCGTAAGGTTTGTGAACGTTCCCAGAGTGGGAAAAAAGTGAATTCCAATGTTCCCTAACACTGCCAACAGGTAGAACGGAAAAGAGCCATACGCGAAGAAGTGCGGATTCAGGGGCGAATTAACCGGGTCAAGAAATTGAGCCATGCTTTTAGGCCATGTAAGAGCCGTAACATGAAACATAATTTGCCGCTCGTCAGGGTGAAAACTATTCCCCTGATCCCAGTTAAGACCATATAGGCGTAAGAGCAGACCAACCAACACAATACTACAAAGTGCAGGTGGACGCCAGTTAAACGTTACTTTCACAGGTATCTCTGTTTCCGCTTGTTCCAGACAGATGATAAAATAGTCGCGGTAGCTACTATATCATTTTTCTGCACTCGAAGCAATTGTATAGACGCTACAACCTTGTTTTCTCAAGCAGGTTGTATAAAACGCACTATCAACTGTGCGAAGAGACTATTGGCCCAGGCGAACCAGGAGCGCGTGTACTGATGAGGATTATCGACGTGAAAGCTTTCGTGCATGTATCCCGTGCCTGCTGTTGTCTCTATCAACATACGTATCATCTCATATTGCTCTTTTTTGTCTTCAGTCGTCAAGCCACGCATAACAAGCGCGATAGGCCAAACATGTTGCGGTGGTGTGTGGGGACTTCCAACACCATAGGCGCATTCGCCTTTGAAGTAGTACGGGTTATCGTGGCTCAGCACGAAAGCGCGGGTATTCTGGTACAGGGGGTGATCGCTTGTATGATAGCCGAGATACGGGATAGAAAGCAGGCTTGGTACATTGGCATCATCCATGAGTAGGTGATTGCCATAACCATCGGTCTCATAGGCATAGATACGCCCGTGCTGTGGATGGTCTACGAGACCAAAGGTTTGTATGCCAGCATTTATCTCCTGACAGAGTATTGTTGCCTGTTGTACCAGAGTGTCGTCATGGTAGAACGTTTCTGCGAATTCAATCACATAGCCCAGAACGACGACAGCAAACATATTCGCCGGAATAAGATAGCCAAAGGTACACGCATCATCGCTTGGTCGAAAGCCAGACCAGACCATTCCCGTGAATTTGGTAGGCGTTCCCTTACCATTACAGTTCAGTGTATCCATTGGTGAGAGCGGGTCGAGTCGCTCGAAGCGATAAGGCGAATTTTTTTCGTGATGCTGCTCGGTCTGCATGGTTGTTATAATTGTGCGAAGCATTCGATGAACATTCTCGTCGAAGATCGTGGTATCGTGAGTGGCTTGCCAGTAATCGTAGCAAAGCTTAATGGGGTAACATAACGAGTCTAGTTCAAATTTTCGCTCCCAGACCCAGGGAAGTTTTGGAGGAAGGTCTTGTTTATGTCCATCACCATTTGGCTCACGGTTAAATGAGTTCGCATAAGGATCAATCTGAATGTAGTGTGCCTGACGCCGTATCAGGCCACGAAATAGATGCTGGAGGTCGGGGTCTTCTTTCGCGAGATCGAGGTAAGGCTGAACTTGCGCTGATGAGTCCCGCAACCACATAGCGGGAATATCTCCTGTAAAAATGAACGCTGTATTGTCATCAACTAATGTAGTTGTTGTCTCTAATGTATTGGGATAGCACTTAGCAAACGATGAAACTACATGAGAATGGTTTTGAAGGTGTGCCTGAATGGTGGAGATGCGCTGATAAACTGTTGGGTACATGCTCTCTTGGTCCTCTTTCTCACGTCGTCTACAAATGACTTTTGATAAAGCAATCAAGGGTTACACGAAGCATGGGGACAGATGCACTATGTCATTTGACATGGTTCGCGCCAGCAAGGACGCTGTACATCGGTCCCCAGGAGTTGCCTGACTCTTTTCTTGGCATCTGGCTGATGGAGACAATGATAAGCATTGCCTCTGTCAGCCAGATAAAAAGGTTCTTAGCCAGCTTGAATTACATCGTTAATCTGCTTGGCCATATTATCAAGCGTTGGTTGCTCTGGCTTCTTACCAGTAAGCACATCGTTCCAGTTCGCAGTGATAACATCGTTCGCTTTTGCGGACCAATTGGCATTAAAGCGAATGGCCTGCTTGTTCGGTGTGTCCAGAACGTACTTGACGGTATCGGTGATAGTCGTCAACCCATTCGTTTGCAAGGTATCAAAGTAGGTTGAAGAAGCAGGAAGATACGCAGCAGGAGCAACAGGTGCGCTAGGGAGAATATCTTTCCAGCCCTGTGTGTTCAAGTAGGTCATGACTTTCCAGACAGCATCAGGATTTTTGATGTACGTAGGTGAGCAGATACCAACAGCGTCGTATGGCTGTACGCGATCCCGCACGATTGGCAGGGGGGCAAAGCCGTACTTGATGTTTGGCTTAGAGGCGATGAAACCTGCGGCCAGCCACTGTCCACCCCAGAGCATCGGAACCTTACCAGAAAGGAATGCTGCTGTTGTGTCGCCACCATTGTAGGTGGTAGGTGTAACATAACCGTTCTGCACGGCGTCCGCAAATTTTTTCGTTCCCTCGACAAACTTAGGATCGATTGTTACTTTTGACTGCCCAATAACGGCGTTCACAAAGGGAGCACCACCAGCAGAGACCGAATAGTCACCGATAGCGAATGGGTCAGCGTAAGGGCCGCCAACCGCGCCATACTGCGAAACGGTGTTGCCATTTTTCTTCGTCAGAGCTTTCGCGTCCGCTAAATACTCATCAAATGTCCAACCGGGCTTGGGCAGAGTCAGCTTCGCCGCGTTGAACAGGTCAGCGTTGTAGAAGTAGCCATAGGTGTTCATCAATGTAGGCACACCGTACAGCTTCTTGCCATCGGGCGAGTACCAGTTCTTCAAGGCTGAGGCCGCGAAATTTTTGGCGTCGAAATCAGCCGTTGTCTTGCTGGCATAGCTCGACCAGTCATACAACACACCTTTGGCACCCAGGTCTTGCTCGGTGTCGTTACCACACCAGAAAAAGTCTGGCAACTGCTTCGCAAGAGTGAGTGATGTGATTTTCTGCCCGAAGTCGCTGTTCGGCGAAGGGATACGACTCACTTTGATGGTGGAGTCTGAAAACTTCTTCATCGTAGCATCGATTGCGGCATTGGTAGCAGTTCCTTCCCATGTCATGAAAGTAACGGTTGACGGGCCGCTCGTGGTGTTACCTGTGCTACTACCGCCACCACAGGCGGAGAGCAGCATCATCACTAAAACGCTGAGAAGGAAGATAGCTTTGGTCTTGAAACGGTTCATGAAACATTCTCCTCAATACTGAGTATGTTGTAACAAGTGCTTGCATGGTCAACATTAACCATGAAACTCGACTGGGATTTCCTACTCTAAGGAAAGCGCACCTGAGATGTTTTTATCCCTCCTTTCATATCTCTGTCACACTTTTTCGCCGATGTAGCCGTGTGAAACCAGAGATGTTGTATCTTTTTCGTCCTTTTTTGGCACAAAGGATACCAGACCCATACGTGCTATATGTAGTAGAGAGAGTTTTGTGTTAAAAGCTATTTTTGCCCAACCGATCCCAGCGAGCCAAGACCTTGCATAAAATAGCGTTGCGCGAAGAAGAATAAAATCAACGGTGGCAACATGTACAACAGATTGGTCGCCATAAACAGGTTGTAATGAGTGGTAGCCACACCAGCAAACGCTCCAGCAAACGATGCCATACCGAGAGAGAGAGTGAATTTTTCATCAGAGATAAGATAGACAAGCGGTGTAAGATAGTCATTCCAGCTAGCCTGAAATGCCAGGATTGCCATTGTGATCCAGATTGGGCGACTGAGTGGCACAATTATCTGAGTAAATATTGTGAAGTGGTTCGCGCCATCCATCTTCGCGGCCTCATCAAGCGAGGTCGGGATTGACATTGAATACTGGCGAAAGAGAAAGATGTACACGGGGTTTGCGAGCCAGGCCGGCAAAATAAGTGGCAACCATGTATCATACAAACCCACATTCAAGAAAAAATGCACCAGGGGAATAAGCCCGATAAGCGGTGGCACAAAGATACTTCCTACAAAGAGATAGAACCAGACGCGCCGCCCAGGAAAGTTGATGCGTGAAAGACCATAGCCCACAAACATCGAACTGACTACACTTCCCACAGTGCTGAGTACGGCGATGATACTCGTATTCAAAAAGAGACGCAAAAAGTTGATCTCTTTTGGTCCATTGATGAAGTTCTCAAAATGGAACTCACGGGGAATGAGCTGTGGTGGCAACTGATGAATAGCAGAGTCGCTTTTCAGAGCAATCGTTATCATCCAAAAGAGCGGAAACAACATAAAGAGACTTAGCAACAGGCACAGGGCATACCATGCAACCTTGCCGGTTTTTGACATTGCGTCTCTATAGGATCGTGAGTGATATTTTACCTGACTTGTTCGCGGTGGGAGAGTCGAAAAAGCTCTCATAGAGCAACCTCTTTCCAGCTATCTGTACTAATGACGATATTCGTGCTTGTACTAGTTTTCATCGTTCTCTCCATAGACCCACATGGAGGAAGAGCGGAACGTAAAGGCAGTGATGAGAATAATGATAAAGAAGAGCACCCATACTTCAGCCGTGGCATAGCCCAGCTGTGGAAAGGCGGTCCCCGTAAAGCCATCATTATATATCTTGTACATAAAGAGGTTGGTAGTAAATCCTGGGCCGCCCTGCGTCAAAATCTTTGGCTGGTTAAATGCCTGGAACGCAGTTGTCAGTTGTAGCACAAGTTGTAAGAAAAGAATTGGCGTAATCATTGGAAGGGTGATACGGAAAAAGAGCGAAAATATGCCAGCACCATCGATGCGTGCAGCATTGTACAATTCGTCGGGAACTGTCTGCAATCCCGCGAGAAAGATAATTGTCGTGCTGCCAACACCCCACAACCCGATAATGATAATGGAGGGGATCGCCATCTGCTCGCTTCCCAGCCAGAGGCTTGTGGGCAGATGCAATGCTTCCAGCGCCTGATTAGCAATGCCAAACAACGGATCGTATACGTACTTCCAGAGCGTAAGTACCGCAATCACAGGCAGCACAACAGGCAAATACACAATCGTGCGGAACAGCTTCACACCCGGCAGCGAACGGTTCAAGAGTATCGCGAGCAAGAGACCAAAGAGCAGCGTTAATGGAACACCCAGCAGACAAAAGTATGCAGTGGCGCGTAATGAAGGCCAGAATGCCGGGTCTTTCGTAAACATGTAGGTGAAGTTTTTTATGCCGATGAAATTGGGGTCAACGATTCCGTTCCAATCGGTGAATGCGTAGTACGCCGAGAAAATAAGCGGGTACACGATAAATAAGCACATGCCGATGATGGCTGGGAAAATAAAGAGATAGCCAGCTACCGTATCGCCGCCCCTCCACTTTCTTCGCCGTACCGCGCCACCTTCGCTGCGGGCTTGAGGAACTACTGCAACAACGCGCCGCTTCTGCAAAGTTCTCAAGTTGCCTTGAGTATGTGTCTTCATTGAACACCTTCCCTAAAAAATAGTAGTGAGAGAAGAAGAAACGCTCTTGTCTAACCTTCTCAAACTGGAAGCAGACCAAGATATTTTTTTCACTAAATTTACTTAGTTGAATAATACACAAAATATACTAAATAGTCAAGGGGTTACGGATATACTTGACGTTTTTGGATAGTTATGTTACCATGCTCTTAGTAAAGTGATTGAATAAAGGAAGATATGGACAACACTCGCGTCGGAAGTAAAGGGCTTATCCGTGACCTCAATCGGAGCCTTGTGTTGAACATCATTGCCAGTCAAGGCCCGATATCGCGCATCGAGGTTGCTCGTAAAGGCGGATTGACGGCGGCGACCATTACAAATATCGTCAATGGCTTTGTGTCGGCTGGGCTTGTATCTGAAACAACATCTGAGGAGTCAAGCGGTGGCAGACCGCCTATTTTGCTTCGCATCAACCCCAAAGCCGGCTATGTGGTCGGCATCAAGCTCCGAGAGTTCAACCATAATACGACGTTTGTGTTGTGTGATATGGAATGTACCGTCCTCTACAAACAAGAAATCTATATGCCGCAGGGCGTCTTACCATTTCAAGCAGTCGATATCCTGGCGGATGTCATCGACACCTGCGTACATGAAGCGGGTATCCAGAAGCAGGATGTACTTGGTATAGGTGTGGGAGCGTCGGGGCTGATTGATACGGCTCGTGGCCTGTTACGCTACTCGAACTTTCTTGAGTGGCGCAATGTCGAGCTTGGCCCTGCGCTCGAATATAAGACGCGCGTTCCAGTAAGCGTCGATAATGATGTAAACACACTAGCGGTTGCCGAGCGACATTTCGGTGTGGCACGCAATACGGCGAATTGTATGCTCGCGACCATTGGACGCGGTGTTGGACTCGCGCTTGTCGTGAATGGCGAAATTTACCGAGGTGCCTATGGAAGCGCGGGCGAGTTTGGACACATGACCATTGATTACTCTCCAGATGCTCCTCCCTGCACCTGTGGCAAGCGCGGCTGCCTCGAAGCTATTGTTTCCGACTATGGCATCGCACGCGCGGCCCTGGGAACGGCAGTGGGCTATTCAAACGATGCGACACTGCAGGACCTGGTTGACCGTGCCAACGCGGGCGATACACGGCTGCGCGATATTTTCACCAACGCGGGAACTATATTTGGTATGGTACTCGCAAATATGATTAACGTATTTGACCCCGCGCAAGTCATTCTTTCAGGCGAGGGGTTGCGTGCCGGGGAACTCCTCCTCAAGCCAATACGTGAAAGCATTCCAAAACACCTTTTCGGCGATGTCCGCGCCGAGGTGCCACTGATTATCAGTGCTACTGATGATGTGAGTTGGGCGCGTGGTGCCGCAAGCGTGATACTGCGTGAGGTGTTCAGACCACCAATTTATGAGACAGGAAAAGTGTTGCCCATTGACACCCTGCTCAGTCGCGATCACTCGCGAAGCCGTCACAAACGCTAAAAAAGAAGCAGAGGCAAGAAAAACTCTTTTCTCTCCTCTGCTTGAAGCTTCTACGCTCCGATACTACGCGAGTTCATTGATAACTTCGCGTGCGCGGTTCAGTGCTTCGCGACGCACATAATAGTATGCCCAGAGTCCCTTTTTTCGGCAATCGACAAGACCTGCGTCACGCAGGATACGCAGATGATGCGAAATAGTGGGCTGCTCTAACGTAAAGCTCTCGACGATCTCGAAGACACAAACCTCTCCCTCGTGACGGCTTAGCAGACTTAAAATACGCAAACGTGTAGGGTCTGCCAACGCTTTGAGCAAGCGTGCCTGAGTAACAGCTTCGTCTTCATTTAATGTCGGTGCAAATTTTGGTGCGATGCTAACCATTCCTGCCTGCCTACTAAGTACGCCTACCGCACTCGTGGAAGCAACGGTAGTGGTCATTACTGGTGCAATTCTGTGACTATTACCCTGATGTATCGATGTCATTTTTTCTCCTTCTCTTCTATCCACCCAACCCGGATGTTGAACCTACGATATATTTGGGGTAGCTTTCGCTCTGAACTACTCTCTTCTTACAGTGCTGGCCCATTCGAGCCGCCATGTTCTGAGTGACTGTAGTCTTATTCTTATTATACAAATGCATCCAAATGTAGGGCTTAGCACCAGTACCTTCCTGTGAGCATGACGGAGACAAGAGAGGATGGCGCGGCTTGCCTGTGCCATCCTCTCTTGTCTCCGTCATG
>JBBQVS010000058.1:0-26359 GCA_038211295.1 Ktedonobacterales bacterium | reverse complement strand
CGCCGTGTACTTGTTGCTGTTGCTCATCGTCGCCAGCACTTTGGTGATTGCGGCGGTCAGGGTGGTCTTGCCGTGGTCGATGTGTCCAATCGTTCCCACGTTTACGTGCGGCTTATTGCGCTCAAATTTCTTCTTTGCCATTTTCTTCCTCTTGGTCTATGTTTGTGTGTGCATCGCGCGTGGCGAGCGGCACAATAAAAGATACTAACTCAGGCGGCCTGTTCCCTGATTCGGCACTGAGCAGACATGAGTAGGTAGCGTAAAAAGTATGCGTTACTCACTGGTATACATGAGGAGTCGAGACCCGATAGAACTATCAGGTCTCTTATGCCTGCATTGTCTGGGAAAAGAAGCAGAGTGCCATTCTTTCCCCATCGCGCCTCTTAGCGAGACGCTTTTGCTGCGATTTCTTCAGCAATATTTTTGGGCACGGGATCGTAGTGATCGAACTCCATAGAGTAGCTCGCCCGCCCGCTTGTCATTGAACGGAGTTCATTTACGTAGCCGAACATCTCGGAAAGGGGAACATGGCCCCGCACAACGTGTTGCACTCCACGGCTCTCCATTCCCAGGATTGTTCCTCGGCGTCGATTGAGGTCGCCGATGACATCTCCGTAGAATTCCTCTGAGGTGGTCACTTCCACAAGCATCACAGGTTCGAGCAGAATTGGATTCGCTTTACGTGTAGCCTCTTTGATCGCGATAGAACCAGCGGTCTTGAAGGCCATTTCGTTCGAGTCAACATCGTGATATGACCCATCGTAGAGTGTGGCTTTCACGTCGATCATCGGGTAGCCGGCGATGATGCCATTTTCCAATGTCTCGCGGATGCCATTCTCGACAGGTTTAATATATTCGCGTGGAACAGTACCACCTACAATGGCATTGACGAATTCAAAGCCCTTGCCACGTTCGTTTGGCTCCACTTTAATCCACACGTCACCATACTGACCATGACCGCCAGTCTGACGAACGTGCTTACCCTGAGCCTGTGCAGGTTTGGTGATGCTCTCGCGATAGGCAACCTGTGGTCGACCCACGTTCGCTTCTACCTTGAACTCGCGGAACATACGGTCCACGATAACATCCAGGTGCAGCTCGCCCATACCCGCGATAATAGTCTGACCACTGTCCAGATCGGTGTGAAGTTGGAAGGTGGGGTCTTCTTCCGCGAGCTTGTTGAGCGCGATTGCCATTTTATCCTGGTCGGCGCGTGTCTTTGGCTCAATCGCGATCTCGATAACAGGACGTGGAAAGACAATCGACTCTAATAAAATGGGATGCTGTGCATCTGAGAGTGTATCACCTGTGAAGGTATTACGCAAGCCCACAGCAGCACAGATGTCACCAGCGCGAATCTCGTCGATGTCTTCGCGGTGATTGGCGTGCATACGGAGCAGGCGTCCGACGCGCTCTTGTTTACCTTTTGTGGTGTTCTCAGTGGCCGAGCCTTTTGTCAGCATTCCCGAATAGACGCGCAGGTAAGAAAGTCTGCCAACGAAGGGGTCGGAGACAATCTTAAAGACCAGCGCACTAAACGGTGCAACATCGTTGACGTCGCGTCCAATTGGCTCCTGTGTGTCAGGGTCGAGGCCAGTTGGTGCGGGAATGTCAAGCGGCGATGGCAAGTAAGCGATTACCGCGTCCAGCATTGCCTGCACACCTTTGTTTTTAAGGGCAGTGCCACAGAGGACGGGAACCAGTGCATTCGCGATTGTTGCCTTACGTAAAGCATTTATAAGCTCTACTTTTGTGATCTCTTCGCCTTCAAGATACTTGAGTGTCAGCTCTTCGTCTGTCTCCGCAATGCGCTCAATCATGTACTCGCGGTGCTGCTTGTACTCGGCTTCCATGCTGGTTGGAACTTCGGTGTGATCTGACTTGTTTCCTAGATCATCAGTGAAGACAACCGACTCATTTTCGATCAGGTCAATAAAGCCCTTGAAGTTGCCTTCACGACCTATCGGAATTTGAATTGGCACAGCTACGGCACCCAGACGCTCACGAATCATATCGACGGTACGCCAGAAGTCAGCTCCGGTGCGATCCATCTTATTGACAAAACACATGCGAGGCACATCGTACTTGTTCGCCTGTCGCCAGACGGTTTCGGATTGTGGCTCTACGCCAGCAACCGCGTCGAAGACAACAACGCCACCGTCGAGAACGCGCAATGAGCGTTCCACTTCGGCGGTAAAGTCAACGTGTCCAGGCGTATCAATGATGTTGATACGATGGTCTTGCCAGAAACAGGTCGTCGCGGCTGACGTAATGGTAATGCCGCGCTCCTGCTCCTGGGGCATCCAGTCCATTGTCGCGGCACCTTCATGTACCTCGCCGATGCGGTGAATCTTCTTGGTGTAGAAGAGAATGCGCTCGGTTGTGGTAGTTTTGCCAGCGTCAATGTGAGCAATGATACCAATATTCCTCGTTTTTTCGAGTTGAAAATCTCTTGCCATGATATCTTTTTACCAGCGATAATGAGCGAATGCTCTGTTAGAATCCGCCATCTTATGGGTCTCTTCACGTTTCTTAATGGTTGCGCCCTGACCCGCCGCAGCATCCATTAGCTCATTGGCGAGTTTCTCCGCCATCGATCTTCCAGTACGAGAACGCGCAGAACGAACGAGCCAGCGCATCGCCAGCGTGTTGCCACGGTCTCGGCGAATTTCTACCGGAACCTGATAGGTCGAGCCACCGACACGGCGGGGCTTGACTTCAGTTGTAGGTGTGGTGTTCTTCAATGCCTGCTCGAACACTTCCAAAGGTGCTCGCTTCTGCTTTGCTTCAATCGCGTCAAAGGCGTCATAGATGATGCGTTCGGCGAGGCTGCGCTTGCCATCAAGCATCAACTTATTCATGAAGCGAGCCACGTTTCGGCTCTTGTATCGCGCATCAGGCACATCGGGCCGATGCACTACTTTTCTACGTCTTGGCAAGGTTTTTCTCCTCATCAACTCATGGGTTTACTGGTCTCTACAGCAATGTGCTGCTGCATGACACCAGCCCCCCTGGCTGCGTTTAGCGTTGAGTCTGGTTTTCCGTACTGATCGTTCCATCATAGTTCTTGCCGACTACGAGCGGGAGGAGCAGCCGCTTATTGCGCTTCGCCTATTCGCAATGGCGTAATTCTGCTCAAACGACAGGCACTAGAAAAGGCGTCGATTCGACTGAGGGGCAGTGCCTCGCAATCTCCTACGGACGCCTACACGCGGACACCTTTCCTTGAAAGGAGGATATCCGACTTTCACAAGCGGAAAGCGATGCTAGTTCTTAGATGCTCTCTGCTCGTGATGTGTGATAACCGACGGACCTGAAGGCGTTCAGGTGGTATCGGGTAAAGATACGACAAGTTGTTATATCTCTACAGATCGTGAATGGGCGGTTTAACGCTTGCCCTTAGTTGGTGCTGCCACCTGACCGGGCTTTGGACGTTTCGCGCCATACTTGGAGCGACCTCGACGACGCTTGGTTACGCCATCGCTGTCCAATGTGCCGCGAACGATGTGGTAACGCACGCTTGGCAGGTCTTTTACGCGACCACCGCGAATGAGTACCACTGAGTGTTCTTGCAAGTTGTGGCCCTCACCTGGAATGTACGCCGTGACCTCCATCTGGTTGCTCAAACGCACGCGGGCGATCTTACGCATCGCGGAATTTGGCTTCTTCGGATTCATAGTACGTACTTGCGTACACACACCACGCTTCTGTGGGGAGCCACGTAGACGGGAGGTACGGTTCTTCAACGCGTTGTACGAGTACAACAGCGCAGGGGCCTTGACTTTCTTCTGTTTTTGTGCTCGGCCCTTGCGGACCAACTGGTTAATTGTTGGCAAGGAATGATCCTCCCTGTCTTTCTTGTGTTTTTCTATGCTGCAAGGGCGCATGGTTGTGCGCCCTAACATTATCTATATGCAGTTGCATATAATATCACTCTTCCCCTCGGCTGTCAAGTGTCAGCCCCAGGGTACTATTGCCAATTGACGTTGGAATGTTGCTACTCACAACACTTACGCCGGACGCGAGACGAGCAGCAGCGGCCTGTTGGCGAGCAATCTGATCGCGTTCACGTTGCGCGATGCCGGAGCCAGCGGGAATGAGTTTGCCAATAATGACATTCTCTTTGAGGCCGACCAGATGATCGGTCTGCCCCTCAATCGCGGCCTCTGTCAGCACGCGCGTGGTCTCTTGGAAGGAAGCCGCCGCGAGGAAGCTGTCGGTGTTCAAAGATGCTTTGGTGACGCCAAGCAGAACTGTCTGGGCCTTCGCAGGCTCTCCGCCTTCTGCCAGGACGCGTGCGTTGTTGTCTGCATATACAAAACGATCAACCAGGTCGTTTGGCAACATCTCAGTATCGCCGGAGTCATCGATTTTGACCCGACGGAGCATCTGCCGAATAATGACCTCGATGTGCTTATCATTGATGTACACACCAGTGTTGCGGTACACACGTTGCACCTCTTTGACCAGGTACAGGTGGACGGCTTCACGTCCCTGAATACGCAAGACATCCTGTGGGTCTCTCTGACCAGAAGTGAGGGCTGTCCCCGCTTGAATCTTCTGTCCATTCTCCACCATGATGGTACGTGCGACTGGAATGACGTAAGAACGCTCTTCGCGCTCCTCAAAGCGAATGCTCAGCAAGTCATCGGAATTGATGGACGCCTCGCCCTCGGTTCGAGCATGAACGGGTTGCGGCTCGTTTTTGCCTTCGGCGGGCAACATCGCGATAACCTGGTCTTTTTGAATCTTGTCTTTGTCGGCGACCAACGTCGTCGAGCCTTTGGGCAAGGGATACTCGTCAAAGAAGACACTGGTTGAGACGACACGGATGGTGCGTGCGCTACTGTTCTCGTCCTTGATGATTTCCACAATGCCATCGATCTCCGAGATTTCCGACTTTTCCTTTGGCACCCGCGCCTCGAAGAGTTCTTCGATACGTGGTAGACCCTGTGTGATGTCTCCCTGTGCTCCTGCGATGCCGCCGGAGTGGAAGGTACGCATGGTTAACTGAGTGCCAGGCTCACCGATTGATTGCGCCGCGATAATACCAGCCGCCATACCGATAGAGGCTAGCGCGTTCGCCGCCAAGTCGCGTCCATAGCACTTACGGCAGATGCCGCGCCGTGCCTGACACATCAAAACTGAGCGCACGCGCACATTCTTGATACCTGCGGCAATGATCTCATCAATGGTCTCATCTGTCAACTCCTCGTTGACCTCGATGTGTGGAAGTTCGGGTATAGCCTCGCCCAGCACACGACCATTCAAGCGACCACGGTTATCGGACTGCATCATATCCTTGCTGTCGGTCTCAGTGATAAGTACGCCATCAGGGGTGCCACAATCTTCTTCGGTGACAATCGCGTCCTGTGCTACGTCGATCAGGCGACGGGTGAGATAGCCCGACTCTGCTGTACGTAGGGCAGTGTCCGCTAGACCTTTACGTGCGCCGTGGCTACTGATAAAGTATTCGAGAACGCTCAAGCCATCGCGGAAGTTACCGCGAATAGGAATTTCGATGATACGACCTGATGGACTCGCCATCAACCCGCGCATACCTGACAACTGGCGAATCTGTTGGAACTTGGCTTTGGTTGCGCCAGAATTAGTGATGGTGTAGATCGAGCCATAGGGATCGAGGGTCGTCTCAACCATTTTTCTGACGTTGTCGGTTGCTTCGTTCCAAATTTCAATTGTTTGCAGGTACTTCTCGTTTGAGGTAATCAAGCCATCGTGGTATTGCTCTTCCAGATCGAAAATTTTTGTGTCGGCCTTGTCCAGTTCGTCCTGCTTGCCAGCGGGAACCTTGATATCACTGATAGCGATGGTGGACCCCGCCTTTGTCGCGAATGTGAAACCGAGCCGTTTGATCTCATCGGCTAGTTCGACAGTCTGGACGCGTCCATACTCTTTGAAGCACTCCGCAATAACCTGGCGCAGGTTTTCCTTCTTCATTGCGTAGTTCTTGAAGCGGAGCCGCTCCGGCAGACCTTCGTTAAAGATGATGCGTCCAACCGTTGTTCGCACTAGTTTGCTTTGTACATTCGGCTTCGATGGCGGTGGTGAATCGAACACGTCGATGCCGTTCAGGCGCACCTTGATGGGTGCTTGTAACTCAATGATACCCGCCTGATACGCAATCATGGCCTCGCCTGAGTCGGTGAAGACGCGGCCCTCACCCTTTCTATCAGGACGTTCCTGCGTCAGGTAGAAGCAGCCCAGCACCATATCCTGGCTAGCACCAATCGACGGCTCGCCACTCTGTGGTGAAAGCAGGTTACGGGTAGACATCATGAAACGTCGCGCCTCATCCTGGGCTTTCTCGGAGAGCGGAACGTGAACCGCCATCTGGTCGCCATCAAAGTCTGCATTGAAGGCAGAACACACCAATGGGTGCAACTGTATCGCGCTTCCCTCCACGAGGACTGCTTCAAACGCCTGGATACCAAGACGGTGCAATGTTGGTGCGCGGTTCAGCAATACGGGATGATTTTTGATGACCTCTTCGAGGACATCCCATACCTCTGGCTTGACACGTTCAACAAAGCGTTTCGCGCTTTTGATGTTGTGAGCGAAATTCTGCTCAACCAGTTTCCGCATTACGAACGGCTTGAACAGTTCCAATGCCATACGCTTGGGCAGACCGCACTGATGGAGCTTCAATTCCGGGCCAACGACGATAACCGAACGACCAGAGTAGTCTACGCGCTTGCCAAGCAGGTTTTGACGAAAGCGGCCCTGCTTGCCTTTGAGCATGTCGGACAGGCTCTTGAGCTTGTGGTTGCCGGAACCTGCGACAGCACGGCCGCGTCGTCCATTGTCGATCAAAGCGTCGCACGCCTCTTGCAACATACGCTTCTCATTACGGATGATGATTTCTGGTGCGCCCAACTCTAACAGACGCTTGAGGCGGTTGTTGCGGTTGATAACGCGGCGGTACAGATCGTTTAAGTCCGATGTGGCGAACCGACCACCGTCAAGTTGCACCATTGGGCGCAGGTCTGGCGGTAGTACGGGCAGTACCGTCATAATCATCCACTCTGGCGAGGTATTCGACTTGCGGAACGCCTCGACGACCTTGAGTCGCTTGGTGGCCTTCTTGCGTCTCTGCCCGACAGTCGAGGTGATTTCGCGGCGCATATCGTTCGAGAGCTTTTCAAGATCGATATCGCTAATTAGTTCGCGCACCGCCTCTGCTCCCATGCCAGCACGGAAGACATCGCTGAACGCGTCTTTGAGTTCGCGGTAACGGTTCTCTTGCAACAAGTCAAGCTTTTTGACGCTTTCCAGGTCGCGTTTTTGCTGCTCGTACAGAGTGTGCTTTTCTTTGCGCTCTTTTTCGATCTGGGCCTGGGCGTTGTCGATCTGGGCCTGAATGTTCAGTTTCAAGCTTTCGATCTCGCTCTCGTTACGCGATTGTGAGTCACGCACTTCTGTGCGTGCGCGTTCAGCGATATCGTTGCGCGTCACTTCTGCGAGCCGTGACAGCACTTCGGTATCTTTTGGCGTAACGGTTTTGCCCTGCTCTACGACTGTGTGTGTGTTGGCACCGGCCGCGAATACAATGTCTTCTTCGACGGCCTGGCCCATGGCGGCACGAAGTTGCGCGAGTGTCTCGCTCTCGGCAAGCTCGGCGTCCTTCAACCCCTCGTCGCGATCCTCGTCACTCATGCGTTTGGCATCGGTGATGCGCGTCTGGCGCAGCGTGATTTCTTTTTCGCGCATCGCCTTGAGGTTTTCGATGAGTTCGGCGACCTTCCCGTCTTGGTCTTGATCGAGATCGATTACCTTCTCATCGAGGTGCATCAGTTCGCGTTGTCGTGCTTCTTCGTCGATGTGTGTGACGACATACAATGCGAAGTACAGAATGCGCTCAAGGTTGCGTGGCGAGAGGTCGAGCAAGAGACCAATGCGGCTGGGCGTTCCCTTAAAGTACCAGATGTGGCTTACAGGGGATGCCAGTTCGATGTGGCCCATGCGCTCGCGACGCACTTTTGAACGCGCGACTTCGACACCACACTTGTCGCAGACAATACCTTTGAAGCGGACACGCTTGTATTTGCCGCAATAGCACTCCCAGTCTTTGGTCGGCCCAAAAATGCGTTCGCAGAACAGGCCGTCTTTCTCTGGCTTGAGTGTGCGGTAGTTAATTGTTTCCGGTTTTGTGACCTCGCCATAGCTCCAGCCGCGAATCTGTTCTGGGCTGGCAAGGCTGATACGCATCGCATTAAAATCATTTACTTCGAGCATACTACCTCCGTGTTTAGAGTGCGCTACAATGGCACTCCGGGGCGCAATCGCTTGCGCCCCTGCCTCAGTGTGCTACACACCGAAGATTATTGGTCTCCCTCAAAACCAGAAAGATTGATGCCCAGTTCAGGCATCACGTCGCTTGAGGCATCCTCAACAAACTGTATCTTCTGTTCATCTTCGTTGAGTACCTCAACGTTGATACCCAGGCTCTGTAATTCTTTGACAAGCACCTTGAAGGACTCTGGAACGCCCGGTTCCATGATGTTTTCGCCCTTCACGATGGCTTCATACGTTTTGACGCGGCCTACCACGTCGTCGGACTTGACGGTCAAAATCTCTTGCAGGATGTTGGCGGCACCATATGCTTCCAATGCCCACACTTCCATTTCACCGAAACGCTGTCCGCCGAACTGGGCCTTACCACCAAGCGGTTGCTGTGTGATTAAGCTATATGGGCCGGTTGAACGCGCGTGTACTTTGTCTTCTACCAGGTGGGCTAGCTTCAACATATAGTTGTACCCAACCGTTATAGGATGGTCGAATGGCTCGCCTGTGCGTCCATCGTAGAGTTGCACCTTGCCAGTTTCGGGCAGGTTTGCTCTCCTTAGACACTCCTCGATATCTTCTTCCGTTGCGCCATCGAAAACAGGAGTCGCGATTTTGAAGCCCAGCACACTTGCGGCCCAGCCGAGGTGCGTTTCCATGATCTGACCAATGTTCATACGGTGTGGCACGCCTAATGGATTAAGAATGATATCGATTGGCGTTCCGTCGGGCAGGAACGGCATATCTTCAATTGGCAACACGCGCGAGATAACGCCCTTGTTGCCGTGACGGCCAGCCATCTTGTCGCCGGCACCGATCTTACGCTTCTGCGCGATACTGACACGCACAAGCTGGTTAACGCCTGGAGGCAGTTCGTCGCCTGCGTCGCGTGAGAACACTTTGACTTCGACAATCTTGCCGCGCTCACCGTGTGGCACACGCAGCGAGGTATCTTTGACTTCACGGGCCTTCTCACCGAAGATTGCGCGGAGCAACTTCTCTTCCGCCGTTAGCTCAGTCTCACCTTTCGGTGTGATTTTGCCAACCAAGATATCCTGTGGGCCGACCTCAGCACCAACGTAGATGATGCCGCGCTCGTCCAGATTCTTCAGGCCCTCTTCACCAACGTTTGGAATGTCGCGGGTGATCTCTTCTGGCCCTAGCTTGGTGTCACGAGCGTCAACTTCGTACTTTTCAATATGAATAGAGGTAAACAGGTCTTCGCGTACAATGTTCTGACTGATGAGAATAGCGTCCTCGAAGTTGCCGCCCTCCCAGCTCATAAACGCAACCAGAATGTTCTGGCCAAGTGCTAGTTCGCCCTTCTGGGTTGAAGAGCTATCGGCGATTACCTGTCCGACAGTCACATAATCGCCTCTCTTGACGAGTGGACGCTGGTTGATACAGGTGCCGGCATTTGAGCGTACAAACTTACGCAAACGGTGTGCGTGTACCTCGCCCTCGGAGTCGATAATCTCGATGCGGCGAGCGGTTGCCAGTGTAACCTCGCCCGTTGCCCGCGCAATCGCGACCTGACCGGAGTCAATCGCGACCTGTCGCTCGATGCCTGTACCACAGATCGGCGACTGGGGCCGTAGCAGGGGAACGGCCTGACGTTGCATGTTCGCGCCCATCAGTGCGCGGTTCACGTCATCATGCTCCAGGAAAGGAATGAGTGCGGTTGCGACGCTGACCGTCTGACGTGGCGATACGTCCATATAGTCCACGTTGTCGGCAGGTTCTAGCGCAAACTCACCCTGATAGCGACAAAGAACACGCTCATCGCCAAACTCGTTGCTCTCGGTTAGAATGGTGTTCGCCTGCGCGATACGGAAGTTCTCTTCATCATCGGCGGTACGATAGTCCACATCGTCGGTCACGAAAGAGCGAATACGTACCTCTGTCTCGCCAAGCACTTGCGATAGTTTCGCGGCAAGGGTAGTGTCAACGTGGACTCGTTCGCGTCCCTTAATCAGCACTTCGCCATCTGCGGTTGTCACATCGTCGCGCTCACGCCCAACAACTCCACGAAACTCACGTCCAATTAGGCGCGGGTCATTGGAGGGTAAACGCTTGATGACGCGACGATAAGGCGTCTCGACGAAACCGTAGGGGTTGATCTGTCCATAGGTTGCGAGATTACCAATCAAGCCAATGTTTGGCCCTTCTGGTGTCTCGATGGGGCAGATGCGCCCATAGTGTGATGAGTGAACGTCGCGGACATCGAAGCCCGCGCGGTCACGCGAGAGACCGCCAGGCCCAAGTGCCGAGAGACGACGCTTGTGACCAATTTCCGCGAGGGCGTTAGTCTGATCCATGAACTGGGAAAGCTGACTGCCGCCAAAGAACTCTTTCATCGCGGCAACGACAGGACGAATGTTGATAAGCGCGTTCGGGGTGGCCTGTCCAGGCTCCTGAATGCTCATGCGCTCTTTCACCACGCGCTCCATGCGTAGCAGGCCAACACGGAACTGTGATTGAATCAGTTCACCAACGCAGCGCACGCGCCGATTGCCGAGGTGGTCGATATCGTCCTTCTTGCCATGCCCGTTGTTGAGCGAGATCAAACGACGAATGATATTTACCAGATCGTCCTGCGTGAGAATACGCTGGCTCTGCGGAATCGAGAGGTCGAGTTTGCGGTCAAGCTTGTAGCGACCAACGTTGCCCAGATCGTAACGGCGTGGATTGAAGAAGAGATTCTTCACCAGTGAGCGGGCGTTGTCAACTGTCGCGGGATCGCCGGGACGCAGCTTCTTATACAGTTCAAGCAGTGCCTCTTCCTCGCGCTTTACGGGGTCGCGGTCAAGCGTGGTCTGTAAGTAGCGAATATTGGCATCATTGTCAACGTCCTTGAACGCGTCGAGCAGGCCCTGATCGCTTGAGAGATCGAGGTCTTCGTCGTGCCACTGATCTTTAGCAAGGCTCGCGATGGCGCGAAGCAGAGTCGTGACGGGTAACTTGCGCTTACGATCAATCTTGACGGTGAGCAGGTTTTTGTTGCTGGTCTCGAATTCAAGCCAAGCACCACGTCCTGGAATAAGCTTCGCGGCATAGAGTTTTCTACCGGTGGTCGCGTCCTCATCTACAGTAAAGTAGACGCCGGGTGAGCGAACCAACTGGCTCACCACCACGCGTTCAGCACCATTGATAATGAACGTGCCTTCCTTTGTCATTAGAGGAAAGTCGCCCATGAAGATGTCTTTTTCGATAATCTCGCCCGTCTCTTTATTGACGAGGCGTGCCTTGACGTTGAGCGGCGCGTTGAACGTGGCGTCTCTATCGCGGCATTCGTCCTCTGAATACTTTGGCTTGCCAAAGGGGTCGGACGGCACTATAAATTCTAAGCTCAGATTTTTGCCAGTAAAGTCTTCGATTGGGGATATTTCTTGAAAGAGTTCATAGAGGCCCTCTTTCTTAAACCACTCGAAGGAGTCGAGCTGAATTTGAATCAGTCCCGGCATTGTGCGAATGTCTGGAATACGCCCAAATGAAACACGCTCTGGAAGTGCAACGGCTCTTGTACTGATTGCCATACCTGGTGATCTCCTCTCACACTGTAGGGGCTTGATGTAATCACGGCATCACGTCCCACACGTCCCATAGAGGAACCGAGAGATACACAGAAATGTATCCCTCTTTCGAGTAACGGAAAAAAGGAAAAATTAAAGAATAATACCTGGTAGTCTGTGTTGAGAAACGGTTCACGACAAGAAGAGTAACCTCCGCTATTGCGTATGGGCGGTTACTCCTATCTCTCTGCCCTGGGTGTCAAGCTCCTGTATGCTTTTCTACACTTGTTGTATTTCATCGCCCACGTTCCTTTACAATCACTCTTCCTGCAACCACTGATGTACGCGCTTCTCTCTCATCTGTACAAGTAAAAATTATGTAGAGCCGATAAATGCGATTTGTACAGAGACAGCAAAACACACTCCACTTCCATTACAGCCCATAAAGGCATAATGGAGAATGCAGTGTTCTGATTAGTGTACTACTTTCTTTGAGGTACTTTCGGAGCAGACCGAAAATACATACATGTGTGGTCTATGGTAGTGTCCTCAAGTTTTGGGGAATGCTCGCGTCTTATAGAACTTCCTGGACGGTCATAGTGTAACGCGTTCGTTGGTAACGCCACTGTTACATACGTACTCTGACAGGAGACAAGTATACGACGTTTTTGGGCATATGTCAATACCTTTCGTTACATTTTTGCCAGCAATGAAAAAGTCGGGCCTTGATCACGTCATAAGCGCAATATTCGCCGTTGCTCCCGTTTCTTCTGTGCTCATAATCCGTGTCTTTTCGTCGCCGAATTCGAGACTCCACAATCGACCAGACGTAAGCCAGCGTTCGCGCAATGACGCCAGTAGCGCGAGTTTGTCGTGCTCGGCGAGAGTGTCAAGGTCAATCATGGATTCCGGCATGTCGGGGTAAATGATGGTGAGCAGGTTGTCGTCGCAGCGTATGGTGGTCTGCATATTGAGCTTATAGATGTTGGCCCCACCCAGTTTTTGCCAGAACGCGATGGCACCGAAGAGGCTAATCGCGATGAAACTCGTGAACACAATGCTCAAAATGAGTCCCGCGAGACTGAGTAAAACCGCCAGCACAGTAGCGATAATCGCGAGAAAGGGCGGGGCGAGATGAAGCGTCCAACCGATCAGAATGACGGGGACAAGCCCAATCAGCACAACGATAAAGCAGCCAAACGATGCTCCGAGCATCCAGAAGATGCTCGCGAGATTTTCCGAGGCCAGATCACGCACCGAGACCTGTGTGGTATCAAGAAACGAGAAGACCCCTTTAAGATAGCCAACGTGGGCCACATTGAGAAAGCGCAGAATCAACGCACCGCCACAGAGCGTTAAAAAAGCAATGAGCCAGAGTAGCGCAATGAGGGCATCCTGCCACTTCAAATAGAAGGTAAAAACGTGTGTGTAGGTTCCCCACAGAGAAAAACTTGCGAGCAGGGAGAGCAGCGTCGTAAGAAGAGACACGGCGCACATCAGCCAGCCGAGACGACGAGTGCGTGTGTATGATGTGCGGTCTTGATAAAAGGTACGTGTGTTGCTGACGGACTGAATCATACATGACCTCTGTTGACTTGTTGAGTCGGAGCCAGATAGCTCGCGTCCCGTATCACTCCAATTATGTTACTCCACTTACTCCCTTAGTGTCATAACGAGTGAAGGGTAGGGGAAAGTTACAGAAAGCCTTACGAGTTTCGCTCTGGTAATAGCGCGTGAATCATGTTGAGCAGGTCGGAGTTGCTGAATGGCTTTTGCAACACAAACCCTACCTGTAAGCCCATGCGTTGCAGTTCCCAGTCGTGGCTACCGGTCACAACGATGATTGGTGTTTTGCGCGTCTTACTGTGTCCACGCAAAATCTTGTAGAGCGATGCGCCGTCGAGATTGGGCAATCCCACATCCAGAATAATGAGGTGTGCATCAAGCGTAGGGAGTTGGTCGCGTGCGGACTCGCCATCGGCAAACAGGCGCAACTGCCATTGACCAGAGAAGGCCAGCATCTCCGTAAACATTTCCGCGAGGCGGGCGTCATCTTCGATGATAGCAATAACTTTGCGCTTCTCGTGTTCCACTCCCATTTTAGCCTCTTGTTGCACGCGCTCTCACCTTGTGTTATAGAAATAGTTTTGCGAGTTCTTACAGCTAAGGATATATCAGTAAGGTACATATGTCAATAGGTATTAGTCTGTGTATATGGTTACATAATTGTACAAAAACTACGAGCAACCAGGGAAAACGATGCGGGCAAGTGCCGTCATGCTCATGCTTGCTCATATGCAACCTTAAAATTTGCTGAGAATTCTAAGGAAGATGTTTAAGAATGCTTGCGTGCGAGGCATAACGCAACTATAATGAAATAGCAGAGGCAAAATCCTTAATTTGTGCTCGTGACGTATTGATGTATCAACGAATAGTTCTATTTAATTTTCTTATACAGGAGAGCATCTCATGCAACAAGGTACATGGCAAGGACATCAACAGGAGAAACAGCCGCTCTTGAAGGTTCTCGTGATTGACGATGCGGAAAACATCGTGGAGCTTGTACGGATTGGGTTGCGCTATGAAGGATTTCATGTAGAGTCGGCGCCGGACGGTGAGCAGGGAGTGACGTTGGCGCAGCGTATCAATCCCGATCTTATTCTGCTGGACATTATGATGCCCGGCATAGATGGTCTGGAGGTTTGTCGTCGTCTCCGTGCTAACCCGACCACGCGTGATGTACCCGTTCTAATGATTACAGCGAAAGACGAGGTACGCGATCGTATCGCGGGCCTTGATACTGGTGCCGACGACTATCTGACGAAGCCGTTTGATTTCGACGAGCTACTGGCCCGTATTCGTGCTATTCTGCGTCGTCAGAGCCGCGCGAAGTCCACACAGACGGGCGCGAGTGGCGAAGGCGACAGCATAGGGCAGGCACTACAGTTCGCCGATCTGCGGCTCAACTCCTCGACGCGCGAGGTCACACGTGGAGGACGACTTATCGAGTTGACCGCGACGGAGTACAATCTGTTGCACCTGTTCATGCGCCATCCACGTCAGGTACTTGATCGTCAGACGATTCTCAATCAGGTCTGGGGCTATGATTTTCTTGGTGAGACCAACATTATTGAGGTTTATGTACGCTACCTACGTGAGAAAATTGAGGACTCGCCAAGTACACCGCGCCTCATTCATACGGTGCGGAGCGTTGGATATGTGCTAAAAGGTGATGTCTAGGCTCACGAGAGAGCTATTATGGACGTATACATGTAAGATACATAAAAGCGGAGTTGTTTTATGGAAGAGGTTCAGGGTACTGATAGTAGCAAGTTACCACAATCGAATGAAGAGATCGACACTTCTAAACATCTCTATGTTGTCGAACTGGCGGATGACAAGGTTCCCACTACTCCACTTTTCAAAGAACAGCGTGTGTCAGGAAACAATGCTCCGATCTGGCTTCGACCTTTTTTCAGCCTGCGTACTCAGTTGACAACCGCATATTTCTTTGTACTCTGTGTTGTTATAATCTTACTCTCTACCTTCAATATGCTCAACTCGCAACAGGTTTCAAATCCCTATATGTGGGCTGTCATCCTGGGAGTTATCGCGCTTGGCACTGCCTTGTCTTTTCTTATCAACACAATGCTGTTACAGCCGCTCTGGCGCGTCACCGACGCGTCACAGGCTATCGCGCTTGGCGACCTGAAGCAGCGCAAACGTCTGCCATTGCGTCTTCCTCCACAGGACGAGATAGACCGTTTGGCAGGTAGCCTCAACGAGATGGTAATACGTCTCGAACGCGCCGAAGAGATGCATCTGGCCTCTGAGCAACGCTTTCGACGCTTCTTCTCGGATGCCTCACATCAATTGCGAACCCCCCTCACGTCGTTGCGTGGCTTTACCGAAGTGCTGATGCGTGGCGCGAAAAATGATCCTGAAATGTCCGAACGTGTGCTCAAGTTGATGAAGGGTGAAGCTGAACGTATGACCTTTCTCATCAATGATCTTTTGACGCTGGCACGCTTTGACGATAGCCGTCCAAACAAAAAAGAGTATATAGACCTGCTCGCCATTGCCGCTGAAGAAATCGACAAAACGCGGTTCCGTGCTAAAGATAAGCGACCCATCACATTGAGTATCCTCACAGAGCAACGGCTGGGACTCAAGGGCAATGCAGAACATATCCGTCAACTGTTCTTTGTGCTTCTGGATAACGCGATAAAATATGGACGCCCGATGCCAGAAGGTACAATTGTGGTTCAGCTAGGCCGACAAGAAGACGAGTCGGTTATCCGTGTGATCGATAATGGCGAGGGCATCGCGCAGGATGATCTTGTGCATATTTTCGATGCATTCTACCGTAGTAAACACAAACGCGCCACTAACGCAACGTCTCCTATAGGCACTGGCCTCGGCCTTACCATAGCTGTCGCCGTTGTACGTGCCTATGATGGCACGATCTCTGTTTATAGTGAGCCGGGCAAAGGTACAACCTTCACGGTCAAGTTCCCCTGCGTAGACTAGGAAATCGTAACTCCTATTTGATTGACCATACATGGTATGCATGATACACTGCGATAAAAGCTATGTATAATGTGTTTTTCTTTATGAATAGGCCACAATATAAATAAGATGAATGAGATATATGACTGCTTGAGCTAGCGAAGGTGAGATAGAACTGTGTGGACCTCTACAGTAGACCTCAGCCCTGGACGGGTTATTCTAACAAATTTGCTTGGACGCTTCTGGCGTGGTGCTTACTTCTCTTCTTTCGCACCTCTGCGCGTACAAAATGTGCCACGCCAACCCCTGCCGGGCGCGGCCTGGGTGCGGGTACGCAACCGTCTCGCGGGTATCTGTGGCAGCGACCTGCATCTCATTTACGCAGATGGCGACCTGCGGATTGCGCCCGCCGCGCTTCCCGGTCACACGCCCGCATACCTCGGCCATGAGGTTGTAGGCGAGGTTATCGAAATTGGTGACGAGGTACAACAACTTCAGGTAGGGGACCGTGTGGTGCTACAACACGATATCAACTGCCTCTCGGCCAATGTGCAGCCCCTCTGCCGCTCCTGCGCCTCCGGCAACTATGGCCTTTGCGAACGTGGCACGCTCCCCGCTCCACATCCCGTCGGCGGCGGGTGGAGCGAGGAAATGCTACTCCACGAACAACAACTTTTTCGCGTTCCACCAACGATGACAGATACACAGGCCGTTCTTCTTGAACCAAGCGCGGTGGCGGTTCACACGGTACTACGCCATATTCCACAGGCGGGAGATCGCGTACTGATTATCGGTGCCGGCACTATTGGTCTACTGACCTTGCAAATTGTCCGTATTCTTGCCCCACAGGCAGAGATAAGCGTTCTGGCACGTTACCCCTTTCAGGTAGAGAAGGCCACGCGCATGGGTGCGGCACACATTATTTACCCTGCGGATAGCTATAGTGGTGTGCAACAGGCGACACAGGCGCAACTCTACACGGGACTATTGGGCAATCAGATGCTGCTGGGTGGCTATGATGTTATCTATGACACAGTTGGTTCGCAAAGCACAGTGCATAACGCCCTGCGGTGGGCGCGAGCACAGGCAACGGTTGTACTTGTCGGCTTGAGTCTTCATATGATGCATCTCGATCTGACACCTGTGTGGTATCAAGAAATAAACTTGATTGGGACAATGGGACAAGGCATGGAGACATGGCCTCTTGGTACAACAGAGCAACGTTCGACATTTAGCGTTACAGCCGATATGATGACGAATGGTTTACTGCGACCAGAACAACTGATTACGCATCACTTCGCGTTGAACAACTATCGGCAGGCACTGATGACCGCGATAGATAAACGTGAGCAACGCGCCATCAAAGTGGTTTTCGACTACTCACTCTTGCCTGCATCGGTAGTCCCCAATGTGCGTGCATCTGCGCGTCAACCCCGTTCCGCTACTGTCGATCTCACCCGCACACCCGCGCAACCAACGCCCACGACGCGCGAGTTTACGCTCAAACAGGTCTCAGAGCCACTGCAAAAGTATCGTATTACACCAGAGCCTGCTCCAGTTGTGGCAGCCCCCACCCCCATATTACAGGAGCAAGAACCAGAGACAATCTCACAGAGTATTCCAGAACAAACATATACATCGCCCGCCACCCCACATCGCCATGAAGAGGAACGGCCCATAGAGCCAGCAGTTGTAGAGGTGGAAACGTTAGTCGGGCAAGAGGACACGATCTCCTCAACTGAGGCAATGCCAGCCATCGTAGTCGCGCCTCAAGACACGCCAACGACCTCTTCACCATCGGAAGAGATAATCAGTACGCCGATTGTGCCATCCGGGGAAACAGACCTCGATGAACTTGAGTGGCTCGAAATCATAGCGGCGGAAAAAGCGCAACAAGCACAGCGCAAGCAAGAAGGAGTATTGCCCGTTGTGGCTTCTATACAACAAGAGCCTTCAGAGAAACTTTACGATGTGCTAGAAGAGCAACCACATTCTGTTCGAGATGAGCAAGAGTACGTTTCAGAGGGTGCTTATGACTCGCGACAGGACTATCTGGAAGATACATCCATCGAGCAGGAAATGGCAGCGGAGGAACAGCAGTACGAGCCAGAGGAACTTTACGATGACCCAAAAGGAGATTTCGCGACAAATTCCCCACAAGAAACGTTACAAAACACAAGGACGACGAAAGCGGTCAATCCTGGCAAACTACGTTCCAAGAACAAAAATAGAGGCAAAAACACGATGGGGAGTTATCGTTCATGACTATACGTAATTCACAGCTACCTGGTGGAGGGCAACAGGATGACGCGCTCCCTCAGCAGCAAAAACCTTCTCATTCGGGTAGCAACTGGGACACGAACTCGCGCCCTATGCCCGCCCTTGAATACAAGAAAGCTCTTGAGAAGGGAGTGCCAGTAACGACGAACCTCCCGAATTTGCCGTCAGTACCTCCAAAGCGGCGCGGTCATCGTGGTCTTGTCACGCTCATTATTTCCGCGCTCCTGGTAGTGCTTCTCGTGATTGGCAGCATTCTTGGGCAACGCCTGATGAGTAGCGGCTCTCTCCGAGTAGCTCTGGGCGGCTCGGCGGATGTGGGTAAGGCTTTTGTTCAGCCCCCACTTAACGCGCAACAAGTCTCTGGCTTGCATCATCTTGTCAGTCACATGCAATACAAGCAACTTGCCAGCCTGTACGTCTCGCACATGAGCCTGGACGAAGAGCTGGGTCAGCTCATCATGGTTGAGTATGACGATACCTACTATTCGCCCGATCTGGACATGATGATTAACAAGTTGCACGCTGGCGGCGTTATCATGTATGAGTTTCAGATGCAGACGGCCCCACAGACCGCGCATGATATCGCGCAGATGCAATTGCACGCGAAATTACCGCTTCTGGTTTCGTCCGACGAAGAGGGGGGGATTGTACACCGTTTGATTCATGTTTATCCGCCGCGTCCTTCGGCTCTCACAATCTATCAGAGTGGCAATCCTGACATGGCCGCTCAGCAGGGACACCTTGTAGCGCGTGATCTCAAAGCTATCGGCATCAACGAAAATCTCGCGCCCGACGTAGATGTAGCCCTCATTCCTGACGCGCCCGATCAGATAACGCGCACCTATGGTTTCACCACAGACTCCGTGATTCAGTATGCTGGCCCCTATATGCGAGCGATGCAGGGCGATGGTGTTGTTGCCTGCATCAAGCACTACCCTGGCCTGGGCGATGCCAATATCGACGCACACTTTGGCCTGCCGGTTGTCAACCGCACCCGCGAACAACTCTACGCGGTTGAACTTGCGCCATTCAAGCACTTTATCCAATCGCAAAACAAGCTTGACAATCCTGGCATGATTATGCCAACCGACGTGCTGATGCCCGCGATTGATCCAACGATGCCGGCGGAACTCTCGCACACGTTCATGACCGACATTCTGCGCCACGAGTTCGGCTATGATGGTGTCGTTCTTACCGACGCCCTGTATATGCAGGGCATCTCAAAGACGTGGAACATGCCACAGGCGGGTGTCCTTGCCCTCAACGCCGGTGATGATATGTTGCTCGGCCCCACAGGGTCAGACCAGATGATCGCGATGCTCGATGGGCTGAAGGCCGCATTACAAAACGGTACGTTATCAAAGGCGCGTGTGGATGAGGCCGCGACCCGTATCATCACACTCAAGATGCAATATCATCTCATGCCTGCCGTTCCCCCGCAGAGCTAGAATATAGAGAAACACAAATGGGGAGGAAACGGGGATCATGAGAGTTTCTTTGTGATCCCCGTTCAAGGTATATGCTACGCTCGCCTCTACGCATTGCTCTTTATCATGAGGTGCCGCGTTGCAGACGTTCGATAATCTCTTTGAGTCGCCGCGTCTCGGCTTCGTGTTGTGTGCGTAGAGCTTGTAGCTCTTGTTCCAGTGTTTCTTGCAAGGTTTCCATACGATCTTTCATATGGAGAATGGCCTCGACGCCCGCGAGATTTACGCCGAGGTCGCGCATCAGGCTACGTATATGCACAACGCGCTCGATGTCTTGCTCCGTGTACAGGCGCGGACTGTGTGGACTCGCGCCTTTACGGGTAGGTGAAATGAGTCCCAAGCGTTCGTAATGACGCAATGTCTGCTCATGCACCTCGGCTCTTTGTGCCGCGATACTGATGACATACCATGCGCCATCACTTTTCTCAGGCATGACCCTCACTTCCTTTCTTACTATGAACGCACCTCGGCACTACGCCCACGCGCGAACTGTTCAAAAAGATTGCGTTCCTGTTGCGATAAATGCGTTGGCAGCACCACGCGCACCCGCGCATACAGATTGCCGCTTCCCTCGCCGCGCAAGCGTGGCATTCCTTTGCCCGCGAGTCGAAAGATACGATTGTTCTGCGTCTCGGATGGAATCGTGAGCATGACCTTACGTCCATCAAGCAGTGGCACAGGAACTTCGCCGCCAAGCAGCGCGGGTACAAGCTCAACATCGATATCGACGGTGAGATCGTCACCTTTGCGCTCGAACGTTGTGTCAAGCTTCACACTGATTATCAGATAGAGATCACCACGCGGGCCACCGCCAATACCTGGTTGTCCCTCGCCCGCAACGCGAATCTTCGAGCCGTTATCTACACCTGCTGGTATCTTTACCTGAATGCGCTTGTTGCGCGGAATCATGCCCTGCCCGCTACAGGTCGAACACACTCTACCACTTACTTCACCCGTCCCCTGGCAGGTGGGACACACCTCCGTCGATTGAATGTTGAAGGTTCGCACACCACCCACATATGCTTCCTGCAACGTTACCTCGACAGGTTGCTCGATATCATCGCCGGCACGTCGTCGCATGTCTTCGCGCACGCCGCCACTACGTCCGGCAGTTCCCGGTGCTCCATACGTGCCAGTTCGTCCAAACAACGTCTCGAAGAAATCGGAGAAGTTCCCCTGGTCAAACTCGAATTGCTGCTGTGTGCGTCCCCCTGTTGCGCCATTGCTGGTACTATATGCACGGTGCGTATTGGACATGCTTGGGCCAAATTGCTCTTGCCAGTTCGGGCCAAGCGTGTCGTACTTGCTGCGCTTCTCCGTATCGGAAAGCACTTCATACGCCTCGTTGATCTCTTTGAACTTCGACTCAGCCTTCTTGTCACCAGGGTTTACGTCGGGGTGATACTTGCGGGCCAGCTTACGAAAAGCCTTTTTGATTTCGTCCGCGCTAGCTCCACGCGCCACGCCGAGTATTTTATAATAGTCTTTATATTCCATTTGCTAGCCCTCTTTTTTATAGGAGATTTTACTTATTGCCCATGCTCACCTTCACGCGAGCGGCGCGGAGCGTCTCATCTCCAAGTGTGTATCCGCGAAGCACCTCTTCGACAATCATGCCCTCTGGCTTGTCGCTATTCTCTACGGCCTCGATTGCCTCATGCAGGTAGGGGTTGAACGCCTCACCCACTGTTGGGACGACATTCAGGCCCTCGCCACGCATGACTTCACTCAACTGCCACTGCACCATCCGCAATGCCTGCTGCAAGTCCTGACGGCTCATTGTGTCCTGATACACCATCGCGCGGTCTACGTTGTCTACGACACCCAGAAACTTATTGATAAGGGCCTTCTTCTGGTTGTACACGCGATCCGTCAACACGCGCTCCTGACGCTTGCGGAAGTTTTCCATATCGGCCCGCTCACGCAAAAACTTATTCCAGTTGTCCGCCGCCTCTTGCTTAGCCTGCGCGAGCTGAGTCTCTAGTTCCGCGATACGCGCGGCGTCGATTGGGGTTATATTTGTGAAATTTGGTTGTTCTGGTGACATGCCTTGTACATCCTCCATGTTCTTACGCACTCCTTGCTTCTCGTTATCTATTTCATAAACAAAGTTTACACAAGATTTATTGCCATACTAGTATAAACTTTGAGTCGCATACTGTCAAGTCTGAAACAGAGCGTACAATCTCATGCTGGTTCTACCAGCACAACTCGCAGTTTTCATGGTCAGGATCAAGACCAGACTGTGATTCTCTTGTGAAAGACCTATCCTTATGGTACAATACAGTTCGGGCGAGGACAATGGTCCCCGCCCGAACTTATGCGAGGAAGCGACCCAAATGGAAATTACCTGGCTAGGCCACTCCTGCTTTCAATTACGTGGCAAAAACGTGACAGTCGTCACTGACCCTTTTACGCCGGAGCAGGGCGAAGAAGCAAGATTTGGCAAGACCAACGCCTCTATTATCACCGTTAGTCACAATCACACTGGGCATAACTATGTTGAGGGTGTTGTGGGCGTTGGTAGCAAGGCACCGCGCGTTGTACGTAGTCCTGGTGAGTACGAGATTAGCGATGTACTGATTACGGGGGTCGCATCCTACCACGATAGCAAACGTGGGCAGGAGCGAGGACGCAACACAATTTTTATCATTCACATTGATGATATCGCCATCTGTCACCTGGGCGATCTCGGTCATACTCTGCAAGAAGAGCAACTTGAAGATGTCGCGGACGCCGATGTGCTTTTGCTTCCTATTGGTGGTCAGCATGGTATCAACGTCTCGCAGGCCGCCGAGATCATTGGGCAGGTGGAGCCACGTATTGTCATCCCGATGCACTACCGTCCTGTTCCGCCGGAAGAGGCCGATGCTGATACGCCCAACCCGCTCGACAAATTCTGCCGCGAAATGGGTATCGACAAAAACAATGTTCAACCCAAATTTACAATCACTCGTAACACTTTAACAACCGCACCTTCGGTACTACAAATAATCCTGCTCTCTCCGCGCTAGCCGCGAGGGCAGGATTATTTGCGTTCCTGGGAATAAGGTTTTTTATGCGCCGTATATTCCTGTATCATGTAGAAAGCGTGCAGACATAACGGCAAGCGCACGACGGCAAGGCTCCGAGTGCAGGAGGATTCTTTCATTATGTCAAAGTTTATCTTCGTAACAGGTGGTGTGGCCTCATCGGTAGGGAAGGGTATCAGTGTTGCATCGTTAGGTCGTCTCCTCAAGAATCGTGGCGTCTCCGTCTCGCTCATGAAATTGGATCCCTACATCAACGTTGATCCCGGCACTATGTCGCCTTATCAGCATGGTGAAGTCTTCGTCACCGACGACGGAGCTGAAACGGACCTCGACCTCGGTCACTACGAACGTTTTACCGACGAGCCAGCGTATCAGGCCAACAATGTCACAACGGGACAGGTCTACGCCTCTGTGATCGGCAAAGAGCGACGTGGCGAATATCTCGGCGGCACCATTCAGGTTATTCCTCACATCACCAACGAAATTAAAGACCGCATTCGCGCGGTGGCGCGGCGTTCCGATGCCGATGTGGTCATTGTCGAGGTCGGTGGAACTGTTGGCGACATCGAGGGCGAGCCATTCCTGGAAGCGATTCGCCAGATGAGAAAAGATGTAGGCCGCCGCGACGTGCTTTACCTCCATGTTACGCTGCTCCCCTATCTTGGCTCTACGAAAGAACTCAAGACCAAACCGACTCAGCACAGCGTCAAGGAATTGCTCCGCGTCGGTATCCAGCCCGATGTTATCATGTGCCGCTCGGACTACCCTATGACCGATGATCTTCGTGACAAAATCGCCCTGTTCTGCAATATCGAGACCGCCGCCGTTATCCCAATGCTCACCGCCGATACCATTTATGAGGTTCCACTGATTTTAGAAGAGGCCGGCCTGGGTGAATTTATCGTCAACGAGCTACGACTGAAGCGGCAGGAGCCACAGATGCAGGAGTGGACTGCGCTTGTCGAGAAGATCAAGAGTCCCCGTCCAGAGGTCACGATTGGTCTGGTAGGCAAATATGTGGAACTACATGACGCGTATATGTCCGTCGCGGAATCGCTCAACCACGCAGGTTGGTTTCACGATGTCGATGTCCGCATCAAGTGGATCAACTCCGAAGCATTGGAACAAATGGGCGAGGCATACACTGAGGCACTTGAAGATGTCGCTGGCATCGTCGTGCCGGGCGGTTTCGGACATCGCGGCATCGAGGGCAAGATTAAAGCGGCAAACTTCGCCCGTCGCAAAAAGATTCCCTATCTCGGTCTATGCCTGGGAATGCAGGTCGCGGTAATCGAGTTCGCGCGCAACGTTCTGGGCCTGCCAGATGCCAACAGCACCGAATTTGACCCGCAGACGCCCAATCCAGTGATCGACCTGATGCTCACACAACGCCAGGTCGCCGACAAGGGCGGCACTATGCGGCTCGGCAACTGGGTATGTTGCCTGACAGCAGGCACTAAAACGTACACAGCTTATGGTGAGCCAATCGTATTTGAGCGACACCGCCATCGCTACGAATTTAACAACGAATTTCGCAAGCGAATGGAGACGCAGGGATTGATAGTGAGTGGGCGTTCAGCCGATAACAACCTGGTTGAGGTCATTGAGCTGGCAGACCATCCCTGGTTTGTCGCCTCGCAGTTTCATCCTGAATTTAAGAGTCGTCCCACTCATCCGCATCCACTTTTCCGCGATTTTATTGGTGCGAGCGTTCAGCTTGAACAGCAGAAAAATGTGGATGTGGAACGCGAAGCTGAGTCTAGTAGTGTGTTTAGTAATGCTCGTGTTGAGATGTAATAACTATGTTTTATCTCAGTCAGATATTGAATATTTCTGTCGAAAACGCGCATAATGAGCGTGTTGGGAAGGTTATCGATGTACTTGTACCAAGAACGGGGGCAGGACACAATCAGCCAAGCGTGCTACTCATAGAAGGTGAAGAAGCCCAACCCTGGCGTGTTCCACTCAGCGAAGTGGAGCGTCATGAACATGAATTCCGCCTTCGCACAACGTTAGCCGACCATGTATCACAGATGGAGACGCCAACGCACGATGAAATCTCACTGGCGCAGGAGGTACTTGACAAGCAGGTTATCGATGTCGAGCATAAAAAAGCGATTCGCGTCAATGATGTTGGCTTCGATGATACCTGGCATATTCTGGGAATTGACAATACTAATCTTGGCCTTGTGCGCCGCATCGCGCCCCCCTGGTTACTTGGCAAAAATCGGGTCGCGACACTCATTCCCTGGGATGATATCGAGTTGATTGGGCCACATCACACACTCATCGAGACAATGCCAGCAGTGGTGGCACAGCCGACAGGCGGACAGCTCGCAGAGCTATATCCGGCAGATATTGCGGAGATTGTGCATCAGCTTTCTCCCAAGCAGGGGGCGCAGTTGATCGAGACGCTTGACAACGAGACCGCAGCCGATACGATGGAGGAGATTTCCACCGATTTACAACGGCACATTCTCGAAAATATTCGAGCAGAACGGGCCGCTGATATTCTGGAAGCGATGGGGCCAGATGAAGCTGCGGATCTGATCGCGTTACTGCCAGAGGAGCGTGCTGAGGAACTATTGCGCCTCATGCAGCCACAGGAGTCGGGCGAGGTGCAGGAACTTCTGGAGTATGAGCAGGATACCGCCGGCGGCTTAATGACCACCGATTATATTGTCCTCAACCAGACGCGTACAGTCGCGGAGGCGATGAGTGTGATACAGAAAAATATTCGAGAGCAGGATGTACGAACCGCCTCCATCTATTGCGTCGAGGACGAGACGCAGAACGAGTGCGCTCTGCTTGGCGTTGTCTCACTGTGGGACTTGCTGATAGCGACACCGGAGCAGACGTTACAGACCATTATGGAGGCGGATGTCATCAGCGTACAGCCAGGCACAGACCCGCGCATAGTCGCTGAGACCATCGCGAAATACAACCTACTCGCGGTTCCCGTCATCAGTGAGGCAGGCACGTTACAGGGAATTATCACGGTTGACGATGCCCTGGACGTACTGCTACCTAACGAGCGACGCCGCAAGCGGATATATTAGTGCGGAGTCGCTAAGAAAGTTTGTAGGCGATACTTGCGTCGAGAGCTTGCAACACATGCACGATGTCTTCACATACCTCGGCGAGTATTTGTGGCACCCACTCTTCGGGACGGGGCATGTCCGGCTCGTGAAGTACCTCACCTGTGCTTTCATCAAAACCGTCGATGCGCGGTAGTGAA
>JBBQVS010000057.1:0-26479 GCA_038211295.1 Ktedonobacterales bacterium | reverse complement strand
TTATTTGCCTACGCGACGTTTGATGTAGTCTCGTAGTATCCAGATGACCATACTATGAAACGAGCGGCTATCTTCCTGTGCAAACTGCTTTAATGCGATATACACATCAGAGGGATAACTGGTATTGATTTTTGTCTCTTTGTCTGTGTTCATATATGTTATTACAGCACAATACACGTACCATTTCAACACTCAATTTGTGCAAACACCCCTCGCCTATCACGCCCCGACAAGAACGGGCTTGTATCCCCTGCTTAGAAAGACAGGGGCTTTACGCCCCCTTCGGTAACGTTGCACAAACTCTGGGTAGTTGTCGGGCCATACAGCAGCGTCACTATTGAGCGGCTCTTCGATAACTCCATTGCTCCAGATGACATTGAACAGGTCAGCCATCGCGTGTGGCATTTGCAGATATGTTAGTATCAGCACGGGAAAGATGAGTACAGCTTGTGCGGCACTACTCACGAGATATTGCCATGTCCGGAAAAAGGGAACATGCAACGCAAACCCCAGCCCGAACAAAACAACCGCCGTTAGAATACCGACGGTTGCGCTAATTATGTAGTCGTTGACAGCAATGCTCCGACCTTTGAGCAGACGATAGAGCGGATATGAACGCGAAATATTCTGTGGGTAAATGATATTTGGATCGTCGCTTGCCAGTATAGGTGGCTTCGTTGGAACCACCGTCTGGGTAGCAGGTGTCGCTATTGAAACACTGGTTGCGTCCATGCGTGTGTCTCGCTCCTACATATTATTCTACATTACTGCTATATATATTGGTTAGGTCAGCACAGCACAACGGACACACTTCTACGTGTCGCGCTATCCGTACTCGTTGAGAGCACGTCAGCAGCTTGAGCGAAGTGGGGGCGCAATAGTCCGTAAGCTCGGTGGCTGTAGGACATTGGCTACGATAGAGCGTCGTTGTCAGAAAGGCATTCGTCTCCGTATAACGTGTCATCAGTTGCTGGCAGATCGGGCAACACTTCAAATGGTACGTTGCTTCATCAGACAGTGGTTCCCCATCTAGCGCATACCGCAAAATTTCCTCGTCCGTAAGAGCTATTGGGTCCAAACAGTCTGTCATCGCGTTTCCTCGCTCCAATATTTTCGCATACGTTCGCATTGTACCATGCTGTTTTTATCCTATGTACTACATATTTTGCTGGCCTGAACGTTCAGCAGTACAGTAGCAACATCGCTATATAAACGTTTGTTTCCCTGCTTTTAGGGCTGTGATTTTTGTTAAAAAGGAAGCGGTGGGCAGAAGTTTTCTTCCACCTATTTCTCTTCGTCGCTCAAACGCCAACGAATTTTATCCCTGTTACGCATAATACGTTCCCAGACGTTGCGACGGAGACTATAGACTTCTTGCTCATTTGCAAACTCACCGACACAGTTCCGAATAATCTCGCGCGGCTTGAGGTTACAGTAAAAGAGCAAGTATGCTAGACGCTGTTCCTTCGCGGTTGGTAGGATGCTCTTGAGCGTCTCCCACAGATCGCTCTCATGATAGAGGTCTTCAACCTCGAATTTCGGGTCATCGGGATGCCCATATTCTGGTAATGGTGTCAAGTTTGTACGCGCATGATCGCGCAACTCGTCCATGATTGCACTGGTAAGACAGAGCTTGAGATAGCTGAGCGCACCCGCGAGCGACTCAAACGCGGGTTTTGACTTGCGAACGGCTTGCCAGAAACGCTCGAAGGTCTTGTCTACGTAATCCTCTTCCTTCATGTAGTATGCTGCTGTATCTCTGCTATTGTGGCGGCGGAACCAGACGCGCACCGTGTCGGTATATTGCTGGTAGAGCAACGTCCACGCCTCCTGTATGTCTTGTTGAATAGCACGGCGAAAGACTTCCAGACAGTAGCGATCATCGGTTGGCTCTTTGTGACGAAACTTGTGCATTTCCAGTTCGCAGCGCTGTGCTAGTTCGGTTAGGGTCATTGTTGCGGGAGGCTTATCCATCGTGATACCCATGTTTCCCTACTTTCCTTCAGTTTCTCCTGAAGCGTAGCCTACAATGCTTGTAGCAATTCGCGTCCATGCTTATATGGATGTCATTCTTAATAAAATAGCTGTCGTCTATGTACGACCATCCACCTGTTCCCTTGCTTCTCTGCTCTAAGGGTACAGTAATTCACGCTGACAAACAATGGTGCATATCACCTATAACGTGTGAACCAGTACACACAGATGGAACATCTATCTTGACATCCTCTCAATCCCCTAGAAGGGGATGAGATTCCCTTCCATCGCTAGAGGGGGTTTCCTGTTTCATCGGCGTCCTGCATTTCCACGCTTTCGCGTGCCACGTCTTACAGCACCTCCACAGGCCGACACCGTGAGTCCCACGACCTTATTGATCTCCGTGCAAGAAACTAAAATAGCATGAGCACTCGAAAAGAAATAGCAACGTCAGAGACGCACCTTCAAGATGAGGAGAGCAATTGCTGCTGCAACATTTCTGCTAACCAGACTTCATACTCCTGGGATGACCATCCATCTTCCCCGACTAACGCCTGATAGATGCTCGACTGCGTCAAGGCGTAGAAGAGCGCAGCAGCACGTGTAGGACTCAGGTCTGGACGAAGTTGCTCAGCCATCTCACTGATAAAATGAGTTAAGAAGGTTCGCCTCCCTTGCAATGCGGTGGAAAGCTCCGCAGCCGCATCAGGATCAGCGGCTGCCGCTGCCTGGTAAATTGCCATCATCGTACCACCAGTTTCCCATTGCCGACGCGTGGCATGTGCAGCCAATTCTAGGCGGCGTTTGGGGTCGGGCTGTTCTAGGGCTTGTCGGTAAACTTCATGCAGCCCGGACTCCTGGTGCCATCTCTGCCGAATGGCCTGAAGAATACCTCGCTTATTATGAAACACCGCGTAAACAGTACTGACGGCTACTCCCGCTTTGGCACTGATTGCCTCGATGGTGGTGGAGAGATAGCCCTGCGCTAAAAAGAGTTCGCAGGCTGCATCGACAATCAGTTCTCGTGTGGCCAGGGCTTGACGCTGGCGGTGGGTGCGTGTGCTCTTGACTTTCTCCATGTTCTTAGTATATCATAAAGGTATTGAATAGAGCGATACTACAATCAGCGGAGGAAAACTATGACGACACCCGAAACGAACAAAGCTTTCATCAAGCAATTTATGGAGCGTGCCTTCAATGAAGGGGATCTCACGGTCGTCGATGCTGCTCTGACTCAGGACGGGATTGACCACCAGGAAGCTTTGGGAACGAACTTTGCCACGCACCTCAAAGCAGTGATCACCATGTTGCGTACCGCCTTCCCCGATCTGCACTTCGAGCTTCACGACATGCTCGCAGAAGGAGACCTCGTCGCATTTCGCTCCACGATGACTGGGACGCATCGAGGGCCTTTTCAGGGTCTCCCACCCACGGGCACGCCGATATCCGTCGCACATATGCACTTTGTCCGCCTTGTCAATGGCAAAACCTCGAATTTGTGGCATGTCTGGGATGTTGCTGGTCTCATGCGCCAACTTGGTGCTGCTACACCGCGTCCACAAGCCGTCTGAACAGTGTCCATCTCCTCGCTAGAGTAGGCGAGCCCCCTCGTAGGAGGGAAATATATGCTCAAGCATGAGGGATTCGTCCCAGGGAGGAAGTACTCGCTGTACTTCCTCCCGAACTGAGAGACAACAAGAGCGGAGAACTGATCGGCATGAGTAGCACTCAAATGCGCGAATGGCGACGCAAGCGTGCCTGGGATTTGAAGCAACAGGGGTGGAAACAGCAAGGTATTGCACATGCCCTTGGAGTGAGCGAAGGAGCCGTCAGTCAATGGCTCAAGCAGGCCCGTGTGGGAAGGGTCGCTGCCCTGAGCGCCCTTCTTGCGTTCGAGTTTCGCCAGCTTCTTTTCGTAGCATGCATAGTATTTGGGGGTGTCGATTGTCTCACCCTCGGATGTGGTGAGAAAAGACTTTAACACTAAATCTATGCCGATGCTTGTGTCTCGTGGGGGAAGGGTCGCGATCTCTTCCTCCACGAAGATGCTGATGAAGGAGCGGCCTGCTTTGTCTTTGGAGATAGTCACGCTTGACGGTTTCGCGTCTTTGGGTAGTGGCCTTGCCCACACGATGGTAAGCGGTTCTTTTTGCTTGGCAAGGGTGAGGGTTGAGCCAGTCCACACAAAGGCGGTAGTGACGTAGGTTGCACTCTGCTTGTTGTGCTTCTTTTTGTCCTTCGGGTACTTGGCCCGTTTCTCAAAGAAGTTGCTCATCGCCTTCTCAAGATGTCGCAAACTCTGTTGCAGAGGAACGCTTGACACCTCTTGTAACCCCTGTGTCCCCTCTTGCTTTTTGAGTTCGGTCAAGGCTTGCGACAAGGCGTTATAGTTCATACGTTGCACGTGCTCAAACCATGCAACGGTACGACGACGCAACGCCCAATTGTACACGACTCTGCAACAGCCAAACGTACACGCCAAAGTGTGCGCTTGTGTTCGGGACTTGGGTAGAACCTGTACTTGTAGGCGCGTTGCGTCATGATACTTCTTTGCCTTTCTGCTTTTGCTGTTTCTCGATATGAGCACGTACAATGGTTAGCACTTCTCCATTAAGAGAGCGGTTATTGTCTTGCGCTACCTGTTTCAATTGTGCTAGCAGGTTAAGAGGGAACCTGATGGAAACGGATTTTTCTTGTGTCTTCATATACCCATTGTACATCTATTTTAGATATATGTCAAAGAGTCGCTTTCATCCCACCCCCTGGAACGGGGTGGGTCTTCTCGCTCCTTCTGATAATACAAAGAAGAGAGTTTGCCGATTGGCAAACTCTCTTCTTTGTGTCGCTAGTAGTGTTCTTTTCGCGCTTGGTTGTGCTTAACCCACGCTGCCAGACATCTCCAGTTGGATGAGGCGGTTCAGTTCAACCGCGTACTCCATCGGGAGTTCCTTTGTGATTGGCTCGATAAAGCCGTTCACAATCAGGGAGTAGGCTTCAGACTCGTCGAGACCTCGGCTCATCAGGTAGAAGAGCTGATCTTCGCCGACCTTTGAAACCGTCGCCTCGTGTCCGATCTCAGTCTGGTTTTCCTCAACACGAATGGTTGGGTAGGTGTCGGTACGCGCGTTCTCATCGAGCAAGAGCGCGTCACAGCGCACGCTTGACTTGGTGTGGTGGGCACCCGGATTGATGCGAACGAGTCCGCGATATGAGGCGCGACCAGTTCCCTTTGAGACCGACTTCGAGAGAATCTGAGACGTTGTATGTGGTGCCAGATGCGTCACCTTCGCGCCCGCATCCTGATGCATTCCATCGCTTGCGAACGCAACCGAGAGAATATCGCCACGCGCCCCCGGCTCCATCAAGAGTACGGCGGGATACTTCATTGTGACCTTTGAACCGAGGTTGCCGTCAACCCATTCCATTGTGGCGTCGCGGTAGGCGGCGGCACGCTTGGTAACGAGGTTGTACACGTTCTTTGACCAGTTCTGGATGGTGGTGTACCGTACACGCGCACCTTCCATGACCTTGATTTCGACAACCGCGCTATGTAAGCTATCACTGGCATACGTTGGCGCTGTACAACCTTCTACATAATGCACATACGAGCCGGGAGCAGCGACGATAAGCGTGCGCTCAAACTGGCCCATGTTCTGCGCGTTGATGCGGAAGTATGCCTGCAATGGAATCTCGACACGCACATTCTCTGGCACGTACACGAAACTACCACCACTCCATACCGCGCTATTCAGGGACGCGAACTTGTTGTCCGAGGGCGGAATAACGGTTCCGAAATGCTCTTTGATGATATCAGGATACTCGCGCAGAGCGGTGTCCATATCGGTAAAGATTACGCCAAGCTTCTCAAGGTCTTCACGTACCTTGTGATACACGGCTTCGCTCTCGTACTGAGCGGTGACGCCGGCGAGGTATTTCTGCTCGGCCTGCGGAATGCCCAGGCGGTCAAAGGTGTCCTTGATTTCTGCTGGAATATCGTCCCAGTTCTTGCCCTGCTGGGCGACTGGCTTGATATAATAGTAGATGTTGTCAAAATCAATACCGGAGAGGTCCGCGCCCCATGTTGGCATCGGACGCTTGTAAAAGAGGTCTAGGCTCTTGAGGCGGAACTGGCGCATCCAGTCTGGCTCGCCCTTCATCTCCGAGATTTGCTCGACAACCTTCTTGCTCAGCCCGCGCTCGGACTTGAATGCATAGTTTTCAGTTACGTGGAAACCGGCGGTGTAATCGCCCTTCTCCAACTCGTATGCCTGACTCATCGTTTACTCCATTACTTGTATCGCTAAATCTTAACAGAAAAAATAGCTACTTCTGCTAATCCTTACTTCCCTACTCGGATATACTAGTATTATATATTTTTTGGTGGGCACTGTCAAGGGCAATGCCGATGTCAGTACATCATCGCCTTCGCCATCGCGCGTCCGCCTGCGGCTCGAATCACCATTTTCTCAAAGGCGGCGACGACGTGGGGGTCGAATTGTGTGCCAGCGTGTTGCTGTAACTCAATCAGCGCGGTTGCCATATCGCGGGCCTGCTGATACGGGCGTTGCGTTCGCATAGCCTCGAACGCGTTGACCACCGCGACGATACGCGCCCCCAGCGGTATCTCTTCTCCGCGCAGGGCGTCAGGATAGCCGCACCCGTCCCAGCGTTCGTGGTGGGCGCGGATAATCGGCGCGATGCCCCGCAACGAAGGTACGAGGCTTACGACATCAGCACCTATCGTGGGGTGTTTGTAGATCATCTGCCACTCTTCTTCGCTCAACGAGCCGGTTTTCTGAAGAATCGCGTCCGGCAGGCCCACCTTCCCAATATCGTGTAGATGTCCCGCCATGCCAATCATACGTGCCTCGTCCTCGTCCAGACCCAACAGCTTCGCGAGCTGAGTTGTCTCGCTGGCGACACGACGCGTATGGTCTCCCGTATACTGGTCGCGTGCCTCTACCAGCGCACATAGTGCTTCGACGGTGCCAACCAGTGCCATATCTTCGCGTGAGCCGTTTTTCTGTCGCTCATTTACGAGCGTGAGCACAACGGGATCGTCGGCCTCACGCACTTGATTGCGCCCCAATTTCTTCGCGGCATACATCGCTTGATCTGCCGCCTTCAACAGCGTGTCACGCTCTCGCGCCCCATCCGACGACGTGACAAGGCCAATCGAGCAGGTCAAACGGATACCGCCCCCAAGGGGAAACACGTACTCGCTTACAGCGACCCGCACACGTTCCGCCGCCGCCATCGCCTCCACTTTCTCCGCTTCTGGTAGAACTGCCACAAATTCTTCGCCGCCCCAGCGTCCAACCGTATCCATGCCGCGTAGTGTGCGCTGCACAAGGTGCGCGAACTCGTACAGGACGGTATCACCCGCGCCATGTCCATAGCCATCGTTCAGAGCTTTGAAATGGTCGATATCCAGAAAGAGCAACGAACAGGAGCGAGCATAGCGTCGTGTGCGTTCGAGTTCTTGATCGCATATTCCCACAAGCGCACGATGGTTGGGCAAGCCGGTCAACGGGTCTGTCGTCGCCAACGCCTCCAACTGCGCGTTCGCTTTTTGCAACGAGCCATTCAGCAGAGACGTTTCACGTATCGTCAGAATTTGCCGCGTAAATATCAGTAAGACCAGTACAATACTTCCCTGATAGACGCCCAGAGCAAGCGGGTTGGTTCCGCCGTTATGCCACACGTAAAACGCGAGTACGAGCACTGCGGGCATAAAAATATAGGGTAGCAACGCATACTTTAGCGAAAACGTCTCCTGTTCCTGTGGGGCAACCATAAATGCTAAAGGTGCTGCTGCATTGTTTAGATGCATGACTTGCACGGCAAGGCCAATCAGCATAAAGCCTATAGGAAAACCTATATCGGAGAGGTTGCCCGTCATATATGTCCCCTGCAACGTGAAATAGCCATAGATACTATCGCAAATAACAATACTGGCAAGGCCAAACGCGAGCAACCATACAGGGAGACGGAACGCTGGCCCACTCGCTTTTGACGCCAGCAAGAGTACAGAGAGCATCAGCACAAGGTCGGAGCAGGGGTAGGCCGCGCTAACAATTTTCGCGAAGAGCGTTTCATTGCCTTGCAAGACATTCGGCCCCAGAATAAAGTACCAACTAAATGTGATAACCGCCACCATTATCATCAGTCCGTCGAGCAGAACGCGCGATTGCATCGTTTTTGTTAGTTTGCGCGTTGGGAGGAACAGAATACCAAGTAGTAACAGAGGGTACTCACTCAAGAAACCCGCATCGGCCCAGTTGGGAAATTGCGAAATATTGTGGAGATCATAGTATGTAAAAAAAGCTTGCCCGATACATTCGCTCAAAATGCCTAGTCCGAGCAGGAGCGCGACCCATTGACGCGAGTTCCAGCGGGTAGAGTGTTCATGTCCCCATAGCGTACTGAAGCAGAGTAGCGAACCGTACAGGACGCCGCATAATTGAGCAAGGTCGGCACCCGCGACAAATTGAGCATGTGAGCCGGGCTTGAGCAACAAAAATACAAGATACAGACCATTGAACATGAGCGCGATTGTGGCACTACCCCAGAGTTTGCGCGTTCGCGACGCATAAAATGTACTCATTGTGCTCATCCTCTCCTACTCTGTCACGTAATGGGGCCACGATTGGAAAGCCTGACCTGACTTGCCCCCTACGTTTCCTATCGACACGTTGGCACAATTTTCCTACTTTATAAGAACAGAGTTAGACCGTATGATACACTGTGCTGACTGTGGTTGTTTTGTTAGATGGGAAGTAGAGTTTTATGAGAGCAAACAAAGAGCAGATACTCAAACACCTCAAGGCTTTTACGATACGACAGCTTTTTATAGAGGAGTTTTCATGGAATAAGCCGAAAGAGCCGCCGCTTCCCATTACTGTTGACAATCAAACATATCTGTTGCGTCCTATCGCCGACAAGAGCGGCGTACAGGTATACCTGTGCGACCCGAACGCACAGGGCAATATTCCCGCACCCACGACACTCCGCAAGATCGAGCGCGAGCTGACAAAGACGGTCTTTGAGCATATCCTGATTTATGTCGACGCGGCACAGGAGAATCAGGTTTGGCAATGGGTAGACCGCAAACAGGGCAAGGCAAGCAGACCGCACTATAACTATGTGCGTGCGGGGCAAACGGGCGAGTTGCTTGCACAGAAGTTGACAGAGCTTGTGTTTGGCTTAGAGGATGAGCCGAGCGCGGCAGAGGTCGCGGCACGCAACAAAAAAGCCTTCGATACGGAGCCTGTCACTAAGAAATTTTACAAACGCTTCCAGGAAGAACTCAAGGAGTTCACGACCTTTATCGAGGGTATTCTGGCGCAAGGCGATAAAGACTGGTATGCCTCGCTGATGCTCAACCGCTTGATGTTCATTTATTTTATTCAACGGCAGGGCTTCCTCAACACCACAAGCGACGACACGCTGAATGGCGAAAAGAGCTATTTACGCAACCGCCTGGAACAGGTACGAACACAGTACGGGCAAGACGAGTTTCATACTTTTTACCGCTATTTTCTACTCAACCTTTTCTCGGAACTGAACACACAGGAGGACAAGCGTACCGCACGTCCAGGCGATTTGCAGGCACTGCTTGGTAAAATCCCGTACCTCAATGGTGGCCTGTTCGATGTACATTCGCTGGAACGCGACAACCCGACTATCCATATTCCAGACGCGGCATTCAAACGCATCTTTGACTTTTTCGATGAGTTCGACTGGCACCTGGATGATCGCGAACTCAAAAACGATAGAGAGATCAACCCCGACGTGCTTGGCTATATCTTCGAGAAGTATATCAACCAGAAGCAGATGGGCGCGTACTATACGAAAGAAGACATCACCGAATATATCAGCAAAAACACGATTATCCCCTATCTGTTCGAGGCGACAAAAGAGGATTGTGAGATTGCCTTTGAGCCGGGGCGTGCGGTCTGGTCGCAGTTGCGAGACAATCCAGACGAGTACATCTATGAAGCGGTTGCGAAGGGGACGAATCTGCCCTTGCCAGCAGAGATAGAGGCAGGGGTGCATGATGTCACACGGCGTACCGAATGGAACAAGCCCGCGCCAGAGGATTTCGCGCTCCCGACAGAGATTTGGCGCGAGGTGGTTGCGCGGCGTCAACGCTACGAAGAGGTACACACAAAGCTTGCCAACGGCGAGGTTACATCTATCAACGACCTCATCACGTACAATCTGGATATCTGCAAGTTCGCGCAGGATATCATTACCTATGGTGAGGACACAAACCTGTTGAACGCGTTCTATAAGCACATTCGCAGGGTGACGGTGCTTGATCCGACCTGTGGCTCTGGCGCGTTCCTCTTTGCCGCGCTCAACATCCTCAAGCCACTGTATGAGGCGTGTCTGATACGTATGCAAATCAAGGTAGACGAGCGCGAACGCCTGGACTTTCTGGTTGATCCCAAACTTCGGCGTAGCTATCCCGACCTCAAAGTATTTCAAGCTATTTTGCGCGAGGTCGCCACACACCATAACCGTGACTATTTCATTCTCAAGTCAATCATCATCAACAACCTGTATGGTGTCGATATCATGGAGGAGGCCACCGAAATATGCAAACTGCGCCTCTTCCTCAAACTGGTCGCGCAAGTTGAACGCGTCAAGGATATCGAGCCGTTGCCTGATATCGACTTCAATATACGCGCGGGCAACACGCTGATCGGCTTCACGACGCTGGAAGATGTACGCGCCACTGTCAACAAAGATATCAGGAGTATGCTTTTCTCTACCGACATGCTCAACCGTATCGAACAAAAGGCAAAGGCGATAGACGTTGGCTTTCGGGACTTCCGCAAACTACAAACCGAGTTGCAGCTTGAACACTGGGATATAGCCGCCGCGAAACAAGACCTACGTATCAAACTAGAGGAACTCAATACCGAACTTGATAGCTGTCTCGCTGCTGAATACAAGATAGATAAAAACAATAAGCAAGCCCAAGAGTATGAGCAAGACTTCAGGAAGTGGCAACAAAGCCACAAGCCCTTTCACTGGTATGCCCAGTTCTATGGCATTATGCACGAAGGCGGCTTCGATGTGATTATCGGCAATCCGCCGTATGTGGAGTATAGCAAAGTAAGAAAAAATTATTCTATTCGGGATTACAAAACTATCGAGAGTGGCAATTTATTTCCCTTTGTCATGGAAAGGTCTATTCTTATTAGTCATCCAAGAGCAGCACTAGGGCTAATAATTCAACTGTCGGCTTTTTCCACTCCTCGAATGATTTCAACCAATCAGTTGGTAACTGCATTTGGAACAAACTATATTTCCTTCTATGAGTGTAGACCTGGCAAACTTTTTGAAGGTATTGATGTAAGACTTGCAATATGGCTTCGACTACCTGAAGTTGCTTCTGCAAACACATACACTACACGATTAAATCGTTTTGCAACAGAATTGAGACCATATTTGCTCTACAAGCTTGAATATATCTGTACTACCAATCTCATAAACGATCACATAACTCCGAAGTTATCGACATCTATTGAGACTTCTATAGCAAGTAAGCTTATGAAACAAGCTACTAAGATAAGAGATATGAGGATAGAAACGTTAGAATATTTACTTTATTACAGCTATGGTATTCGTTACTGGGCAAGAGTTTTAAATCACCAACCCTACTACAAAAGTAAACTGACTAATGTTTCTACTGGAGAAAAGACACTCTCTTTTCAAGATAAAAAGCTGAGAGACGCTATGGTTGGATTGATGACTTCATCCTTATTCTTTTGGTTCTACTGCGTTACTAGTGATGGACACAACTTCACAAAGACAGTCATAGATGATTTTCCTGTAGGTACAATACAAGAAAAAACTTTAAGTACGCTTGTAGATTTGTGTTTCCTACTAATGAATAAGCTGGAAGAGAAGGCGTTTATCAAAAAAGCATCTTATAGGACTACAGGTGACATAGAGTACAGGGAATACAACGTTAGCGATGCAAAACCAATCATAGACGAGATTGACCGCGTACTAGCCAAACACTACCACTTTACGGATGAGGAATTGGATTTTATCATTAACTATGATATTAAGTACCGTATGGGTCGGAATAATGGTGACTAGGAGAGCGAAGTCTAATGCCACGTATTTATGACAATATAGAGCAGAGATTTCTGGACGCATTGCGGGAGACGTTGCGGGTCTCGTATCGCGCGGACTTCTGCGTGGGCTATTTCAATTTGCGCGGGTGGCGACAGATCGAGGCGATGATGGAGTCGTGGCAGGGTGGCGCGGGTGAGTGCTGTCGCTTGATGATTGGGATGCAGGATAAGCCACAGGATGAGGTACGACAGGTGTTCCGCTTCACGAGTGGCGACGAAGACGGACTTGACATGGATCAGCGCACGGCACTGCAACTCAAGCGGCGCGTGGCACAGGATTTTCGCGATCAGTTGATTGTAGGCGCACCTACGAACGCCGATCAGCAGGGCTTACGACGGTTAAGTGAGCAACTCAAAAGTGGGCGCGTCATCGTCAAGCTGTATCTACGTCACAAATTGCACGCCAAACTGTACCTCCTGCACCGTCACGACGCACAGGTGCCGATGATTGGCTACACGGGCAGCAGCAACCTGACGTTCGCGGGTCTCTCACATCAAGGGGAACTGAACATCGATGTTGTCGATGATGACGCCTGTAAAAAATTGGCGCGGTGGTTCGATGAACGCTGGGAGGATCGCTGGTGTATCGATATCTCACAGGAACTCGCCACGATCATCGATGAAAGCTGGGCGCGAGCGGAGCCGGTTCCCCCTTACCTGCTCTACCTCAAAATGGCCTACCATCTGGCACAGGAGGCACGCGCGGGACTGCTAGAGTTCACCATTCCAAAGGATATGCGCGACACACTCTTCGAGTATCAGGCGGCGGCGGTCAAGATAGCGGCGCATCACCTGAACAAACGCGGCGGCGTGCTGATTGGCGATGTCGTTGGCCTGGGCAAGACGCTGATGGCGACGGCTCTGGCACGGGTGATGCAAGAAGACTACTCGTTCAGTACGCTAATTATCTGCCCCAAAAACCTCGTCAAGATGTGGGAAGAGTATCAGCAAGAGTATCACCTGATGGGTCTGGTGCTTTCAAGCAGCGTCGTACTCAGAGAGCTACCGAGTCTGCGCCGCTATCGCGTGGTGATTGTGGACGAAAGTCACAATCTGCGGAATAGCGAAAGCAAGCGATTTCGGGCCATCAAAGACTATATAGAGCGCAACGAGAGCAAGTGTATCCTGTTGACCGCCACGCCCTATAACAAAAATTATCGCGATATCTCGGCACAACTGCGCCTGTTCCTCACGGACGACAAGGCCAAAGACCTGGGGATTCGACCAGAGCGGTTGTTGAGCGAGAAGGGCGAGGCGGCGTTTATGCGTGAGCATCAGCATCCCGTCCGCTCGCTGGGCGCGTTCGAGCAGAGCAACTATCCCGAAGATTGGCGCGACCTGATGCGCCTCTATATGGTACGCCGCACGCGTAGCTTTATTCAGGAATACTACGCCACGCTTGACGAAGAAACTGGACGCCGCTACCTGACATTTCGTGATGGGACACGTTCGTATTTTCCAACGCGTCTCCCACGCACGATTACGTTCGCGCTCGACGAGGGGCAGAGCCACGACCAGTATGCTCGTCTCTACTCCGAACACGTGCTTTCGACAATCAACAAGCTGAACCTGCCTCGCTACGGTCTGGCAAACTATCTCGTTTCTGATAGCAAACAGAGGGGACTGACTCCAACCACGAATGAGCGACTGAATGTAAAGAACCTGTCACGCGGCGGCAAGCGGCTCATGGGCTTCTGTCGCGTGGGACTGTTCAAACGCTTAGAGAGTGGTGGGCCAGCATTTATCCAATCCATAGAGCGACACACGTTGCGAAACTTTATCGTGTTGCACGCGCTCGAAGCAGGGCTAGAGGTGCCAATCGGGACACAAAACGCGGAACTGCTCGACGCGACCACCGACGAGGACGAGAATGTGGCAGGACAGAGCGCGATGGATGACGAAGAGACGACGGGTACGGCTCCACTCGCAGCATTGCCCCTGTTCAGCGAAATAGAGTATCGCAAGCAGGCGGCGGAGGTCTACAACGACTATGCGACGCGGTATCGCTCGCGGTTCAAGTGGATACGTCCCGCATTCTTCAATAGCAATCTAAAAAGGGACATACTCGCGGATTGTCATGGCCTGCTGGATGTACTCGCGGAATGCGGGTCATGGGACGCGGAAGACGACGCGAAACTAGGGGCGTTGGAGAAGCTACTAACACAAAAGCACCCACGCGAGAAGGTGTTAATCTTCACACAATTCGCGGATACCGTCCACTATCTCACACAGCAACTCAAAAAACGTGGCATTCCCGCCCTGGAGGGTGTCACGGGAGATTCAGCGAATCCAACCGAACTGGCATGGCGTTTTAGCCCGAACAGCAATGGGAAACGCGGGAGTGTCGGCGCGGAACGTGAGCTACGGGTGCTGATCGCAACCGATGTGTTGAGCGAGGGGCAGAACTTGCAAGACTCCGCAATTGTCGTGAACTATGATCTGCCCTGGGCGATTATTCGTCTCATCCAACGCGCAGGTCGCGTTGACCGCATCGGACAGAGAGCTGATACAATTTATTGCTACTCGTTCTTGCCTGCCGATGGCGTAGAGCAGCTTATCCGCTTGCGTGAGCGTGTACGGCAACGGTTGCGCGAGAACGCCGAGGTTGTCGGAACCGACGAGTCGTTTTTTGAGGATGATGGCGACAATATGCCATTACTCGACCTGTATAACGAGAAGGCGGGCGTACTGGATGGGGACGGCGATACAGAAGTAGACCTTACCTCACACGCCTACCAGATATGGAAAAGCGCGATTGAGGCGCGACCAGAGTTAAAGGCGAAGGTCGAGAAGTTGCCGAACGTTATCTTTTCTACAAAAGCACATCCGCATCGTCCGACCTCGCCACAGGGCGTACTGGTCTATATGCGTACAGGCGATGGCAACGACGCGCTAGCATGGGTGAACCGTAAGGGGGAGAGTGTCACGCAGTCGCAGCTCACGATTCTCACTGCGGCGGCGTGTACCTATGATACCCCCGCGATTGCTTTGCCAGAGGAGCAGCATGAGCTGGTGCGACAGGGTGTAGAGCAGATTGTGACGGAAGATAGAAGCACAAGCGGTCAGCTTGGGCGTCCGTCCAGTGCGCGGTATCGCGCCTACGAGCGTCTGAAACACTATGTCACAGAGCAAAAGAAACAATTACTCAAAGAGTTCGAGTCCGTCGAGGAACTGGAACGAGCGGTTGACAGAATCTACAATTTCCCTCTATTAAGGTCTGCGGTGGACGCGATCAATCGGCAGATCAGAAGCGGAGTCGATGACAAGGACCTAAGCGATCTCGTGGTGAGCCTATACAAAGATGAGCGGCTCTGCCTCGTTCACGAAGAAGACGAAGAACAGCACGATGCACAAATATTATGCTCGTTAGGGTTATTTTAACTGGTTTTTCCAACAGGTGAAGTATCATAATAGGGGCTATGATGCAGCACAGGGCAGGCCGACAACAATAGGGGCGTGATGCAGGGAAGCAGGACAGGGGCAAGCCCTGTCACTACTATACTACGAGACCCGCCACGCCGTGGCGAAGCCGCGCGGTTCCATGTATAGTAGTGACAGGGCTTGCCCCTGTCCTGCTTCCCTGCCTGTCCTGCTTCCCTGCCTTTTATGTCCAAAATTACCTTACGCACACAACCACCCACCATTCCACGTCAAATTGATTTCATTACGCCCAACCGATGGGATTAGTCACACAACATATCCACAGTCGTGCCGTTTACACACATTGCCGTGATTTTTGAGTGTTTCTGGTACGGGCTTGACGGTTGCGTCACAAATTGTTATTATGATGTTTAACGACTCACATTGTTAAACGTCATGCGCTCATAGCTCAGTGGATAGAGCATCCGACTTCTAATCGGATGGTCGCAGGTTCGATCCCTGCTGGGCGCATTTCTCAAGACGAGAGCAAAAAAACATGGCGCGGCTTACTCTCACCATGTTTTTTTGCCCCCGTGATACCCTTTCATCACTCACTACACAGTTCACACCTCTTCTACAACCTTGAACCACCTCGTTACATGTGACAGTATCCCATTACTTCAGTTCCCCAACGCTTCCAGCAAGAGGTCGCCTTCGTCGGGAGTGATGCGCCCCTCGGCAATCATGCGGAGAATCGCCATGCGCTCTTGCGCCGGGTCGCTTGGAAGCGGCACAACCATCTCCGGTGCGTGTTGCGTTTGTGCCTTGCTTTCTTCAACGTCGGCAAGCGATTGCATCGGTTGGATAGGAGCCATTGGTTGTATCGGCTTTATCGGTTGCATGGGAGCCATTGGCTTCATTGGCTCTATTGGTCGCATCGGTTCCATTGGAGACATCGGAGCCTTTGGTGGAACAGGAGGCTTAGGTGCCGTTTTCGGCGCGGGCATTCGTATGTTGCTCAGTGCTTGCTCGACGGCTTCGAGCGCACCCTGTACGCCGTCGGTTGCGGCCTGCTTTGCCTGCTCGACAAGGCGATCCAGACGCTGCGGGTCAAGTTGCCACTCGCGCTCGTTGATGCGAACATTGAGATTGCTCACAGCCTCCGAAATGTTCTTTCCCCGATTGTCCTTCACAGGCGGAATGTCAGCTTGATAGGTGAAGCCACTTGCACTACTGCTGCTACGTGGACTCTCGTCGCTATGTAACACGAGGTTGCCACCAACCTCAAGTTCGAGCAAAGCGACACCCGTACCGTATGTTACATTTATAGTATGCGAACCCGACGACGACGAAGAAGACATCGAACTGCCGGTGACATTCCCGCCCACCTGCGCCGTGAGAGTCAGGTTCGCGCCCTTTGGAATTGTTATGGTCGCGTTGCCACCAACGCTAATAGATGAGCGGCCCGGAACGAGATCAGCGAGCAGCGACAGGTTGCCCCCAATGTCGTTAGCTGTGAGCGTGCCACTGAGTCGCGTGAAGGTGGCACTGTTGCCAACGTCCGTTACCTGCACTGTGCCACCTATGTTAGTAAGTACAAGATTGTTGCCAATATCGTGCAGAGTCACATTGCCCCGAATTTCTTGCGCCGTTAGTGTTGTGCCAACGTCGCTCGCCTGAACACTGCCATCGACGTTTTCCAGCAAAAGGCTTGTGCCAATGTCTTTCACTGTGACGCTACCATTGATACCAGACAAAGAAGCATCTTTTCCAACACCGGTAAGTGTCACATTACCACCGATACCCTTCAAGGTCGCACTGCTGCCGACATCCTTTATACTCACAGTGCCATTGGTCTCACGTACCTCAACAGTGCCACCAATATCAATAACATACATATCGCCGTGTATAAGCGAAAGAAGCGCACCGCAGCCCACGTCCTTGAGATCGACGCGTCCGACATGCTCAATGTGAGCATTTCCCTGTATATCTTTCGCAATCACGCTAGTTTCGTGAGGAACAGAGAGGTGTAAATCCCCTTCTATGTCGCTTATTGATAATGTATCGCCACGCGGTTGTAACTGTTCAATGGTGCTTGCTGACTCTACTTGAATATTCGGTTGCTCGGAACCATGAACAATGAGACTTCCACTCACATCCGAAATGACGATTGTCTGTACTGCGGGAAATGTGGTCATGTTGTTATCCTTTCTGAAAAGGGTTTTTCTTCCTTTATATAAGAAGTGCGGTTCGTCTGCTTCTTACGCCTCCTACCACGTTTAGCTTTTGAGGAGCCGCATAGCCTCCTCGACACTAATCTCTTTTGCCGCGAGACGATCAAGCACAAGACGACGGTCAACGCGACCATCATTTTCGGGCGCACCGCCAAGTGCGCTGACAATCTCGTCCAGACGACTGCGGGCCGTGTTATACGCTACGTTCATTTCTGCCGCGAGCTTCTGTACGTTGCCACGATACTTTACCAGCAACTCAACAAACTCAAGCTGCTCTTTTGTGAGGCGACCAATCCAGCCAAGGTTAAACTGGCCCTCGATAACAATACCACTATCAGGACACTCTAGCCGCGTCACAATCAGTTCTCCACCGCTCACCGGGTCGCGTGTAATCAATTGATGCATACGCTCTATCTCTCCTTTACGTTCTACTTGTAAAAATATTGCTATTCGAATGACAATATTTTTCATTACATGAGAAACATACCATATCACGAGCAATTTTGTCAATATTTATGGCAATTTTAGTTAATTTAATGGCAATTATTTTGAAAGCCTTCTGAATGTTGCCCTGTTGGATGTGTGCGAAACGCTGACGCACTCTTTAACGTGTTATTGATATCAAACTCTATTGATAGTACATAAGAAAGAGAAAAAATATATGGCATCAGCACAATCTACAATAAAGAGTTATCAGAATACGTATACGCAAGGCGATCAGAACGTGGCGACGCGCAATGTGGGACAGGCCGAACGCTGGCTCTCAGGAATAAGCGGCGGAGTATTGGCGGCCTATGGTATCACGCGGCGCGATTGGCTTGGCTCAGGCTTGGCACTCGCAGGTAGCGCCTTGTTTTATCGCGGCCTGAGCGGACACTCATTTCTCTATCAGGCAATGAATATCAGCACGGCGGAGCAGCAGCCGAACTTTGCGCCCGGTATTCCTAAAACAGTATCGAGCATTCCGGGCAAGCGTGGTGTGCGGGTGCAACGCTCGATGACGGTCAATCGTTCTGCGGAAGACCTGTACAACTACTGGTACGACATCGAGAAGGCCCCCCTATACATGGATTACATTGATTCGGTGATGCGAACGGGCGAGCGTACATCGCACTGGGTCGCGCAAGGGCCGATGAACAAAACGATTGAGTGGAACTCCGAACTCTTGCAGGTCGTTCCCAACAAATCAATCTCATGGCATGTGCATGGCAAACCAACTACTGCTAACACTGGTAAGGTGAGCTTTGATCCCGCGCCCGATGGTCGTGGCACAATTGTGACGCTTGAACTCGACTTCCATCAGTTTCAGGGCGCGTTTGGCACCGGCATTGGCAATCTGATTGGACATATTCCTGAACGGCAGGCATTGGAGACGTTACGTCACTTCAAATCAATCATGGAGGCGGGCGAGATTCCAACAATCAAAGGGCAGTCTACAGGCGAAGGACGCAAATAGGTAACGCCGTAATACACTTATTGCGTTGTATAACACTGAGTACAATAAAAGAGAAAGAACACGATAGATGAAAGCATTATGCTGGTATGGAACGCACAAGGTACGCGTTGACAACGTGCCTGACCCTAAGATTATCAATCCGCGCGACGCGATTGTGAAAATAACCTCTACCGCCATCTGTGGCTCTGACCTGCACCTCCTCGACGGCTATATTCCCGCGATGGAGAAGGGCGACATTCTGGGCCACGAGTTCATGGGCGAGGTTGTCGAGGTGGGCAAGGGCGTCGAGAACCTCAAAAAAGGGGATCGCGTCGTTGTCCCGTTCACCATCTCCTGTGGTCGCTGCTTTTACTGCCAACGTGAAATGTGGTCACTGTGCGATAACTCTAACCCGAACGCATGGCTTGCGGAGTCGCTCTATGGCTACTCTGCCGCCGGCCTCTACGGCTATTCGCACATCTATGGCGGCTACGCGGGTGGACAGGCCGAATACGCGCGTGTTCCCTTCGCCGATGTTGGCCCGATCAAAATTCCTGATGGCCTGACCGACGAGCAGGTACTGTTCCTGTCCGACATTTTCCCAACAGGCTACATGGCGGCGGAAAACTGCGATATTCAACCGGGGGATACCGTCGCGGTCTGGGGGTGTGGCCCCGTGGGACAATTCGCCATTCAGAGCGCGTACATGCTGGGAGCGGAGCGCGTAATCGCGATTGACCGCTTCCCCGAACGCCTACGCATGGCGGCGGAACAGGGCAAGGCCGAAGTCTTCAATTACGAGGGCGTGGATGTCGTTGAGGTACTCAAGCAGATGACGGGCGGGCGCGGCCCCGATGCCTGTATCGACTCGGTAGGTTTAGAGTCGCACGGCACAAGCCTCGATGCGATCAACGATACAGCTAAGCAGAAGACACGTCTGGGAACAGACCGCCCTCATGTGCTTCGTCAGGCCATTCAAGCATGTCGTAAGGGTGGCACCGTCTCACTCCCCGGCGTCTATGGCGGTTTTCTTGACAAAGTGCCGTTTGGGGCCGCATTCGCGAAGGGCCTGACCTTCAAAATGGGCCAAACACATGTTCACAAGTACCTGCAACCGCTTCTGAACCGCATTCAGGATGGGGAGATCGATCCCTCATTCGTGATTACACACACAATGAAACTGGATGACGCCCCGCACGGCTACGACATCTTCAAACATAAAGAAGACAACTGCATCAAGGTTGTGCTGAAACCATAAGCATCTTTTTGCAAAGGCACAACGGAGGGAATGACGTGAGTAGAATAACCCGCGTCGTTCTTTTTACTGTGTATCGCTTATAGCACAAACGTCATCAGATCGCGCCCGACAAGAATTGTCCCCGCGTACTGGCGTGCTTGCGCTTGCGTTTGCAGAGAATGGACGTCGAGTTCACGGTAGAGGTGGGAACAAAGCAAGACTTGTGCTTGCGATTCAACGGCCAGCTCGACAACCTCGTCGTCGCTGATATGACCAGAGTCGATGATCGCGAAGTCGATGCCGCGCAAGAATGCCAGTTCTTGGAAATGAAAATGCGAGTCACCTGTAAAAGCATACGTTTTCTGATGATGCGCGAAGCGAATACCGTGATTGCCGGCAGGTGGCAGGCTCACGGACTCGAACATATGAGGGCCAATAGAGAATGTAGCCTCTGTAGTCTCGTGAACAATTAGCGCGTAGGATGATTGCTCAAAGGCGGTGCGCCCGAACAGCACGAGGTAGCCATTGATTAACGCACGCGTTCCCTGCGGGCCATAGATATGCAGGTCGGTTGTGCGCGGCCGTGTGCGCGACCATGCCGCCGCGTGAAAAAGTGGTATCAGGTCTGAAACGTGGTCGGGGTGAAAATGCGAAAGTATCACATGCTGTAAGGTATTTGGATGCACGCCTACATCGAGCAGACGTTGCATAACGCCATGCCCACAATCGAACAGGATGTGTATACCATCAAGTTCAAGTAGTACGCTTGACGCCCGCCGCTCATGCTCAATTTGGCAAGTGCCAGTTCCCAGCAATGTTAATCTACTCATTCATTGCGTCGCTTTCGTCAACGACCATGTACCGTATTCGCCCGTGCGCTGTCCCGTCTTCTGACTTATTATATAGAATTCACCAGCCATATTCCCACCCGTTTTGACATCACCCTCAAACAAGATACCCGTATCACCGTCAGGAATTTTAACCGTGAAGACGATATGTCCCCCTTCGCTTATCGTACCATCAAATGGCCCCGTCAGACCCAAACCGTTGCAAAAACCCCTGATTGTTCTCTTGTTCTGCTGCAACTGTGTAATAGCCGCGCTGGTCGTTGTGTTGTTTACCACGTCACCCATTGTACCTTTGTAGGAAGTGGCAAGCGTTGGATAAGGCGACTGGTCAACGGTTGGTACAGCAGTTGGCACTGTCGCTGTTGCAACACTGCGCGTTGCTCGCACACGCTGCTGTGACATATGTGAGACATAGGTTGCGATGCCCATAGCGAGAAGCAGCACGGCGAGTAATCCACCGATACCAGCAAAAAACACTGTTTGACGTCTTTTTTTCCGCGCTAAGCGTCTTTGTTCTAGAATAGGGAGAGGTGCGACATCTTTTCTCACGCGTGGTGTACGACGCTCAGGTTTCATACTGCTCTCAGTTGTCTGCCTCTCATTCTGTGTCTGCGCGTTCAGTTCTTCCCAAAACTCGTCGATAGTCGCGAACCGATCATCGCGGCTTACACTCATGGCACGACTGATCGCGTCACTTACTCCCTGTGGCAGGTCGGGGACAAGCGCGTGTACGGGCTTGAGTGGATCAGTACCCTTGCTTCCCGTGACGCGTTCCACCGACACGATCGGAACTACGCCAGTGAGCAGCGTGTAAATGGTCGCACCGAGACCATATACATCTGTGCGGATATTTGTTCCTCCACTATATTGCTCAAGCGCAGCATAACCCGGCGAACCTTGCCCAAGCGCGGTGGTAGCAGTACCATAGATGTACTCTTTCGCAATACCAAAATCTACGAGCATCGCGTCCCCACCCTTGATCGGCACAACAATGTTGGCGGGTTTGATATCACGATGCACAATCGGCGGTTCACGACGATGCAAGTAGGTGAGTGCGGACACAACAGGCGTGAGCAATGCCAGCACAAGCGGTAACGAAAAACACTCGTTAGGTTGCTCTTTTTGGAGTACCTCAAGGTCACGCCCCTCAATGTAATCCATGAGAATATATACCCGCTTGAGCTTCTCATTCTCGAACACACGGTAAACGCTCGGTAATGCCTCATGGTCGAGCCGCATTAACACCTCGGCCTCAAACATAAAACGCTCGCGTTCCGCCCCATTCGGGTCAATCAGTTCCTTGACCGCGAAAACGTTTTCTCTCTTATGACCGTCGCGCACACGATAGACAGCACCCGCTACCCCTGTTCCTAGCAATCCCTCCACAATATAACGGTCTCCGTTGACATTACGAATAACTGACCCTACAGGTAAAAGTATCTGCTCTTTTTGTAATTTTTTCGGTCTTTGTGCCTGTTGTAGCTGTTGCATTTTTTATCCATAGTGTATAACTTGTATAACGCATAATTTATACTACGTAATTATACGTACCATCGGACTACTTTGTAAACCTGAGCAGGACAAATTTCTCTACGTTTCTCTATCGTTTTCTGTAATCGAACGAATCTATAGAGAATTAGTTCCCTTTCGTCCCCCTAATCGTTGCCTGCTTCGTTATAATAAATAGTTACATTTTCTATGTTTGCAAAAAATGCTTATCTATGTGCAATCGCAAAAAGGAGTATATGTATGCAGCTCGCGCCCAGATTAAAGATTCTTTCATTTGGCCTTGTGACAGGCACCATCTTTACCGCACTGGTGGCCCTCTTCTTGACGGCAGGTCTCCCAGTGCGTAGCGCGAAGGCGGCGGATACCACGTCGTATATCCGTGTTATTCATGCATCACCCGATATTGGGACGGCGACGGTATTTGTCGATGGTGATATGTTGTTGAATAATTTCCAATTTGGGACGGTCACACCTTACGCTCCTCTGCCTGCCGGCCCACACAAAGTACAGGTTGGTTTGATTGGCACCGGACCGGGTGCCGCGACCATCACCCAGACAGTGCAAATACAACCCGGCGTGCCATACACCGTAGCCGCGCTGGGAACTGCTGCAACTGGCTTCTCGTTGCAGGTTTTCATTGATGATAACCTCGTTGTGAGTGGCAGCGCGAAGCTTCGCGTCTACCACCTTTCACCCGGTACTGGTACGGTTAGCGTCGCGACAAATGGGAGCACAGTCATCAACGCGATCTCCTATCAGCAGGCCAGTTCCTATCTTTCAGAGCCTGCGGGTGCCTACACATTCGATGTGAGTTCTTCGGAGAGCAATACAACGCTCCCAGTTTCCGCGAAGCTGGATATGAATACGGTGACAAGCGTCTTTGCGATTGGTCTGCTCAATGGCACACCCAAAATACAATTTGTGTCCGCGCAAGTGAAGGGTCTACCGGGCGTCCCTGGTACTGGCTCTGACCCCAACTATCGCGTTGCACACGACGCAGTACAACCCGTTATCGCATGGTTGCCAGAGATCGCCTTGCTTTTCCTCACAGGAGGCTTTCTCTACTATCGCCTGCGACGAGTCAAACGAGCGTAAATACAGAAATATTAAGGGAATGGGCCGACTTTTGTATCGGTCTATTCCCTCTATGCACTACGCATTATGCTTTTTCAGTGCCTCAATTGCTTGAGCGCATCGACCAGTTTCTCGATCTCGCCAAAGGTATTGTAGTGTGTTAGGCCAACCCGCACCATACCGCCCTGTGCCTCTAAGCCGAGACGTTCCATGATAGCGACAGCGTAATAATTGCCGTTCCACACATTGATATGCTCTTGTGCCAGCTTCTCGGCAACAACGCGTGGATGCCATCCGTCGAGCGTAAACGAGAACGTTGGCACACGCTGCCCCATTTTCCGCGAGTCAGTGATGCCATGGATGTGTAGACCCACGACAGAACTTAGCCCGTCAAGTAACGCGTGATTGAGTCGCAATTCGTAGGCATCAATGACCTCTATGCCTTTTCGTAGCGCACTCGCAAATGGGCCAGTCTCGCCGCCAAACTGCTGACCAAGCCACGCGAAGTATTCCATCGCACCAAGCGTCGCCGCAATTGACTCGAAACTCTGCGTGCCAGTCTCGAATTTATCAGGTGGTAGATCGCCCGCAGGTCGCACTTTGTAGGCCGTGAGTTTATTCAGCAGGTCGTATTTCCCATAGAGAATGCCCGTATGTGGGCCGAAGAATTTGTAGGCCGAGCATACCAGAAAGTCGCAATCCAGAGCCTGCACATCAGTCAGCTTGTGCGGTGCGTACTGTACCGCGTCGATAAAGCAGAACGCCCCGACACTATGGGCTAGCTCAACGGCACGTTTCACATCGTTAACGGTTCCGACAGCGTTTGAGGCGTAGCCAATCGCGACCAGCTTTGTGCGCGGCGTAATCTGTCGCCGCATGTCTTCCATGTCCAGAGTACAATCAGTTGGATCAATATCGACCCAGCGCACGGTACACTCTCTATCTTCCGCAATCAGTAGCCAGGGGGTGATGTTCGCGTCATGGTCTAAGCGCGTCACCACAAGCTCGTCACCGGGATTAAGCAAACGGGCAATACTACGGCTAATGTGCAGCGTGAGACTGGTCATGTTTTGCCCAAACACAATCTCCTCTGGACGTGCCGCGTTGAGAAACGCCGCCACCGCTTTACGGGCCTCTGCGACAACGCTATCGGAGTCACGACTGGTACGGAACGCCCCGCCGTGATTGGCATTGCTCTGCTCGAAGTATTGCTGCATCCGCGCTATCGCCTCACGCACAACCTGTGTACCGCCAGGGTTGTCAAAATAGATATCATCCGATGCCAACGCGGGAAAATGGCTCCGAACGTCATCAACATTCAACGGGGACTGCATGGTGTGATGTTGTTGCATAATGGATGTGTCCTTAAAGCAATAGCGTGGAAACCACGCCACTGTTGTTTTATATATCAATTGACACTTCCCCGCTTAGAAAGCAGGGGAATTCTTCTTTCCACCAGACCGCTTACGGGCTGTACCGACAGGTACAGTCGCAGAGGCGGGACGGTCCAGAAGCGTTTCACAGGCTGCATGTCCTGGAGGTTCCTGTCTGCCCAACAGTACCATCAATCCTTTATCTAGAATGTTCAAGGCCGCGTTGTGGTCTCGATCCAGCACCAATCCGCACTTGTGGCACACGTGCGTCCTGACACTTAACGACTTTTTGACGCGTGTGCCACATGCGCTACAATCCTGTGAGGTGAAGTTCGGGGCTACGGCTAGAACAGGGATACCGTGTATCGTCCCATAATAGTTGACCCACATGAGGAACTTGCCCCACGATGCATCACTAATGGATTTGGCAAGGTGATGGTTCTTGACCATGGTGCGAATTGAAAGTTTCTCATAGGCAATCACATCGCTAGAGGTGATGAGCGCGTTCGCTTGTTTTCAGGCGAAATCTTCACGCTGCCTTTGAACTTTCAAATGCGCCTTTGCCAGTTTCTTTTGTGCCTATTTACGGTTGGTACTCTTCTTGGCACACTTGCCATGCTGTCTCGACACCCGTTTTAATCGCTTCTCTGCCTTACGGAGATAACGAGGGTTCGCAACTGTGTTCCCTTCGCTGTCGGTATAATAGGCGTTCAGACCCATGTCTATACCGAGTTGCTTGCCAGTGAGAACATGCTGTACTTCTCGATATGCGTTGACCCCGAATTGGCAATAATAGCCATCGGCCCGCCGTACAATCCTCACACGGCGTATTTGTGGCAATGGGAACGTTGCAAGGTCTCGACAGCCAATGAGACGGATACGCCCGATACCGCACTTGTCGGTAAAGGTGATGTGCTTCCCGTCGCTTTCTCGCTTCCAGCCCGTCGCCTTGTATTCGACTGAGCGGTTATCATGCTGAAAACGGGGATAGCCTTTCTTCCCTGGTTTCTTTGATTTGCAGTTCTCAGAGAAGCGTTGAATGGCAAACCACGCTCGATCTGCCGACGCTTGACGTGCTTGTGAGTTGAGAGCGTTGGCAAAAGGAAACTGTGAGGCAAGAGTGGAGCAGGAGACCTGGAGGTCATTGTTAGAGACGCCGCGAGAGTCCATCCACAACCGAATGCACTTGTTCCTGATGAACTGGCACACACGGATAGCGTTGTCGATGGCTTCAAGTTGTTTCTTAGTGGCGTCAATCTTGTATTCATAGATGAGCAG